>RRBB01000039.1:0-67702 GCA_006543605.1 Rhodococcus sp. WS4
CACGGCTCCCAGGATCAAGCTGACCGACGGGCTCATCCGCGCCAAGAAGACACCGACCTAGCCGAGCGGCCGCACCGATTTTCCCGCATGCGCGGCGTCCCCGGCAGGGGACCCCGGAGCTGACCGGGAACTCAGCCCGGATAACGCCGGGGCGTGAAGACCCTCGTCCCGTGTTCGTTCTCGACGACGGTCGTCATGGAGGAGCCGACGATGAGAAGGCACCGCATGTCGATCTCGGCGGGGTCGAGGTCCGCGAGCCGCACGACCCGCACCGACTCCTCCGCGCCGGCCACGTCGCGGCCGATGATCACCGGGGTGTCGGGGGAGCGGTGCTCGAGAACCAGGTCGCGCATCGCGGCGACCTGCCAGGTGCGTGACTTCGACGCGGGGTTGTAGACGGCGAAGGCCATGTCCGCGCCCGCGACCGCGGAGATGCGCTGCGCCACCACGTCCCACGGCTTGAGCCGGTCCGACAGCGACAGGACGGCGTAGTCGTGTCCGAGGGGAGCGCCGACCCGGCTCGCCACGGCGTTCGCGGCGGTCATGCCGGGCAGGACCCGGACCGGCACACCGCGCCACTGTTCCTCGGCCGCGACTTCGAGCACGGCGGCGGCCATCGCGAACACACCCGGATCGCCGGACGACACGACGGCGACGCGGGCGCCGTTCTTCGCGAGGTCGAGTGCCATCGCGGCGCGTTCGGCCTCCACCCGGTTGTCGCTGGAGTGGCGGCGCTGGCCCGGACGTTCGGGAACCCGGTCGATGTAGGGGCCGTATCCGACGAGATCGGTGGCCAGTGACAGTTCGTGCTGCACTTCCGGTGTCGTCCACGCCTGATCGCCGGGTCCGAGCCCCACGACGACGAGTTCGCCGGCGGGCGGCTCTTCGCCGCGGCGGGTGTTCGACGGGCTCGGAACGATGGCGATCGAGAAGTACGGGACGTCGCCGTCCGAGACGTCGTCGGCGGCGTCGATCCTCTGCCGGGTGGTGCTGGCCCGCTCGACGTACCAGGTCTCGTCGATGCGCCCGGAGTCCTTCAGCGCCTGCCGAACAGCAGGGTAGGTGCGTCCGAGTTTCAGGATCGCCGCGGCGTCGGTCTCGCGCAGACGCCGCGTCAGCTCGCCCTGCGGGAGGGTTCCGGGGAGGACGGTGAGAATTTCCTCGCCCTCGACGAGCGGCATCGCGAGTGCTGCCGAGGCGGCGCTGATCGAGGTGACCCCGGGAATCACCTCGGCATCGAAGCGCTGCGCCAGCCTCTTGTGCATGTGCATGTACGAGCTGTAGAATAGCGGGTCACCGGCGGCCAGCAGCGCCACCGAACGCCCGGCCTCGAGGTGGGCGGCGAGCCGCTGCGACGCCTCCTCGTAGAACTCGTCCATCGCGCCGTGATAGCCGCCCGGATGGTCGACGGTCTCGGTGGTGACCGGGTAGACGAGATGCTCCTCGATCTGGCCCTCGCGCAGATACGGCGCCGCGACCCCGCGGGAGATGCTCTTGCCGTGCCGGGCGCTGTGGAACGCCACCACGTCGGCCTCGGCAATGACCCGCGCCGCCTTGACCGTCACCAGTTCCGGGTCGCCCGGTCCGATGCCGACGCCCCACAGTTTCCCGGTCGCACGCTGTTCGGAGCTCATTCGACCTCGCTCGCAATCGCATTCAGGGCCGCCGCCGTGATGGCACTGCCACCGCGGCGGCCGCGGACCACCAGATAATCGAGTCCGCTGGGGTGCTCGATCAACGCTTCCTTCGATTCCGCGGCACCGATGAACCCGACCGGACCGCCTACGATCGCTGCGGGCCGGGGTGCACCGGACTCGATCATGTCCAACAGGTAGAACAGGGCGGTCGGGGCGTTGCCGATCGCCACGACGGCGCCCTCGAGTTTGCTGCCCCACAGTTCGAGCGCGGCGGCGGAGCGGGTGTTCCCGATCTGTTCCGCCAGCACCGGCACCCGCGGATCACGGAGCGTGCAGAGCACCTCGTTGTCCGCCGGGAGACGTTTGCGGGTGACACCGGCGGCCACCATCTGCGCGTCGCACAGGATCGGGGCGCCGCCCGCCAGCGCCGCGCGGGCGGCCTTCACGACACCGGGGGTGAACGCGACGTCGTCCACGAGATCGACCTGTCCGCTCGCGTGGATCATGCGGACCACGGCCTGCGAGACGTCCTCGGGAAAGGCACTGAGATCCGCCTCGGCGCGGATCGTGGCGAAGGACTGGCGGTAGATCTCTGCGCCGTCTCGGATGTACTCGATCATCCGCTCACGATAGAGGGACCGCCTTCACGGCTCCTCCACCCGGTAACCCGTCTCGGTGGCGACGACGTCGGCGACGTCCCCCTTCGGTCGCCCGCAGCACCGTTCGCAGCCCGACCAGTGCTGCCGGCCCTCCACCGGGAGTTCACCGCTCGCGACGGCGTCCCGCGCGTCGGAGCGGACATCGGCCAGTGCCCTCTCGCAGCCGGGTTGTCCGGTGCAGGCACTGACGCTCAGCCAGGGTGACTTCTCGTCGAAGATCAGGCCCAGCGGGGCGAGGACGCGCACCACCTGCTCGGCGGTCCACTCGTCGAGGTCGCACAGCAGCACCGACTTCCACGGCGTGACGATCACCGGCTTCTCGACCGCGGCGAGGAACTCCGCCAGCCGGGCGTCGAGGATCCCGAACGCCGGACCGCCGCCGAGGGTCACGTTGCCGTCCGGTTGGTCGAGCCACCCGATCGGCGGTCGATGCTTGTCGAACCCGCTCACCGGGTCGGCCGTCGGAGCGAGCGTCAAGGCCGACAGGGTCTGTTCGACCCCGTCGGTGATCTCGGACAGCCGCCAGTGCCGATCGCGCAGTTCCAGGAAGACGCGGGCGACGTCGAGAAGCACGGACACCGCCTCGGCCGTCGTGATCCGGGCGCCGCTGTCCCGGCCCGCGAGAACCAGGGCCACTTCCGTCTCGCCGACCGCGTGGACGCCGAAGTCGCCGCCGAGCGCCGAGACGTCGCCGCGCCCGTCGTCGAGGGTGAACAGGGTGCGGCCGGGCAGTTCCGCCAACGCGGAATCCGCGCACAACTCCCGGTCGAGCTCGGCGACCAGATCGCGCAGGTCCGCGAGACCGCCGATCCGGCCGGTCAGCGGCGAGACCAGGATGTTGCGCACCCGCTCGTGCGTCTCCGACGGCAGAAGGCCGACGTCGGCGAGACGCCGGGCGAACTCCTGCGGGTCGCGGACCGCCCGCAGCTGCGCGTTGCCGCGGGACGTCAGTTCGATCTCACCGTTCCCGAGGTCGCGGGCCGATTCCGTGAGGGCCTGCAGCTGGGTGGAGGTCAGCACACCTCCCGGAAGGCGGACCCGGGCGAGCGCACCGTCGGCGGCCTGGTGGACCTGCAGCGCGCCGGGGCACGCATCGGGGCGGGAACGGGAGTCGACCATGGTCCCAGGTTACGTCCGGCCCCAGGTAGCATCACCAGCACTTGCGACAGCAGGAGAGGAAACCGGTGAAAGTCCGGTGCGGTCGCGCCACTGTGAGCCCGCCGAACCCGGTGGGCGAGCCAGACCCTCACCTGCTGTCCTCCGATCTACGGTTCCGCACGGAACCACTGCCACGGGGCGCGACACCCCAGGAAGGCTTTACCCGTGATCCTGCTGCTCTCCACCTCCGACACCGACCTGCTCAGCGCACGCGCCAGCGGGGCGGACTACCGCTGGGCCAATCCGGCCCGGCTGCTGGTCGAGGAGGACCTGCCGGGACTGCTCGACGGCGCCGAGCTGGTGATCGTGCGCATTCTCGGCGGCCGTCGGGCGTGGGAAGAGGGCCTCGACGCCGTCCTGGCCAGCGGACTGCCCGTGGTGGTCCTCGGTGGCGAGCACGCCCCGGACGCCGAACTGATGGAGTGCTCGACCGTCACCGCCGGTGTCTCGGCGGAGGCACACAACTACCTCGCCGAGGGCGGCGCCGACAACCTCGCGCAGCTGCACCGCTTCCTGTCGGACACCGTGCTGCTGACCGGTCACGGGTTCGAGGCACCCGTCCACCTGCCGAGCTGGGGGGTCGCGCCCTTCGCCCCCGACGCCGACCCGGGCCGCCCCATCATCGCCGTCCTCTACTACCGCGCCCAGCACCTGGCCGGGAACACCCGCTACATCGAGGCGCTGTGCGAGGCGATCGAGGCGGCAGGCGGCAGCCCGCTGCCGATCTTCTGTGCGTCGCTGCGCACCGCCGAACCGGAGTTGCTGCAGACGCTGCGCCGCGCGGACGCGATGGTGGTCACCGTGCTCGCCGCCGGCGGCACCAAACCGGCCGGTGTCTCGGCCGGTGGCGACGACGAGGCGTGGGACGTCGCCGCGCTGGCAGCGCTGGACGTGCCGATCCTGCAGGGGCTGTGCCTGACCAGCAGCCGGGAGTCGTGGGAGTCCAACGACGACGGATTGTCGCCGCTCGACGTCGCCACCCAGGTCGCGGTCCCCGAGTTCGACGGCCGGCTGATCACGGTCCCGTTCTCCTTCAAGGAGATCGACGCCGACGGACTGTCCACCTACGTTCCCGACGCCGAGCGTGCCTCCCGGGTCGCGGGCATCGCCGTCCGGCACGCCCGCCTCCGCCACATTCCCGCGCCGGATCGCCGGATCGCGCTGATGCTGTCGGCGTACCCCACGAAGCACGCCCGCATCGGCAACGCCGTCGGTCTCGACACCCCGGCCAGCGCGATCCGGTTGCTCACCGAGATGCGGGCCTCCGGCTACGACCTGGGCCCGGAGGAAGGACCCGACGCCGTGCCGGGGCTGGCCGCCCGGGACGGTGACACGCTGATCCACGCCCTCATCGCCGCCGGCGGCCAGGACCCGGACTGGCTGACCGCCGAGCAGCTCGAGGGGAACCCGATCCGGATCTCCGCGGCCCGCTACCACGAGTGGTTCTCGGCGCTGCCCGCCGAGCTGCGGGAGGGCGTCGAAGAACACTGGGGTCCCGCCCCGGGTGAACTGTACGTCGACCGCTCCCAGGACCCGGCCGGTGAAATCGTCATCGCCGCAATGCAGTTCGGCAATCTCGTGCTGATGGTGCAGCCGCCGCGCGGGTTCGGGGAGAAGCCGGTCGCGATCTACCACGATCCCGACCTGCCGCCGAGTCACCACTACCTGGCCGCCTACCGGTGGATCGCGGCAGACGCTGCCGCGGGCGGTTTCGGGGCCGACGCGGTGGTGCATCTCGGCAAGCACGGCAACCTCGAGTGGCTGCCCGGCAAGACGCTCGGCATGTCCGCGTCGTGCGGCACCGACGCCGCGCTCGGCGACCTGCCGCTCATCTACCCGTTCCTCGTCAACGATCCAGGGGAGGGCACGCAGGCGAAGCGCCGCGCCCACGCCACCCTGGTCGACCACCTGATCCCGCCGATGGCCCGTGCCGAGAGCTACGGCGACATCTCGCGACTCGAGCAGCTCCTCGACGAGCACTCGAACATCTCCGCGCTCGACCCGTCCAAGTTGCCGGCCATCCGCCAGCAGATCTGGACGCTGATGCGCGCCGCCAAGATGGATCACGACCTCGGACTCGAGGAGCGGCCCGACGAGGACGTATTCGACGACATGCTGTTGCACGTCGACGGCTGGCTGTGCGAGATCAAGGACGTCCAGATCCGGGACGGACTCCACATTCTCGGCGAGGCGCCGCGCGACGACGCCGAGGTCGAACTGGTACTCGCGATGCTGCGGGCCCGGCAGATGTGGGGCGGTGAGCAGAACGTCCCCGGACTCCGCGAGGCACTCGGCCTCAGCGAGGACGGCGACGAATCCCGCACCCGCGTGGACGACATCGAGCGGCAGGCGCATGCGCTGGTGCAGGGCATGCACGACGCCGACTGGCAGCCCGATGCCGCCGATACCCTCACCGAAGACGCCACCGTCGCGAAGATTCTGCGGTTCGCGGCCACCGAGGTGGTTCCGCGGCTGCGGGAGACCGACAACGAGATCGCCCAGGTGCTGCACGCGCTCGACGGCGGATTCATCGCCGCGGGGCCGAGCGGTTCGCCGCTGCGCGGGCTGATCAACGTGCTCCCGACGGGCCGGAACTTCTACTCCGTCGACCCGAAGGCCGTGCCGTCCCGGCTCGCATGGGAAACCGGTCAGGCGATGGCCGAATCGCTGCTGGACCGCTACAAGTCGGATCACGGCGAATGGCCGCGGTCGGTGGGACTGTCGGTGTGGGGCACGTCCGCGATGCGGACCTCCGGCGACGACATCGCCGAGGTCTTCGCCCTCCTTGGGGTCCGCCCGGTGTGGGACGAGGCGAGCCGCCGTGTCGTGAACCTCGAGGTGATCGACCTCGAGGAGCTGGGCCGGCCGCGCATCGACGTCACCGTCCGGATCAGTGGGTTCTTCCGGGACGCGTTCCCGCACGTCCTGGCACTGCTCGACGACGCCGTCCGGCTCGTCGCGGCGTTGGACGAACCGGCGGAGAGCAACTTCGTCCGCGCCCACGCGCAGGCGGATCTCGCCGAACACGGCGACGAGCGTCGTGCGACCACCCGCATCTTCGGGTCCAAGCCGGGCACGTACGGGGCCGGACTGCTGCAGCTGATCGACTCCAAGAGCTGGCGCGGCGACGCCGACCTCGCAGACGTGTACACCACGTGGGGCGGCTTCGCGTACGGCCGAGGGCTCGACGGCGCCCCCGCCGCCGACGACATGCGGACCGCATACCGGCGAATCACCGTGGCGGCCAAGAACACCGACACCCGCGAACACGACATCGCCGACGCCGACGACTACTTCCAGTACCACGGCGGCATGGTCGCGACCGTGCGGGCGCTCACCGGGAAGTCGCCCGAGGCGTACATCGGCGACAGCACCCGGCCCGAGTCGGTGCGCACCCGAACCCTGTCGGAGGAGACGTCCCGGGTGTTCCGCGCCCGCGTCGTGAACCCGAGGTGGCTCGAGGCGATGCGCCGCCACGGATACAAGGGCGCGTTCGAGATGGCGGCCACCGTCGATTACCTGTTCGGGTACGACGCCACCACCAACGTCGTCGCCGACTGGATGTACGAGAAACTCGCCGAGACCTACGTGCTCGACGAGCAGAACCGCAAGTTCATGGAACAGTCCAACCCCTGGGCCTTGCACGGCATCGCCGAACGGCTCCTCGAGGCGGCCGAGCGGGACATGTGGGAGCACCCCGAACAGCAGACCCTCGACGGACTGCGGCAGGTGTACCTCGAGACCGAAGGCGAACTCGAAGGCGACTGACCAACCGTCCAGCTCCGCGGTTCGGTCTAGCATGGGCCGGGTGACCACAGAATTCGACCGGGTGTCGTCTGCGAAGTATGTCCTGCTCACCACGTTTCGGAAAGACGGCACCCCGGTGGCGACGCCGCTGTGGGCCGCGGCCGACGGCGACCGCCTGCTGATGTGGACCGTCACCGACTCCTACAAGGTCAAACGCATCCGTCGCAACCCGGAGGTGACGGTGGCCGCGTGCGACGCGCGCGGCAAGCCGAAGGGTCCCGAGGTCCCCGCCCGCGCCGTCATCCTCGACGCCGCCGACACCGATCACACGCGGGACGTGATCGCCCGCAAGTACGGCATCCTCGGCTGGCTCACGATGAAGGGCAGCCTCCTGCGGCGCGGGAAGACGGGCACCATCGGTCTCGCCCTGACGGCCGACGACCGGTAGGTACCTAGATTCATATCCGTGAGGAAGTCGGCGACGACGGTGCCTTGCCCGCTTGCCGTGCCGACTTCCCGTCGCCACCGATACCGCGTCCACCGAGTCGACCAGCACTCCCGCGGCCAACCCGGGCCGGCGTCCGATTGGGTCCTGTTGCAGAGCCGCCGCGGCCACCACTACCTCGCGGATGGCGAACAGCCGCGCCACGGTGTCGCCATCGGGGCCGGCCCAGCCGGAAGGCGAACAGCGGGTCTTGTTCGAAGGTCCGCTCGCTGCCGACGACCAGCCCGCCGGGGACGACCGAGGCGGGTAGGTGTCCGTGGATGTCGGCCACGGGCATGCCGGACCACCATCCGAGTACTACCGCCCCCACGACGCCGGTGGGGTGCGTGCGGATCTCACTGCGGATCTCATTGCGGATTCGCCGGCACACGGCTCCGCGCCTTCCTGCGAGATCCAGATCGAACCGCTCGATCAATTCGCTGCGGCGTTGTTCGTCGAGTCCGCCACGCAGTCGCGCCAACAGGTCGATCGTTTCGCCACCGGACAATGACGGCCACAGCGTGACATCGCCGGGCACGTAGGCCACTTCGCGGTGCAGCGCGACCTGCTCGGACCACGGGTCACGTCCGAGCATCCGGGCCTGACCGGACGCGGCGCGCAGAACCCCCTGGCATCGATGTGGTCCGGTCGCGACGACGTGATTGGGATAGTGAGTCGAATTGGTGCAGAACACAATTTACATTCGGTGGTTTGTCAGCTCAGCGTCACCGTGCCCCCCGGCTGCAGTCGTGCAACCTGGCCGCGGCAGACGATGTCGATCGGCGGTTCGTTTCCCGGTCCGGCACTGACTTGGACCTGTCGGCCGCTGATTGTCAGCCACAGCCGGTGACCGCGGTAGTAGATGGGGAATTCGAGGGTTCCCAGTGTTTCGGGCCATTGCGGGCCGAGCACGAGGCGATCGCCGCGGGTCTCGAGTCCGGAGAAGCACCGTTGCAACAGGTCGACGCTACCGGCCATCGCCGTCAGATGAAGTCCCTCGGAGGTGGTACCACCCTGGACATCGGCGACATCGGATGCGAGAACTCGGTCGAAGAACTCCATCGCATTGTCCCGGTTGGCGCGGGCTAGTACCCATGAATGAACCACCGCGCTGAGAGTGGATCCGTGCGATGGCGGCCCGCAACACCACTATCGAGATGGTTGTGGTTGGTGAAATGGATCCTGGCGATACCCCACTACTTCGTGCTGGTCTTCCTCGGGATCGCGTTTGCCGTCACGACCGTGGTCGCCTTGCTCGCGATCCTCTTCACCGGCAGGCACAGAGGGTGTGGTGTACGGCCGCTCCGGGATGTCGGTTCCTTCCTCGGCATCCTGGTGTTGATTGCCGCGGTCGCGATCGTGTTCACCCGTCGTTATCCGCGCCCGGTGTTCGACCTGGTGATGGGGATCAACCGTTGGGCCTACCGCGTCGGCGCCTATGCGGCGCTCCTGCGGGACGAGTATCCGCGACTGGCCCGGAGCCGGGCGACTGGTCTTCGGGCTGATGGGCGGCCGCTACGGCGACGCGCGACTGGACCGACATCGACCGGTGGTCCGCGACCATCCGTGCGACGGCCGCACCTGAGGGCAGGACATGACCGGGTTCGGACAGGCCCAATCGCGGATAGACCGCCCACCTGTGCCACCCGGTGTCCGACCGTCGCCGCGCTCGGCGCGATCACCGGGCTCGCGGCCGGAACAGTCGTCGGCGTCGTCACGGGGCGGTTCCTCACCGAGCTCGACGGCGCAGTGCACGAGAACGGTGCAGTGCCTGAGGAACCACGTTCACCGGACCCTCGGAAGGGACACCACATGTCACTCGTAAAACGTAATAAATCGTGGTCGGATCTCACCACGCGGCAGCGAGGCGCGGTAATCGTGCTGGCGGGGGTGCAGCTGTCGCTCGCCGTCGCCATGGGCGGACCTCGCCTCGCGTGATCCCCGGGAACTGGCAGGCAGCAAAAGGAAGTGGGCTGCGATCATTGCCGTCAACTTCGTGGGCCCGATCGTCTACTTCACCCGGGCCCGTCGCACATCGGACGGGACTCTTTCGGGCTGAACCGGTGGGTGTCTCGGGCTACGACGTCCGGTCTGTCCGCGCCGGCGCACTGTGCTCGGCGAGAGTCCGACCCCACCGTTCGGCACGCTCTTCCTCGCCTGCCTCCAACACCGATTCCTTGTCGACGAGGAAACTCTCCGGGTCGGCGATGAGTTCGAAACCCAAGTGCCGCAATTTCTTACTGATTCCTTTCGATGCGCGTCCGGTCACCAATGCCGGTGCGTCGACCCGGGTATCGAAGGCAGCAGCTTTGCCGTGGGCGGACCGGACCGAACCGAGCCACTCGCGAATTCCTTCGCTCTCGGCATCCGGTTCCACCGTCAGCGCCGTGTCCGTGCGCGCCTTCTCGACCGCGCCCTTGCGGGTTGATTCCCGGCTCATGCCGTGCACGTGTGTGGGCCCGCCGACCACGACCAGGTCGTAACTGGACAGATCCGTATCCCGTATCTGCGATACGGGGAGCGTTTGTGCTGCGCCGACCGGCCCGAGGCCGCGGGCAATCGCTTCCGCCACATGACGGGTGTTTCCGTACATCGACTCGTACACCACGATTGCGTGCATGTCTGATGCTCCTTGCTCTGCGCCGATCCCTGCTCACTCTTGCGGTGAACAGGGGTGCGGGTTCTCCCGCTGATCACCACTGTTCCAGCGCGCGCCGTCGCCGATGAAGAGGCGAAAGTCATCGACGACGAGGTGTGCGTCATCGACCGACGCTCGCTCGAACGGCGCCGAGCTGCCCGTCATTTCCCAGGACGATGAGGATGGCTCCCGGCTCGATCTGGGTGCGTCCACTCGGGTTCGCGATGAATTTCCCTGAAGGTGAACGGATTGCGACCAGGAGGGCGCCGCTGGTATCGCGCAGCGCGGCATCGGAAAGGGTGCGGCCGACCAACTGCGAGGAGGCCGGGACCTCGACTTCCTCGATCCGGTAATCCAACGTCTCGTCGTGCATCACCACATCCAGGAACTCGGAGACGTGAGGTTGCAGGGCGAAGGCGCCCATTCGTCGGCCACCGATCAGCTGAGGATTGACCACTCGATTGGCACCGGCACGGATCAATTTGGACGTTGACTCCTCATTGCGGGCGCGGGCGATGATAACCAGGTCAGGGCGCAGCGCTCTGCTCGAGAGACTGACATATACGTTGTCGGCATCGGTATCGAGTGCCGTGATCAGGGCATGGGCGCGCGCGATTCCCGCCGCTTGCAGGGTGGCATCGTCGGTGACGTCTCCGACGACGGTGGGACAGTCGAGTCCGCGCAACCGTTCCGGATCGTTGTCGACGACGACGACCGGCCGTCCGACCGAGGACAGATAGTGCACGCTCGCCCTGCCGACGCGACCCCACCCGCAGACGATGACGTGCCCGGACAGGTGCTTGATGTGATGGTCCATCCGGCGTTTCTCCATGTGCTGGCGCAAATGACCTTCGATGAGTGCCTCGAGAAGCACACTCAGCGTGTATAACGCGGTGCCGACACCGGCCAGAATGAGGACGATGGTGAACAACTGACCCACGGCGTCGAGTGTGTGGACCTCGCGGAAACCCACGGTGGTGATGGTCGTGACGGTTTGATACAGCGCGTCGAGGAAGCCGAACCCGAGAACGAGGTAGCCGATCGTGCCGACCACGATGACGGACCCGAACACCCCGAGCGCTCGACCGAATCTCAGCAGTGGGCTCATCGCGATACTTCGATGTGCCAGCTAGTCCGTCACGATTCGGAATTTGATTTGCCGAACACCACATATGCCCACCACTGCGTCAGTGGGCTCGGGTCGGGCCATTCGACCCGGTCCTCCTCCGGGGTCTCCGACGGTCTTCCTCGCTTCGCGCGGTGGGGACTGTTGTCGAGGGCGCCTCGTCGGGCAGATCGAGAAGTCGGCTTCACCGAAACACCCGATCGGCGGTGGGTGTGGGCGGGCTTCATGGCGACCTCCAACAGGCGCTTGTCTCTCCCTCTATCCAACCCGCATGCGCTACCTCCGAGTAGGGTCCACGGTCACTTGTGGGTACAAACCGCATCTATCCCGCCGCTGTCACTCGCCTACGCGCGAGCGGCATCCGTTGAATGTCGACCGAACTCGTGCCGGCGAGGGGTCAGTGTCGAACGATCAGCAGCGGGCAGGCGGCGGCGTGGAGGAGTGCGCGGCTGGTCGAGCCGAGAAGCAGCGCGGCGAACCCGCCGCGACCGCGACTGCCCGTCACCAGGAGTTGCGCCTGCCGGGACTGCTCGACGAGGTGGTGCACCGGACGATCCCGAACGGCAACTTTCTTCACCGGCACGTCGGGATATTGTGCGCACCAGCCGGCGAGACTTTCCGACAGCACGGCCTCCTGCGCCGTTGCGATCGCAGGCCAGCCGAGATCGTGACCGATCGTGTCGGACGCGAAGACCGTCGCGAGGTCGAAGTCGCTCCAGGCGTGGACCGCGACGAGGGCGGTGTCGCGCAGGGCCGCCTCCACGAAGGCAGCCTCGATCGCCGGTTCGCTGTTCTTCGATCCATCGACCCCGACGACTACCGGTCCGCCGAGGACGGCGTCTACCGCATCCGGCATTGCCCGGACGACCGCGACCGGACAGGGTGCGTGGGTGGCGACGGACGTGCTGACCGATCCGAGCAACCCACCGGTGAATTCGCCGAGCCCGCGTGAACCGAGCACGATCATGCGCGCAGTCTTCGCCAGCTCGAGGAGGACTCCGGCAGGGGACCCGTGGAGCAGTGTGGTGTGCACCGTGACCGACGATCCTCCGGCGGCTTTCACCGCGATCTCGGCGGCGGCCTCGAGGCGGCTCTTGCCCGCGTACTCGAGGTCTGTGAACGCCCCGGCGGCCAGGTTGACCGCTTCCCCGAACGTGCCGCGCCGCACGATGAGCGACGACGCCAGCAGAAGCGGAGCTTCTCGGAGAACAGCTTCGCCTGCGGCCCATCTGACCGCGTCGAGTGCGGCCGCGGAGCCGTCGATTCCGACGACGACGGCAGAATCTGCTTTCATACGAAACCCATCCTGTGGCTCACTGGATTCTCTCCCTCCACACTCTTGTCGCACCCAGTGTGCCGAGTAGGGCCGAAAGGCCCCTCACGCTGGGCTTCGGACCTGCCGAAACGGTGCGACCCGTGAGACGGATGCGGACGAGACGTGCCGAAAGACCCTGTGGACCCGACTCCTTCAGCGGGACACTGGAATGACAGGGCGCGGCCACCGCTCGGTGGGTGTGATGCGCCGACGATGAAGTGGAGGAAGACCTCTCGTGATGTACGACTACGACCCCGGCGGGTGGGGATACGCGCTGATGTTCGTCGGGATGGCCCTTTTCTGGGCGCTGTTGATCGTGGGAATCGTGCTATTGATCCGCTATGTCGACCACAGCGGCCATACCCCGGTGGGTACACCGTCGGCTCGGCACGGAGCCGAGAAAATGCTCGCGGAACGCTTCGCGCGGGGGGAAATCGACCAGGACGAATACCGGAACCGCCTGGCGATACTGCGCGGCGAAACGCCGCACTGACGCAATTCCCGCCGTCGCAGAAGGAGGTGAATGGTGATGGATGCGATGCAGATGCTGCACATGTTCATGATGTGGCTGCACCAGATGGGCATGATGCCACCGATGCCCATGATGCCGATGTGATCGATCGCTGCCGCGGGGAGTCAGAACGCATTGACTCCCTCCAGCACGAGCGCGGGCCAGGCCGGCACCATCATCCCCGAACCAACCGACGCCAGGCGGATGCCCCAGTCTTGGTGAGTTTCGGTGCGGAACAGCAGAAGACCACCGAACACCGCGATCGCAGAGGCGGCGAGGACGTCGAGCGGCGTGACCCAGCGCAGGGCTGCATAACCGACGAGCGCCGCAACTCCCACCCATGCCCAGCGGAGATTTCGAAACTCCAGTTCGGCTGCGCGCATCATCCGCTCCTTGGGCGTCGCATCTCGAGTCTCAGCGTCCCTCGGTGACTATCCGTTCGAAAAGAGTATTTCGGCACTGGGGACAGGGCCGTGCACAACCGATACTGGATACCGACGGTGGCCTTGCACCGTGCAGGTCCGCGGCCGCAGGACCGAACGATTTCCAGCGCTTCTCCTGCCGTGAAAGTGAGCTGATCGGGATGGGCACCGCGACCCGGCACTATATGACGCAAACGGACTACATGTCCTGGCGGATGGAGGAAGACCCGATCCTCCGCTCGACGATCGTCGCGGTCGCGCTCCTCGACACCAGCCCCGATCGGCAACGATTCATCCGCATGATCGAACGCGCCGTCGATGTGGTCCCGATCTTCCGGCGCAAAGTGATCACCAATGTGCTGGGCCTGACTCCACCACGCTGGGTAGAGGATCCCGACTTCGATCTCGATTGGCATCTGCGACGCTTCACGATCCCTGACGCGGGCGGATGGGAGTCGGTGATGGACTTCGCCCGGACGACCGGCATGACGGCATTCGACAAAGACCGTCCGCTCTGGGAATTCACGGTGCTCGACGGCCTAGACGGCCTCGACGGTGACCGGGCCGCCCTCGTGATGAAGGTGCATCACTCGTTGACCGACGGGGTGGGCGGCATGCAGATCGCCCGCGAGATCGTTGACTTCGCCCGCGATGGCACCGCACGGGAGCCGCCGCCGGACCGTCGGCAGGCGCAATCCGACGACGTCACCTTTCCGCTGTCCACGACCCTCGAGTGGTACCGGAGTGCCGTGACCGCGCTCGCCCGCCGGGTAGCGTCATCCACCCGCCGCGGTGGCCGGAACCTCGCGGCCCACCCCCAGAGGACGCTTCGGGGCGCGGCCGCCGTCGTCGGCTCGACAATGCGATACACGCGACCGGTGTTCACCACGCGGTCCCCGGTAATGACGAAACGCAGCACGCGTCGTCGCGTCGCCGTGCTCGATGTGCCGATGAGCGGATTCGAGGCCGCCGCTGTCGCCTGCGGGGGTTCGATCAACGACGCGTTCTTGGCATCGGTCCTTCTCGGGATGCGGCACTATCACCGAGGCCGCGGTGTCGAGATCCCGGAACTGACGATGACCCTACCCATGAGTCTGCGCACCGAGCAGGACCCGGTGGGCGGGAACCGCATCACCTTGGCGCGCTTCACCTTGCCCACCGACATCGACGACCCCGCCGAACTGATACCCCGCGTGCACACCACCGTCGAGTCATGGCGACATGAACCGGCAGTTCCCCTGTCCGCGATCATCGCCGGCGGGTTGAACCTGCTGCCGGCATCAGTGCTGGGCAACATGCTCAAACATGTGGATTTCGTCGCGTCGAATGTGGTGGGTTCGCCTGTCGCATTGTTCGTGGCGGGTTCGGAGATCCTGCGGTACTACGCTTTCAGCCCGACCCTGGGTTCGGCGTTCAACGTCACGTTGATGTCCTACACGTCGCAGTGTTGTGTGGGAATCAATGCCGACGCCCAGGCTGTTCCCGATCTTTCCGACCTGACGACTGCACTCGCAGAAGGATTTCGGGCGGTGCTGAAACTGTGTCCCGACGGGACCTCCGACACCGCTGTGGTCGTCGCGTCGTGAGCCTCCAGATTGCCCGTGTCCGGAATATGTATCGTCGGCGACTTCAGGTGAAAACGACCTCGCCGACACCGGGCACGGTTTCGGCGAGCGCGGTGAGGACGCCACGCTCCGGGTCTTGGCCGGCGACGCCGGCGACGGCGACGTTGCCGTCCGTGACTGCGACCCTCCAACGGCCGGTTCCCCCGTACACATCGAGTCGGTGCTGCACTTCCTTGGTGATGTGGGTGTCGTCCATCGTGAGTACGGCGAGCAGATCACGGCGGGTGACGATCCCGATGACATCTCGCTCGCTCACGATCGGGATTCCGCGTAACCCCGATCGGAGCATGGCGGACGCCAGTTCGCTGACGTCGGCGTCCGGCGTCATCGCAATGACCGTGCTGGTCATCGTCTCTGCGACGGACACATCGGTTTCCTGCCGTCCGGGTTCCGCCTGTGCCGTCCGGAACTTCTCGCGCAGGAGGTCCCCCTCGGAGACGATGCCGATCAGGTGATGCGCATCGTCGACCACGGGTAAGACCGTGAATCCGGAGTCCTCGACCGTCCGGAGGCATTCGTCGACGGATGCCGAACGGGTCACCGTGGTGACCGGGCTGCTCATGATGTGTCGCGCGTGCATGACAATTCCTTCCCTCACAGTTCAGGGTCGCCGCCGCAGGCATTGGGCGGCAAGGGCCATTGGGCCCCATACGGTGCTCTGATCCTCGCGAGAGTGGGGAGGACCACCCGGGGGAGGACGTGACCGGAGAAGGGTCGTAATGCTCTGGTTCGGCCGCACCGCGCGAGAGATCGTGAGAGGACGGAGGTGCGCAGAGCAATGGTCAAGCACTGGCTGGTGATGGAACCCGACGAAGACGGCGACCCGGCGCCGTTCCGCACCCGGGTGGCGGGGGCCGGACGGCATCTGCCGATGACGCGGCTGACCACCGAGGATCTAATGGCAACAACACGCCACCGGACGCACATCGATCTCGAGCGGCTCACCGGCATATACGAGCGCCGTGTCTCGGTCGGCGACGACGATTCGTACACCCTCGCCACTGCAGCCGCCCGCGACGCCCTGACACGATCCGGCCGCTCGGCCGCCACGCTGGAGGTGGTGATCAGTTGCAGCATCACCAAACTCCGCGACGGACTCACCCAATGGCTGGAACCGACGATGAGCAGCGCCGTCGCGCAATCCCTCGGCGCCGACAAGGCCATGACCTTCGACGTCGCCAACGCGTGCGCGGGCATGCTCACCGGAGTGACGGTGGCGAACAACTGGATCCGCCAGGGGATCATCGAGCGCGCCCTCGTCGTCAGCGGCGAATACATCTCCCAACTCGGCCAGAACGCCGCGCAGCACATCCGCAACATCATGAGCAAAGAACTGGCGTCGCTGACATTGGGAGACGCCGGCGCCGCCCTGCTGCTCGAGCGGGCGCCCGCAGGCTCTGCCGGGATCCGGCTGGCGGGCTTCACCACCGTGGCCGACTACAGCCGCCTGTGCCTGGCCTACCCCAAGGGGGATGCCCCCGGCGCACGCATGTTCACCAATTCGCGTGCAATCCAGAAGGCCGCGATCGCCGACACACCCTTGCTGCTGCACGAGGTCCTCGACACGCTCGGGCTCTCGATCCACGACATCGACCACGTCATCACCCACCAGACCTCCGCACGCGCGATCCGCAAAGGAATGGCCGAAATGACGGCATCCTTCGGAGACACTCCTCGACACGACGCGGTCATCACCGTCGACCGATACGGGAACACCGCCTCGACGACCCACACCGTGGCCCTGGTCGAAGAACTCGAGGCCGGCCGCATCCGGCCGGGCGAGACCGTTGCCTTGATCTCCCTGGCCTCCGGGCTCGAGATCGGGGTGGTCCTGCTGGAAGTAGACGAGGAACTGGTGGCTTGTTATGGGCACGATCATTGATCGGCTCGACGTCGCCCGCGGCGGATGGCGCAGCCGACACAGCGCACTCCACCTCGCGGTGTCCGCGGCGAAAACCTGCCTCGAGCGAGCCGGATGCACACCCGACGAGCTCGACCTGCTCGTGAACGCCGGCTTGTACCGCGACCGGAATCTGGGGGAGCCTGCCCTCGCCGCGCTGATCCAGGACGACATCGGCGCCCATCCCGAGGACCCCCATCCGGATGCGCACGGCACCTTCTCCTTCGACATTGCGAACGGCACCTGCGGAGTGCTCACCGGCTTGCAGATCGTCGACGGATTTCTGCGCTCACACGCGATCACCTGTGGCCTCGTCGTCGCCAGCGACGCCGACCCCGGGCACGGAATGAGCGATGGGTTTCCATTCTCGTCGACTGGGGGAGCAGTGTTGTGCAGCTGGGCCGACGACCCCTACGGCCTCGGCCCGGTCCACTGGGTGAACATCCCCGACGGCGGCGAGGCCTTCCACGCGACCGTCGGGCAAATAGACGCCCGAAATGTCCTGCGCTTCCACGAATCCGAATACTTGGACGAAAAGTATGCGTCCGCCGGCGCCGCAGCCGTCACCGCATGCCTGCACGCGGCGTCCACCACGCTGGCCGAGGTCGACGCGATCGTGGCTGTCCCGGCCCGCCCGGGATTCCGGACGGACTTGGCGGGACGGCTGGGGATACCCGAAGAGCGGATCACCGTCGCCGACGACGAGCGCATGCACACCGCAGCACTGGTGGCCGGACTCGACCAGGGGGACCACCGCCTGCCCGCCGGCACCCGCACCTTGTTCGTCGCCGCGGGTGCGGGCGTGACCGCGGGCGCCGCCCTCTATTACGAGCCGCCTGTGTCCGTGTCGTACAAAATGAATTGACGCAATCGGACAGAAAATCGCTGCACTCTCCCGACGTACGTGCGGACCTGCCCTGTGGGGATCCTACTCGGGACGGTATCGGCGGTCGTGAGGTACGGACGGTGCTGTGCCGCCCCACAGCTGACCACCTGTTGCCGAACCCGCCGTCGGCCTCGCATGTCCCGGTGCGGCAGACCCTCGTTCGGGACCGCCTCGTGCGCCACTTCCTCGAGTTGGCCGACGACGCCCAGTTGATCGTGGTCGGCAGCAGGGGGCGGGGCGGCTTCGCCGGGATGACCCTCGGCTCGACAAGCGCAGCCCTGCTGCACACAACTCCGTGCCCTCTCCTGATCGTCAGACCCCGCACCAGCGACTAGTGCGTATCGCGACCGACCACCGCCGGCACGAAGAACAGGACCGAAGTCCCCGAAGAACCGCAAGCGTCGATGACATTGGGCCCTACACCTGTACCACGCCGCGGAGAAACACTCGAAGTAGCAACTCGCAGGAGGCCGTCATGATCGGGGAACAAACATCACCGGTACGTATGTGGCGATTGGGGCCCTGGAGCGTGAACCGACTGATGCGAGGCAGCGATCGCCTCGAATCCTCGGTTCTTCTTCTCGTCGTCGCCCTGCTACTGCTCCTGGTGCCGGTCGCTGCAGCATTCGGAACCGCCACCAACACACGCCTCAACGACCAGGCCCGCACCGACCTTCAGACGCGGCACCAGACACCGGCCACGCTCCTCGCGGACCCACCCGCTCAACTGGCGGATACCGCCCAGGCACCCGGTAGCAAGGGACGGGCACCGGCCCAGTGGACCGCGAACGGGACCACACACACCGGTCAGGTGCAGACCGAGCCGGAAGCGGAGTCGGGGCAGACAATCAGCGTGTGGATCGACCAAGCAGGCAACCTCGTCGATCCGCCGAAGACGGGCACCGAAAACGCCGTCGCGGCCGTGGGCGCCGCACTCACGGTGTGGACAACGACGGCCTCGTTTTTCCTCCTGATGCTGTTCGGAATCCACTGGGCGGGGACGAGATACCGGATGACGCAGTGGGGCCGCGAGTGGAGAAACCTCGGAAAGGCACCGGGATGGCCGGTCAGCTGACGAACACACCGGCACAGGGCGAACCCGCCGCGGTGATGCCCGACCGGCGCACCATCGAATCCGCCGTTTCGCTCGCGTGCCGGGCACCCTCCCTACACAACAGCCAACCGTGGCGCTGGGTTGCCACGACGTCACGACTGCACCTGCACAGCGACCCTGACCGTCTCCTTCCCGCCACCGACGCATACGGCCGGCAGATGGTGATCTCCTGTGGTACGGCCCTGAACCATCTTCACTACGCCTTCGCGGCGAAACACTGGCGACTCACTATCGACCGCATGCCCGACCCCGCTGACGGCCATCTCCTGTCCACGATCAGTTTCCTGCGCGAGCCCGAGATCTCAACGTTCGATCGCAGGATGATGGCAGCGATCAGCCGCAGAAGCACAGAGCGGCTACCGCTGGCCGCACCGCCCGCGTGGAAGGAATCCCTGCACGACCTGACGGCTCTCGCTCTCGAATTTGGGGTCCAACTCGAGGACCTCGGATCACAGAGCCGTCCTGCACTCGGGGCGGCATCCCACGACATAGCGAGCCGGCGCCGCGGCGACACGGCCTATCAAGCCGAACTCCGTTGGTGGTCAGGGCATCCCCCGTTCCCCGAGGGGGTGCCAGAGGGGGCGCTTCTCGCCGAACAACCCCATGGCACCGTCGACGTAGCCCGCGAGTTTCCCCCTGGCCGGACCGACACCGACGGATCGGACACGGAGCACGATCGGGCTGCCATTGTTCTGCTCGCGACACCGACCGATACCAAACTCGCCTGGCTTCGGTGCGGTGAAGCCTTGTCCGCCGTCCTACTCGCGTGCACCGACCGAGGACTCGCCACCTGCCCCGTCACCCACCTGACCGAGCTTCCCACGACTCGGGCCCTCGTCCGTGCGCTCAGCACCGGCGGCGGACAGCCACAGGTGCTGATCCGAGTCGGAGTGAGAATCCGCTCGCGATCCACATCGAACACACCGAGACGCCCACTGTCGGAAGTCTTGTTCCGTGAGCTGCCTGGCATCAGATCAGAAACCCAATCCCTGAGGGGTGAGTGACCTTCGGCTCCACACCGAGTGCCTCCGGCCCTGGCGCCGCCCGGGGACTCCGGACACAGTGAACATAACGAGGCTTTCGACGGAGAGGCCAAACCGTGGACGACAACTTGAGCTTCCTGGACGCGGGTTTCCTCGAAACGGAGGACTCCGACCCACACGCGAGCCTGACAATCGGGGCGCTCGCCATCCTCGACGGCCCCGTGCCCGGGCAAGACGAATTTCGTGACACCGTGGCCGCACGTTTCGCGAAGCTCCCGCACGCCCGAGACAGGGTTCACACCGTCCCACTGGACTTCAGCGCACCCTCCTGGTCACCGGACCCCCATTTCGACCTCGGCCATCACCTCCGGCGAGTCGCCCTCCCCGAGCCGGGGGAGGACGAGGCCTTGTTCGGTTTCCTCGCCCGAGTAATGGCGCATCGGCTCGACCGCGACCGCCCACTATGGGAATGCTGGGTCGTCGAAGGACTCACCGACGACCGCTGGGCCGTACTGACCAAGATTCATCACTGCATGGCGGACGGGATCACCGGAACCAAACTGTTCGAGGCGATGTGCGACGAAGTCGTGGCCGAAACGTCGAGGCCTGAAGAGCCCGACACCGACGCCGCACCAGTACCGACCGTCGGCACACGTCTCGCGAGCGTCGAGAGTCTCATCCGCTCGACGGTCGAGTTTCTCTCCCCGGTGCGGCAACTCCGGCTCGCCTCGGCGGCACTGGCTGTTCCGCGCAGGCTGACATCCGCCGGTTTCGGCGTCGCGACCGGTCTCAGACACCTGCTGTCGGAAATGCTGACCTCCTCCACCGACACCTCGCTGATCGGACCGATCGGGCGCCAGCGCCGCTACTGCGTTGCCCGAGTCCGAATGCACGGCGTTCGCGAAATCTGCACCGCATACCGCGTCACCGTCAACGACGTCGCCCTCGCCGCGATCACCACCGGACTACGGCAGCTGCTCCTCGAGCGCGGCGAGCGCCCCGCACCGCACACGGTCCGCACGCTCGTCCCCGTGTCCGTCCGCTCCGCGACCGAGGAACATGCGAGCCACAATCAGGTCTCGCTCATGCTGCCCTTTCTGCCCGTCGACATCGAAGACCCGGTCGCGCAGTTGGTCGCCGTCCACGAGCGGCTGACAACGCACAAAGCAAGCAAGGAAGCCGAAGGGGGCAAGGCGTTCACCGCGGTCGCCCAATACGGTCCGTTCATGCCCATGGCCTGGGCCATCCGACTTGCCATGCGGTTCCCTCAACACAGTGTCGTCGCCGTCGCAACCAACGTCCCCGGGCCGAAGGGCACACGACATGTGATGGGACGGACGATCCTGGAGATCTTTCCGTATGTGCCGATCGCGCTGCGGCTGCGGATCGGGATCGCGATCCTCAGCTACGGCGACCATCTCGCCTTCGGCCTCACCGGGGACTACGACACCACACCGGACCTCGCCGACCTCTCCGACTCGATCGAAGGCGGTGTCCTGGCCCTCCTCACCTCGGCGCGCGCTACCGCCGCCTGCGAATGATGGTCGAATACCGAGATCTCTGCTCTCCGGGGACGACGTCCGTTGTTCACGGGTAACAGCGTTATCGATCAAGGCCGGTTGACGGATCCGAGTCCACACCACAGCGGCGAGCGTTCCCCTGTTCGCAACCCCATTGCCGGATGGCGCCCTGGGGCATATCGTCAGTCACGGCCGTCAACGATCGGTTAGGGTCTCCATGCGCGGGTCATGATCTGGCCCTGACTTGACCCGTCAACTCGGTCTGCAGCACGAGATCTTCTGCGGCCAGAGGTGTCACCGTCCGGACGTGAACCACTCCGAAATCAACGGGCGCACGTACTTGTGGCGTGCGGACACCCGGTGGAGTACCGCAGGTACGTTCGACGAGATACGGCTGTGGTGATGACCTTGTGCTCTAGGTGAGCTGTCTCTGAACACGAAACTCTCGAAGCTACCGGGATCGACATAGCACTCGAACGGGGCTTCTGGTGTCACCCCCGTTCTCTCGAGAGAAGACGCATGCAAAGACCTCAGGCCATCTCCGCGGCTGCAGCTACCCGAGGATCGTTCAGCACGCAGGAAATCAAGAGCCATATCGAGGCGATGTTCGCCGATCGGGTTGACCCGGAATCGGTCGAGACCGAACACGTGGAGCGGGAATTGAATTCACCGGCTGGCGGTGTTGATCCGCCGATTCTCGGGGCGGTCGTTGGGTCGATGGTCGGCGATGACGAAATGCTGCAAGTCGACGACGTCATCGACCGTCTGGTTGCGCAATACCCTTCGATTGCATCGGTGGACATCGAGAACCTGGTGCGCACCATTCACAAATGCTTTGCGAACCCGAGAATACGTGATTTCGTACCTCTCCTCGTCGAGAAGGCGGCGCGCCGCCACATCAACGATTCGGATTCCCTGTTGGAATGAAATTGGTTGTCAGTTGAACGCAGGATTAGCCACTGACAGCGCGGCTGCGGGAAGTATTGTAGCTCTAGATGGTGGGCCACTCCGGCTTCGATGGTCTTGTTCGGGCGGCCTGTTGCGTTCTGCCCCAACCGAATAGGAGTGAGAAGTCATGTTGGATTCGTTCTGGGACTTGCTGTGGTACACGTTGGTCATCTTCGCGTTTGTCGCCTACCTGATGATCTTGTTCCAGATCCTTGGTGACCTGTTCCGTGACCGCGCGATGTCCGGCATCGTGAAGATCTTGTGGATCATCTTCTTGATCGTATTGCCCTATCTGGCTGCATTTGTCTATCTGATAGTTCGTGGTCGCGGCATGGCGGAGCGCCAGGTCGAAGCCCAGTATGCGGCGAGGCAGGAAACCGACAAATACATTCGTGAGGTGGCGGGGAAGTCCGCTGGAGAGCAGATTGCTGACGCGAAGGCATTGCTCGATGCAGGCACGATCAGCCAGTCCGAGTTCGACGTTCTGAAAGCGAAAGCCCTGGGCTGACTAGTGGACTTCTGAAGTACGGGCGGCGTCATAGCGCGCGACCATTGTGCATGACGGACAGCAACCGACGGTGTTGTGGCCGCGTTCGTGCGCGCGGCCGTCGTTGGGTTGCTCAGACTGTTGGCCAGGGGGTTTTCTGATGACAACTCTCCATCTCAGTCCGGTACTGCACAATTTCGCGCCGACGGCGGCTGGGTCGGTGCCGCACACGCTGGACCGTCTGGTCTCGATCGCCGGGGTCGTTGCGGTTGTCGATGCCTTCGGGCGCCAGTGCTTGGGTCCCCGGTACTGAGCTGATGGAGGTCGCCTTGCTCCTGGCGATCGCGACGGCGTTCGCGTTCGACCTCACCAACGGTTTCCACGATTCGGCGAACTCGATTGCCGCGCTCGTCGCGACCGGGGCTGCCCGGCCCGGACACGCGCTGATTCTTGCAGCCGCGGGGAACTTCGCGGGGCCGTTGCTTGTCGGCACGGCCGTCGCCGACACCGTCGGTGGGGTCGTGGAGTTGCCCGCAGAGGCGACAGTGTCAGCGGTCGGGGCCGCACTGACCTCGGCGATTGTGTGGAACCTGTTGACATGGTGGTTCGGATTGCCGTCGAGTTCGTCGCACGCGCTGGTCGGCGGGTTGGTCGGCGCGTGCCTCGTCGCTGCGGGCGCAGACGGGGTGCGTTGGGGTGGGTTCACCGACGGGCGTCCCACGGGAGTCGTCGGCATCTTGACCGGGCTGGCGCTCTCGCCGGTGATGGGGGCGCTCGCGTGTGCGCTGCTCGGGGCATTCGCCTGGCGTCTGATGCGGCGGGCTCGACGGCGTGCCCTCGCTCCGGTGAGGGGGGCCGAATGGGGCACGGCCGCGATGCTTGCGTTCAGCCATGGGGGCAACGACGCGCAGAAGACCATGGGTGTGATCACGCTGCTGCTGGTCGCGAGTGGACATCTCTCGGAGTTCACGGTGCCGCTGTGGGTCAAGCTTGCGGCCGCGACGAGCCTGACCATCGGCACTGCGTTCGGGGGGTGGCGGATCGTGCGGACCGTGGGCCGCGGAGTGTTTCGGATGACTCCGCTCGACGGTCTGGTGAGCCAATCCGGTGCTGCCGGAGTGATCCTCGGCGCTTCTCTCGTCGGTGCGCCGGTCAGTACCACACACGTGGTCGCGGCCGGCGTGGTAGGTGTGGGGGCACAGCACCGCACACGGCACGTGCACTGGAGGGTGGTCAAGGAGATGGGCTTGGCGTGGGTCGTCACGTTGCCGGTGACCGCTCTGCTGGGGGCGGCACTGTTCCCGGTGTGGGAGGTGTTCTGATGCGTTGGCCGCGCCTGCCGACCTCCTGGTTTCTGCCGCGTTCGTTCGACGTGCTCGGCATGCTGCGGGCGCAGCTGGTGCTCGTGGAGCAGGGCATGCGGGTGTTGAACGGGTGGGGGCACGGCGAGGTCGCGATCCACGATGCGGCCGCAGAGCTGCGGGTCGTCGCCGAGGCCGAGCGCGTCGCGCGTCGCGATCTCCATAACGCGGTGCGCGACAGTTTCAGCACACCGATCGAGGCGGAGGATCTTTTCGAGTTGGGGGAACGGCTCGGCGAGGTCACCGAGGCCGGGTATGCGCTGATCCGGGAGTCGGAGTTGTCGTGTTCGGGGCCGACGTCTCTGACCCCGGACCCGTACTTGGTGGGATTACTCGACGCACTCGCCGACGCGGCCGTCCCTTTGGCGGAAGGGCTACGTGCGCTGCCGGGGGACGCCGCCGCGACGTACGCGGACCGCGCGATCGAGGCACTGTCGGCGGCCGAACACGCCTACCGTGCCGCGATCGCCGACCTCGAGCACGAGCCCGACGTGCGGCGGGAGCTGCGCCGGCGGGAGATCTATCGTCGAGCAGAGCATCTGCACGCCGCGATCTTGCGGGTCGCGCGGCGAACTGGGTATTCGGTGTACAAGTCGCGTTGACGTCCTCACCGTCACCGCAGCGGAGTTCTGCGAGTCGGAACCGATCGCACCATGCCCGACGGCACTTCGGCCGTCCCCGCCTGACGGGTTGGTTCATCAGCCCAGTGGCGTCCATTCGCGCCACATCGCGCAGAGCCGAGACAGCGACGATGATACTTGGTAGGGCGGATTATCGCGCCGGAACGAACGGCACCGGACTTGATGCCACGACAGGAAGCGAAGGCAATGGGAAGCAATGAGCCGAGTGTCGAGGAACTCGCTGTCAGTGAATGTTGGGCGCTGCTCCGTACCGAGAGTGTCGGCCGTCTCGCCGTGTGGGTGGACGACCACCCGGATATCTTTCCCCTCAATTATGCGGTCGATCACGGAACCATCGTGTTTCGATCCGGGCGGGGCACCAAGGTGTCCGCTGCGCTGTCGGATGCGCCGGTTGCGCTGGAAGTCGACGGCTACGAGGCTCCGTCGCGCGAAGCGTGGAGCGTGGTGGTGAAGGGACGTGCGGAGGGCATCCGTGAGATCGATGAGTTGATGGATACCGTGGATTTACCGGTCTTTCCGTGGCAGGCCGGGACGAAGAACCTTTTTATCCGCCTCGTTCCCACCCTGGTGACTGGCCGCCGGTTTCCGGTTGTCGACCCGGCCGTTTGGCAGACTCCCTTCTCGAACGTGCGACGCTCGCCTTCGGAGTAGCTGTGTGGACTGCAAGCTAATTCGTCGACCTCTACGTGACAGTGGCGATGGACAACGACTCCACGAAAAAGGGGGCCGGTCTACCACCTCTGCCGGAGCCCTCGACTGGGTACCTACTCGTCAAGGGCGACTTACTCCGGAATGGGGACGGCCAGTGAAGATCTATGACGTTGCCTGTGAACACTTTCGGTCGAGCTTTCCGTGCAAGCAGGGAGTGCTCGCCGGATTCTTGAATCAGTCACACGCGGGGTCCTGGAATCAAGGGGCTGCGGGCAGGCACGGTGCCCGAGGTGGTCCTGACGAACGGTGAGGAGTTGAACTTCGAGAAAGTCGCAGCGCTGCAGCCGGATCCGATCGTCGGGGTGTATTCCGACATCACCGAGGACGACTATCAGCGGCTGACTGCGATCGCCCCCACTGTCGCGTGGGCGCCGGATGTCGCCGCCCCGTTCGCAAGCCAGAGGGCCGTGGCGTTCAGTGGTACGACGGCTCCGTCGCCCCTTCGTGTCGACCGACGTGCGCGGGAAGTTGCTCACCGACCTGGGCTTCCAGTCGGTTGCCGAAATCGACGAGGTCGCCGGCGACAAGTTCTACACCACACTGTCGGCGGAGCATGCTCACCTGATCGACGTCGACCGGGGTTCTTCATCGGTGACGCGGCCGACCGCGCTGCGCTGGAGGCCGATCCGATGTTCACCTCGCTGCCGATCTACCGCGAGGGCCGCGTGACGTTTCTTCGCCGACCCGAAGACCCACCAGTCGGCGCGGCGTTGTCGCAGAGCACTATCTTGTCCCTGCCCTACGCCATCGACCAGGTCTCGTGAGCGATGGCGCGGCGGATTGACTGCGGCAGTTGTCGCGGAAGATCGACACTGCGTCACGTTGGCTGGTCAGGCCAGGCTGCGGAGGTGCTCGCTGATCATGCGCTGCGCGGTGTCCGGGGTGTCGGTGTCGCCGAGCAGGACGTGCATCGCCGCGCCGTCGACGAGTGCGTGTAGACGCATCGCCTCAATATCGACGTCGATGTCGGGTGCGATCAGGCCCCGTCGAGCGAGACCGGTGAGGATTGCGGCGCACGCACCACGGAGTTGCCGCTGGGCGTCGAGGGCGATCTCTTTCAACTGGGGATGGGCGGGGCTCTCGGCGACGAGGGCCAGGTTCACTTCCATTTCGCAGCGCCGGCGGTCGTCGAGGGGGAGTAATTCGTCCAGCACGGCCAGGGCGCGTTGCCACGGGTCGACAATCGAGGCGTGGGCCTGCGCCCGCGCACGGACCCGGGTCGCGACGAGTCGCATCGAGTAGGCGAGAAGTTCGGCCTTGCTGGCGAATACGTGCCTCAGCGAACCGCTCGAGATTCCTGCCTCGGCGGCCACGTCGCGTACGGACACCGCGCCGATGCCGTCACGCTGGATCACCCGCCACACGGCCTCGGCGATCTCCTGTTGCCTCTGGTCGTGGTCGATAAGCCTCGGCACCCTACCATGCTAACACGATCGTGTTAGCATGATTTTTGCTGGCACGATCGTACTAGTAAGAATTTGGGGGTCCGAACGCATGACGTCGCAACGATCGAGTTCCCACCGCTATGCCGCGCTCGACGTCATGCGCGGTGCGGCCATCCTGGGCACTCTCGCCACCAATATCTGGATCTTCACCAACGTCGAGGGTCTGGTGGGGTACATCGACGGCACCGGACGAGCCACCGGCGGATGGGCCCCGGTGCAGGCTGTGTTGCAGCAGTTCGCCCAGGGCAAGTTCCTCGGCCTGCTCACTGTCATGTTCGGCATCGGACTGGTCATCCAGCAGCGTTCCGCGCAGCGACGAGGGCAGCGGTGGCCGGGCGGATACCCGTGGCGCGCGGGGCTGCTGATGCTCGACGGAGCACTGCATTTTCTGCTGTTCACCGAGTTCGACGTCCTGACCGGATACGCCCTCACCGGATTGATCGTCGCCTTCATCCTGACCACAGGCATTCGTGCGCAACGCGTCTGGGTGGCGTGCGCCGTGACCGTCCACGCGGCGATGCTGGGCCTCGTCGTCGCGGCATTGTCCTCGGCGCCCGCGCGGGAGCCGCAGCCGCTGTCACCGAACCCCTATGCGGACGGCAGCTTCTGGGATCTCGTCGTCTTCCGCGCCGACCACGTGCTGCTGTTCCGGCTCGAGGTGCTCTTCATCCTGCCGCTGTCGATCACCCTGTTTCTCGTCGGCGCACACCTCTACGGTGCGCGCGTCCTCGACCCGGACCGCGGCGCCTTGCGTCGCCGCCTGATTGTCGTGGGCCTGGCGGTCGCACTTCCGCTGGACTTCGCGCTCGGATTGTTCGGCGGAGACGCGGGCCTGATCCTCGGCAGGTACGGGACAGCTCCGGTGGTGGCGTTGGGGCTACTCGCCGCGATCGCGCACCGCTACGCCGACGGACGCGAACCCCGCCGGACCGGTCGGGCGCTCTCGGGAGTCGGCCGCACTGCGCTCAGTTGCTATGTGCTGCAGAACATCCTGTGCTCGATCGTCTGCTACGGCTGGGGATTCGGCCTCGCGGCCCGGTTGAACGGCGGCACCGTCGTTCCGGCGACCGTCGCGTTGTTCGGTGCCGTCTCGGCGACCCTGATCGTCGTGTCACGCCTGTGGTTGCGGCGGTTCGATCGGGGGCCCCTCGAATGGGTCACGCACCGGGGTTACCAGCGTCTCACCCGGGCGGGCAGGAACGGTGTCACCGCGCCAGCAGTGTCGTCCATTCCTTGAACTCGAGGGCGTACGACGGTGCGGGCGTTGTCACGGAGGGGCACGGCTGTCGCCGAGTCGCCAACTCCACCAACGACTTCGCTGCCCGCATCACGCTGACGTGGTGATGCCGGGAGACGTCGAGCAGCTCCTCGAACGCCTCGGTGTCGCCGTAACCGCGGGTCGCGATGAGGATGCCTTTCGCGGTGGCGAGAACTTCGCGTCCGTCGGGGTGACGGTGTGGAATCGAATGTGCGGGCGGTGCGGCCTCGAGTACGTCGTTCGACACTGTGATCTCCTGAATTGTGGTGCTTCGCTGATGTCTCGGCGCGGTCATACCGCCGCCACCATCAGGGCCGTGGCGAGGACGACGATCAGTCCTCCCGTCGCGGCAGCGAGAACTGAACCGGTGATGATGCCGATTCCGGTGGCGCAGACGAGGCAGACGAACGCCGTCAGTGCTACGTCGGCGAGAGCGAACCGCCTCGTGACCTTGGTGTGGCCGTGGATCAATTCGCGGGTGGTGGTATCGGAGTGCATGAAACCTCCTGGTCAGATGTGCAAGGGCGGTACTCGGCGCATGCGCCGACAACGCGGCGACGCGATGAGTGGTGGCCCCGCTTTCTGGAGACCTGAATATGACATCCGCGGCGAAACGGCTCTGGAGTGAGCAATCTCATATGCGTGATGTCTGCAGCATTTATAACGGAAAGCGCACGGGCTGTCACCTAGACGAGCGTCCGAATAGGTTCCCGCGTCTCAGAGCGCCTTGCTGACCGAGGACATGTGGAAGTCCGGAATGCGTATCGGTGGCATCGCGGTTCGGGTGAACCAGTCCTTCCATTCCCGGGGCAGCGTCCGCTCGGTGGCTCCGCCCTGGGTGACTCTCCGTAGCAGGTCGAGGGGGCTCTCGTTGAACCGGAAGTTGTTGACGGCGCCCGTGACCTTCCCGTTCTCGACGAGGTAGACGCCGTCCCGTGTCAGTCCCGTGAGCAGCAGGGTGGCGGGATCGACCTCCCGGATGTACCAGAGGGTGGTCAGCAGCAGCCCCCGTTCGGTCTCGGCCACCATCTGGTCGAGCGACACCGAGCCGCCGGCGTCGAGGATCAGGTTGTCGCCGGGCACGGTCACCTCGGCGCCGAATTCCTTCGCCGCCGCCCGCGGGTACGCGAGCGCGTTGACGGTGCCGTCACGGATCCAGTCGACCCGGCCCGCGTCCATCCCGTTGTCGAAGACGGACACGGATTCGGACGACGACCCGGTGACGACGAACGGTGTGTATTCCACGCCGAGCGCGGCAGGATCGGAATAGAGGGTGAGGGGGAGTGGACTCAGCTTCTCGCCGATGCGGGTGCCGCCGGGCGCGGACAGGGCGGAGTGCCCTTCTTCTGCGGCCCGGCCCTCCATGGTCCACATGAGGTAGATCATGAGGTCCGCGACGGCGGACGGCGGCAGGATCGTCTCGTAACGGCCGGCGGGCAACTCGACCCGGTTTCGGGCCCAGTCGAGGCGGGTCGACAGGTCCTGAAGCAACTTCACGCTCGCCACATCGGTGAAGTCCTTGGTGCTGGTGCCCACCCAGGCGCTGGCATCGCCGCGTTTGCCGTTGATCTCGACGGAGCCGGTCGGCTGGGCGAACCGGCGCCGGATGCCCGTCGACGTGCCCAACCAGGTGGTGTGCAACTGGTGATGGGCGAAACCGTAGAGCTGGTCGTCGCCGTCGAAGCCCATGCTCAGATCCTGGGCAAGCTGTTCGAACGCGCCGATTTCGGTGCGCTCCGCCGAATCCTCCCAGTGCTCGTCGGTGCCGGAGCCGGTAAGCAAGGGCGTCGCATCGGATGCGGGTGTGGCTGCGCGGGCGGCGATTTCGGCCGAACGCACCACGCCGTCGATGTCTGCGGCGTCAACGCTCGCGGACGTGACGATGCCGACCCTCGCGTCCTCGCCCGTGCGGACGATCGAGATCACCGTCCAGCTGCGCGACGTGGACACGCCGTTGGTGGTCATCGAGTTGCCCGCCCACCGGAGGGACGCCTCGCTGGCGTCGGTGACGATCACGATGGTCTCGTCCACGGTGGCGCGGGCGAGGACCTGCTCGACGACTTGCTGCGGTGCGATCATCGGCCGCCTTCCGTCCGAGTGTTCAGTACGTTCACGCCGCGGAAGAGCGCCGACGGGCAGCCGTGGCTGACGGCCGCGACCTGACCGGGCTGCGCCTTGCCGCAGTTGAAGGCGCCGCCGAGCTGCCAGGTGGACCGGCCGCCGACGGCGTCCATCGAACCCCAGAAGTCCGTGGTGGTCGCCTGGTACGCGACATCGCGGAGTTGCCCGTCGAGTTTCCCGCCGCGGATGCGGTAGAACCGCTGACCGGTGAACTGGAAGTTGTAGCGCTGCATGTCGATCGACCAGGACTTGTCGCCGACCACGTAGATGCCGTCCTCCACACCGGAGATCAGGTCGTCCGTGCTGCGATCGGTGTCGGGATCGGGCTGCAGTGACACGTTGGCCATCCGCTGGATCGGAACGTGGTGCGGCGAGTCGGCGTACGAGCAGCCGTTGGAACGCTCCAGCCCGAGCCGCGGCGCGAACGCCCGGTCGAGTTGGTAACCCACGAGAAGCCCGTCGGCGACCAGGTCCCAGGACTGCGTCGCGACGCCCTCGTCGTCGTAGCCGACTGTGGCCAGCCCGTGCTGCTCGGTCCGGTCGGCGGTGACGTGCATGATCGGTGTGCCGTAGCGCAGCGTGCCGAGCAGGTCGGGGGTGGCGAACGACGTCCCCGCATAGGCGGCCTCGTAGCCGATGGCGCGGTCGTATTCGGTGGCGTGCCCGATGGACTCGTGGATCGTCAGCCACAGGTTGGTGGGGTCGATCACCAGATCGGTGGGGCCGGCTACCACGGTCGGGGCCTTCACCTTCTCGGCGAGGAGACGGGGGATCTCCGCGAGTTCACCGGTCCAGTCCCACACGCCGTCGCCGGCGACGTACTCCCATCCGCGGCCGACCGGGGGCGCGAGAGTACGCATCGTCTCGAACACTCCGGCCGACTGGTCGACGGTGGTGGCTTCGAGTTGCGGATGCAGCCGCACCCGCTGCTGCACGATGGACGATCCGGCGAGGTCGGCGTAGAACGTCTGCTCTTTCACCTGTAGGCACCCGGCGGTGACGTGGTCGACGCCGTCCGCGCCGAGCAGCCTGCGGGAGTACTCACCGAGCAGCGAGATCTTGTCGGAGGCGGGAACTTCGAAGGGATCGACGTCGTACTCGGAGACCCAGTGGACGTCGGTGTACACCGGTTCGTCGGCGAGTTCGACGTGCTCCCGATTGAGTCCGCGCAACGCGCGGGCGACGGCCACCGCCTGCTCCGCCGTCGCGGCGGCGGTCACGGGAGTCAGCTCGGCGTGCGAGGCGAAACCCCAGGTGCCGTCGACGACGACGCGCACCGCTAAGCCGAGTTCGTTGGTGTCGACCGCCGACTGCACCTCGCCGTCCCGCAGTCGCAGGGACTGGCTGGTCAGGCGGTGCACGCGCAGGTCGGCGTGCGACGCCCCCGCTGCACGGGCCGCGGTCAGCGCCGCGTCCGCCAGCGAACGCAGGGGGAGGGCAAGGAATTCCGGATCAACCTGTCGTGGAGCCGTCACCTGGACCACCGTAGTCGGTCGCTCAGCCGAATTGCTGCCAACCCAACCGGATCACCATGGCGATCACCACGATCAGCAGGGTGATCCGGACGAAACCGGCGCCCTTGCTCAGGGCCATCCGCGAACCGGTGACCGCGCCGATCACGTTGCAGACCGCCATGCTCAGCCCGAGCGCCCACAGAACATGGCCGGTGGCGGCGAAGAACACCAGTGCACCCAGATTCGATCCGAGGTTGATCACCTTCGCCATCGCGGCGCTGCGCACGAACTCGGTGCCGAGGAACGTGGCGAAGCTGATGATGAGGAACGTGCCGGTGCCCGGACCGAACAGTCCGTCGTAGAAGCCGAGGAGGCCGGCCGAGAGCAGGACGACCGCGACGACCCTCCTCCGGGTCGGCGGATCCTTCGCCAGCGTGGTCCCGAGTTGCGGCCGGATCGTCACGAACACGGCGACACCGACGAGCACCGCCATGATCAGCGGGATGAAGACGTCCTTGTCGATGCGCGACACCGTCGCGGCGCCGAGCGCGGACGCGACCGCCGCCAGCAGGCCGGCCGGAACCAGCAGTCGCCAGTTCATCGGGATGCGGCGTGCGAACGTGATCACCGCGGCGGAGGTGCCGGTGAACGCGGTGAGCTTGTTGGTGGCGAGCGCCGCCTGCGGCGTCAGTTGCGGTGCCACGAGAAACAGCGCGGGAATGAGGATCAGTCCACCGCCGCCGACCACGGCGTCCACCCACCCGGCAGCTGTCGCGGCGGTGAGAAGAAGCGCCCAGTCACCCACATTCATGGTGCAGACTCAACCACACCCACCGCGAGGTACTTACGCTGTGCACATGCGGAGGTTCAGTCTGTGGCTGCGAGGAAAGCCGACGGTTGCGGACTCGATGTTGGCGGCGATCCTGTTCACCCTCGAGGTGTTCGTCTTCACTGCGGCGGGAGATCGGTCACCGTGGGTGCAGCTCGTCATGGGCTTCCTGCTGTGCCTGCCGATCGTGTGGCGCCGCAAGTACCCTCGCGCCGCTGCCGGGGCGATTCTGGTGGTGTCGATCACGATCACCTTCGTCAGTTACTCGATCGACGATCTCGATGCCGAGCACCCGGGGCTGCTGGCCCTCGCGGTCGCGCTGTACACCCTCGTCGCCTACGTCGACCGGCGCGCCGCCGCCGTGTTCGCGGTGGGACTGGTGCTCGACTCCGCGCTCTCCATCTGGCTGCTCGAGCAGGGACCGCTGGAGACCGGTCTGTATTCGGCGCTGATCTTCGCGCTGTCGTGGATCACCGCGGAGTTCCTCGGAGCCCGCCGGGCGTACGACGAGGAGGTGGCCGCGCGGCTCGCCGTCGCCGACTACGACCGGGATCGGCGCGCCGAGGACGCGGTGGCCGCCGAGCGCACGCGGATCGCGCGGGAACTGCACGACGTGGTCGCACACGCCGTGAGTGTGATGATCGTGCAGGCCGACGGCGCGTCGTACGCGTTGAAGAAAAACCCCGAGATCGCGAAACAGGCGCTCACCAACATCGCGAGCACGGGGCGGGAGGCTCTGGCGGAGCTGCGGCGCACCGTGTCGCTGTTGCGTACCGAACCTGCGACCGACGACATGCCCCAGCACGGGACGGCCGGTCTCGCCCGGGTGGTCGACATGATGCGCAGCGCGGGCCTGCCCGTGGAATTGGAGCTGACGGGGAAGCTGGACGACATCAGCCCCGCCGTCAGTCTCGGCGTCCACCGCTTGGTTCAGGAGTCGCTGACGAACGTGCTGCGGCACGCCGGAGAACGCCCGCGGGCGAAGGTGCGGGTGCGGCGCCGCGAGACCGATGTCCTCGTCGAGATCACCGACAACGGCAACTCCTCGGGCCAGTTCTCCCTCGGGTCCGGCAACGGGCTGCTGGGCATGCGCGAACGGGTCGCCGTGCTGCACGGCACACTCGAGGCCGGACGGCAGACCGACGGCAGCTGGCGAGTCACCGCGGAGTTACCGCTCGAGTTGGAGGAGTGAGCGTCCTCGCTCACTCCGTCTCGCGCGGGGTCGGCTCCTCCGGCTGGTCGAGGACGCTGACGGTGACGCCGTAGGGGAGGAACCGCACCGACCGGTGGGGATCCGTGTTGTGCTTGTGCGCGCGGAGCGCATCGAGTTCGGTGGCATACACCTGTTCGACGCGGGCGACGCCCTCGGCGTCGACCGTGTAGATCGCCCACACGCCGTCACCGGTTTCCCCGGTCGTCTCCGGCTTCGAACCGGGGCGCGGGGTGCGGGCGAAGTCGGCGAAGACGCCCGTCCACGGAATCTGGGAATCCGCCTGGTCGAGGAACCTGACGATGCGATCCTTGACGCTCTGCAATTCCTCGCCGGCCTCACGGATCACGCGGTCGAGATCGTCGGGGTCGAACCCGAACGGCCTGTTGTCGCCCATCACTGTCTCCTGACTTCGGCGGGACACCTCCAGTGTGGCCGCGGATGCCGATCGGCGCCACGACGGCCGTCGGTCCCACCTCCCGACCATACCCCCGGGGGTATACTCGGATGAGTAACCTACGAAAGGGTCACACCATGGTCGGCGACGAAGCCAGCATTGCCCTGGTGCTCAATCGGCTGCGCCGAGCGCACGGTCAGCTCGCCGGCGTGATCTCCATGATCGAGCAGGGCCGCGACTGCAAGGATGTCGTGACCCAACTCGCCGCCGTCTCGCGGGCACTCGACAGGGCCGGATTCAAGATCGTCGCCACGGGCCTGCGGGAATGCCTGACCGGCGAGACCCCGGAGGGCACCGAGCCCATGACCGAAGCCGAACTCGAGAAACTCTTCCTCGCTCTCGCCTGAACGGCGAGAACCGCACTCGTGAACCGAAGTCAGGAAACGATCATGAATCTCGCACTGTCGACCACTCTGCACACCACGTTCGCCGACGCCGTGGAGCGCACTCGGCAGGCGCTGTCCGAGCAAGGATTCGGCGTGCTCACCGAAATCGACATGAAGGCGACGCTGAAGGAGAAACTCGGTGAGGACATGGAGGACTACCTCATCCTCGGCGCGTGCAACCCGCCGCTCGCGCACCGCGCCGTGAACGTGGATCGGCAGATCGGCCTGCTGCTGCCCTGCAACGTCGTGGTCCGTGTGGACACGTCCGCAGACGACACGATCATCGTCGACGCGATGAACCCGCGACTGATGGTCGACGTGACCGACGAACCGGCGTTGCAGGGCGTCGCCGACGAGGCCACTACCAAGCTCCGGGCCGCGATCGACTCCCTCGGCGCGCAGTAGGACCGGATACTGCCGCCGACTCAGGCATTCGGCGCCGTGTAGACGCGGTCACCGCCCACATAGGTCAGTGCCACCCGAGTGTCGGCGATCGCGTCATCGCTGACGGTGAACGGATCCCGGTCGAGGACCACCAGATCGGCGAGCTTGCCGACCTCGATGCTTCCGGTGTCGTCGAGACGATTCACATACGCGGACCCCGCGGTGTACGCGGTGAGCGCGGCCGTGAGGTCGAGGCGCTGCTCCGGCAGGAACACGGGGTGATCCCGACCGTCCTCGCCCGGCAGCACGCGGTTGACCGCGACATGGATGCCGTGGATCGGGTCTGCGCTGCTGACCGGCCAGTCGCTGCCGGCGGCCAGGGTCGCGCCCGCGCGCAGTAGGGAACCGAACGGATACTGCCGTCCGGCGCGTTCGTCGCCGAGAAATGGGATGGTGAGCTCGTCCATCTGCGGTTCGTGCGCCGCCCACAGCGGCTGCATGTTGGCCGTGACGCCGAGAGCGCGGAAGCGCGCTATGTCGCTTGGGTGCACCACCTGCAGATGCGCGAGGTGCGGCCGGGTGTCACGGAATCCGTTGGTCGTCCGGGCCGCGTGCACCGCGTCGAGTGCCTCTCGCACCGCCCGGTCGCCGAGGGCGTGGAAATGCACTTGGAACCCGAGGGCATCGAGCTCGGTGACGTAGCCGCCCAGCTGTTCGGGGTCGACGAAACTGGTGCCGGAATGAGCGGTAGGACAACCGCATCCATCGAGATACGGAGAGATCATAGCCGCGGTGCGGGACTCGGCGACACCGTCGAGCATGATCTTCACGGTATCGGCCCGCATCCGCCCCACTCGGAGACGGGAGCGCCGCTGGAGCAGTTCGGGAATTTGGTCGGCGCCCCGATCGCGATCCCACCACAGGGCCCCCGCCACCCGCGCGGTGAGAGATCCGTCGCGTGCTGCCGTCAGGTAGGCGTCCGAGACGTCGGCGATGCCTGAAGCGTCGCCGAGAAGTGCGTCCTGCCAGGCTGTGATGCCGAGCGAATGCAGGTACTGCTGGGCGTAGAGCAGTGCCTTCAACCGGTCGTCGGGGGTGTGCTGCGGAGTGTGGCAGCCGATCAGCTCCATCGCCGACTCCTGGAACATGCCGGTCGGCTCGCCGTCGGCGTCGCGTTCGATGCGTCCGCCGACGGGATCCGGAGTGTCGCGGGTGATGCCGGCGACGTTCATGGCCCTAGTGTTCGCCCACCCCCCGTGGTGGTCGCGGTTGGGCAGGAACACCGGGCGATCAGGGACGACTGTGTCGAGTAGTCGCGCGGTGGGTGTGCCCCCGTCGAACGCCTCCATCGACCACCCGCCCCCGACGATCCACGGCAACTCGGGGTGTGCGTCGGCGTAGGTGCGGACGGCGGCGAGGGTCGAGGCGGCATCGCTGGTGCCCGTGAGGTTGCAGCGGGCGTGTTCGAGGCCGGCCAGCACAGGATGGATGTGCGCGTCCTGGAAACCGGGCAACAGCATCCGTCCGGTGAGGTCCACGACCTCGGTGTGAGGGCCGATCAGTTCCCGGACCTCGTCGTGGCCCACCGCCGATATCCGTCCGCCGGTGACGGCGACTGTCGTGGCACGGCTTCGGGCAGGGTTCAGGGTGGCAACGGATCCGCCGGTGAAGAGCAGATCTGCGGGTGCTGCCGACATCGAAAATCTCCTATCGGGACGTGCTGACGTCGTCGTATGAATCGGGTCGTATCGGTCAGGACGGGGTGGTGACGGGGACTTCTACAGGCGCAGGCCTGTCGAGCAGGTGGTCCGCGTCGTCGGCGTCTGTTCCCCGGCCGGTGAGGAAATACGGCGACTTCCGGATCCACTTCGCGTGCGCAGCCACCACCAGCCCGGAGATCAGGATCAGCACCGGGAACAACAGCTGGAACCAGCCATTGGCTGCGCTGAATTCGAGATGATCGGCGGAGGTATAGAAGATCCAGCCCAGGTAGCCGCCCAGTGCCAGCAGTACCAGCGCACTGAGCGCGGGAGACACCACCGCACGCAGCCCTTCCCACGGTTGCTCCCACAGCAGTCGCCGGAACCGCACCGCGGCGGCGAGTGCCGTCAGGCCGTACCAGAGGGCGACGACCAGGCCGATGGAGCTGATGCCGGCACCGAGGAGGTCGCTCAGCTTGGGAACGACCGTGGCCAGCAACGCAACCACCGCGGAGATGCCGCCGAGCAGCAACGTCCCGGCCGCGGGGGTTCCGTAGCGGGAATGGATCCGGGTCCACACCGGGCCGAGGGTGCGGTCCCGGCCCATCGCGAACAGTCCACGGGCGCTGGGGATCACGGTTGCCTGGAGTGACGCGACGACGGAGAACATCAGCGCGACCACCGGTAGCGCTGCCAGCGGCTGGCCGGCGAGCGCCTCACCGAGGAACGCGAGACCGACGGTGCCGTTGTCCGCCAGTTCCGCCGGGGTGAGGACCCGCTGGAAGGACACCGCACCGAGGAGGAACAAGCCGAGTGCCAGGAATACGGTGATCACACCCGCGCGTGAGGCATCGCGAGGGTCGCGGACCTCCTCGCTCACGCTGAACGCCGCCTCGAAACCCCAGTAGAAGAAGACCGCGATCACCATGCCCTGCGCGAGCAACGCGAACGACGGAATCGCAAAGGGATTGAACCAGTCGAGCGAGAACGGCTGGCTGCCGGCGAACAGCCCATACACGCAGAACCCGATCAGCACGACGTATTCGAAGACGAGGAGATACTTCTGCAGCCGTGCCGCGACCGCGACGCCTCGGACGGCGGTGAAAGTGACCGCCCCGAGGATGATCAGCCCCACCAGTGTGGACTGCAGCGTGGAGTCGGGGTCGAGAGTGAGCCCCCCGATGCTGTGCACACCGGCCATGCCCCCGAGCTGCAGGATCGCCGACCCGGCGATGGCAGTGGTGTAGGCCATGAACACCACGACGGCGATGATCGCCATCCAGCCCGTGAGAAAGCCCAGCCACGGATTGAGGCTGCGGCCTACCCACACGTAGCTGTTGCCGCAATTGGGCTCGACACGGTTGAGCCGAGCGTATCCACCGGCAATCCCGAGAATCGGGACGAACGCCAGCAGGAGCACCACCGGCATCTGGAGTCCGACCACGGCTGCGATGACTCCGAGGCCGACGCCGATGCTGGTCGTCGCCGCGGTACTCGACGCGGCGATCGCGATTCCGTCCGCGACCCCGAGGGTCTTGCGGAGGCCCGTCGCCGGTGGTGCGCCGGCTGTGCCGTTGTTCTGTGCTGCCATGTGTGCGTCGCTTTCGCTGGGTGGATGTCGGGGACGAGTGCCGCGCGCTGCCTGTGACATGCAACACCTTCGCCGTTTACACCGTCAACGGTGTTGGCATAAGGTTGCGACAGCGGAAGGAGTCGGTGATGGCCAAGCAGGTGTTCTCGGAATCGGCCCGGCGCAGGCGGAGGCCGACGAAGCAGGGCGCCGTGCTGTCGGAGAAGTTGATCGTCGACACGGCATTGCGGTTGCTCCGCCACCACGGCAGTGCAGGCCTGTCGGTCCGCCGTCTCGGGGTTGCGCTCGGCGCCGACCCGAGCACCCTCTACCGGTACTTCGACGGCATCGACGACCTGACGTTGGCGATCGCCGACGAACTGATCGGCCGGTCGTTCCACGGATGGGAACCCACGGGGGACTGGTGGCGCGATCTGCATTCCCTCGGAATACGTTCGCACGCAGCATATTTAGACCATCCTCAGGCGGCGGTCCTGTCGGCGAGCCGAGTCAGCGGCCGCACCTCCGAAAAAGCCGCGGTCGAGACGATCCTCGGAATTCTGCGCGAGGCGGGATTCCCGGACGGCGCCGCGGTGCGGCTCTACCGCGCGTTCGTGGATCAGATGCTGGCCTTCGCGGCCCTCGACGGTGCCGAACTCGCACTACCCGACGACGTGCGCGAGTCCGACCGGCAACTGTGGCGATCCTCCTACGCACAGCTTCCGGCCGAAACCCATCCACACATCGCGGCGACTGCGGAACTTCTCGTCGACCTCTCCGAACGCAGCGCCTATCCGGATGCTCTCGAATTGCTCCTCGACGGCGCGCGTGCCCTGCTGCACCGTCTCGACTCCACGCGAGGAACTACGACCGCGTGATGCGGAGGGATCCCTCACTGGCTGCTCTGCCTGCGTGCGGTGATTGCGCCGTGAGGCCGGTAGCCACTTCCCGTCCGGGTGTGGGTCTCGATCACCTCGAAGCCGGCCGTGATCAACTCCTGGCCGAGTTCAGTCACCGGCCATCGATAGGCAGTGGTTACGGCATGGTCGAACGTCCCTACGGTTGTTCCTTCGAAGAAGCCCACCAACAACCCTCCGCCCGGCCGAATCACGCGTGCGAACTCGGCGAGCGGAGTCTGGATGTCCTGCGGACTGTGGTGAATGAGCGAATACCACGAAAGCACACCACCCAGTGATTCGGTCGTGGCGTCCAATGCCTCGAAGCCGCCGACTTCGAAGGTGAGGTCTGGGTACTGCATTCGAGCTCGTTCGACGAACTCGGGAACCAAAGCGATCCCACTCACAGCTGGTCCGCACTCGGCCAAGAAGTCCGTCCACTGCCCCGGACCACACCCGGCGTCCAGCACGGGACCTGCCAGGGTGGCGGCCCAGCTGCTCACCAGGGCCCGATCGGAGGGGTGTGTCGAAGTCATGGAGCCGAAGAGGTCCGCGTACTCCTGGGATCTGGCCGAGTACGACTCTCGGACGGTGTCGTCTCGATGGGTGCTTGTGTTCTCCACGACGTCAATGATCGTCGATGGGAAACGCCGCTGGAGGTTCCTGCTACGGAGGGTGTGCGAACAGGCTCGCCGGTTGGTCAGGATTTGATGAAATGGGCGTTGATCACGACGTGGGTGGCGAGGCGGGAGCCCTTTTTCGTGTAGGTCAGACCCCAGTTGCTGCGGTCGAGGTGTACTTCGGCGGTGACTGTCGCGGTGTCCTGCGCGGCGACGACATGGGCGGGGATGGTGAGCGGTTGTGTCTGGCCGTGAACGGTCAGATCGCCGTCGAGGTGTAGGTCTCCCGTATCGGCAGGTCGTGCTTCTGCTGCGGTGAAGACGATGGTGGGGTACTTCTGGACGTCGAAAAAGTCGGCGGAGCTCAGGTGCTGGTCGCGTTTGGTGTTCTCGGTGTTCACGGAGGTGGCGTCGACGACCAGCGTTCCGGTGACAGATCCGTCGGCGCCGACCGTTCCGGCGCCCTCGACGGCCTGGAAATTCCCGTTGACCGGGAGCAACCATAACGCCTTGGTGTGGAAGGTGATCGAGGTGCGAGAAGGGTCCAGGGTCCAGGACCCGGCGAGCGCGGACAGATTGGGGACGGACTCCATGGGCGATGTCATTCGTGTACCTCCGTGGGTGGCGACCCGGCGCCGGAGAAGGTCTCCGGTCGAGGAGCGGGCCGTCTGATGGGGTGTCATCGACCACTCGGTCTCGGTCCTCTGCCGGGATCAGGCACGAGGCTGGACACCGTCGGCCCTTACCGACATCACACCGGAATCAAGCACCGAATCAATCGGATTCGTCTGGAATGGAAGTCGCCTGAGATCTTCCAACCCACAGGTCTTGACCTACGTACTTTCCCACTCTCACTATATGGCAGAGAGAGGGGCTTGTGGCAAGACCCCTGACGTGCTGCACAATCTTCGAACCAACTACAACGGATGGGGCTGTTGTGACGAAACCTTTTGTAGTGCACGAGTCGGGTGCGCTCTTCCACGGCACCAAGGCGGACCTCTCGGTGGGTGAATTGCTGGTGCCCGGACGCCCGTCGAACTACGCCGAAGGACGCCTATCGAACAACGTCTATGTGACGCAAACATTGGATGCCGCAGTGTGGGGAGCTGAGCTGGCCACTGGAGAGGGCCGGCCTCGCATCTACATCGTGGAACCGGAAGGCGCACTGGAGGACGACCCGAATGTGACGGACAAGAAGTTTCCCGGAAATCCTACCCGCTCCTACCGCACCCGGGAACCTGTGAGAATAGTCGGCGAGATCACGGACTGGGTGGGGCATTCACCCGAACAACTTCAAGCCATGCGGGACGGCTTGGCGGACCTCGAGCGCCGGGGACTTGCCGTTATCTACGACTAGATCCGGTCAGTATTGGCGGACGAGTTCGGGGTGGCGGGCGCGGAGATAGAGTGCGCCGAACATCGCGCATTCGTCGGCGATCCACGTCCACGCTCGCTGGTCCCACCCAGCCAACTCGGTGAGAGCGTCTGCGACCGTGGTCGTCCCGTTCGACCTCGTGTGCAGTAGGACGGTGGGGTCGTCCCAGTCGATCGCTGCGGCCCTCGCGTCGAGGGGGCTGTGTCGGGCGATGATGTCGGCGTCGATCGTCTCGGTGAACAGACTTAGCTGGATCGCGCGTGGGAAGTCGATGTCGACGGCAGTGGCGATGTCCAGCGACGCGACGAGCCAGGTGCGCGTCGCTGCGGTCGAGGCGACCAGTACGGCGGCAACGGGTATCGGGTCGCGCTCACTTGGTGAGCGGACGCCGCCGAGCACCACGGCGGCGTCGTCGTCCTCGACCACCGCAACGGGTGCCCCGTCCACACCGAGACAGGAGTTCTCACTCGGGACGGTGAATGCAGGATCGTCGCTGTGCGAGAGCAGTTGTTCGAGAAGCGGCCGGTCGATCGCCGTGCGATCGTCCATCGATCCTGGCGGGCGATGCCGTCCACGAGCTGGCTGACGGTGGCGATTACGTGTTGGCGTCGTGGATCGGCGAGTCGATTCTTCACGGGTATATCACCGCCAGGTCCATGAGGAACCCGGCCTCGATGCAATGGGTTGTGTCGAGGTTGTCGGCGAACCATTTTGAACTCTCCGGTATGCGCCGCAGCAGTCTCGTGTCGGGTATCGGTCGCCGTACGCCCGCGGTCTGCTGATACTCGACGGTTTGCAACTGCAGATCGATGACGAGGCCTGTCGTGGGATAGATTCCGTCGGGCACTGTCGCCCCGTGACGGGTGCCGGAGAAATAGCCGTGCACGACGCCGACGTGCACATCGTCGGGGTTAGGCCAGTAGGCCTCGATGCCGCTGGCGGTGATGAGGTGGGTCTGTGTGCTCCAGCCGGCGCCGGCGGGCAGTGGCCCGCCTCGTCCGGATGCCGACTCGATAAAGGTCAATGACCAGGTGGCGTCGTAGCCGACGGCGGAAGGGATCCCGCAGCATTCGATCTCCCACTTCTCCACGAACACGGAGATGATGTCGGCGATGGTGGGAACTGGTGTCGGTTCGGTGAACCTGTGCATGTCAGGCCCCGAGTACTCGGGAAACCGCGGCGCGACGGCCGCGGACTCGGGGTCACCTCCGATTACTATCACGGACCTGAAGGCATCCGGTCAAGGATCGGTCACCGACGAAAGCCGGCGTCTGCACGGTGCCGTCCAGATCAGCGAAACTGTCTCGCCCTGCTGCCGCTTGGTGACACAGTCACCTCATAGGCGCGGTCGGCGATGTCGCAGTATCGGAAGAATCTCGCAAAGTGGCTCGTGCGGCGTTGCCGCGTGACGAGTGGACGTTCCGGCAGCGGGTGCCGTACCGGTCGCAGTTCGTCGAGGTGGCGAAGCGCGCCGAGGGCATCTGATCCGGCGCACCTCTGGCCCGCCGCTCCAATCTGCGTGTCGTGCGTGCCCGCCAGGGGTTTGGTTGCGATGATCGCTTGATGCGTTTCTCGCGCTTGATGCCCGTTCTCGTCGCCGCATCCGTCGTCCTGACGGGGTGCGCGGACGACTCGCCACCGGCGCCGACACCGACGATTGTGTCCTTCGACGACGGGTGGGGTCAGGTCTTCGTGGCGAACATCGACGGCAGCGGTCTGCGGCAGGTCACCCCGACCGTGGCTGACGACATGTCCGATGGCCGGTGGGGTAACTACGCCGCGCTGTCACCGGACGGCGCGCAGTTGGCCTACACCCGCGGAGGCAGGTTCATCGAGGTCGTGGATCTCGAATCGGGTGACGTGAGGACTGTTCACGAGGACGGCTATCAGTCTGTCTTCTCGCCGGACGGGTCCTCAATCGCGTTCTCGAAGAGCGACGGCAGTATCAGCATCATGAACCCCGACGGTTCCGACGTGCGCGTTATCGCTCCGGAGGAGTCCGGATCCGTGGCGACGTTCTCGCCGGACGGGTCGCGGGTGATCTTCACCGTCGACGGATACATTGTCGAGGCGCCGGCAGCAGGTGGAGAATCGAAGGTGCTTCTGCGGGACCAGTTCTGGAACGCGGACCCCGCCTACTCACCCGACGGTTCCACTCTGGTCTTCTCGAGCAACCGCGGCGGCAACAACGGCTCCGAGATCTACTCGATGCCCGCCGGTGGTGGAGAGATCACGCCGCTGACCGACACGTACGCGGTGCATCCACAGTTCACCCCCGACGGCTCACGCATTCTCTACACCAGAGCAACGACGCAGTCGGGGGAGTTGGTTGTCGACATATCCACCTCGAACCGTGCAGAGCTCGCTTCGATGAATCCCGACGGCTCCGACCAGAAACGGTTGACGCCTCGTTCGATCACAGCCCAGTATCCGAGTATCGGTGGGGGACAGTGATATCGCTGATCGGCACGCCCACCCTCGGAAAGTGCGGAAGCGCAGACCGCCGCCGACGAGCTTAGCGCCGTGTCAGCTCATTTGCAGGCGGGACGTGCGATGGGACCGGCTGATACGCTGCACGAAGAGACCGCCCCAACAGCACCGGGCGGCCGCAAGGCGGGGAATCAGCGGAAATTCCTGCCGTCGACCGAGTGTCAGGATTCGTCCACGACCGGTCGATCTGATGATGCAATCGAACTCATGTCTCCTATCACCGGAACCGTGCAGACCTGGAACCATGACGAGGGCTGGGGGTCATCGACTCCCACGACACGCCCAGCGGTTGCTGGATACATGTGACGACGCCTTCACGGAGCTTCGCATGGGCATGGTCGTCGAGTGTATTTCGAGTGGGAACGCTTGCCAGGGGAGGGGGTTCAGGACGGCTTCGATTTCGTCGCTACCGACGCTTGGTACATCAGCGACGAACCCGTACCGCAGCCCCCAGGGGCCTCGCGCCGACGCATACAGCACCTCACTGGCGATCACCCTCGACGACGACCCTGAACACAAGCCTCATCGGATTCCGCCTGGGGTTTCGCCTGAGGAGTACTTCCGCCAGCTCCCCGGCGACAGTTGAGCGAGCCCGATCCGCGATCGTCGTGCGGCGCTGCGACAGGGCGTCCCGTAGCGCTCCACTGTCGTACTTCACGACAGCTCGAACGGAACGACCACGGTCGCAGACGCTTTCACCGAGTTGGCTGGGTGGGACCAGCGAGCGTGGACGTGGATCGCCGACGAATGCGCGATGTTCGGCGGACTCCATCGCGGCGCCCGCCACCCCGAACTCGTCCGCCAATACTGACCGGCGACGGATCCTCATCCGGTCCATTTTGGTGCATGCTGGGAGCCATGAGGTTCGCGTGTGGCCACCCCCGCAGTTCCCAGGCTGAGAGTAGGGTTTGTTGATGGCATGTCGTATCAGTGAGCTCGTGCTCGGTTGCAGCGACTCTGAGGTCTTGGCGCGGTTCTGGTGTGAGGTCCTGGACTTCGTGGTGCTCGATCGCGAGAGCGACGGTTCGGTGGAGATCGGGCCGCGCGAAGGGTTTGGCGGTCCGCAGCCGACGATCATTCTCAGTTGCAGGCATGAGCCGGAGAGGGGAAAATCCCGGCTGCACATCGACGTCAACGCCACCGACCGCAATCAGGACGCCGAGCTCGAACGCCTTCTCGCGCTCGGTGCTCGCCCGGCCGACATCGGCCAGACAGGGGAGGAGCAGTGGCACGTCCTGGCCGACCCCGAAGGCAATGAGTTCTGCCTGCTCAAGGCACGTCTGAACCCACTATGATGCGCACCGGTCACGCCTCGACGCCGGTGACCGTTCGGGATTTCGATGTCGGCTACGACGCGTCATACCCTCCGCCGTTCAGTAACTGAACGTGACGGCCCCCTCGTCGCCGATCCACTTCCACATCGGCACCGTCCCGGCGAGTTCGGCGTTGGAGACCAGCGCGTCCTTGTCGAGGTGCTTGGCCTCGAAGCAGATCGGACACACCATGTAGATGCCGCCCGCTGTCTTGTATCGTGCTGCCAGATCGGGAAGCGGCGGACAACCTTCGCAGGCCACCCCCTGAATCGTGCCGTCGAGCGCGAGTCGTACGGCTTCCTTCGTGAGAAACATCAGCGTCTCGCGCTGTTGTTCTGCCGCGCCGACCGCGACCAGAAACGCAACCGTCACCTTCTCGGCGTCCTCGAGGCCGGTGGTGAGACTGACCACTGCTTTATTACTCATGGATTCGAGTCTTCGCTGCGCGAGGAATGTCGGCAAGGGGTTGAAGGATCCGTACCGCCTTCGCACGGCGAGATCGGTGGCGATCGCCTGGTCCGACCGCACTTGATACGAACTCTCACCCGGCCTGCGAAGGTGTTCGAACAGCTTCCGTTTCAGCAGGTTTCGATGCCACGGATGAGACGGCACATCAGGAGAGGGACGATAACGATTCCGGCGAACAGCGAAGACCTCGGGTCTTCGGCCTCGGCAATGTCATTATCCTTATGTAGGCCAGCGGAATACAAAGAACGATGGCCAGAGACGCAGGTGGCACGGCGTGGGCTGACCGTCAGCCCACGCGGATGCCCGCGTCGGCGAGGAACTCGCGGGCACGACCCAGTTGGCGGTCGGCGGAGAACGCGTACCACTGTTCTGCGAGGTTCTTTTGTTGGACCAGGTCGCGGAACCGGTGGAACGCGCCCTTGCCCTCGATCGCCCGCTTCAGCCGCTCCCGCAGCGCCGCATCGTGCTGGCGCTCGGCGAAGGCCGCCATATCGCGCCAACCGTCGCGCGAACCGGTGCGGTCGAACCGGAGCCAACGGTCGGGCTCCTCCTCCACGTCGACGGCGGCGTCCTCCCCGACCATCGCCGGGTCAGTGCTGCTGTCGTCGTACACGTCCCCGGTGCGCAGGTCGACGTAGCCACCGGTCGACATGCCCAGATCTCCCTCGAGTGCGGTGCCGAGCATCTCGAGGTCGACCGGCACCACCCGCCCTGCGAGCGGCTCGTTGCGCAGGCACGCGAGCAGGTCCTCGGCCAGCACTTCGTCGCCCGTGCCGGCGCGCAGAGTCAGCCGGTTGATGACCGACAGCGTCACCGGCTCGGCCTGCTCCCGGCGCTGTTTCAGTGCCATCGGTATGCCGGCCCCCACCTGTTGCAGCGCGTCGTCGATGTCATGTCCCCTCACCGCGGCGAGGAAGCGGGCCGCATCTCCTGTCGCGATAGCGGCGCGCAGCTCAGTCAACTCGAGCGGGGGCACTTGCTCGCGTCCGGGCCACGCGTGCAGCAGCATCGGATGCGGCTGGCTCGGTCTGCGCGGTGCTCGGCTGTCCCCGTCGTCGTCGGCCCAGCGGCGCCCGTACTGGTCCGGGATGCTGCCCCATCCCCAGTAGGGCAGGGGGTTGCCTGGCGTGGTTCCCAGCACTTCCACGGGGTCGACCTTGTCGCGGCCGACCATACAGCGGTGGGTCCAGTCATCGCCCAGGTCGAAGGTGAACTGGAACTCCGCTCCAGGGCCCAGGAGGCGGGCGACCTTGGCCGTCTCGATGTCCACCGGCTCCGTGATGGGCCCATCGATCGACCCAGCCATCTCGCCCCCAGTCTCCGCGTCGGTGACCACTCGTCCATCGGCAAGGGTGTACATCGACAGGTGAGACCTGTCCCACCGGGCGAAGGCGTCGTTGATCGCATTCGCAAAGTCCATGAAGGTGTGCGACGGTCCGACCGCGAAGACACGGCCGGGCCACGGCCACAGTTCCTCGCCGCGCCCACCGAGCAGCTCCACCGTCACCGACAACCACGTTCGTGCCATCTCCCGAGGATGGCATGCGGGCCGCGGCACCGCAGCCGCAGCCGTAAACACAGCGCCCCGTTCACCGATAGCCGACTCCTCAGCGGTAGCGCCCTCGACTGTCAATCGAGCCGCCGTTGTTCGAATCCAACTCGGGGAGCCAGCGTTCATCGGCCAGCGCATTTCTTGCTTGAAGCGGATTTTGCTCGTCCGGCGCGGTCATGCCGGCGGATAGGGCCGCGACGTCGTCGACGACACCGAACATCACGCCCCTGCCGGCGATATCGTCGTCCGTTGATTCGTTGTCTTGATAAACGCGGGTCAGGTAGCGGCCGTGGTCGCGTCGAGGACAAGCTTCCCGCGGACGTGTCCTGCCCGGCCCTCTTCGTGGGCGGCTTGTGCCCCGGCGAGGGGATACACCGAGCTGACCGTGGGCCGCACCTTGCCGTCATCGACGAGCCGGGAGATCTTGGCCAGCGTGTCAGCGTTCGGTTCGACGCTGAAGTATCGCGTCCGTATTCCGCGTCGCTCGGCTTCGGACTTGACCTCGTCCGGGACCTCTCCTGGCAGGGCGACGAGAACCCCGTCTCGCTCCAGCACGTCGAGGGACCGCTGTTGGACTTCGCCGCCGACCGTGTCGATCACGGCATGCACCGGCGCCACCGACGTCTCGAACCGCTGCTCGCGGTAGTCGACGAATTCGTCAGCGCCGAGCGAGTTCACGTACTCCCGGTTGGAGCCGGACGCGGTTGCGACCACGTGCGCTCCCTGGGCCTTCGCAAATTGCACGGCCAGATGGCCGACACCGCCCGTGGCGGCATGGATCAACACGCGTTGCCCTCGTTGTAGACCGGCCTCGTCGAAGAGGGCCCGCCACGCCGTCAATCCGGTCATCGGCATCGCCGCCGCTTGTATGTGGGACAGGCTGGGCGGCTTGGCGACGACCTGACCGGCGGGGACTGCCGCGTACTCGGCGTAGGCGTTGCCGGGTTCGGGCAGCCGAACCATTCCATAGACGCTGTCGCCCTGCCGGAACCGGCTGACGCCGCTACCGACCACTTCCACGACTCCCGAGATGTCCCACCCCGGAATCCACGGCAGTGGAACATCGGGAAAGTGGTCGAACCCGCCTTCGCCCAGCAGCCAGTCCAACACGTTGACCCCCGCAGCGTGCACCCGCACGAGGAGCTCGTCCCCGGCAGACTCCGGTAGGGGAGCATCCTCGTAGACGAGCTTTTCCGGTCCGCCGTAGGCGTGGAGCCGAACCGCTTTCATTTGTTCCATGTTCCTCCACCTCTCCGCCCTCTGTCACGCCGGTGACGACCGAAGGAATGTCGGAAACTGGAGACAGAATGGAGTGGCCACACCGTGAGAGAAACCAGAAACGTCCACGTCGCAGCTGACCGGTCGACGATCGGTTGAATCTGACAGCTGCGGGCGCTGAGACCGACGGCGTGCGGAATCTTGGTAAGGAGCTGGGTGCGAGGCGCCGATCGAGGGACGTCGGTGGACCGTGTAGTCGGGCTCGACGGCGGTTGGGCGGTCAGGTGCTGTCGGTCGGCGGGCATCGCCGAAGGTGCCATCGCCCACGCGCATCCTGAGAGTCGAAGCCCCAATGGTCTTGCACATACAACCAATCGGTTGTATGTTCTGTTTGTGTCAGAAACGGATGAGGACCAGGCTGATGCCCTGTTCCACGCGCTTTCCGACCGAACGAGGCGCGACATCATGCGTCGCGTGCTGGCCGGCGAGCATTCCGTCTCGGCATTGGCGGCGAAGTACGACATGAGTTTCGCTGCGGTACAGAAGCACGTCGCCGTCCTCCAGAAGTCTGGCTTACTCGTCAAACGACGCAGCGGCCGTGAACAACTCGCCACGGGCGATGTGGAATCAGTTCGCGCGGTGTCGTCCATGCTCGCCGAGCTGGAACAGGTGTGGCGTGGGCGGATCGCACGCATCGACGAACTGATCGCAATGCAACCCCAACGGAAGGAATGAACGATGCCTGTCACCAACGTCAGCCACGACTCCGATGCACTGACCCTGACCATCACCGCCGAGTTCGCCGCGCCCCTAGCGCGGATCTGGCAGATCTACGCAGATCCTCGCCAGCTCGAAAAGGTCTGGGGTCCACCGACGTATCCGGCGACAGTGGTCGACCATGAGTTCACCCCCGGCGGTCGGGTCACCTACTACATGACCGGCCCCGAGGGCGACAAGCATGCGGGCTACTGGAACATCATTTCTGTCGATGAGCCGACCGGCTTCAGCTTCACCGACGGATTCGCCGATGCGGATTTCACCCCGATCGAATCGATGCCAGTGTCCACCAACGAGTACTCCTTTCAGGACAAGGACGGCAGCACCATCGCCACCTATGTCAGCACCTATACGACCGCCGTAGGTCTCCAGCAGGTGCTCGACATGGGCGTGGTCGAGGGCGCGTCGCAGGCGATCGGCCAGATTGACGACATCATCAAGGGTTGACCTGCCGGTTCGCAGCACAGGCCGATCTCGTCGCCTCGCCCTCCACGTGCGAGGCGGCGAGGCGGCACGAAGGACGCGACAATCTTGTGGACAATCCCGGACGTCGACGAGTGGAATTTGTCGTCGTCCGTGTCGAGTTCGACGCAGTCCCACGTCACGGCCCAGTCGGACGGGATGTGGGGTCGGGGATCGGTTTGCTTTTCGAGTGATGAGGGTCGAGAACGTCACGAATCCTGCACAACGCTGTGGCCCAGTCCGACGGCGATGAGTCTCGCAGTGGTTTCCAGTCTGTACCCATACCGATCAAACCCGCACTCGAGGAGAACGACATGACCGCGACCTACACCTTCGACGTCTTTTCCAGCCTCGACGGCTACGGCGCCGCCAGCGGCAACTGGACCGGCTACTGGGGTAAGCAAGGCCCCGAGTTGCTCGACCGCCGCCTTGCGTTGTACGGCGCGGAGCAGCGGATGGTATTCGGGACCAACACATATCGGTTGTTCGCGCAGATGCTGGCCGCGAGCACCGAGGAGTCCGAAGTGCGTGACCCATGGGTCACTCGGATGAGGAACCTGCCGGCAACAGTGGTGTCGACGACGCTCGAAGGACCCCTCGACTGGCCGAACGCGACCGTCGTGAGCGGTGACGCCGTCGACGTCGTCGCCCGGCTCAAGGAGGAGTCCGAGGTGCCGTTGCGCTCGCACGGCAGCCTGTCGCTGAACCGGTCGCTGATGGCCGCCGGCCTGGTCGACCGCGTGCAGGTGACGCTCTTCCCCGTCATTACCGGTCAGACCGGGTTGGACCCGATCTTCCGGGGTGGGGCCGACTTCGACCTGGAGCTGGTCGAGAACCGGACGCTCGACGGTCACATCCAAGAGCTCATCTACCGGCCCACCCTCCATTGACCTGTACGAATTCGAAGAGGATCCGTTCTGGCTGCATCCATTCATGCGCCGCCCCGGGTGGACGTGAACGTCGGGCAGCGCGGCAATACCCGTGCGGCGCGGCAATACCCGTGCGGCGCGGCGCTGATGACTCGGACGGCGGTGTCAGTCCGACTCGTCGCGGGCGCGCCGGTAGCGCTCGTAGATCATGCGCGAGCCGAACGTCCTGGTCTCGATCAGATCGAGCGGGACGTCTTCGGTGACCGGCAGCAGGAAGGGCGTGCAGCCACCGATGACGACCGGATTGCGGAACATGCGCAGCTCGTCGACGAGGCCGAGCTCGATCGCTGCCGCGGCCAGGCCGGCGCCGCCGATCGAGACGTCCTGGTCGGTCGCGTCGAGCGCCGCAGCAGCCTCGTCGGCCACCGAGCTCCTCGGCGAGCCGGGCGTTGCCCTGGACGCTGTCGAGCGTGCGGCTGAAGACGACCTTCGGGAGGGCGCACCAGACGTCGGCGGGGAATCGCTCGGCCGCACAACGTGACGGGCGCTTCGTGCCGGCCACGGTCTCCAGTGGCCGGCACGAAGCGTTCAGGACGGGTTCTCGAAGCTGTAGACGAGAGTCAGCACGCCTTGGCGGGCCTCGGTGGCGTGACCGGACAGTCCGGTCAGCTCCGCAGTACCCGAATGCGGGATCACTGTTCCGAACGTTGTCTGGTCGGCGCCGTCGGCCAGACCCCCATGTTGAATCACAAACGTTCCGCGCCGACCGTCCAGAGCCGCGTGGATGCGTTCCGAGGCAACGTATCCGGCGCCTTGGGGGCCTTGCGTGGTAAGAACGTCCGCGATCCCGCTTCCCTCCAGTGCGCCTCGGTAGGTCTTGCGGATCACGACCCTGGTCAATTTCGGGCCTTCGTCCGGCTCGTCATAGGGAACCTCATCCCAGCTGTCGATGTCGAACTCGGCTTCGACGGTCCGTTGCGTAGTGTTGTCAGCCATCAACAAAGAATGCCAGACCGGACTGACACCCCCTGTCCGTGCGGACGCGACTCATCGGTCGTGGCACGGTCGGTGCTGCGCGTTCCCGGCTAGCCGAACGCCAACGGGAACGCCGGATGACGATCACCTTGCGGGAACGCCCTTGGACCTCGACGTTCGAACGATTGGGTCCTGGTTCGTCCCATGAACGTCACGAGGTATCGGGGACAGCGTCCTGCGACCTGCCGCCCTTACCTGGTCCACCTACTCCGCGAGTTCGATGACGAGTGGGATTCCTGTGTCGAACCAGTAGCGGTGCAAATCCTTGATCTTGGCCCGGGAGGGGCGCCCGCGCAGATGAAATCGGCACTCGCCGTAGTCCATGAGGTGAACCGACTCGCAGATCGCCTCTCGTGCCTGTTGCAGCTCGGTCGGGTCGCTGATCTCCCGCGCCATGCCGGCAAAGGTTCGGCGCCGCAGTCGAAGGTGAATGTTCGGGTTTCCCCGAATGTTCCACATCCAGGATGAGACCGCCAGGGGCCTCTCGATTGCCAGTGCGGGAGGACGGAGCATCACGACGTACACCTTGTCGTGGCGCCGGATCGCGCGAACGTAGTTCCGGCGCTGCTTGCCGCTCTTGCGTCCGATCGTTGTGAGCACCCCGTGCCCATGGGGTGTGGAGATAGTGAAGACCCGGAGCATGATCGCGCTGAGGATGCGACCATCCCGTGCCGATTGCAGCAGCCGTCGGTGCTTCGGTGCTTCGCTGATAGCCGCGGCCCGGATCGCTTCGGCACGAATCGTCACCGCTTTGTCACCTGATGTGGAGCCATTGCCCGGGGCCTCTGTCATCTCCAGCCTCTTCATGTCCTCCGCAGTTGTCTGATCAGCATCGCAGATCCTCCCTGCCTCTCGCAGCCGTTGCCCGCGCGGGACGGGGGGACTTACTGTCTGTGAACTGGCCTGGACGTCCGTTGCGGATCGGTGACCGGACAGCAGCGGATTCTTGCCGTCAGCACTTGACCTTCGAGTCGACTCGAAGGTTTACCGTCATCTCATGAGCACTTATCGGATCTCGCAGCTGGCGGAAATCTCCGAGGTTCCGGCCACGACATTGCGGTTCTACGAGACCGCGGGCCTGTCGAGCGCCGAGCGAACCGCGTCGGGTTACCGGGTCTACGGCGACGAGGCGGTGGAACGGTTGGCGTTCATCTCCTCGGCCAAGCATCTCGGCCTGCCGCTGGAGGAGATCCGGGATCTGCTCGAGGTCTGGGAACACGGAGTCTGTGCCTCGGTGCGCCAGCAGATGCTTTCGCTGGTCACCGACCGGATCGCTGACGCCGACAGCAGAATTGCAGAACTGACGGCGTTCTCGGCGTACCTGGCCAGTGTCCGTGCCGACCTGGATGAGCCGGCACCGGACGGGGCCTGCGGGCCGGGCTGCGGCTGCCTCACGGCCCCATCCGACGCCCCGGCGCCGGTATCACTGACACTCGAACGCCGGCCCGAGTCGACACCGGGTCGCTCCTGGCGGGACGCCCCGGTGGCGTGCACTCTCAGCGGCGACGAATACGGCGAGCGGGCCCGGCAATGGCGGAAGGTGCTGGCCTCGGCCAACCGCCGCGAGGAGATCGACGGTGGGATGCGTGTGAGGTTCCCGTCGGATCCCGACCTGCTCGCCGAGGTGGCGCGCCTGGCCGCCGCCGAACAGGGCTGCTGCGCCTTCTTCGACTTCACCCTGCACCTGTCTCCCGACGCGCTCGCATTGACTGTGCGCGCCCCCGAGACCGCCCACGCCCTACTGACCGAACTGTTCGGAGCAAGAGTATGACCTCACCCCGGCGTCCAGGATCTGCTCGGTGGCACGCAGTCGGGGTGGGCACCGCTTGACTCACCGTCAATGATCCCTGGCCGCTTGGCCGCAACAGATCTCGTTGAGGCAACCGTCACCGGGACGATCGGCGTCGAGCGACACGCCGACGGCAGTCGGTGCCTGAACCGAAGGCGGATCCTCGACTGGCCACTGAACCGGGCTCAATCGTGGCTGTTCTTGTTCCAGAGCTGATGGGTGAGCCCGCTGGGGGAGGTGACGGTCTCGATTGTGAAGCGGTCTTCGATGCCGTTCAAGCCTTCCCAGAGCGATACGCCGCGCCCGAGGGTGATGGGCACGATCACCAGGTGCATGAAGTCGATCAGGTCGGCTTGCAGAAATTGCCGCACGGTCGAGGGTCCTCCTCCGAGGCGGATGTCCTGACCGTTGGCAGCTTCCTGGGCCACGCGCAGCACTTCATGCGGTGGCCCGTCCACGAAATGGAAGCTGGTCCCGTTGGGAAAGTCGATACTCGGGTGTGGGTAGTGGCTCATGACGAACACTGGGGTGTGAAATGGCGGTTCGTCGCCCCACCAGCCCCGCCACCCGTCGTCGGGCCAATCGCCGGTTTGGGGGCCGAACTTGCGACGGCCCATGATCTCCGCGCCGATGCCCTGGCTCCACAGGCTGGTCACGGCGCGGTCCAGGGTGACTGGGGCGTCTACCCGGTCGACCCCGTGGATGACGCGTCCGTCGAACCAATCGAATAGCCGTTCGGCACCGCCGATCGGGGCGTCGAACGTCACGTGCTCGCCGGCGGCGTACCCGTCGAGGGAGACGTTCATGTTGTGGATCCGGGTGCGGGGCATAAGCGATTCCTCCAATAATCGGATGGGCCGGACACAAATAGACAGACCGGAAGAGATGACGGGACTCATCGCGGAACGTTGAAGATCGTGTTCCGTTGGGCGATCGGTGACCGGTTATCAATCGGCCCCGCGTGCTCACGCTCGAAATGACCACGGTCGCCAGCGCCCATCTGGCGGCGGACGCAGGAGTTCGGCACGCAGCTCAGCGGCCCGTGCCGCAGACAGTCGCATCTTGCCGCTGCGGCACCAACCGTCGCCGTCCCAGGAATGCTCGAGGATCGGCCGGAACCTGCCGGTGATCCGTTCGGACAGCTGCCCGCCGGTCAGCGCCTCGGAATACTCGGCCAACTCCCGCAAGACGTCCTCCGCGTCCTCTTCGCACGCGTCACACCCGCACGCAGGGAGCGAGATGTGCTCCCATGCGCCCGCGTCGAGATACAGCCCAGGAAACGAAGTGAAGGTGATTGCCAATGGCGCCTGATCCACGCGAATCGGGGTGATCTCCACCAACTCCACGACTGTCCGCGACTTCGACGTCGGCGCAGGACCACGGGAGACAGTCACCTCGAACCGCCGTTTCAGGTCGGTGATGAGATCCTCGGCAGCAGGAATCAGCGGGGCGAACCTGTCCGGGTTCGTCACCCGCCCATATGCCTCTGCCGGTGGATCTTCCACCGCCGCTCCCTTCCTGCGCCGAATGGTGGCACTCGCTGCCAGCAGACCCATCGTCCTCGGCGACCCGGATCGGCGGCAACGTAATTATCCGGCACACATCGAGTAGGAGGCCCCAGGCGGCGGAGGACGGCGTCTCGGGGAACCGTCACCGACGCGTTTCGGAAGTGGATCGACGAGCGGTCGGCTGGGAGGTCTCGGGCTGTTGCGTAGCGCGCCCATTGGCGAGGATGTATTCCATCCGTGCAAAGCGATCAAGGAGTCGACACAATGACGAAGTACCTAATCTCGTTTCCCAGTGCCGCCATGGTTCTTCCCGACGGGGATCTGCAGGCAGTTTCGGATGCGTCGCACGCGGTTGTGCAGGAGGCGAGGGACGCCGGCGTCTGGGTGTTCGGCGGCGGCATTGATGAGAGCGTTTCGCCCGTCATGGTCGATGGCGATGGGACCGTGACCGAGGGCACCTATCCGCAGACGAAACAGCTCGAAGGCGGCTACACGGTGCTGGAACTGCCCTCTCGCGAGGCGGCACTGGGATGGGCCGCGAAGATCGCGGCCGCTTGCCGATGCGCGCAGGAGGTGCGTGCGTTCCAGTACGACCCGGCGAGCTGACCGGCCTCGAACGCGTACCCGCCCACAGTAGCGGAGTTGGTGAGTGTGGTCCCTCGGTCGCTGGTGGAAGTCGAGGTCGTTCACGCCCGAGTGCATCTCCTCGACCAGGAGGCCGTCTGACGGCAGTCAGTAGCGGTCCGGGCGAGGGTTGATGGTGTCGCTGTCCCACTGGACGCTCATCGTGGTGGACACCTCCAGCGCTTCCAGATCCGGGCAGGTGATGATCGCGTCGATGCACTTCGCGGATCCACCAACGTAGGTAGCCATGAGGTCGGTGTCAGTTGCCACGCACCAGGCGCGGTCGTCCGACCACCAGAGGTTCGGTGACAGGAGGCTGCGGAAGCGGTTTCCTGCCGCCGCGATGGAGTCTTTGATCAGGAACATGCCCTTGTCGTATATCTCCAGGCGGCCGGCATTTTGGCGGACGTCATCGAGGATCGTGTGGCCTTCCCATATCGCGTACCAACACTGGTCGGTGGTTGTCGTGAAGTGTGCGATTACACCGGCGAGGGCTTCGGCAGTGGGGCGGGCGAGTTCGCCGGTGCCAGGAGCCTTATCCCACAGCCCGGGTTGCCCTGTTCTAGCCGCGGTGGCAGAAAGCAGGAACTCCCATTCCATCAGTGGATGCGCGGTGCGCCCGTTCGCCGCAGCGACTGCACGCCAGGTGACCGGTTCGACCTGGCCAGCGGATGGTCCGGTGCGTCGGTGGGCGGGGTGGAACACCCTTGCGTAGGAGTCGAATTCGGTCGGCAACACCGAACCGACGACGACGGCGCGGTGATCTCTGGCGAATCGCTTTAGACGCTCATCTATCCATATTCCTGCCGAAACATCTCGTTGGAAGCTGTCCGCAGTCCACATGAACAGTAGGTTCTCATGATTCCGGCGGGTGGTACTGGAATCAGACCGGGCATTCCCGGTAATGGATCGACTAGCGCTCATCGAATGACGTCCTGCGCGATGCAGGAGAACACCGGACGACCGGGGCACGACCCGTTTGGGTGAACTTCTCGTTTCAGTACCGGGAGTAGTGCTGTCCAGTCGCCTGTTCGCCAGCGCAGATGCACTTTCGGTCGAGGTTTCGGTCCGAGGTCACGGCGCAAAACCGTATACCGAGCGCATCGTGGGAATCCGTGCTGTGCGGACATGCCGTGCAGGACAGCGTCGATTCCGGTGCCCTTGCAGGGCTAGGTGCCTCGGAAACCGCTAGAGAGTTCGACACATCGGTCGGGTTCGACGCCATGGCGGCGCTCCAGTTCTCGGCCCTTTGACTTCGGGCCGGTTTGGGCGCCGAGGACGACATGGCTTGACCGCGCATATTCGAATGACCCTCGACATCCACCAGGCTACACTTCCCCGCCGCCCCTTTGGCTCCGCGGGTGAACGACCCTCACACAGCAGACGTGTACGCGCACGGACCGTAGAGCGGGGACGCGTCGGCGGCTCACAACGTCCCGACCACCCTTTTCGACCCTCGGCGATCCTGTCGCAATTGCAACCGAACGAGTCCTCGGTGCTTCGTCGCGGAATCTTCGCCGTAAGCGGGACCACCAGCGGGACGGTCCGGCCGAGAACGCCCCGGCGGACAGGTGGTTCCCGCAAGCGGATCGGCGGGGGACGGCTACAGACGGGCATTCTGTAGCGTTGTCGAGCTACCGCCGCGTCCATGGCGACGGATCGACGTACGTGGGTAACGCGCACGCGCGTCAGCCGATCTGCTCGAACAGGGACACGATGATCCCTTCGGGCCCACGCACGTAGGCCATCCGCACGCTGTTCTCGTACTCGCCGATGCCGCCGATGAGCCCGTACCCGTCCGCAGCCACCGCGTCGACGGCCGCCTGGAGGTCGCCGACCTCGAAGGACACGTTGCGCAGCCCGAGCTCGTTGGCCATCGCCGTGGGCGATCCGGGCACGTGGTCGGGCGTGACGAAGGTCGCGAGCTCCAGCCGGGACCCTCCGTCGGGCGGCCGCAGCATTGCGATCTCACAGTGCGCGCCGGGGATGCCGCAGACGGTCTCCACGAACTCGCCTTCCACGGATCCGGTGCCCTCTACCTCGAGACCCAGTCCGACGAAGAACGCCGTTGCCGAGTCGAGGTCCGCGACGGTGATGCCGATGTGGTCGAAACGTTGTACGTGTGCCATGGAATCCATCCTCCAGTTGTTGTCTTGCCGATTCGCTGCTGGTTCGATGCTGGGACGGAGCCGGGGTTGGGTTCTCGACATGTTCTCGTCGCACAGCTGCGGTCAACCCAGGGTTTCGAAAGGTCGCGCGGGACGACATGATGCTGTCGCCTGCCAGTGCCCGTGTGTGTCGCCGGCCGTGCCGCCGGAGCAGAAGGGTGAGTCCCCGATGGTGGATCCGTCACCGGACGTATCACTCGTCGACTCGAGACCGTGTTTCGGCCACCCACACTCCCTTCGGAACGGGTTCTGGATCGATTGGCACTTCACTGCCGGTGAGCCGCGCGAGAACGACTCGCCAGTGCAGGAGCTCCACTTCGGTGGCCTCGAGCTCAGCACGGACACTCCGGAGGAATTCGAGTGCGTCGTTGCTGGAGTTGGCCTCGAGCCTCCGGACGATGCGCCCGAGCCGTGCGACCCGCGCGGTCAACTGCTGAACGATAGAGTCCACCGGTTGTGCAAGCTCTTCGGATCGCGGAAGAGCGGACGCGAACCGGTCGACAAGCTCGAACACCGACTCGTACATCTGTTCATGGTGGCAGACTGCGCAGGGCCGCCGCAGGCGACCTGTTCCGGAAATGGATCGCTTACCGGTCGACAGACTAATCGCCGCTGTTGGTGCGTCTGCGAGAGCGGTTTACTCGCCATCCTGAGTGAATGTTCCTTCAGCAGTGGTGTTCGTGACGGCGGAGCCCGGCACGGCGGCCGGCGGGCGGCTGAGATCCTGGCCCTCGATCGCATCTCGCCACAGATCCTCATTGGTTGAGGGTCGCCCTTCACCAATAGCCGGTTCTGAGAGTCGACGTCCTTGCCTTCGGGAGCCGACCCATCACCCTGGCCGGGCCCGACAACAGCAGCGAACACACCTGCTACGGCCACGACAGTCGTGAAACCTGAATTGAGCATTGTTTGGCGCATGAGACCTCCTCGCCCAATCGACACGACTACCGGTATGACCTCGCAGACCTGGCACTGCGTCGTGACCGTCAGATCGTTCGCCATGCAACTGCACACAATGCCGGTGACGGACGAAGTCGAACTCGCCGTCGACTCCACCGGTGACAGCCGCTGCGAGCTCGACACTGCGTCGGCAGGGCGACCGATGTGATGTGCTGCCTGCAAGGCAATCAAGGTCTGCTTCGTCGGCGCTGTGCTCGCGGATCTGCTGCTCACACCCGGCATCTGGGGCCTCGACCCCGGCATCCGCGTGTCCGGACCGCCCGCCCGGCGTCGTCGCCACGCGGTTGCGGAGTCGCCAAGGCCTGGGTGCAATGAACTACGTTGCCATCAGCACAAGCTGCGCACTTCGTGCGACGGTCCTGTATTCGTCGAGCGCCGAAATCGGGAGCGGGTTTCTCATGCTCGCCCGTGCGCGGAGCTTCAGGTTGTGGAGGTGTGCGGCAGGTATTCGGCGCCGATGTCGTCGGGAGCGGTGTCCTCGCAGAGGTGGGGGCTGGCATCGAACCTCATCGCTATTCTGGCGTCGTCGTAGGTGGGCCAGCCGGGATCTCCGTGGGTTGCGAAGTCGAGCCAGGTTTGGTGCATCGCGTGGGTGAGGACGCCGGGTGCGGCGTCGCCGATGAGGCCGCGGCATGCCTGTGTGGTGTCGAAGACGAAGGGAACGTCGAGGCCGTGTGCGGCGCCGTGCAGTGGTGATCGCCATGCGAATTCGTAGACGTAGGTGGGGCCTGGGTGGCGGCGCGCGGTGCGGCGGCTCGGTGATCGGAACATCAGGTCCGTGTAGGCGGCTGTGAGTGCGTGCGCGGGGGTGACGGCCGGGTCGTGGAGACCGTGTCGTTCGAGAAGCGCTTTGGCATCGGGGTAGGTGGCGGCCAGCTCGGCTACGGCGTCATGCGCGTCGAAGGCGGCGAACTCGTCGGCACCGAAACCGAGGTTGGCTTCCTCGAGTGTTGTGCCGATCAACAGGTCGACGCCGCGCGAGTGTGTGCTCGGGGCCCCGACCGGGTCGGGGAGGACGTCGTCACCCGTGGTGGGGAGGAACAGCGCACGACCGTGGCCCGGGTCGACACCGTTGCCGTCGCGCAGGTCTAGGCGGGGTTCGTTTCTGAGCAGAGATGTCTGCGCGCGCACCAGGTCAGGGGCAGAGAATGCCCGGAATGCGTCGGTGGTCGGGGCAGTTCCGAGCCGGGCGGCGAGTGCCTTCGTGAGTTCTTCGGTGAGCTCGAGCCGGCGGGCCATCTCGTCGTGTCCGCTCTGGACGATCGCTCGCTGGAACAGCCCGGCGGCCAGCGGGGAGTGCAGCAGGAACGCGACCGAGGTCCCGCCGGCCGATTCGCCGAAGACGGTGACATTGTCCGGGTTCCCGCCGAACCCGGCGATGTTGTCGCGAACCCAGCGCAGTGCTGCGATCTGATCGCGCAATCCGATGTTCGTGATCTCACCGGACAGAGCGAGGAAGCCTTCCGCCCCGAGTCGGTAGTTGACGGTGACCAGGACGACGCCATCGCGCGCGAACGAGGTGCCGTCGAAGGCGGGGGCGGCGCCCGAGCCGATCATGAACCCGCCGCCGTGGACGTAGACCATCACCGGAAGCCCACTCGTGCCGGGGTCGGGTGTCCAGATGTTGAGATTGAGGTAGTCGCCGTCTCCGGTGACCCATCCGGGCCCGATCATCGGCGCAAGATTCGCGTGAGCGGGGTGCACTGGCGGCTGGGGTGCGGTAGCGCCATAACCGGTGGCGGTCCTGGTCCCTGCCCATCGTTCGGTAGGGCCCGGGGCTGCGAATCGGCGTTCGCCCGCTGGAGCTGCCGCGTAGGGGATTCCCAGGAATCGGGCGACCCCGTCGGTGTGGTCACCGGAGAGTCGCCCTGCCTCTGTGTTCACGGTACGGACGGTCATCAGCGACGTCCCCTTTCGTATGCGCGCATCACGCTCGATGGTCGGGCTGACCCACCTCGTCCAAGCCTGCCATGGGGCCTTCGATGTCCGGCCTGAGATCTCCGCCGTCAGGTCGTGTTGTGGGTTGTGGTAGACCTCGCGGACGACGGTCAGCTCGAGGCAGCGCACGACGTCGCGTTTCGAGCGGCGGTGGTGGGGAGTGTGACGGTCAACGTCATGACGGCGTCTGTGACGGTGATGTGGGAGAGTTGTCGATCCGCTGCGGAAAGCCGAGCCATCGCCGACACCTGGGGTGGTGCCTGCACGTCGGTGATCCGCAGGCGCGCGTCTGCCGCGCCGGCGGCGGCGCGTGCGCGCGCCGTGAGCTGCCGCACCACGCCCCGGGCGAATCCGGACGGCACGCACTCCGCCGCAGTACTGGGTGCGGCGATGCGGCCGGTGGCCGGGTCGAACCGGGCCGACAGTGCGATGATCGCGGTGTCTCGGTATGCCAGAGCCCGCAAAGTGCCGACTGCCTGCGCGGTCACCACCCGCGTGACACGCGACGGGACGTAGACACCGTCCGGGTAATGCGGGGTCCAGCCCAGACGCGCAGCAGCGACATGACCGTGCATCGGCAGTTTCCGGCCGTGGCTGTCACATCCGGCGACCAGCACATCGAAGGTGGCCGGTTGCCACAGCCGCGACAGCAGGTGCGCTTCGGCGCCCGAGATCAGGTCGAGCAGCCACCCGACACGCACGTCGAGGTCGCCCCGCCCGATCGGCGCACCGGTCTCATCATCGACAGCCAGGTAGGGGCGGGTGGTGAACGAGAACTGCCGCAGCGCAGTGAATCCGGCATCGGCCATCAGCTAGTCCCTCTCCCACCGTGCTGCCGCATCGCCCGGAAGAAGTCGACGTTGATTCTGCTTCGACCGCAATGGGTGGAAGCGGCCGGAAAATGAAGCGAGCAATGCCATGATGTCATCCATCAGCTCCTCTACCAGCGACGTGTCCCCATGCTCACGCAGGACCTCGACCTTAACGCCGACCACCGACAGGTCACGTTCGATCCACGCCACCGGAGAACCGCGCCAACCGATCCCGCCCCACCACTCGCACCACCGTGACGTGACCCCTGGCTGCGTCGTCGAGCATCCGATTTCATTCCAGCTCGAGTCTCTCCCGCAGACCTGAACCACGATCGGTGTAGACCCGGTACACGGTGCCGGTGGCACTCTCACGCAGCATCTTTTCCTGATGGGCGAGCGAGGATTCCCGACCGGTCGAGCCGGACACCCGGCAGTACAACGCTTCCGCCCTGTCGGCCCGAACACTCTCCGGTGTGGGTCGACCCCGGTAGACGTCGAGATCCTCCCGATCGAAGACTCGCTGACCGGAACGTGTACGCCGAGACGGTAACCGGCCCTCCGACGCGGCCTTCCGGATCCCCACCACCGACATGTTCAGGTATGTCGCCGCCTCGCCGATGCGCACGATCGGATCGTAACGGGAAGGACTAGGAAGTATTACGGATTACGGTAACAGTTGAGAGCCTGGACCGCCACCATCCGCGTTGACTCACGAAAAATGCGCGCGTAACCCTACTCGTTGCCTCATCGAGGAATGCGCGCGTACGGCGCGCCTACCCGGCCCGAGGATGGGCTGTCGGATAGGCCCGGACGATGGGACTGACGATGAGTCAACGCAAGGCTGTGACGAAGACGGTCGCGACGAGGTACCGGCGGGCCGACAAGTCCGGGAAGGGCCGGATCCTCGACGAGCTGTGCGCCACGACCGGGTGGCATCGCAATCATGCCCGTAAGGCACTCGCCCAGGCGTGCACACCGCGGATCGTCAGGCCCCGCGTCCCGCGGCCGCCAAAGTACGGGCCGAAAGTGGTGGCGGCGCTGATCTTCTGCTGGGCGGTGCTGGGTATGCCCGCCGGGAAGCGGCTGGCCCCGATCCTGCCGAGCTGGTGGGAGTTCTGCGCCGCTTCGATGAACTCGACATCGACGACGGCACCGCCGCGTTGCTGGTGTCGATGTCGGCGGCCACCATCGACAGGCGCCTGGCCCCCGTAACGGAAGAAGCACGAGCTGAGGGGCCGCGGCCCCACCAAGCCGGGGTCGCTGCTCAAGTCGCAGATCCCGATCCGCACCTGGGCGGACTGGGACGACGCGAAACCGGGGTTCGTCGAGATCGACCTGGTCGGCCACGACGGTGGCAACGCTGCAGGTGAGCACGCCTACACGCTGACGGTGACCGACATCGCCACCGGGTGGACCGAGAACCGCAGCGTGCGCAACAAGGCCCGCAAATGGGTGATCGCCGCGCTGGACGAGATCGCGAAGATCATGCCGTTCCCGATCCTCGGCGTGGACAGATCTGGGTTTGATACCCCGCCCCGTCGCGAATAGGCCCTGCTACCTGCTGTAACGACACACCGCCGAGGTTGTTGATTCTTCAGGCTATCCCGTGAAGAGTAAGGCACTGCCTAAACAATCCAGGTGACACGGAGGTATGCGGTGAACACAACGAACCTACGCCTGGTCACCTCGGCGAAGCCGACTCTCTCGACCGCCCCGCCTGATCCCGACCTCTACCAGGCCATGTGCATCGAGGCGTATCAGTCATCGCAAGCCGCTCGCGGGTTCAGCCAGCTGACTATCGACAATGGGGCCGCCACGTTGGAACGGTTTCTGACCGCGTGCGGGCGACCGGCATGGGAGGTGACCCGCGACGACATCGACCGGGTGGTGGGCGAGCTGGCGACGGTCGGGATGGCGACATCGACACGACGGGGTTATCTTTCGACGTTCAAGGGGTTCTTCACGTTCCTGTGCGCGCGTAAGGTCGTCGAAATCGAGGCGATGTTCGGGATGCGGTTGGCCGATCCGGTCGACGAGTTCACTGCCGCCCGTCATGTCGGCACCGATTCCCCACATGTGCTTCCACCGCCGACCCCGCAGCGGCTGGACACGTTCTTCGCGTTCCTGCGTGACCGGATAGCCACGGCACGAGTATTCGGCACGGCCGCCCGCGACTACGCCTTGTTCCGCACGCTCTACCATGCCGGGTTGCGATCAGAGGAGGCGGTGATGCTCGATGTCGCCGACCTCTACTTCGACCGGGGACCGTTCGGCAAGATTCATGTGCGATTCGGTAAGGCCGCCAACGGATCCGGCCCCCGCCCCCGCTGGGTGCCGAGCTCGACGGACTGGACCTGATCCTGAAGTGGTATCTGGCCGATGTGCGAGGCAAACTCGCCGACGGGGCGCCGTTGTTCCCGGATCAGTCCGGCGACCGGCTGCATCGCGGCAGCGTCCGCAACCGGCTGGCTCAACTTCTCGACCTCGAGGACGCTGCCGCGTCCGAGCGTTTCAGCCCGCACGCCATACGCCGGGCGTGCGCCACGCACAACTACGAGCGGGGCATGGATCTCGTTGCGATACAACAGCTATTGGGTCACTGGCAGGTGGGTACCACGATGGGTTACGTCCGGCCGTCGGCCACCTTCATCGAGGACGCCTACCGACGTGCCGTGTCGGCCACACTGACCGCACTCGAGGACGGGCAACGATGAAGGCCACCTGGCGGCTGCGGATGGCGGCAGCGCAACGCGAAGTGTGGACCGGCGCCCAGCTGCGTCGGCTGCTCGCCGAGAAAGCCGGCCTCCAGATGTCATCCGCGTCGGTGTCCGCGCTGCTGACCAAACAACCCGCGCAGCTCAAACTCGACACCCTCGCCGCGTTGTGCACGGCACTGGACTGCACACCCAACGACCTGCTCGACATCGACACCACACCTGTCGCGGCTGCGCCCACGCCACCTGCTCCGGTGGCGCGGGCCGCGGCCCCGGCGAAGCCGGGGCGATCCATGCCACCGCTGTGACTCGTCCACGCCGGATCGTATGCTGCCGCACCTGCGGGCAGCAGCGACCGCACCAATCTCTCGGGCAATGCGCTCGCTGCTACCAAACGGACCCGGCGATGGTGTATCGGTGCACCGAAAAGCTGGCGACACAACTCGATCCGACACCCGAATGGTTCCCCGGATTCGGCGAATTCCTCGCAGCGCGGGCTGCGCCCACCCGCGCGGTCTCCCTGCTTCACCAGCTGGCGGCGATACTCACCGCGAGTCCGGGTGCCGGACCCACCGCCATCCTGCGCGCCGCGCGACGTCCCGGCCCGGCCGTGGGTGCGCTGGCGCGTGCGTTGGAGACGTATTTCGTCGATTCCCGGCTCACGCTCACCCTCGACGTCGCCGGCCAAGCCGCAACCGAACGGCGCGCCAGACGAGTCGCCGAGGTACCCGTCGGATTCCGTCCTATCGCAGCAGCATTCGACCGCCATCAGCTCCAATCGCGTGACAGGGCCCGCCGCGCCGGAACCAAACCCCGCTCCGACCGCACCCTCGAGATCAACCTGGCCGCCGTGCGCGATCTGGCACGCTACCTGGTCGAATACCGCCCCGGGATCACCGATCCGACGCTGGTCGGTGTCGGCGACGTGGAGTCGTTCCTGGCTACCATCACCAACCCGAGCAACCGCGCCAGACACCTCCACGCCCTACGGGTGTTCTTCCGATTCGCCCGGCACGCCCGTCATATCCTCGCCGACCCCACACGCGGACTGAACGCCAACTCCAACATCGCCTTCCACGGACACGTACTCGACCCCGCCCGCCAACGTGACCTGTTCCGGCGATGGACCAGCGGCGCAACCGAACTGCACCCACACGAACCAACGATAGGGCTCCTCGGCCTGCTGCACGGCGCGTCGGTCGCCGAGTTGCGTTCACTGCGGGTCGACGACATCGACCTCACCGCGGCAACCGTCGTCCTGAGCCGCCGCCCCCAGCCGACCCCGCTCGACCCGGCCACCACCACAGCACTACGCCGCTGTCTCCAATATCGCGACACCCACCACCACACAAGCCCCTATCTACTGGTCAACCAGAAAAGCAAGACCACCGGCGGACCCGTGTCCATCGACTACATCGCCCGCACCCTCGTCCCCGCCCAGGTTGCCGTGGCGACCTTGCGAGCTACCCGCCTCGCCCAACTGGTCGCCGTCATGGACCCCGTCCTCGTCGCCGCCGCGTTCGGCATCCGACGCGGCGCGGTCCTGCACTACCTCGGCGACACCGTCGATGCCACACGCCTGCCCAACCCATGAACATCAGGCGCTACCTCGCACAGGTTGGCCCGAACCTGTGCGCTTCCGACAACGGCAGTGAGTTCATCAATCATCACCTGCTGGCGTGGTGCGAGAACCGCAAGATCACCTTCACCCGGTCGCGGCCCGGCAACTCCAACGACGGCTGCCACGTGGAGCAGAAGAACTGGGCGATCGTGCGCACCGTCGTCGGCTACCACCGCTACGACTCCGAAGCAGAACTGTTGCTGCTCAACAAGATCTGGGTGCTGCAGTCGCAGCTGGCGAGCTACTTCTGCCCGCAACAGAAACTCGTCTCGAAGGTCCGCAACGGCGCGAAGGTCGCCAAGAAGTACGACACGGCGACCACCCCACACCGTCGCGCCGAACACCACAAAGCGGTCGGGAAACACGACAAGGAGATCCTTGCCGACACCTACACCGGTATCAACCCTGCCGCCGTCCAACGGCAGATCCAGGCGCTGACCACGGAGCTGCTGACGCTCACCACCAGCAAGGCCGGGCCGGCCAAACACCGCCCCTCCACGCGCGCACTCTCGAATGAGTCAACGAATCAGACTTCGCGCGCATCTTGACATGAGCCCCCCGTTCCGTTCCCGGGACGCCTCGCAGGCGTGAAAATGGCATTGGGTCGCCTGTCCGACGCCGACGTTTCCTTGGGCTGCCAGCCCGCACATGAGCCTGGCGCCGGGGCCCGACCTTGGAAGGGTCACGCACTGTTGCTTCGAGCACGCCGGTCAGATTTTCGGTTCCCTTGACCGAGGCCCCCGGGCGGCCCCCGTCAGATGTGTGGACTCGATGGGAGGCAAGTGCAGTGAGAGCGAAACCGATACACGGACCGACGCCGGAAGAGATTCCCGACGCCGATCACGAACTGGTGATCGAGCGGGTGTGTGCCATCGACGTGGCCAAGGCATCGGGCATGGTGTGCGTGCGGACCCCGCGGCAGCGTCGACGGGTCAGCAAGGTGTGGGACGTGGAGGCCACCACCGGCGCGGTCACCGACCTCGCCGAACAGTTGGTGGAGTTGGAGATCGAGAAGGTCACCGTCGAGTCCACCTCCGATTACTGGCGGATCTGGTACTACCTGCTCGAAGCGGCCGGGCTGGACGTGCAGCTGGTCAACGCCCGCGACGTGAAGAACGTGCCCGGGCGGCCCAAAACCGACAAGCTCGACGCGGTGTGGCTGGCCAAGCTCACCGAGAAGGGGCTGCTGCGGCCCTCGTTCGTGCCGCCGGCACCGATCCGGCGGCTGCGGGACTACACCCGGCTGCGGGTCGATCTCACCCGGGAACGCACCCGCTACTGGCAGCGGCTCGAGAAACTGCTCGAGGACGCGTTGATCAAGGTGTCGACCGTGGCGTCCACCCTGGACACGCTGTCGGCACGGGACATGATCGAGGCGTTGATCGCGGGCGAGCGTGATCCGCGGCGGCTCGCCGACCTGGCCCGGGGCCGGATGAAGACCAAACGATCGGCACTGATCAGAGCGCTCGACGGCCGCTTCGACGACCACCATGCCGAACTGGCCCGGATCCTGCTCGATCAGATCGACACGCTGTCCGGCCAGATCGGCACCCTCACCACCCGCATCGACCACCTGCTGGCGCAGGCCGACGCGGACGGCGGCGGCGTGACCGACGAAACCGCGGCCACCGGGCCGAGCACGGTCGAACGCCTCGCCGAAATCCCCGGCATCGGCCGGGCCGGGGCGCAGAGCATCCTCGCCGAAATAGGCCTGGACATGACCCAGTTCCCCACCGCCGCGCACCTGGTCTCGTGGGCGAAACTCTGCCCACGCACCGTCCAGTCCGGGCCCGTCACCCGTGGCGG
>RRBB01000003.1:0-143492 GCA_006543605.1 Rhodococcus sp. WS4
GATTCCGCTTCGACCGCAATGGGTGGAAGCGGCCGGAAAATGAAGCGAGCACTGCCATGACGTCATCCATCAGCTCCTCTACCAGCGACTTGTCCCCATGTTCACGCAGGACCTCGACCTTAACGCCGACCGCCGACAGGTAACGTTCGATCCACGCCACCGGAAACCCGCGCCAACCGATCCCGCCACACCACCCGCACCACCGTGAAGCGGCCCCTGGCTGCGTCGTCGAGCATCCGATTCAGTCCCGCTCGAGTCTCTCCCGCAGACCTGAACCACGATCGGTGTAGACCCGGTACACGGTGCCGGTGGCACGCTCACGCAGCATCTTCTCCTGATGGGTGAGCGAGGATTCCTGACCGGTCGAGCCGGACACCCGGCAGTGCAACGCTTCCGCCCTGTCGGCCCGAACACTCTCCGGTGTAGCTCGACCCAGGTAGACGTCGAGATCCTCCCGATCGAAGACTCGCTGACCGGAACCTGTACGCCGAGACGGTAACCGGCCCTCCGGCGCGGCCTTCCGGACCCCCACCACCGACATGCTCGGGTATGCCGCCGCCTCGCCGATGCACATGATCCGATAGCAACAGGAAGGATTAGGAAGTATTAGACATTACGTCAACAGTTGAGAGCCTTCGAAGCCAAGGCGACGGCGCCGCTGCTACCGCTGCGCGTGGTCACCGACCGCAACCGCGGCGGCGTCTACCTCGGCATCGGCCTGGCCATGATCGCGATGTTCGCCCAGTTCCTCTTCCTCGCCTACTATCTGCAGCTGGTCAAGGGGTACTCGCCGTTGATGAGTGGCGTCGCATTCCTGCCGATGACGATCTGCCTGACCATCGGATCCACCCAGATCGGCGCCCGTCTGATGAACCGCGTCCCCGCCCGGCTCCTGATGGTCCCCGGTCTGCTCGCCACCGCGATCGCCATGGTGCTGCTCGCTCAGCTCACCCCGAACAGCTCGTACTGGGCGCTGATTCTGCCCGCTCAGGTCCTCCTCGGCCTCGGTGTGGGCACCGCCTTCACCCCCGCGATGAACATCGCCACCTACGGCGTGCGACCCCACGACGCCGGCATCGCCTCGGCCATGCTCAACACCTCCCAGCAGGTCGGCGGGTCCATCGGCACCGCCCTGCTGAACACCATCGCCGCCAGCGCCACCACCAGTTGGATCGCCGCCCACGCGTCGAACTCCACGAACGCCACTGAGCTGTCGCAGCAAGCGGCGGTGCATGGCTACACCACCGCCTTCTGGTGGGCCGCCGGGATCCTCACCCTGGCCGCCGTGATCGTCGCGGCCTGCGTCCGCACCGGCACCACCGGACGACCGCCGATCGAAACCACCGCGGACGGAAACGGAACCACTGCGCCGGTCATGACCCACTGATACGGCTGCGACTCCAGCGCAGGAAGAGCCCTCACCGGCACATCCGGAAAGGTCGTTCACCGGTATAGCGCTGAGCTGGTGGAGTGCCGTTTGACCCGTCCGGAGAAGATCGTCATCCCCGGGCGGCGGATTCTCATAGTGGCCACGTATTGAGCTGCCTCATCACAGCCTGACCTCTAGGCCTCAGCGTGACGGGGCAGGTCCGTTCCCCAGCGAACGTACTGGCGGACGAGTCCGTTGAGTGCTCGTTCGCGCCGCGCTACCAGGGACTACTTCGCTCGGCGAAGTAGATGTCGACTTGGGTCGCGGCGGCGAACTCCCGGTGCTGCAACTTCTCCGATCCTAGTTCCCACGTCGACGTTTAACGCAAATATCTCGGTGGGCCGCGAAAAACCTTAATCAGTGCAACCTTTCACCGTTTCCGCGGTGTGGTCGGCTGGGAGGGCGACGATGATTCCGTACTGGGTATTCCGTTCCCGCGGTGTCGTCGCAACGCGTGGAATCGGCGAGTTCATGCCGGATCCCGATACTCATCGGTTTGCTGTGATCCATGGCAGCTCAGCGTGTTCGACCCCTTCTGAAGGGGCTGGCACCAGGGCAAAACTCGATACGACGACGGCGGACCCACCGCGCTGCGACAGAACCTCGATGTGCTTTTCCCGTCACAGCGATCTGGCGATGATGGACTTCATGACTTCGTTGGCACCGGCGTAGATCCGTTGGACGCGTGCGTCCTCGTACATTCGGGCGATCAGGTACTCACGCATGTATCCGTAGCCTCCGTGGAGCTGGACGCAACGGTCGATCACCTCACACTGCTTGTCGGTGAGCCAGTACTTGACCATCGCCGCTTCAGCGGGGTCGAGTCCACTGCGGAGGTGGGCTGTGATGCAGTGGTCGAGGAACGAGCGGCTGATCCTCGCGATGGTCTGGCACTCGGCGAGTTCGAACGCGGTGTTCTGGAATTCGAACAGGCTGTGGCCGAAGGCATTGCGGGACTTGGTGTATGAGACGGTATCGGCGACCGCGCGTTCCATTGCGCCTGCTGCTTGGGCGCCGATGATGAGTCGTTCCTGCACTAGCTGGGCCATCAGTTGGCCGAATCCCTCGCCTTCTTGCCCGAGCCGGTTCGACACCGGAACGCTGACGTCGGTGAAGGACAGTTCCGAGGTGTCGGCGCCGTGTTGTCCGACCTTGTCGAGGACCCGTCCGACGGTGAAGCCGGGGGTGTCGCGCAGATCGACGATCAGGAGCGAGACACCCTTCGCGCCGGCTTTCGGGTCGGTCTTGACGGCGAGGACTACGACGTCGGCCGACGAGCCGTTGGTGATGAATGTCTTGGAGCCGTTGACCAGGTAGTTGTCGCCGTCGCGGAGAGCGGTGGTTTTGATGGCTTTGAGGTCTGACCCGGCTCCCGGTTCGGTCATACCGATGGCGCCGATGATGTCACCGGTCGCCATGCCCGGTAGCCAGGTTCGCTTTTGCTCTTCGGTGCCGTATTCGAGGATGTAGTGGGCCACGATGCCGCTGTGGACGGAAATTCCGAAGGAGAGATCGCCGGCGTGCCCCTGTGCTTCGAACACTGCGAGGTCGTGTGCGAAGGTTCCGCCACCGCCGCCGTACTCTTCCGGCACCGAGCACAGGAGCAGGCCGAGCTTCCCGGCTTCCAGCCACACCTCGCGGTCGATGCGGCGCTGGGCGTCCCATTTTGCGGTGTGGGCCATGACTTCGCGTTCGAAGAAGTCTCGGGCGAGGTGGGAGAGGGCGGTGACCTCGTCGTCGTGCCAGGACCGGGTGTAGGTGTTCATCTGTTGGTTGACTTTCGTGGTGGTCGAGAGGCTCAGCTGGCGAGCTCGGCGGCGGCGGACTGGTGTGGGTATTCGGCGAGCTGCCCTGTCAGGGTGTTGTGATAGCTGTGGATGTTGCCGACCTTGATCTGCTCGTAGCCGCGGATCATGTCGGGCAGGGCGGCGATCTCGACGGCGGCAGGCAGTGATGCTGCGGTCAGGTCGACGAGGAGCCGCTCGATGATCTGGCGGTATTCGACGATGAGGTCGCGTTCCATCTTGCGGATGTGGTGGTAGCCGAAGACGTCCAGTTTGGTGCCGCGGACTCGCCGCAGCCGGTGCAAGGTCTTGAAGCCGGGATTGACCCAGGAGCCGAGGGAGAGCTTGTTCTTCATGCCCATCGCGCGCAGCATCGGCGGGTGCAGGCGCACCGACCGTTTCGCGCTGCGGCCGAAGGCATCGGTGACCGCGGCGTCGAAGGCGGGGTCGAGGGCCAGGCGCGCGACCTCGTACTCGTCCTTGTAGGCCATCAATTTGTGCAGGTGCTGGGCCACGGTTTCGGTCAGCGCGGTGGATCCGCCGATCAGCGTGGTCTCCTGCGCGCGCACGTGTTCGACGAAGGTGGCGTACTGCTGCGCGTAGGACGCGTCCTGGTAGTCGATCAGGTCCGCGGTCCGCAGGGACACGAGTCGCGCCAGCTCGGAGTCATCGGCAGCAGCGACGGTGGCCGCAATCTGGAGTGCTTGAGGTGACGGCGCCGGCGGGGTGTAGACGGCGCGCCGGGTGCTCTCGATGGCGGCGGTGAGGGCGGCCGGGTCGGCGACGGCCTGGCGGCCGCGGCGAAAGGCCTGCACGTTGGTGTGGACTGCGGCGCCGTTGAGGGTGATCGCCTGCTCGATGGCGTCTGCGGTGATCGGGAGGACACCGGTCTGGTAGGCCGCGCCGACGAGGAGCATGTTGGTGTACTGCTCGTCGTCGAACAGATCCCGCGACAGGCCGGCCGGGTCGAGGTAGACGGACCGGTGGGTGGCGCTGTCGATGGCGGTGCGGATCGTGTTCAACTCGGGGAAGTGCACCGTGGTGTCGACCACCATCTGCCCGGTGGGGATCTCGGTGGTGGAGACGACGGCGATGGTGCTGTCGGGGTTGGCGACCTTCAGATTGGTCGGGTCGGTTCCGACGAGGGAGTCGCAGGCCAGGTACAGATCGCACCGGCCCTGACCGATCTTCGATCCTGTTTCGAAGGCGCGGTCGCTGAGCTTGAGGTCGGAGACGACGGCGCCGCCCTTCTGCGCGAGACCGGTCTGGTCGAGGCTGCGCACGAACTTGCCGTCGAGCACTGCGGCGGTGGCCAGGATCTGCGAGACGGTGACGACGCCGGTGCCGCCGACACCGAGAAGCCGCATTCCGAATTCGGACCCGATCGGAGCGAGTTCCGGCTCCGGAACCAGCTCGGGTGCGATGTCCGGGGCGGGGGCGCGTTGTTCTGCGGGACCGGGGGTGATCGTCACGAACGAGGGGCAATCACCTTTCAGGCACGAGTAGTCGAGGTTGCAGGAGGATTGGTGGATGGCGGTCTTGCGGCCGAACTCGGTGTCGACGGGGTGCACGGACAAGCAGTTCGATTTCTCGCCGCAGTCTCCGCATCCTTCACAGATGCGTTCGTTGATCATCACCCGCGTGGTGGGGGTGTCGATTGTGCCGCGCTTACGTTTACGGCGTTTCTCTGCCGCGCATTCCTGGTCGTGGATGAGCACCGTGACACCGGAGACGGCGGCGAGGTCCTGCTGCACCTGCACCATGTCGTCGCGGTCGCGGATCTCGACCCCGCGGGGCAGCTTCAGGGCTTTGACCCGGTTACGGTCCTCGGTGGTGACGACGATCTTGTGGACGCCCTCGGCCAGGAGGAGTCGGGTGAGGCGGTCGAGTGGCATGGCGCCGACCGGGTCCTGGCCGCCGGTCATGGCGACGGTGGCGTTGTAGAGCAGCTTGTAGGTGATGTTCTCACCGGAGGCGACGGCGGCGCGCAGCGCCAGACTGCCCGAGTGCATGAAGGTGCCGTCGCCGACGTTCTGGACCAGGTGGTTTTCTTCCAGGAAGGGGGCCATCCCGATCCATTGAGCGCCTTCGCCGCCCATCTGGGTCAAGCCGATGACATCGCCGACCTGTTTGTCGTCCATCAGCAACACCATGGCGTGGCAGCCGATGCCGCCGCCGACGAGGCTGTCCGGGGCCACCTTCGTCGACGAGTTGTGCGGGCACCCGGAGCAGAAATACGGTGTCCGGGTCAGCAGCGGCAGCGTGATCCGTGACGTCATGGGCCGCTCGCGCCAGCGTTGGACCGGTTCGATGTCGTACTCGTCGCCGAGGCGGCGGGCCAGAGCACCGGCAATCAGATCGGCGTCGAGTTCGCCGAAGGCATTGACCAGGGGCTTGCCGTGGGGATCGGTTTTGCCGAACACTCTGGGGGCGTTCGCCCGTGGGTAGAGGATGTCGCGGACCGCGGTCTCGATGAATGCGCGCTTTTCCTCGACGACGATGATTTCGTCGAGGCCGTCGGCGAAGGTGTGCACGATCTGCGGGTCGACCGGGTAGATCATGCCGAGCTTGAGGATCCGGATGCCGAAGCGGCGCAGGTCGGTGTCGTCGAGTCCGAGTACGGTGAGGGCTTCGCGCAGGTCGAGGTAGGTCTTGCCGGAGGTGATGATGCCGATGCGGTCGTCGGGTCCGGCGGCGGCGATGCGGTTGAGGTGGTTGATGCGCGCGTAGTCCAGGGCGCGCGGGAGGCGGTCGTAGAGCTGGCTGCGCTCGAGGGTCAGCAGGTTGGGGCCGGCGAGCTTCGCGCTGGGTACGTAGGTGCTCGGTCCCAGGTCTCCGAAGCTGGGGTCGATCCGGTCGGGGTGCACCACCGCGGTGCCGGCGCCGTCGGCGACGGCGGTGACGATTTTCAATCCCGACCACAGTCCGGTGAACCGGGACAGGAACGGTGCGTGCAGTCCGTAGTCCAGTACCTCCTGCGGGTCGGCCGGGTAGAGGGTGGGCATCAACAGATCGGCCATGGCGATTTCGGAGGCGCAGGCCAGGCTCGACGATTTGCCGCCCGGGTCGTCACCGACCAGGGCGACGGCGCCGCCTCGGGGGTCGGTGCCGATGAGGTTGGCGTGCCGGATGGCGTCCGAGGCGCGGTCGAGGCCGGGCGATTTTCCGTACCAGTAGCCGGTGACTCCGTCCGGCCGCATCCGTCCGACCTGGGGCACCATCTGGGTGCCCAGGACGGAGGTGGCAGCCAGTTCCTCGTTGACCCCCGGGCGGTGCACGATGTCGAACCCGTCGAGGATCTTTCGCTTGCGCCCGATTTCGAGGTCGTAACCGGCCAGCGGCGAGCCCTCGTAGCCGGAGACGAACGAGGCGGTGCGGTGCCCGCGGCGGCGATCGAGGATCGCCCGGTCACGCAGGGTGCGGACAAGTGCCTGGATGCCGGTCAGGTAGACCGTGCCCTCGTCGCGAACGTAGCGGTCGTCGAGCGAAAAGGTGGCGGCGCTGTGCAGGGTGGAAGACAAGATGGTTTCCTTCGATGATGTGTCGCCCGGTCACGCCGGGGTGTGACCGGAACCGAGGCCGGCGACGAGTTCTTCCAGGGACGAGGCGGCGTCGATCCGGTCGATGAAGGCGGCTTCGGTGGCGCTGGCGTTCTCGCAGAACTCGACGACCCCGGGGACGTCGAAGAACGGGATCACACAGACACCGTCGATGTCCGCGACAATGTAGTCCCCGGGCTGGACCAGGTAGCCACACAAGGACACCGGACCGTTGAGCTCGATGACTTCGTACCGGTAGCGAGCGGAGTTGGGGCGGCGCGCGGCACTCCACACCGGTAACCCGGTGTCGAGGATGGAGGCGCTGTCACGGACCGCGCCGTCGACGACGCAGCCGGCGATGCCGGCCTTGAGGGCCCACCGAGCCGACAACGTGCCCATCACCGCCCCCGCGCGTGAGCTCGAGCAGTCCATCACCGCGACGTCGCCGGGGCGGCCGAGTCCGTACACGTCCCGGTCCCCGGCGCCGTTCCAGGACTTACTGTCGCGGACGCTGCTCACGTCGCCCCCCAGGGGGATATAGCGCAGGGTCACTGCCGGTCCGCAGAGCGTGTCTCCCGCCGCCAGCGGTTGCAGGGCGGTGGAATCGAGCACGGCGCCGCCACCGAATTCATCGAGCGCGTCCGCGACGGCGGAGGACACGTCGGGGATCGCGAGCAGCCTCGTGGCGAAGTCGGTGTCGTACCGCGGGATCTCGGTGGTGCGGATCTTCGATTCGGGAACGGTCCCGGTCAGTCGGTTGTGATGATCTTCGACGGTCGAGAGGTCAGGCATGGCGGGCCTCCTGGAGGGTGATGCGGCGGGCGATGGGAAGGGTGCGCCGCCGGGTACTTTCGTAGATGTCGATGTCGGCGACCTGCGCCAAGGTCAGGCTGATGTCGTCGTAGCCGTTGAGCAGGCGCCACCGAACGTTCTCGTTCAGCTCGAACGGGTAGATCACCTCGCCGACACGGACCTGCAGTTGCACCAAATCGACGGTGACGGCCGTGCCGGGTCGGGCCTCGATGCTGTCCCAGATCTGTTCGACCACATCGGCGGGGAGTTGCACGGTGAGCAGGCCGTTCTTGAGCGAGTTGTCGCGGAAGATGTCGCCGAACCGGGGCGCGATGATGGCACGGAAGCCGTAGTCCCGCAGGGCCCAGACCGCCCATTCGCGCGAGGACCCGGTACCGAAGTCGGTTCCGGCGACCAGGACGGTCGCGTCGCGGTATTCGGGCTGGTTGAGGACGAAGTCGGATTGGTCGGCTCGCCATTCGCCGAACAGTGCGTCCGCGTGCCCGTTTTCGAAGTCCCCGGTGAAAAAGCCCACCGGATAGATCTGGTCGGTGTCGACGTCGGAGCGGCGCAGGGGTGCGGCGATTCCGGTGTGCTCGGTGAATGTGTCCATCGTCATCGCTCCTCGAGGTCGGTGGGAGAGGTCAGTCGGCCGGTAACGGCGCTGGCGGCCGCGACGGCCGGTGACACCAGATGCGTTCGCGCACCGCGGCCTTGCCTGCCCTCGAAGTTCCGGTTGTTCGTCGAGGCTGCGCGTTGACCTGGACGCAGCCGGTCGTCGTTGAGTGCCACGCACATCGAGCATCCCGACGAGCGCAGCGACGCCCCGGCCGCGGTGAAGATCTCGTCGAGTCCTTCGGCGACGGCCTGGGCGCGCACCGTTTCCGATCCCGGCACCACCAGGACCTCGATGCCGGGAGCGATCCGTCGTCCCTGCCACACCGCCGCGACTTCCCGCAGGTCCTCGATCCGGCCGTTGGTGCACGATCCGATGAACACGGCGTCGATCTCGATCGCCCTCATGGCGGTGCCGGGGGCGAGGTCCATGTACGTCAACGCGCGTTCCGCCGCCGCGCGGGCGACGGGGTCCAGGAACGAATGGGGTGCCGGCACCACGCCGTCGAGCGGAACCGACTGTGCAGGGTTGGTGCCCCAGGACACCCGCGGCGCGATGGCGGAGGCGTCGATGTGCACTTCCTTGTCGAACTCGGCGTCGTCGTCGGAGTAGAAGGTGCGCCAGTAGTCGACTTCCTCGTCGAAGACGGCACCGGACGGCACGTGTGGTCGTCCCCGCAGATACTCGACGGTGACCTCGTTGGGCGCGATCAATCCTGCGCGTGCTCCGGCTTCGATAGTCATGTTGCACACCGTCATTCGGCCTTCCATCGACAGCGCGCGGATCGCCTCACCCTGGTATTCGATGACGTGACCCTGGCCTCCGGCGGTGCCGATCTGCGCGATGATCGCCAGGATCAGATCCTTGGCGGTGGTACCGGCGGGCAGCATCCCGTCCACGACCACGCGCATGTTCTTCATCGGGGTCATCGGCAGTGTCTGCGTGGCGAGGACGTGTTCGACCTGGCTGGTTCCGATACCGAAGGCGAGGGCACCGAAGGCTCCGTGGGTGCTGGTGTGCGAATCACAACACACCACCGTCATGCCGGGCTGGGTCAAACCCAGTTCGGGGCCGATGACGTGTGCGATACCCCGCAAGGGGTCGCCGAGGGTGTACAGCTCGACGCCGAAGTCGTGGCAGTTTCTCTGCATATGGTCGATCTGCCGGATGGCAGTGGCGCTCGAGAGGTCACGCAGCTCGTCATCGGTCGGGTTGTTGTGGTCGACCGTGCCGAGGGTCAGCTCGGGGCGGCGCACCGTGCGGCCCGCAGCACGTAGTCCGTCGAACGCGGGCGGGGTGTTTGCCTCGTGCAGCAAGTGCAGGTCGATGTAGATCAGATCCGGCTCACCCTCGGCGGATCGCACGAGATGGCTGTTCCAGATCTTCTCCGCAAGCGTGTGGCCCATGTTCAGCGCCTGTCCTTTCCATTTACTCCAGAGCGCGCCGGCCGGACAACCGTGCCGCTCTCGGCCGGCGGCGAAATGCGGGTTCGATCGATCCCCGATCTCCGGCGGTGCTCGATGTGACCCACAACATACGCAGACATGTACCGTGAGATAAACACAGCTCCGAAATTTGCTGCCAAATGCTCAACGCATGTGGGCAAGAGCGGTGCCGACTGCGCATTCGGCCTAGTTTCGGACCCTTACGACAGGAGTAGCAATGGACAGCTTCGACAAGCTTGATCTCGACATCCTTCGGCTGATCGTCGAAGAACCCCGTGCCGGTGTCCGCGAGTACTCCCGCAGGCTCAACATCGCTCGCAACACGGCACAGGCACGGATCACCAAACTCGAGAAGGCGGGCGTCATCGTCAGCTGGCGCCCGCAGATCAACCCCGCCCCCCTCGGGTACACCGTGATGGCCTTCGTGCATGTCCACATCGCCCAGACCGAGATCGACCGCACCCTCGACCGCCTAGCCGCGATACCGGAGTTGATCGAAGCCAACACCGTCTCTGGTGATGGAGATCTGCTGTGCCGCTTCGTCGCCCGGGACAACTCACACTTCGAGGAAGTGCTCCAGGCGGTCATGAGGACCGACGGGGTCCTACGGACGCGCTCGGAGATCGTGTTGAGCCGGCGGATCTGGCCGCGAACCATCCCCATCGTCGAGAAGCTTCGCCAGGAGCACTGATCCGGACCTTTGGCCGTGATAGCGCTTGACCGGTGAGCATCGAACCATCAGAAGCGGTTGATTTTGAGCCATTGGCTTCATTTCGCGCGGCGGCGAAGATCCACGGTGAGCATCTGGATGCATTTTCGCCAAGCGGGTTGCTTCTGTGACAGCCATCACCCTTCAATAGGCGGGTGCGGGCCGTCGCCCGACGGGCCCGGCCCGACCGCGACGCCGCCCGCAGTCGGCTCACCGCCCCGGCTCGTCACCGGAAGGCGTGCTCGGGAAACCGAGCAACCACCGAAAGGGTTACCTCCATGTTCTATTTCCTCTCGATCGCGGCGTTGGTAGCGCTGTTCGCGATCGCCACCATGACCCCGATCAACATGGGGGTCCTGGCATTCGCCGCCGCCTTCGTGATCGGAGGTTGGGTCTCCGGAATCGCGCTCGAAGACATCTTCGACTTCTTCCCCGGCAACATCGTCATCGCCATCATCGGGATCACCCTGCTGTTCGGGATCGCACAGCTCAACGGCACGGCGGACTTGATGATCGGCGGAGCACTCAGGCTCGTCCGCGGCAAGCGCTGGGCCATCGTGTGGCTGATGTTCTTCCTCGGCGCAGGCCTGATGACCATGGGATCCACGCTTGCCGTCGGCATGCTCGCGCCCATCGCCATGCCGATCGCCAAGCGCTACAAGATCGATCCGCTGCTGATGGGCATGATGATCAGTCACGGCGTGCTCGGCGCCGCCTTCTCCCCGGTCACCGTCTACGGAGCGTTCACCAACGGTTGGCTGCAATCTGCCGGCCTGCCCAACAACCCGTTCGCGTTGTACGCGATCCCCCTCGGGCTGAACTTCCTGTTCGCCCTCGCCATCTTCCTGGTGCGCGGACGCGACCTGATGCGTTCGGGTGAACAGGACGTCGACATCGACAGCATCACCGACACCGCCGGCACACCGCCACGGGGCGGTCAGCTCGTCACCACGGGAGCACCGACCGGCCGCAACGCCACCGCAACCCGCCCGGGGACGGCCACAACGGCCACGACCACCGGATCCGCTCAACCGAAGGTCACACCCGGCAGGATCGAGGAACTCGAAGCCACCGGATTCACCCCGATGCGGATCGCCACAATCGTCGGCATTCTCGCTCTCCTCGTCGGCGGTGCAGCCTTCCAACTCGACATCGGCGTCTGCTCCATGGTCATCTCGGCGATCCTGCTCTGCCTGGCACCGAACAAGTTGAAAACGGCTGTCAACAACGTGCAGTGGTCAGCGGTCCTACTGGTCTCCGGAATGCTCACCTACATGAGCGTGCTGAACGAGAACGGCACCGTCGACTTCCTCGGCAATGCGGCGGCCTCGCTCAGTTCGCCGCTGCTCACAGCCCTGATCCTGTGCTACGCCGTCGCCGTCCTCTCCGCCGTCGGGTCCTCCATCGGCACCATCGGCATCGTCCTCCCACTCGCGGCTCCGCTACTCCTTGCCGGCGACATCGGCCTCATCGGATTCGTCGCGGCGGTCATCTTCGCAGCAACGATCGTGGACGTGAGCCCACTGTCCAGCAACGGCGTCATGGTCCTCGCCAACGCCCAGGTCCCCGACCGCAACAAATTCCAACGCACACAATTCAAATACACCGGCTACGTTGTCCTCGTCGCCCCGATCCTCGCCTGGGCCCTGGTCGTCCTTCCGACCTCTCTGTAGCTCTGCCCCTGCGGAATTCGCCGACACCGCCCACAGGGCCGCAGCGCCGGCCGCCCCACAACACGAGGGGCGGCCGGCGCCTCCAGCACGAATTCCTCGGCCTTCTGTCACCTGACAGCGGTCGACTGCCCGTGCCTGCGGTTCGGCTTGCACGCAGAACCCGCGCGGGTTACGGGAGGTGCCGGTCTGCTCGCCGACCAGGGTGTCGGCAGCGTCCCGTGGAGCCGGCTCGCCGCCGGACGCGTGAGCCGCCCCTGCTGCGCGCGCGGCACGACACGCGCCCGAAGCAATCCCGACGTCGACCTGCTCGGCTCGTCGGCACTACCGAGGCCCACCAGATTCCGGGGCAGCGCCAACCGCTGTGCAAGTTCAGATACTCCCGTGTTTCCGCATTCTCGGCAGGCTTTCGCGACCGCGCCCATCGCGTCGATCGATGGCTGCCTCCCACTGACGGTGCGTCACGTACTTGCGAGAGATGAACGCCATGCCGCGTACATGGCCGACGGCTACGCGCGTACACACTTGAAAGTCGGTGTGTGCGAGGCGTCGAGCGGGGCAGGTGCCGTCTACCTCGCGAGCGGACTCGGTGAGGCCATGGCGTCATCGATTCCGTTGTTGGCGTTCACCGCCCACAAGGTTCGGACGACTCGGAGAGCGTCTACCGGATCTGTGCCGCATCCAGATTCGCACCACAGGTGTGTTCACCAGCAACGACTTCGACGTCATTCGCGGCCTCGTCAAGGAGAAGCTGGGGCTGGCGATCGTCCCCGTCCTGGCCATCGGTATCGACCGCTCGATCCAACTTCGTCGAATCGGGCCCATCGCTCCTCGTCGGCGGGTCTACGCCGCGTACCGTAAGTCTGACACCAACCCCCTGATCGGCGCCGCCATCCAGGCACTCGGCGAAGCCTCCGATGATTTTCTGGCATGGACGAGTCGGGCGTTCAGCTCACGTCTCGATTCTCCGATCGCGATCTTTCGGGGATCGCAGCTCCTGAAGCGGATCAGACTTCTGCTCAGACCCTTTGCGACGGCTCGAGCAACAGTCGACCTTACGGTGAGACGTCGAGACTCTGATCCTGCGACTCTTGCCCGCTGATCGGCCCCACAGGATGATCTAAGAATGGCCGAACAGATCGACGACTATTTCACCTCCGTGGTGTCGGAGCTGGTGCCCGGTGAACTCAGCCCCGGAGTGCGCCCGGACGACCCGATCCAGCCGCCGTCGCCGTTGTCGGTGCAGGGCACTCTGGACCTGTTCGACGCCCAGCTCCGCAGTCGGCATCTCGACCTGGCGGCCCGCTGGTTGCGGTCGCGAGGCAAGGGTTTCTACACGATCGGCTCCTCGGGGCACGAGGGCAACGCGGCGGTCGCGGCCGCGCTGCGACCCACCGATCCTGCTCTGCTGCACTACCGTTCCGGCGGATTCTTTCTCGCGCGGGCGCAGCAGGTCGACGGTAGTGATCCGGTGCGCGACGTCCTGCTCGGTTTGGTGGCTGCGACGGAGGAGCCGATATCGGGTGGTCGTCACAAGGTGTTCGGCCGTCACGACCTCAATATCATCCCCCAAACCTCCACTGTCGCTTCCCATCTCCCACGTGCGGTCGGTGTCGCGTTCTCCATCGCCCGTTCGGAGAAGTTACACGTGCCCTCGCCGTGGCCGGCCGATGCGGTCGCCGTCTGCAGCTTCGGGGACGCGTCCGCGAACCACTCCACCGCCGTCGGTGCCATCAATACCGCGGTGCACGCCGCTTACCTGGGGTTGCCGCTGCCGCTACTACTGGTGTGTGAAGACAACGGGATCGGGATCAGCACGAAAACCCCGGCGGGGTGGATCGCCGCGACCTTCGGTGACCGGGCGGGGCTGGAGTACTTCGAGGCGGACGGCTCCGATCTGCCGGCCGCGTACGCGACGGCGAAGCATGCCGCCGACTGGGTCCGCAGGCACCGGAAGCCCGCGTTCCTGCACCTGCGCACGGTCCGTTTGATGGGCCACGCCGGATCCGACGTCGAGTCCGCCTACCGGACGTCCGCCGAGATCGTCGCCGACTTCGACCGCGACCCGTTGCTCTGCACCGCGAAACTGCTCGTCGCCGGCGGGCACCTCACCCCGGGCGAGGTGCTCGACCGGTACGAGAACACGCGCGCCGCGGTCCTCGAACTGGCCGAGCAGGTCAGCGGACTGCCTCAACTGGACAGTCCCGCCGCGGTGATGAAGCCCCTCACCGACAGTGCAGAGGAGGCCGCCGCGGCCGTACCGGAGCGCGTCGACCCGGCCCGTCGTGCGGACGTGATCGGATCCCCGCTACCCGAGCAGGAGGGCAGGCTGACGCTCGGTCTCGCGATCAACCGTGCCCTGCTCGACGTCCTCGCCCGATACCCTGAGGCGCTGGTGTTCGGTGAAGACGTCGCCCGCAAGGGCGGGGTGTACGGGGTGACCCGTGGCCTGATGAAGAAGGCCGGGTCGGCGCGCGTCTTCGACACGCTTCTCGACGAGCAGGCCATTCTCGGACTCGCCCTCGGCGCCGGGGTATCCGGGTTGCTGCCGATCCCGGAGATCCAGTACCTGGCGTATCTGCACAACGCCGCCGACCAGATCCGCGGTGAGGGCGCGACGTTGCAGTTCTTCTCCGACCGCCAGTACCGCAATCCGATGGTGGTGCGGGTCGCCGGGTACGGGTATCAGAAGGGCTTCGGCGGGCACTTCCACAACGACAACGCCGTCGCCGCGCTGCGCGACATCCCCGGCATCGTCGTCGCGTCGCCCGCGCGTCCCGACGATGCCGCGGCCATGATGCTCACGTGCGCCGCGGCGGCACGCACCGCGGGTGCACTGTGCGTCTATCTCGAGCCGATTGCGTTGTACCACAACAGAGATCTGTACGAGAACGGCGACGAACAGTGGCTGTCGCCGTATCCGGATCCGGCGCGGCTTCCGTCGAACCACGTGCCGATCGGGTCGGCCCGCACCTACGGTGAGGGAACGGATCTGACCATCGTCACGTTCGGCAACGGCGTGTGGATGAGCCTGCGCGTCGCGCGCCGGCTGGAGCAGGCGCACATCGCTGTACGCGTGGTGGACATGCGGTGGCTCGCGCCGCTACCCGTGCGGGACGTCCTGCGTGAAGCGAAGGCCACCGGCAAGGTTCTCGTCGTCGACGAGACCCGCAGATCCGGCGGTGTCTCCGAAGGTGTCGTCGCCGCACTGGTCGACGAGGGATTTTCCGGATCCGTCGCGCGCGTGACCAGCGACGACAGTTTCATTCCGCTCGGCGACGCCGCGCTCGAGGTCCTGCTCTCCGAGAACACGATCGAGGCGGCGGCGATCAAACTTCTGGGCCGCTAGTACCGCATCCCTCGCACTTCGGTATGACGGCAACGTCAACCGGTATCCCCCGCAGCATTGCCAACGCGTGCCCCGGTCCGGCATGTTCGATCTGCACTTCACTACTCCGGCGGACAGGACCAGATCATGAGTGGCGATCACCCGACTCACATCGTCGTGATGGGCGTGACCGGCTGTGGAAAGACGACGGTCGGCCGGAAGCTTTCGGAATTATTGTCCGCGACGTTCCTCGATGCCGACGATCTGCATCCGCCGGCGAACATCGAGAAGATGTCGGCCGGCAAGCCGTTGACCGACGAGGATCGTCAACCGTGGCTGGAAGCTGTGCGGGACTGGCTGCAGACGCAATCCGCGGACGAACGGAACGCCGTGATTGCGTGTTCCGCTCTGAAACGCAGGTATCGAGAGATCATTCGCGGAGTGAGCACACCGGTACTGTTCGTTCACCTGGACGGTTCGCGTGCAGTGATCGGACGCCGGTTGGCGGAGCGGGGCGGACATTTCATGCCGCCGTCGCTGCTCGACTCGCAGTTCGCCGCGTTGGAACCGCTCGCTGCCGACGAAGCAGGGATGGTGCTGTCCATCGATCCGACACCCGAGGACATCGTCCGAGTCGTCGCAGACTTCCTCGACGAAGAACGAAAGGTTGCACAGTGAGTGCGCATCAGAGCTTCGACGTGGAGGGCAAGGTTGCTCTCGTCACCGGGTCGAGTCGGGGAATCGGATTCGCCCTCGCCCACGGCCTTGCCGAGGCGGGTGCGGAGGTCGTGCTCAACGGCCGTGACGTCGAGGCACTCGACCGCAGCCGGGACGAGATCGTGAACGCCACCGGCGCGACAGTCCACACCTGCGCATTCGACGTGACCGCGCCCGAGGAGGTCGCCGCCGCGGCGCTGCGGGTCGAGAGCGAGATCGGTCCCGTCGAGATCGTCGTCAACAACACCGGCGTGCAACACCGCAGCCCGCTGCTCGAGTTCGGCGACGACGACTTCCGGAGGGTGCTCGAGACCAATCTGACCAGTGCGTTCTACGTGGGCCGCGAGTTCGCGCGGGCGATGGTCGATCGCGGGCACGGGAAGATCGTCAACATCTGCTCCGTCCAGAGTGAACTCGGTCGGGCGGGCATCGCACCGTATGCGGCGAGCAAGGGCGGACTGAAGATGCTCACGCGCGGAATGTGTGCCGACTGGGCGCCATTGGGGCTGCAGGCCAACGCCATCGCGCCCGGCTACTTCGACACACAGCTGACCGAAGCGCTCGTGAACGACGCCGAGTTCAGTGCGTGGCTCACGAAGCGCACCCCGGCCGGACGGTGGGGGCGTACCGACGAACTCGTGGGCGCCCTCCTTTTCCTCGCCTCGCCTGCGTCGGATTTCGTCAACGGCCAGATACTCTACGTCGACGGCGGACTGACCGCCGTAGTCTGACCCATTCACCACCATCGAAAGTGCCTGATGCCGAACACCGCAACGCCCCGCATCCACCTCGGACCGAACCCTGACGCAGCCTTGACACGGGGAATCGAGAGGGGCGGCGGAACTCTCGTTCCGCTGGACGAGGCGGAGGCCGTCGTGTGGGCGCAGGGGCCGGACACGTTCCCCGGGCAGCTCCCGGACTCCGTGCGCTGGGTGCAGTTGCCCTCTGCCGGGGTGGAGCCGTGGATCTCCGAGGGAATCGTCGACTCCGAACGGGTATGGACGTCTGCGGCGGGGGCCTATGCGGGCAACGTCGCGGAACACGCACTCCTGCTGCTCCTGGCCGGCGTCCGTTCCCTGCCCGGGCAGGTGCTTGCGACGTCCTGGCGCAAGACCGAATTCGACCCGCAGGTGGGCACGCTGCGTGGTGCGACGGTCGCGATCGTCGGCTGCGGCGGCATCGGTCGCGCAATGATCCCGCTGCTCGCCGCGTTCGAGGCGCGCACGCTCGCCGTGACCCGGTCGGGAACCCCGGTTCCCGGCGCGTACGAGACTCTCGCCGCCGACCGTACGACGGAAATCTGGTCGAGAGCAGACCATTTCGTCATCGCGGCCCCGGCGACGTCGGAGACAGCGCACCTCGTCGACGCGAGTGCGCTCGCGCAGATGAAATCGACGGCGTGGATCGTCAATGTGGCCCGTGGTTCGCTGATCGACACCGAGGGGCTCGTGAGTGCACTTCGTGCCGGGGCGATCGGCGGCGCGGCACTCGACGTCACCGATCCCGAACCGCTGCCCGACGGGCATCCGCTCTGGACCCTTCCGAATGCCATCGTCACACCGCACGTCGCGAATCCTGCGACAGGGTTGACGAGGTTACTCGCCGATCATGTCGCCACCAACGTCGAACGCTTCGCTGCAGGAGCGCCTTTGGTGGCGCCGATCGATCCGGCTCGGGGCTACTGAGGGCCTCGCTCGGCGTCCGCACCGGTCCTGATGTAGTTGGCGACGACACTGCGCAACACCTCGCGTACCGCCTCGGCAGGTCCCGAGAGCGGCTGATTGGCGGGTGTTCCGAGGGAGACCTGGACCTCGATCGACGGTTCGATTCGACGAAGTTCCAGGTTCTCCACATTCATGATCCGGCGGGCAACCGAGAACGGTAATACCGTCGCGCCCAGGCCGTTTCGGACCGCCTGCGCCATCAGGGTCACCGATTCCACCTCGCCGACCACCCGTGCATGCTCGAAGGCATGCTCGTAGGCCTGCTCCACCACCTTGCGGATGGTGTGCATCGGGCCGGGCAACAGCAGCGGGAGGTCCACGAGGTCCTTGATGGAGACGGCCGTCCCCGTGTCACCGGGCAGGCCGGTGCCGGTCGGGGCGACCACCATCAGCTCCTCGGTGAGGAGTCGCTCGAAGTTGACCCCCTTGATCGGGCCCGTGTCGTACAGCAGTGCCATGTCCATACGGCCCGTCATCATGGCTTCGCTCAGCACTCCGCCGAAATTCTCGTTGATGTGCAGAAGGATGCTGGGGTACCGCGACCGCACCGCGGTGAGCAGCGGCAACGCGATGGAGCTGACGGTGCTGTATGGCGCGAGGCCGACGGAGACCCCGCCCGCGAGTTCGCGGCCGACGACGCTCACCTCGGCCTGAGCGCTCTCCACCTGCCGCAGGATCACCTGCGCGTGCCGGTACAGCGCGCGACCCGCATCGGTGGGCTCCACTCCCTGCTTGCTGCGGATCAGCAACTGCTGCCCAAAGTGGGTTTCGAGCGCCGTCATCTGCTGGCTCAGTGCCGGCTGGGCGATGTGCAGTATGTCTGCCGCCCGCGTGATGCTTCCGGCATCGACGATGCGGACGAATGAGAACAAGCGTCGGGTATCCACGAGCGATCTGCCTTTCTGACGATGCGACGGCGCTAGCACGCGACGGTTTCGGCAAGATTGCCGAGCGGAAACGCCGCTGTAGCGAAGTGCGTGTGCCAATTCTCGAGTCTGTGCATCGCCGCTGTTCAAACACCATAGACGTTCGTTATCGCCTCACGTAAAACAGGTATTAACCGCCCGAACCGGATTCTGCGTAGCGTCCGTACACATCGAAAGTTCACCGGAACTGCCCCCGCGGTTCCATTGCAGGCCCTCATGGGAGGCACTGTGACTACCAAGATCGATCTCGTCGCCGACCTCGGCGAGAGTTTCGGCGCATGGACGATGGGCGAGGACGACGCCCTGCTCGACGTCGTCACATCCGCCAACATCGCGTGCGGCTTCCATGCCGGTGACCCCAGGACCATGGACGCCACCGTCCGAGGGTGCGTCGCCCGGGGAATCGGCATCGGCGCCCACCCCAGCTTTCCCGATCTCGCAGGATTCGGCCGCCGCGCGATGGACCTCACCGCCGACGAGGTGCGCACGGACGTTCTGTACCAACTCGGCGCACTCCACGCCTTTGCGACTTCGCACGGCACGACGCTCTCGCATATCGCACCGCACGGTCGGTTGGGAAACCTCGTCGCGACGCGGGCGGACTACGCACGCGCCGTCGTCGACGCGGTGGAGCAATTCGATTCACGTCTGATCGTGCTCGCCCAGGACGGGGAACTCGCCGACCACGCACGTGACCGGGGGATCCAGGTCGCGATCGTGGCCATCGTCGACCGCGCGTACCGCGCCGACGGCACCCTGGTGCCTCGGTCGGAGCCCGGGGCCGTCATCCACGACCTCGATGTCCTGGTGGCACGCGCGGTGCAGATGGTGACAGAGGGAGCCGTCGCAGCAGTCGACGGCACGCGCATCCCGATCGAGGCCGACACCGTGCTGCTGCACGGCGACAATTCCGACGCCGTACGCAACGCGAGAGCGATTCGCGAGGCACTCATCGGTGCGGGCGTCGTCCTCGCCCCGGTGACGGAAGTTCTCGCGGCCAGGGCCGAGAGGGAGTCCGCATCATGTCCGGGATGACGGGCGCACAGGTGCAACCGGAGTTCGTCATCTCGGAGTGCGGAGACTCCGCGGTGCGTCTCACGTCGCTCGCGCCGGATGTCGAGGAACGCTGGCGGGTGGTCCACGCCGTCGCCGCCGCACTCGACGCGCGTCGCGACGCGGCCGCGATCACCGGCGCCATCCCCACTTACGACGCACTGCTGATCGAATTCGATTGTGGTGTAGCCACTCACGACGCCGTCCGGGCACTCGTCGAGCGTCTGATCTCGCTTCCCACCGAACCCGCGACGCGGAGCCCTCGCGAGGTCGAGGTCCCGGTCGTCTACGGCGGCGACTTCGGACCGGACCTCGACGACGTGGCAGCACACCTCGGACTGTCGCCGGCCGAGGTGATTCGGGTGCACGGTTCGAGCCCACTGATCATGCGATGCTTCGGATCCCCGGGAGGGGCCCCGATGCTGGACGGTCCCGCGTTCCCGCTGCCCGTCCCGCGCCGCACCGTTCCGCGTCCGCACGTACCGGCCGGGGCCGTCGCCGTCGCGGGGCGGCAGGCCGTCGTCTCCGCGCGTCCCGCTCCGGGCGGCTGGCCGGTGATCGGTCGAACACCGCTGACCATGGTCGACCTCGCGACGGAGTCGCTGTCCGACTTCCGGCCCGGAGACACGTTCTGCTTCTTCCCGATCACCGAAGCCGAGTGGTCGACGTACGAGGGGGCGCGTCGTGGCTGAATCGATCACCGTCACCACCCCCGGACTCACGTCGATCCAGGATCTCGGCCGGCCCCGAGCGGGCCGGTTCGGGCAGATGACCGGGGGCGCCTCGGATCAGTACAGCGCCGACGTGGCGAACGCACTGGTCGGGAGCCACCGCACCGCGCCTCTGCTCGAATTGGTCGCGATGGACTTCGGCGCCGTCGCGAGCATCGACCTGCTCGTCGCCGTGACCGGTGCGCCGGCGGACGTGGAAGTCGGGGGTGTCGCCCGTCCCCAGTGGGAGCCGTTCGTGTGGACCGCGGGCGAAGAACTCACCGTCCACGGAATCCGCGACGGACTCCGGGTCTATCTCGCCGTCCACGGCTCACTGTCCGCGCCCTACCTGCTCGGCAGTTGCGCCCCCGACTCGGTTCTCGGCTTCGGCCGGCAACTGACGGTCGGCGAGTCCGTCGCCATCGACGTCGACGGACCGCCGATCGACCACCCGCACTTCCGGATTCCGCTGTTCCGGCTCGGCGCACGGCCCGCGTCCTTCTCCGGGAGTTGGTCGATCGACGTCACGGACGGTCCCGACGTGCACGACTTCGGTGCCACCGCCGACCGCTTGTTCGAATCCTCGTTCGTCATCGGCGACAACACGAACCACATCGGTCTCCGCCTCACGACGACCGATCCGGAGAGCACCGTTCCCCGGCGCGACCGATCGACGGAAGTGCTCTCCCGCGGGGTTCCGATCGGTGCGGTCGAGGTACCCGCCGGTGACGAGATCCTCGTTCTGCATCGCGGACGAGGAGTAACGGCCGGCTACCCGGTTCTGGCGGTCGTGACCGCCACCGCGCTGTCCCAGCTCGGCCAGGCCCGCCCCGGTCAGGAGGTGCGTTTCCGGAAGGTGAGCGTCCCCGAAGCCGTGGACGCGTACCGGACGCAACGCCGCTCCATCCAGCTCCTGCGCTCGCGCGTGGCGAACGTATTCGCCAGTCTTCGCATTCCGCTTCACACAGAAACGACATCCGCCCAGCACACCTCTGCATCCCAGATGGAGTCAGCATGACCAACGCGATCTCACCCGATACGGCCGGGCACACGGCCGACCACGAGGTGCAACCCCGACAGATACGTAAGGTCGTCCTGGCCGGGTGCGTCGGCATCTTCGTCGAGCTCTACGACAACGGCATCTTCGCGTTCATGGCGACTGCTCTGGCCATCGTGTTCTTCGACGTGTCCAAGTCGAGCGACGCGTTGATGCTCGTCTTCGCCGGTTACGCGATCTCGTTCTTCGTCCGACCGCTCGGCGCCGTCGTCTGCGGCATCCTCGGAGACCGGATCGGCCGGCAGAAGATGCTCGTCTTCGTGATCATGCTGATCAGCATCGCCACCGCCGGAATCGGTGTTCTCCCGACCTATGCGGCGATCGGCGTCGCCGCACCCGCGCTGTTGATCCTCCTGCGCATCCTGCAGGGATTCTCCGTGGGCGGTGAGGCGGCGGGAGCCATGACCTTCCTCGCCGAGCACGCACCGGAGGGCAAGCGCGGACTCATCACGAGCTACGCACAAATCGCGTCCTTCCTTGCCCTGCTCACGGGCACCCTGGTCGCGTTCGCGATGTCACCGTGGCTCAACCAGGCTGCGATCGACGGCGGTGGGCCGGCCAGCTGGGCCTGGCGAGTCCCGTTCCTCGTCGCGATCCCGATGGGCATCATCGGGTGGTACATCCGCCGGGCCATCAGCGACACCCCGAACTTCGAGAAGCTCAAGGCCGAAGGCGGACTGTCCCGCAACCCGCTGAAGGAAGCGTTCGCGACTCCCGAGCACCGCAAGGCGATGCTGCTCGCGCTGTTCATTCCGCTGATGAACGGCTCCGGCTACTACGTGCTCTTCTCCTACATGCCGACGTTCCTCAAGGGCGACAAGATCGGCTTCTCGACCGGCACCGCCCTGCTCGTGACCGCGGCGAGTCTGGTGGCAATCTCCGTCGCCATCCCGTTTATGGGTGCTCTCTCCGACCGCGTCGGACGCAAGAAGGTCATCGCCGGCGCAGCGATCGCCATGGCCATCGGTGCCATCCCCTGTTACGCCCTGATCGCGACCGGCAACTTCGCGCTCGCGGTGCTCGGCGCCTGCATCATGGCGGTGATCTTCGCCGGTCACACCGCCGTCATCCACATCCTCATCGTGGAACTCTTCCCCACCCGGGTCCGCTACTCGGCGTACGGGCTGGGCTACAACATCTCCTCGGCGGTCTTCGGTGGCACGGCGCCCCTGCTCATGACCTGGCTGATTCCCCAGTTCGGAATCTACGTTCCCGCGGTCTACGCCGTCGTCACCGCAGTGGGAACCCTCATCGCCGTCAGCACCGTCACCGACCGGGCGCACGTGCCGCTCCGCGACACGCTCTGACGGATCCAGACTCGGCTCGGTGGTCTCCTGACCATTCGAAGACCACCGGGCTGTACCAACTTTCACCACCACCACCAGCAAGGCAAGGGAGCGTCATGCCACTCAACGACTACCGGACCGCACTCGTCACCGGCGCCAACACCGGAATGGGCGCCGCGGTCACCGAGATCCTGACCAAGCGGGGTCTCACCGTCTACGGCGTCGCCCGCAACAAGGAACGGCTCGACGAGGTGGCGGACAGAACGGGAATGATCCCGCTCGCCGTCGACATCACCGACATCGACGCGTTGGCTGCGGCGGTCGACGGCCTCGACATCGACGTCCTGATCAACAACGCCGGAGTCTCCGCGACGGGCAACATCCTCGATGCCTCCGCGGACTCGGTCGACGCCATTGTCGACGTCAATCTGCGCGCGGTCCTGCACCTGTGCCGGCTGCTGATGCCGGGGATGGTCGAACGGGACCTCGGCCACATCGTCAACATCAGCTCCATCGCGGGACTGTACAACTTCTACGGCCACACCGCCTACCACGCCACGAAGGCTGCGGTGCACCAGATCTCGCGACAACTCCGCAACGACACCATCGGCAAACGCATCCGGGTGACCGAGATCTGCCCGGGCCGCGTCGAGACCGAGATCTTCGGACGCAACCTCGGTGGATCGCCGGAGGCGATGAAGGAAGCGTGGGAGACGTATTACGAAGGCTTCGAATCCATCACGACGAAGGACATCGCCGACACGATCGAATTCGCGATCGACGCCCCGCGCCATGTGAATCTCGGATTGATCGAGATCATGCCCACCTTCCAGGTTCCGGGTGGGCTCGACTTCATCCGGCGCAACGATTGAGGCCCGCTGTGAACACTCCAGACCACGACCCCGGCGCTGCCCTTCCCGCCGAGACTCTCGGGGTGGTGGCGCACGCCGCCGGCGACCTGCGCATCGAGTCGGTGCCTCTCCGCAGGCCCGCGTCGTCCGAGGCGGTCGTCGAGGTCGCGTACGGCGGAATCTGCGGATCCGACCTGCACTACTGGACTCACGGGGCCGCGGGCGAGTCGATTCTGAAGGCCCCGATGCTGCTGGGCCACGAAGTGGTGGGGACTGTGGTGCAGGCCGCCGCGGATGGCAGCGGCCCCGCGGCGGGCGAAACAGTCGCCGTGCATCCCGCCACCCCCGGCGGCCGATCCGCCCGGTTCCCGGCAGATCGGCCCAATCTCTCGCCGGGGTGCACGTACCTCGGCAGCGCGGCGCAATTCCCGCACACCGAAGGGGCTTTCGCGAAGTACGCGGTTCTGCCGTCACGGATGCTGCGGCGGTTGCCGCCGGAACTTCCGCTGCGCACCGCGGCCGTCGCGGAACCTGCCGCGGTCGCATGGCACGCCGTGGCCCGCGCGGGTGACGTGGAAGGCAAGAGTGCCCTCGTCGTGGGGTGCGGACCCATCGGCGCCCTCGTGGTCGCCGTCCTGCGTCGGGCGGGTGCACGCGAGATCACCGCGGTCGACGTGCACGAGTATCCGCGAGCGATCGCACGCGCACTCGGCGCGGACAAGACAGTGGACGCCACCGATTCCGAGAGCATCGCGGCCGTCGACGCCGACATCGTCGTCGAGTGCTCCGGCAACCGCTTCGGACTCGAATCGGCCATCCGTGGTGCGACGCGCGGCGGCCGGGTGGTCCTGCTCGGCCTGCTTCCCACCGGACTGCAGCCCGCACCACTGTCGCTCGTCATCACGCGGGAACTCGAGCTGGTCGGGTCCTTCCGATTCAACGACGAGATCGATTCGGTGCTCACCGCTTTGGCGGACCGCAGCCTGAACGTCGATCCGGTGATCAGTCACGAGTACGGCATCGAGGACGGTCTCGAAGCCTTCGCCGTCGCCAAGGATGCGTCCGCGTCCACGAAAGTGTTGCTGGCGTTCTGAATCCAGCCATGCCGAATAGCTATCACACGACAAGCAATCGGTCTTGTACAGGTGGGGTACCCGCCCGATAGCCTGGGTGTGAAGGTACCGCCCGACTTCCCGGCCTCTTTCGTTCCCATGCCCTCTACCAGGAGGAACAATGTCCACCTTCGTTCCAGCCGCTCGAGTCGACCAGATGCGTGAATCGCCGAGTGTGGCAGCTGCGCAACGGGTTCGCGAGCTCCGGGCGTCGGGTCGGGAGATCCTCGACCTGACGGTCGGAGAGCCTGATTTCGACACACCGGACCACATCAAGGCGGCAGCCGTCGCGGCGATGGAATCCGGCCTCACCAAGTACACCCCCGTCAACGGAATTCCCGCACTGCGGGACGCGATCGCGAAGCGAATGCTCGACCGGACGGGCGTCGAGTTCGCGGACAACGAGATCACCGTCGGCGGAGGCGCCAAGCAGGTCATCTTCCTGGCGCTGATGGCGACGGTGGAGGAGGGCACCGAGGTCATCGTGCCCTCGCCGTACTGGGTGTCCTACCCCGACATGGTGACCGTCCACGGCGGAACCCCCGTCGTCGTCGACTGCCCGGAGTCCGACCGGTTTCTGCTCACGGCCGACAAGCTCGCCGCCGCGATCACTCCCGCCACGAAGTGGGTGATCCTCAACGCGCCCTCCAACCCGACGGGCGCCGTATACAGCGAGCAGGAACTGGCGGCACTGGTGGCGGTTCTCGACAGGAATCCGCACGTGCACGTGCTGTGCGACGAGATCTACGACGAGATCGTGTATACCGACACGCCCGTTCCGAACCTGTTGTCGGCCGCGCCGCACCTCCGCGACCGGATCCTGGTGACCAACGGTGTGTCGAAGGCCTACGCGATGACCGGATGGCGCCTGGGGTACGGGGTCGGGAACAAGGGGCTGATCGCCGCGATCAACAAGCTGCAGTCGCAGAGTTCCTCCTGCCCGTCGTCGATCAGTCAGGCCGCCGCGGCCGAGGCGCTGACCGGGGATCAGAGTTTCGTCGCCACGTCCGTCGCGAGCTATCGCGCCCGGCGGGACGTCACCTTCGAATTGTTCTCCGGCATAGACGGTCTGCAACCGGTGCTCCCTCAGGGCGCCTTCTACCTGTTCATCGGATGCGCGGGGCTCGTCGGCAAGCGCACTCCTGACGGGACGCTCCTCGCGAACGACCAGGACGTGGTGCTGTTCCTCCTCGATCACGCGTCGGTGGCCACGATCCAGGGGTCCGCATACGGCGCCGAATCCTATTTCCGAGTCTCGTTCGCCACGTCCGAGGACGTGCTGAGAAATGCTGCGGCCGCCGTCGAGAAGGCCGTGGCGTCACTCTCCTGATACACACCCATTCCACGAAATACGGAGACACACAATGGTTCACGTCACCACCAAGATCGATCGAGCAGACAAGGCCGCCATCGACCTGCTGGGCGCCTTCTCGGCCGCCACCATCCACGAGGCCCAGGGCCGCAAGGGTGCACTCGACTCGGGAATCAAGCCCATCGACCGCGACATGTCGTTCTGCGGGTCCGTGTTCACGGTCGTGTGCCATCCGCGCGACAACATCATGCTGCAGGTCGCCATCAGCTACGCGCAACCCGGCGACGTCCTCGTCGTGTCCTCCGGGGATCAGCCCGCAGGACAGTTCGGCGACGTGCTGGCCAATGCCTGCGTGGCGCGAGGCATCACCGCACTGGTCACGGACGGCGGGGTGCGGGACACCCGCGAGATCCGCGAACTCGGGTTTCCCGTCTTCTCCAAGCACGTGTGCATCGAGGGAACGGTGAAGGAATCGCTCGGCCCGGTCAACCAGCCGTTGGTGTTCGGAGGCCAGATCATCTACCCCGGCGACGTGATCAAGGGTGACTGTGACGGGGTGGTCGTGATCCGCCGCGACGAGGTCCAGTTCGCCATCGACGCTTCCCGTGAGCGCGACGCTGCCGAAGCCGCCTACATCGAGCGGTACAAGAAGGGCGAAACCCCGATTCAGGTCAGCAACCTCGCTCAGGTGCTCGAGACCAAGGGCCTCACCGTCGACCAGTGAGTCGGCCGCCCCTGCCGCAGATGTCGATCGCAGTTCCAGACATCCTCGGTCCCGACAAGGACATTCCCGCACCCGACGTCACACGGACGAATCCACCATGGCCTGATGATGGACACCTACTCCGTGAATGCGGGCTACTCCGTCCACGGAGCAACTGCCGGGAAGCCGCTCACCGTCGGCGGGTCGAACGGCCGTGCGGGCGCCACCTCCCGCGGGGTCGTGCTCGCGGCACTCGACGCGATGCGGCACAGCAGCATCGATCCGGTGGGACGCACGGTCGTGGTGCAGGGGTTCGGCAAGGTCGGCGCCGGGGCCGCACAGTTCTTCGCCGACGAGGCATGTGTCGCGGCGGGCGAGACCCTCGCGTCCTACCCACACGCCGACCGCATCACCAACCGGGAACTCCTGAGCCTCGACGCCGATGTGCTGGTTCCCGCAGCGATGCACGGCGCCCTCACCGCAGACAACGCCGCCGATGTCCGCGCCCGCATGATCGTCGAGGGGGCCAACGGACCGACGTCACCCGAAGCCGACGCCGTCTTCCAGAGCAACGGCGTCACCGTGGTCCCCGACATTCTCGCGAACGCCGGCGGGGTGGTCGTGTCATACCTCGAATGGGTCCAGAACCTGCAGGCGTTCTCGTGGACCGGCGCCGAGGTGGACCGCAAGCTCTGCGTGTTCATGCAGAACGCCTCACGCAGCGTGTGGGCCCTGGCTTCGGAGAAGTCCCTGACCCTGCGGCGCGCTGCCCCCGTCATCGGTGTCGGGCAGGTCGCAGAGGCGCACGAGGCCCGGGGACTGTTTCCCTGACGGTCGTCCCGCGTCGAGGTCAAGCCGTGAACACCTGATCGGAGGCTTCTGCGCGAAGATGATGTTCGTCGTCGGGTGCGTCCGAGTGTCCGGTCAGCTCGTCGAGAAGGATGTATCCCCCGTAGCCGAGGCCGGCGACGGCGAGGACAGCGGCGTACAGCCGGTCGAGCATCAGTTTCTCCGTATCGTTTTCGGAAACCCCCGAGCCGGCCAAGTATGCCGCGAGACGACGGGCGGTGGCCCTACCCGTTCGGGTAGGCTTCCGGGCAGTATTCGACTGACCATACGGTTGGAAACGTGGGGAGCGTCCCTACTTGACGGCGATGACGTCGACGGGCCGAATGTCGGGGTCCTTGGCGAGCAGTTCGGGGCCCACCTTGCCGAGTGCTGCGGGGATGGCGCCGGTCAGGTGGGCCTGCCTGCCGTCCTCGTTCTCGAACGTGTCGAAGATGCCGTAGGTGGTGTCGCTGATCTTGAACGCGTACCAGGTGACGGTGCCGTTCTCTGCCGCCGCCAGTGCGCGTCCCTGTTCCAGGAACGCCGCCAGTTCTCCACCCTTTCCCGGCTTGGCCTCGAGCAGTGCCAGTAGTCCTCTGTCGATCGCCATGATGTCTCCTCGTGGTCGGGTTCCGGCTGCGTCCACCTCTGACGTTAGGAGCGCCGAACGGCGAACGGGGCGGCGGATGCGCCACTTTTGTTACCGTTTCCGTCATGAGGGTGGCGGTTCTCGCCGTGGACGGCATGTTCGATTCGGGCCTGAGCGTCATGCTCGATGTCCTGGCGACGGCCGACGCCCTGCGCGGCGACACCGAGGCCGTCGAGCCGCCGTTCACGGTGACACCGGTCGCCGTCGGGTCGTCGGTTCGCACCGGGCACGGACTCACACTGGCAACCACGCCGCTGAAGGAAGTCACGGAGCCGCCCGACATCCTCGTCATGCCCGCGATCGGGGTGAAGACCCCGGCGCAGATCGTCGACGTGGTGCGCGGTCATCCGGCCCTCGACTGGGTGGTCGAGGGGCGCAGCGGGGGCGCCGCCCTGGCCGCGGCCTGCAGCGGCACCTTCTTCCTGGCCGAAGCGGGCGTGCTCGACGGGCTCGCCGCGACGACGAGCTGGTGGCTCGGGCCTGCGTTCCGCGCCCGCTATGCACGCGTCCACCTCGACGAGCGCCGCACACTCACCCAGGACGATGGGGTGACGACGGCAGGGGCAGCGTTCGCCCACATCGATCTCGCACTGACGATCGTCCAGCAGCACAGTCCGGCGCTGGCCGACCTGGTGGCGCGGTACCTTCTGATCGGGGACCGCCCGTCCCAGGCCATCTTCGCCGTGCCGTCCCTGCTCGCCACCGCAGATCCCACGATGACCGCGTTCGAACGATGGATCCGCGACCATCTCGCCGAACCGTTGCCGGTCGACGGTGTCGCGCGTGCGATCGGGGTCAGCGAACGAACGCTGCAACGAACCACCGCCGCGGTCCTCGGCATGTCACCGGTGGAGTTCGTGCAGGAGATCCGACTCGATCAGGCGACGTTCCTCCTGCGCACCACCCAGCAGAGTGTCGACACGATCGCCGGCGCGGTGGGGTACCGGAACGCGGCCACGCTGCGCGCGTTGATCCGCCGTCGGCGGCACACGAGCATCACCGAGATCCGTCGTGGCAGAAACGCATTCGGACCCGAACGGCACGGGGGTCGGGCCGGAAGGTAGTCGGCACTGGCGCGAAAGGCACAGGCGCGGGACGATCGATGGTGACGAACGGAGAGGAGCATCGTGAATCGAAACCAGCCGTTCGTGTGCGAGATGGCCTTCCATATCGTTCACCTGCACCGGGCGGGCGCGACGGACCAGGCGCTGAACCTCCGGAGGCAGCCGCAGGGGATGACCGTCGACGACGAACAACTTCACCGCGCCGTCGCGCAGATCTACGGCCTGCCCGACCAGTCGAACGAGGGACTGGAGGAGTGGGCGCGCTCCCAGTACCTGTCCGACGGTCGCGACAAGGGTTACCTGTCGGACGCCGACCTGGACGCGCCGCTGTGGCTCCTGGCCGGCAAGGCCCACACTTTCTATGGCGACCTGAAACCGCAGGTGAGCTGAGGCCCCACGCTCTCCGCTAGTCGGCCCGCGCCGACATGAGGGCTGCCAGGCCGTCGAAGATCCGGGCCAGGCCGAACTCCAGCGCATCGTCCTGCCCGGACGTGGAACTCGCCGACGCGAAGGCGGTCGTCGCCTCGGGGTAGCGGTCGGCGTTGGCGGCGAGGATTCCCGTCATGATCGCGTTCAGGGACTTCTCGGGTGTGTCGGTTTCGGCCCCGGTCGCCGTTGTCTGCTGAGCGAGACTGCGCACGTGGCCGGTGATCAGGACGACCGCGTCCAGTCGTTCTCCTCCGGTGAGTCCCGTGTCGGTGAGCGCTTCGAGCCCGGTTTCGAGCCAGTCCAGTTCGTTGGGCCCCAGCACTCGGGGACCGACGGCGACGTCCACGACCCACGGGTGCCGTCGGAGTCCGGCCGACATGTGCAGAGCCCACTCGTGGAGCACTGCGCGCCAGCCGCCGTCGGTCTCGGACAGGTCGGGTGCGGGTCCGAGGGCGGCGTCGAGCATGAGGGCGGTCAATTCGGATTTGCCGGGGGTGTAGCGGTAGAGGGACATCTTGGTGAAACCGAGGTCTTCCGCGAGGCGTTGCATCGACAGCGTGGCGAGGCCCTCGGCATCCGCCATCGAGATCGCGGCGGCGACGATCTGCTCGAGGCTCAGGGCAGGTTTCGGACCCCGTTTCGGTCTCTCCGGCGATCCCCACAGTAGTTCGGCGGTACGGGGCTGGGTGACCATCTGCGCTCCTCCGGCCGACTCTTGATCCGGAATAGTGTCTACCATACACTGATTTGTGTCCGACAGACACTATTAAGGCCGTGGAGGCTCCCATGCCGAACAGAACCGTCCTGATCTCGGGTGCAAGCATCGCCGGGCCGGCCCTGGCGTTCTGGCTCAGTCGCTGCGGATACGCCGTCACCGTCGTCGAGCGGGCACCGGACCTCCGGCTCGGCGGCCAGGCTGTCGACTTCAAGGGGGAAGTTCACCGTAAAGTCTTGGAGCGGATGGGGATTCTCGACGAGGTGCACCGCAGGCAGACCGGAAAGACGGACCTGCTGATCGTCGACGACCGTGACCGGCACCTGGCGACCATCCCCGGCGAATTCATCGGCGGAGACGTCGAGATCCTGCGCGGCGACCTGACCGAGATCCTCTACGAACGGACCGTGGATTCGTGCAAGTACCTCTTCGGCGATTCCGTCACCAACCTGGTCGACACTGAGTCGGGGGTCGAGGTCACGTTCGAGAAGTCGGACGCACGCCGGTTCGACCTGGTGTTCGGCGCCGACGGCATCCACTCGGCCGTGCGTCGCCACCGGTTCGGGCCGGAAGGGGACTTCGTCCGATTCCTCGGGTGCTACTACGCCGTGGTCGGTTCCACGGTCGCGGCGAGCGAGGCCGCGCCGGAGAAGGAACGCGCAACAGGACTGATGTACAACGAGCCGGGGAGGATGGCGGTCGTCGGTGGACCGAAGGCGCCGGAGTTGTACGTCTTCGCCTCCGACGCGATCGACTACGACCGTGGCGACACCACCGAGCAGAAACGACTGCTGGCCACCGCGTACGCCGATGCAGGGTGGCGCGTGCCCCGGTTGCTCGAACACCTGGACGACGCGCCCGACTTCTACCTCGACTCGATCGCGAGGGTCGAGACCGACACCTACACCGCCGGCCGTGTGGCCCTGCTCGGCGACGCCGCGTACGGAAATACGCTGGGCGGCTTCGGGACCGGCCTCGCCCTCGTGGGTGCGTACGTCCTGGCGGGTGAGCTCGCCGCTGCCGACGGCGACCACCGGGTGGCGTTCGGACGGTACGACGAGCAGATGCACCGGTACGCGAAGATCGCTCGCAAGGGCAGCGCCGGACCATTTCTCGCGCCGAAGTCGGCCGCTCGAATCAGACTGCGTAACTGGACGTTCAAGTCCAGGACGTTGTTCGGACTGATGATGAAGCTGACCGACTCCTTCGCCACCGACATCGATCTGCAGGACTACCCGGCGCTGCGATCAGCTGGGTGTGCCCGCGATGTTGACCATCCATGAAATACCGAACTTGTCGGTACAGGCGCCGAATTCGTCTCCCCACATCTGCTTCTCCAGGGGCACGGACACGGATCCACCGTCGGCGAGCTTGGCCCAGTAGCCGCGGAGTTCGTCGCCGTCGTCTCCGCTCAGGCTCACTGCGATGTTGGTGCCCGGGTTGTGTTCCATGCCGGGCGGTGTGTCTGCGCCCATGAGCGTGTAGCCGGTGTCCGACTCGAGCATGGCGTGCATGATCTTGTCGGCACCCTCGCCTTCCGGCGCACCGTATTCACCGAACGTGTTCAACGCCAGGGTGCCGCCGAAGACGTCCTTGTAGAATTCCATTGCCTGCCGCGCGTTGCCGTCGAAGCTGATGTAGGGGTTGAGACGAGAGGTCATGGGGCATGCTCCTTCTTCGTGCCGGAACCGACAGCAACGACGGTACAGCGACCGGCCGACACGATGTCGGGAAAGGGAACCCCTGGCGGATCAGTGCGTCGAGACCGTCGCGAACGCGGCCCACAGCACCGGGGAATGCTCTATGGTCCGCTCGTCCCGCCACACGGTCACCCGCTCGCGTTGCCAGTCGCAGAGCGCCCCGACCGCGTCGGGCAGTTCGTGCGCCGCGTCGATCGAGCAGATTGCGTCCTGCAGCGGACGCGCGTGTGCTGCGGCGCCGGCGATGCGCTGGAACGCGAGGTCGGTGGGCAGGGCCCATCGGCTGGCCGTGACGAGTTCCGCCCCGCAGGCGATCATCGCGGAGACCAGTCCGAGGGCCTCGCTGAACCGCAGGTCACCACCACTCTCGCAGGCGATCAATGCCACCCGGCTCGGGATCGGCCACAGCTCCGACCCGCGCACCGGTTCGGCGGTCAGCGTGTGCGTTCCCAGCAGGAGGTCCTTCGCGGACAACGGCCGGTGTGCCCGCTTCGTCTCCGCAAACCCGATGGACTCCGCGGCGCAGGCGAGGTGCAGTTCGGCGTGCTCACTCTGACCGGATTCGGGTGCGGACGCCGTGACGTGCCCGACGTACACCAGCCGGCCGGCGCCCTCCCGCAACGCGGAGCCAAGCCAGTTCCGGTCGACGTCTTCGCGGCGGAAACAGTCCGTCGGTCCGCCCACGACCGGCCGCAGCCTGCCCTCGTCGGTGTAGGCGGCGACCCGCCGCGACAACGGACTGTCCGCGTCCATCCGCCCGAGGACGGAACCGAGCGCCGAGTCCGCACGGAATCCCGGCACCCGGGGGTCGAGCACCGCGACCACGGGCAGGTGCCGGGTGTGCGTCCAGTTCCGGGTCTCGCGTCCGGGCGAGTGGACGATGCTGAGCGGCGCGAGCAGGCTGACATCGGCGATGTCGACGAGACGCAGCCCGGGGTCGGGTGCGATCAGCTCCCACGGCACCTGCGCGACCCGGGGTGACGGCTGAATCCGGAGATGCGGGCGCACACCGCGGGTGAACAGGTCGTGCAACTGCCGGGCAAGGCCGAACGGCAGAAACGTGCGCGAAAGGAGCTGAGCCAGATCGTGTTCGGACTCGTAGGAGGCGAACGCCCCCGTCGTCAGCGCGCGGTGCAGACCCTCCGGATCCGTGAGGTCGGGCAGGGCACGCCCCAACGCGGCGAGGGTGTCGTTTACCTGCGTCGCGGGTGCGGTGCCGACTCCGCCGGGCAGGGTGTCGTGCGTCCACCGCCACGACACGTAGAGGTCACCGGCATCGGCCATCCGCACGATCGCCGTCGGCTGCTCGTGTGCGTTCACCATGCGGGCACCGTCCTGCTGTTGCGGACCTCGCGCCGATAACGTTGCTCGGCGGTCGCGATGGCGGTGCCCAGCACGATCCGGCCGTCCGTTGTCACGGCCAGCCGCGGCGGCAGGGGCACCGGCAGACCGGCGTCGGCCGCGACCCCCGCCAGCGCCGCGCCGAGCTGGAACGCACCCGCAGACTCGGACGTGCCGGCCGCGGGAAGGTCGGGTAACTCCAGGGGCAGCCGCGCCGCGGTGCCGTGTCCTACCCGGCCGACGTCCACCGTCGTCCCCGCGCACTGCGCCTCGACGAGATCGGCGACGAGGCGCGCGTCGCCCGAGGAATAGGCGAGCCGGAACGCCAACTGCACGGCGGGGTCGGCGATCTCGCGGTTCCACTGCTCGCGTTGGCGACCGTTCGGGAGCGTGTACCGCACGGCGTCGATGGCGATCGCCGCCGGCACCGCGAGCGCGGTGGCTCGTGCCCGCAGTGCGGTGTCGGGCGGGTCGGAGGACGTGAGCAGCGCTTCGAGCAGGGTCGCGTGCCAGAAGTCGACCTGCGCGCAGTGCAGGCCGAGCCCCAGCTCGCTGTACGTGGTGAACGCGGACGCGAGGAGCTTCTCGCCCTCGTCGGGTCGCCCGTCTGCAAAGGCGACGGTGGCGAGGCGGGTCTCGACGTCCGCGACGTCGAGCACCGCTCCCGAATCCCGGAAGTAGTCGACGCTGCGGCGATAGAGGACCTCCGCCCGCTCGGTGTCGCCCAGGCCCTCGGCGAGGAAGGCGAGGACTTTCGACCCGATGCCTGCCCGGTGACCGATCCCGGCGCGCTCGAAAAACGTCTGACTCGCCAGCAGCAACGGTTCGGCCGCGTCGAGCCGACCCGACCGGACGTGCATGACGCCCAGGTTCTGCTGGGTTTCGGCGACGGCATTGACGTCGCCGGCGGTCTCGAACGCGGTGAGCGCCTGCCCGGCGAAATCGTCGGAGAGATCGAAACGCCCGGTCTCGAAGTGGACGGCAGCCAGGTTCATCAGCGGATGGCCGGCCAGTCCCGGAGCGAAACGCACTGCCGCTTTCAGGGATTCGGTGGCAATGTCGGCCGCGTGCGCCCACTGCTGCCGGTGCATCGCGACCGCGGTCAGCGACAGCAGGCACGCCACTGTCAGGTCGCCGTGATCCTCACGGTCCGTGAGCAGGTCCCGCGCCCGCTCGAGCGCGTCCTGTGCGCCGTCGAGGTCGCCGAGGTGCTGCAAGGCCTGCGACAGGTTGACCAGGGCCGCGGGACGCATCCGGATCGCGTCGGAAGGCATCACCTCGAGGGCTTCGCGGTAGAGGCCGACAGCCCGCGTGTGATCGCCCAGTTCGTCGGACATGCTGGCCGCGTTGATGATCGCGCTCGTCCGGAGGTCGCCGGTGGTCCTGTGTGCGGCCTGTTCGAACGTGTGGAGCGCCTCGGCGACATCTCCGCGGGCATACGCTGCCGCGCCGGCAGCGAGAAGGTCACGCCCCGTCTGATCGTCCATCTCAGAAGTCCGAATCCGAGGCAGCGGCCTCGATCTCGGCGAGCAGGGGCGCGTCCGGTCCGTCGTCCGGCGTGGTCGCCGCGGCCCGGAGAAGCCGCTGCCGGACCAGGTTCCGCACCCGCTCCCGGACCTCCGCGCCACCGCCGTCCGCGGAACCGGTCGTGCCGAACCCGGGCACGTGCACGTCCACGGACACGCCCGCCTCCGATCCGCTCGGTGCGGCCGCCACGCCCGACCAGGTGTCCCCCGACAGTCGCAGCGAAAGATCGACGGCCCCCGTTGCGGTGCCGACCGATGCCCGTGGCCGCAGATGTTCCGGTACAGCTGAGGAGAGACCGGGTGCGGCAACGATACTCACCCGCACGGTCGTGGTCCCGGAGTCGCGCACCACCTCCCACGCCACTGCGCGCTCGGACGCGTCGACGAGTCCGGGCGGGTTCCGGCGCCAGTCGGTTCCGGTGGTACCCCGCGCCAGGACGAGTGCGCTCGGCAGCGTCGCGGTCGCGGCGCCGGCCGCGAGGGCGTAGTCATCCGCCCGCGCGGGTCGGGCGGGGACTGCCGGGGCGGCCGGTGCGAGTGCATCCGCCCCGTCGACGAGCAGATCGCATTCCTCTCCGAGAGTGGCGATCTCGCCGTTCAGTAGCTCCTCGTCGAGTGCCGGGATGGCGTCGACCGTCGAGGTCGGCCACCACCGCGCCGCCCACAGCGCGAACGCGAGCCGCCGAGCACCGGCGGCCACCCGCGGTCGTGCCGGTGCGACCGAGATTTCGTTCTCCGAACCGGCTGCCACGGCGAGTGCCACCTCTTCGCCGAACACGGCCCACAGCCAGTTCTGTGCCGAGTCGACGTCGTCGATCACCGCCGCCGGAACCGCGTGTTCCGCGAGCACACTCCACGACAGGTGCCCGCCCAGGACTTCCAGCACTGCCACGTCGATGCCCGCGGCGTCGTCGAGGACGCTCGGTGCGTCGTCGGGGGCGATGATCCAGATCCCGTCGGGCGTGCGCTCGATCCGCACCGTGCCGGTGGTCAACTCGCCCTCGTTTCGGGAGCATCCGCCGCATCCGAAAGCGGAATTGCGCTGAGCGCCTGCTTGACCCGCATGCGATGGTCGAGGATGACCGACCGCGCCACCCCGTCGAGGAGGTCCCAGAGTTCGCCTGGTTCGTGCACGGAGAACCCGCGGACGTCACGGCCGTGCAGCCGCACCCACAGCCGGCGGAGATAGGGGCGCCACGGCTCGACGAGTTCGGTGGCGATGACCGCCAGCGGATTCGTTTCGGGCAGCGCCACCGCGTCGGGGTTCACCGTGAGCCGACGTGCCTGCAGGACGTACGCCTCACGTTGCCAGCGGCCGTTGATCACCCGGGCGGCGGCCGTGTCCGTGGCCGGACGCGGCGCTGCGGCCCCGATCGGGCGGAGACCGGTCGCCAGCGCGGCACCCGTCGTCGCCGCGACCCGCAACGATTCGTCGAGAAGTGCCCAGGGTGAGCAACTTCGGGCGATCTCGGTGGTGACCAGTTCGTGGATCGGTGGCAGCTCCGCCCGATCGGTCGACGCGCGGAGCACGGTGAAGACGCGCTCGTGGACGGAACGATCGAACGGAAGCCCGAGCGCCGTGGTGGACGCCGACATTCCCAGTCGGGGCGGTTCGGGCACGGGATGCGCCGTCAGACCGAGCCGGTGGGCGGAGACCTCGGTGGTCCAGAGCGAAATCCCGTGGTGAGTGCCCGCGTGCCCGGCCACCAGGTTGTCGAGAGCGTGCCGTCCGTCGTCACCGTCCTGCTCGAGGCGCGCGCCGGGACAGGCGTCGAGGACCACGTCGATCGCGGCGGCGTGATCGCCGCCCGACGCACCCGACAGCGGTCGCCGTCCCCACGCGACGGCGATCAGGGCGGTCAGTTCCTGTGCCCGCGCCGGGTCGGTGACGTGGGCTTTCAACGCCTGCGTAGTGCGGCCGGCCGTGAACTCGTGCACGTCGCGCAGGGTGTCCTCGGCGACGGACTCGTCCCGCAGCGGGTCGGGCAGCCCGGAGCCGGTCGCGAGTTCGAAGCAGCGCTGGAAGTAGAGGTCCTGCGGGTTGCCGTCGGTGATGCGCAGCGCCCGTCGGACCCGCTTGAGCAGAGTGAACCAGGCCGCGGTGGCTCGGAGTGCGTCGGCGGAGGCGTACACGCGGGCGGCGAGCAGCTGCGCGCCGTCGGCCGTGACGATCGGACCGGCGCACAGCGGGTTCTGCACCGGGCGGATGACCAGCGGATCGAGGATGAGCTTCACGGTGCGGCTCAGTGGTCCGCCGTCGCGTCCGCTGAGCGGTTCGACTCCGTCGAGTTTTCGCCAGACCTCGTCGAGAACCATGGCGCGCGGTCGCCGAGCAGCCTCCGACCCCGCCGATCCCGTCCGCATTCGAGCAGGTTACCGCAGGGATGCCCCGACCACGGGACGAGAAATCTGGGATCGGTAGGGCGCGAGACGTTCCTACCTTTCTCACATCGGCTCCGGAACGCGAGCTGAAGGAATCGACGACGGGCGCCGGGCGCCCCTCACGAAACGTGAAGGACGGATCATGAACAAGGTCATTCGGACTCGGAAGCGCGTCTACACCGCAGGCATCGTGGCGGCAGCCGGTGTCGCCCTGCTCGTCACGGGGTGCAGCGACACCGGTGACACAAATTCCGGCGGCGGAAGCTCCGAGCAGTCCCCGGCCGCCGCGGCTCCGGCGGGCGCGTCCTCGGCTTCGGTCGACGGCAAGGCGCTCGACGCCGACTTCGACGCGACCTGCGCCAAGCAGGGCGACACCCTGGCGTTGGCGCTGGCAGACACCGCCAACGCGACGTACGGCGACCTCGCCGTCTCGGCCACCGTCACCGGCACCGACACCGTGCAGGCGGTCGGGATCGCGGGCAGCAAGGGCGGGTCGAACGGTCTCCCGTACGCCCTGGGCTTCGGGCAGGGAATGCCGGGCGGTTCCGCGAAGGTCGTCAAGGACGGCGACACCTACACGATCACCGGCGAAGGGGTCGGCGCCCCCGACATGAGCAACCCGACCGCGCCGAGCGCCTCGAAGTTCGACATCACGTTTGCCTGCTCGACCGTCGTGGGCGGCTGAGCCCGCCCACCCGGGACGCGCGTGGACAGGTGAGTCCGCGCGCGTCCCCCAACCCTTCCCCCAGTTCAGGCACGGAAAGGACACATCGTGAAGAAGATCGTGCGTACCGCCGCCGTCGTGTTTCTCGTCGGGTCGGTCGGCTACTACCTCTGGTACGGCCTCGGCAACCGGGGACGGTCCGACTACGGCATCGACGCGCTGTCGTGGGTGGGCCCGCAGATGATCTGGCCGATCGTCGCGATCAGCCTGGTCGTGGTCTGCTTCGCCGTCACCGGTGACAGCGTGGTGGCGGCGTTCACGGGACGGAACAGTGCCGCATTCCGCCATGGAGCGGTCGGAATCGGGACCGTGCAGTCGGTGCGTCAGACGGGAATGACCCTCAACGATCAACCGGAAGTGCGGATCGACCTCGCCGTGGAGGGCGCCGACGGCAAGATCTTCGATTCGCACGCCAAGATGATCGTGCCGCTGACCGAACTGGCGCTTCTGCGGCCAGGTGTGGTGCTCCCCGTCCGCTATCTTCCGGACCGCACCGACAAGGTCGAGATCGACCGCTCGGGCGACATGTCGACGGCGCAGGAAGCGTTGAACCGATCCATGATTCGTCAGGGAGTCACCACCGCCGGCAAGCTCGACATCGCGGCACGCGGCATCCCCGCGCAGGCGGTGGTGCAATCACTCAGCGTGCCCGGCGAGATCCGCAACGGGAATTCGAAAGTCGAACTCGGGCTGGCGGTCACCTGGCCCGACGGGACCACGTTCACCACCCGCGTCGAGAAGTTCCTGCCGCCGCGCAGCGTCGCGCACGTCCAGGTGGGCCGGGTGGTGACGGTCCACTATCTGCCGGGGAACGAGCGCGACGCCGTCATCGCCCTGCCTGCGAACGTGTGACGGAGGTGGTCAGTCCCCCGCCCGGCGCGGCAGTCCCAGCGACCGGACGAGGAGGAGGAGTTGCTCGCGCAGCGGCCCCACGTCGCCGACCGCGGCGGTGAGGGCGGCATCCTCCTTCTCGAGGGTCAGCAGGCGAAGGTAGATCGCGCGACCCGACTCGGTGATCGCGACCCGTTTGCGGCGCTCGTCGTTCGGGTCGGTCTCCCGGGTGACGTACCCGGCGCGTTCGAGGCGGTCGATGGTGCGGCTGATGGTCTGGTCCGTCACCCGCGACGCCTTCGCGATGTCCCGTTGTGAGGCCGGCCGGTCGGCGATCGTGTGCAGCGAGATGAGGCCGGCGTGGGTCATGTTCTGCGACCGGAGAATGTCCTCCCACGAGTGCTCGACCAGCCGCGCAGCCGTGGACAACAGCCGTCCGGTGGGCCACTGGTCCATGCCGTCACTCGTCATTTCTTCGCCTCCATTTGCAATTTGCTCAGCAGGCTGAACAAAATAGGAACATCGCAATCCGGACATCCGGACGTCGAACGATCCGTCAGCATTGGAGAGCACGTGACCACAACTGCCCGCCCACGCCCGGTTCGTCGCCTGCGGTGGATTCTGCCAGCCCTGCTGGTCATCGTCTGGCTGGCCGTCGGCGGCTTCGGCGGCCCGTTCGCCGGCAAGCTCTCCACCGTCCAGCAGAACGACAGCACGTCGTTCCTGCCCGCGTCGGCCGAGGCCACGGAGGTCTCGGCGCTGCAGAAGGGCTTCACCGACACGCAGTTCGTGCCGGCGATCGTCGTCGCCGAACGGACGTCGGGGATCACCGCGGCCGACACCGAGTTCCTCGCCGGCACCGCGAACTCCTTCGCCGGTTCGGAGGGATTCGGTGACGAGGTGTCACCGCCGATCCCGTCCGCCGACGGCCGGGCACTGCAGATGTTCGTGCCCGTCGACAGCGCCGGCGAGGTCGGCGACAGTGTCACGGAGCTCCGGGACGCGCTCGATGCCGCACCGGACGGTCTCACCGTCCTCGTCACCGGGCCCGCTGGTCAGGTAGCGGATCTGTCCTCGGCGTTCGCGGGAATCGACGGACTGCTGCTCCTGGTTGCGGGTGTCGTGGTGATCCTCATCCTCATCGTTGTCTACCGCAGTCCGATCCTCCCGTTCGCGGTGATCACCTCCGCCGTCTTCGCGCTGGGACTGTCGAGTCTCCTCGTGTACCTGCTCGCCGACGCCGATGTGATCGCGCTGAACGGCCAGAGTCAGGGAATCCTGTTCATCCTGGTCTTCGGTGCCGCGACCGACTACGCCCTGCTGCTCGTGTCCCGCTACCGCGAGGAACTGCGGATCGAGCAGGACAAGTACCGCGCCATGCGGACCGCGTGGCGGGCGACGCTGGAACCCGTCGCCGCCTCCGCGGGCACCGTCATCGCCGGCGTGCTCTGCCTGCTGCTGTCCGATCTCAACTCCAACCGCGGACTCGGACCCGTGGCGGCCATCGGCATCGCGGCGTCGTTCGTCGCGTCCATGACGTACCTCCCCGCGGTGCTCGTGCTCCTCGGCCGGACGGCGTACTGGCCGAGCCGGCCCGCGTTCGACGCACGGCACGCCGAGAAGGACGAGGCCGCCGACCACAAGTTCTGGGCCGCGCTCGCGGCACGAATCGGTGCGCACCCGCGCCGTTTCTGGGTGGCGTCCAGCCTGGTGCTGGTGCTCTTCGCGCTCCTGATGCCCCGGTTCGAGGCGAGTGGGGTCGCGGAGTCCGAGACGTTCCTGCTCGAAGTCGATTCCGTTGCGGGCCAGCAGATCCTCGGCGATCACTTCGACGCCGGCTCCGGTTCACCGGCGGTGATCATCGCGAACGAGGGCTCCCGCGGAGCGGTAGCCGACGCCGCCCGCGTCGACGGGGTCGGCGACATCACCGTTCTGTCGACCCCCGGCACGCAGGACCCATTGGTGGTGGACGGCCGGGTGGCGATCGAAGCCACCCTGACCGATCCGGCCGATTCCCTCGCGGCCGAGGACACCATCGTCCGACTCCGCGGCGCCGTCCACCCGATCGACGGCGCCGACGCCCTGGTCGGCGGCACCACCGCCACGGACCTCGACACCAAGACCACGTCGACGCGCGACCGCACCCTGATCATCCCCGTCGTGATCCTCGTGGTGTTCGCGATCCTGTGCCTGCTCCTGCGTTCGCTACTCGCGCCGCTGCTGCTGATGGGAACGGTGGTGCTGTCCTTCGCTGCGACGCTGGGCGTTTCGTCCCTGGTGTTCGAGCACGTCTTCGGATTTCCGGGTGCCGATCCCGTGGTCCCGCTGTTCGCGTTCGTGTTCCTCGTCGCCCTCGGAATCGATTACAACATCTTCCTCATGACCCGGGTCCGGGAAGAGGCCCGGCGCATCGGAACCCGGCGCGGCGCGTTGCGCGGCCTGACCGTCACCGGCGGAGTGATCACGTCGGCGGGAGTGGTTCTGGCGGCGACCTTCTCGGCGCTCGCCGTCATCCCGCTGATCTTCCTCGCGCAGATCGCCTTCATCGTGGCGTTCGGTGTGCTCCTCGATGCGCTTCTCGTCCGGTCACTCCTGGTTCCCGCGCTCACCGTCGATATCGGGCAGAAGATCTGGTGGCCGAGCACGCTCGCGTCGGCGCCGGAGCCGGACGAGACCGTCCGTGCGGAGCCGGAATTGGATACGAGTCGTATGTGAGCGCGCTCGGCGAATGCCGCAAGCGTGATGCCTGCCTGTTCGCTCATCGTCGCGCAGCGTCGAACCCTGCCGTGTACTCCGTAAGGAGCGACTCGAGTCGGCTGACCATGAAGCTGTAGTACGCATGCATTTCGTCGAAGCGGGCGCGCTGTTCGGGTGGGAGGTTCTTTCCGCGGGTTTGGGCACTCTCCGCCAGCGCCAGCAGTTCGGTGGTCTGTTCGAGCTGGTGCTGTAGGCATCCGATCCAGGCGTCGTCGCGCCATCGGTAGACGAACTGGCGACTTCCCGGCTCTTTGAATCGTTCCACGGTGCCGGTGGTGATGAGCAACCGGGTTGTCTCGGATACCGATCCCTTGCTCGCATCGAGCGCATCCTGCAGTTGCGCCATCGTCATCGGAGCCTCGCTGAGCATCAGCACGCCCGCGGCTCGACCCGCCATGGGGGGCCAGCCCATCGCACCGCCGATATGCACACCGAAGTCCTCGATGAGGGAGACCTTCTCTCCGCTGTCGCTGCCGTCGACGGACACCGCCACCTCCATTCGATCAGAAAAAAATGAATATTCACTATTGACTGAACTCTCTGTCTACAGAATCATACTCGGCAGGACCCGGGTGCTACCGGAGACCTCATGCGCGCAACTCGTTACGGAGGTTTGTTGTGACCGAGACAGGCTGGGACGTCATCGTGGTGGGTGCGGGTTCGGCGGGGGCCGCGCTCGCGGTCCGCTCCGCAGAGAAAGGCAAGCGGGTCCTGCTCCTCGAGGCCGGACCGGACTATCGCTCGGCGCAGATGCACCCGGCGTGGCGGTCACCCAACCCGATCAGGGCATTGCTCGACCCGACGGCGACCGAAAATCTGGTGTGGATGGGGCTCGATGCGGCACGGACCGAGAAGCAAGCGCCTGCGCCCTACTGGCGAGGTAGAGGGGTCGGCGGCAGCTCATCGATCAATGGACAGATCGCGATCCGTCCCCCGATGGAGGACTTCGACGACTGGGTCAGTTGGGGTTGCGTGGGTTGGGGGCCCGACGACGTCCTGCCGTACTTCGCCAAACTCGAAGACGACGAGGAGTACGGCGACGAGGCCTATCACGGCCGAGGTGGTCCGACCCCGATTTACCGCATGCCCCAAGAGAACTGGGGGTCCGTTGATACCGCGCTGTGCAGGGCTGCCCTGTCGGCCGGTCATGCTTGGGCCGCGGACGTCAATGCACCCCACGCCATGGGTGTCTCGCCGTACCCGATCAACTCCCGGTCCGGCCGGCGCGTGTCGGTCAACGACGCCTACCTCGAGGCCGCTCGCGAGTCCTCGACCCTGACGATCCGCGGCGATGCCCTGGTCGACCAGGTGATCTTCTCCGGAGACCGCGCGATCGGCGTCCGGGCCGTCGTCGACGGCACGGTGGTGACCGAGCACGCCGACGAGGTAGTACTCAGCGCCGGAGCGGTCCACTCTCCCGCGATTCTCATGCGATCCGGAATCGGTCCGTCCGGACATCTGCGCTCGTTGGGGATCGAGGTGCGCCAGGACCTCCCGGTCGGGCGAGGTCTGCAAGACCATCCGATGGCGGTGGTGTCGATTCCTCTGATCGACCAGGCAGGGATTCAGAGCCCGGACGACCGGCACACCAACGTCTGCGTCCGCTACACCAGCGAGCCCGGCGCCCCCACCGGCGACATGATGTTCGTGTCACAAAATCAGAATGTCGTTGCCATGGCCAATCCTGATATGCGCGCGTTGGCAGGTGCGTTCGGCGTCTGGGTGAATCAGGCGTACTCCCGCGGGGTGTTGACGCTGACCTCGGCCGACCCGGCGGATCAACCTCAGATTCACTCCCGGATGCTCTCCGACGAGCGGGACCTCTCCCGTTTGCGCAACGGGATACGCGACCTCGTCGAACTCGCTCGAGACCCGGCGGTCGCCGCCATCACACATGGGCCGCTCGAGGCCGAGAACAGGGCCCTGTTCTCGGTGCTCGACAGTGACAGCGAGCTCGACGACCACTTGCTCGCAACCGTGAGCGATGTTCAGCACGCCACCAGTACGTGCCGGATGGGTGCAACCGGGAACGCGGACACCGTGGTCGACCCGTCGTGTCGGGTCCTCGGAGCCGACGGGCTGCGGGTGGTTGACGCATCGATATTTCCGTCCGTCCCGCGGGCCAACACCAATCTGACGGCGATCATGGTCGGCGAGCTCATGGCCGACCGTATCCGCTGAACTCCACATCACAGGGAAGGCAACACTTTTCGTATGAAGACCTTGCAGAACTTGATCGGTGGAAAATGGGAGGACTCCCAGAGCGCGTCGCTGCATGATCTGGTGAACCCCGCCACCGAAGACGTGATCGCGCGCTACCCCGGCGGATCGCCTGACGATGTCGACCGCGCCGTCGATGCGGCAGTCGAGGCGCAGCCTGGGTGGGCGGAGCTGCCGGTCGCCGAACGCGTGGAACATCTGACCCGGTGGGCTGCGGCGATCGCCGAACACGCCGAGGAACTCGCGGAGCTCGAATGTCAGGAAATGGGGAAGCCCGTCGCCCTCGGCAGATCCGTCATCGACGGTGGTGTCCAGGGGTTTCGGACCGCGGTCGAGGAGGCCCTGACCTATCCCTTCGTCGAAACCCTTCCCGGCGCGGACGGCGGCGGAACGACGATCCTGCGTCACCCGCTCGGCGCGACCGCAGTCATCACCCCGTGGAACTTCCCCGTGCCGATGGTGCTGGGTGCTCTCGGGCCGCTGCTCGCCTCAGGCAACACCGTCGTCGTCAAGCCGTCCGAACGCTCACCACTCTCCACCGCCCGGCTGTTCGAGTTGTTGACGTTGCCTAAAGGCGTGGTCAACCTCGTCCTCGGTGACGCCCGGGCGGGGGCACCGCTGATCGAGCACGAGCAGATCCGGCTGGTGCACTTCACGGGTTCCGTCGAGGCCGGCCGCCGGATCGGCGCTGGAACCGGTGGGCGGTTGTGCCGGTCGATCCTCGAACTCGGCGGCAAGGACCCGGTCGTCGTCGACTCCGGGGTCGATCCGGTCGCAACCGCCGCCGCGATCGCCTTCGGTGCGTTCGTCAACACCGGGCAGATCTGCACGTCCATGGAACGCATCTATGTCCACCAGGAGATCGCCGAGGAGTTCGTCGAGGCCCTGGTCGCCGCTGCATCCATCTATGCCCTCGGTGACGGCCACGACGCCGAAACCGTGCTCGGACCGTTGGTCGATGCACGCCAACGCGATATCGTCAATCGGCAGGTTACCGATGCCGTCGAGCGCGGCGCTCGCGTCCACATCGGCGGCGTGATCCCGGACCGGAAGGGGTTCTTCTACCCGGCCACCGTGCTCACCGACGTCGACGACTCCATGCTGGTGATGACCGAGGAAACGTTCGGCCCCATCGCCCCGGTCGTTGTCGTCTCCTCGTTCGAGGAGGGGCTCGAGCGCGCCAGTTCGTCACGTTTCGCGCTCGGGGCCACCGTCTACACGCACAACCCCGACCACGCCGCCGCGGCCGCCGGCATCCCTGCCGGGGTGACCTGGATCAATCAGTGGCAGGGCGGTGGCCCGGAGAGGCTCTATGAGCCCGCAGGCGACAGCGGCATGGGCGCAACCGGCGCGCGAGCCGCTTATGACGCCGCGACCCGGCCCGCAACGATTCACACCGCCCCCGCAGCTGCGGCCACGCTCTCATGACACCGGCTGCCGTCGGAGCGAAAGCTGCTATCGAGCAGAGGATTCGACGGTACGAACGGACGCTCCTGACGTTGTCTCACCGCATCCACGCGAATCCTGAACTGGGATTCGAAGAATACCGAGCCAGCGAGTGGGTCGCCGACGAACTCCGCAGCGGGGGATTCGAGGTGCAGCACGGCTGCTACGACCTACCAACGGCGGTGCGCGCCACGATCGGATCGGGCCCGGTGCACGTCGGAATCTGCGCCGAGTACGACGCCCTCCCCGAGATCGGGCACGCATGCGGCCACAACATCATCGCCGCAGCCGGCGTCGGTGCCGCCCTCGGCCTGGCCGCTCTCGCCGACGACCTGGGGTTGACCGTCACACTCCTCGGCACCCCTGCCGAAGAGGGCGGCGGCGGGAAGATCCTCATGCTCGAACGCGGTGCCTTCGACGGGCTCCACGCGGCGATGATGGTCCACCCCGCCGCCATCGAGATGGCGGCGATGCCCGGCACGGCTGTTTCCCAGTTCGAAGTATCGTACAAAGGCAAGCCCGCCCACGCCGGGGCCTATCCCGAACTCGGAGTCAACGCTGCCGACGCGATGCTCATCGCTCAGGTAGCGATAGGTCAACTGCGACAACAAACTCGCGGAACCGACCGAATTCAGGGCATCGTCACCGATGCCGGCACCGCCGTCAACGTGATCCCCGATAGTGCGGCCGGACGCTGGATCGTCCGCTCCGATACCGCGGAGGCACTCGCCACGCTCACTACTCGCGTGAAAGCCTGCTTCGAGGCTGGGGCGCTGGCCACCGGATGTGCCATGTCGATTACTCCCAGCGGACCCGACTACGCGGACTTGCGTCCGGACGCCACCCTGCTTGCTCGATACCGCGCCAACGCAGAAGCCCTCGGTCGCAGCTTTCCTGATTTGCCGGATGGAATGGTGGGTGCAGCGACCGACATGGGCAACGTCTCTCACGTCGTGCCCACCATTCACCCCATGCTCGGCCTGGACTGTCATCCCGCGGTCAACCACCAACCCGAATTCGCCGACGCCTGCATCGGCCCGGCAGCCGACAGAGCCGTTCTCGAGGGTGCCATCGCAATGGCCTGGACTGCAGTGGATTTCGCGGAACAGCATCTGGCGAATCCTCGCTGAATGGGTGAAGCCAGTGGCGATCGGAGAACGTTCGGTCAGGACGACCGGTCTCGTGACTGTGCACTTCAGGCGAAGCAACATTTTCGAAAGGCATGACGCTATGAGACTCGACAAGACATTGCGCTGGGACGGCGAACTGACGGTGACGCGGCACGACCGGGAAACCGGGGTGTCCTTCATCATCCGCTTGGACTCGACCCGACTCGGACCTGCCGCGGGTGGCACCCGCGCAGCACAGTACGCATCCTTCGGTGAGGCGCTCGAAGATGCCGGCAGACTCGCGGGTGCAATGACGTTGAAAATGGCCGTCAGCAACCTCCCGATGGGCGGTGGCAAGTCGGTCATTGCTCTCCCTGCTCCACGCAATGAGATCGACCAGGGCACATGGGAACGAATCCTGACCCTGCACGCCGAGAACATCGACAAACTCGCGGGCAACTACTGGACAGGCCCCGACGTCAATACCAACTCGTCGGACATGGACATTCTCAACGACACAACCGAGTTCGTCTTCGGCCGCTCCGCCGCGCGTGGCGGAGCCGGTTCCAGTGCACTCAACACGTCGTTGGGCGTCTTCGAGGCCATGAAGGCGACTGCCATGCATCGAGGACTCGGGACGCTCGACGGTCTCACCGTGCTTGTTCAGGGCCTTGGCGCGGTCGGCAGCGGGGTGGCCGTCCTCGCGTCGCAGGCCGGGGCGCGCCTCCTCGTCTCGGATACCGACTCCGAGCGGTTGGCCTGGGCTCGGCAACTCGGTCACGCCGTTGTCGGGATCGATGACGTCCTGACCACGCCCTGTGACATCTTCGCGCCCTGCGCGATGGGCGGAGTACTCGACAGCACGGTCGCGTGTGAACTGCCCGCGTCCGCAGTGGTCGGCGCCGCGAACAATGTCCTTGCCGACGACGCGGCGGGAGAAATCCTCCACAAGCGCGATGTCCTGTACGCGCCCGACTTCGTTACCAACGCCGGCGGCGCATTTCACTTGGTCGGCCGGGAGGTCCTGGGCTGGAGCGAGGAGACGGTCGGAGCACGCACCCGACGCATCGGAGAAACACTGGCCGAGGTCTACTCTCTCGCCGAGAGTGAGGACATCGACACTGATCGTGCCGCGCGAATCCTGGCTCGCCGCCGGATCGAGACAGCCGACTCCGCTCCGCGTCGAGCGAACCCTTTTTCCGGAAGGTTCGGAGATGCCGGTTCTGTGTGAGCCCGAGTGGCGTCATAGTGGAACGTGATGTGAACACGACGAAAGGAAGATCGTGGACCAGAGCGCGCTGTTGACCGACGCTTTCGATCGCATTCAGGAGACCGTGCATTCCGCGCTGGCCGATCTGTCCGCCGACGCCCTCACGTTCCGCGTGGACGCGAAGGCGAACACCATCGCGTGGCTGGTCTGGCATCTCACCAGAGTGCAGGACGACCACGTCGCCGGGGTGGCGGGGAGCGAGCAGGTATGGACGTCGGGCGGGTGGGTCGAGCGTTTCGACCTGCCGTTCCGGGTTGTCGACATCGGTTACGGACACTCCGCGGACGAGGTGGCGAGGGTGCAGACCGGCGCCGATCTCCTCCGGGAGTATCACGATGCCGTGCACGACCGCACCGTCGATTACGTCCAGTCGATCGGTGCGGACGACCTCGACCGCATTGTCGACGAGAACTGGGATCCGCCGGTGACTCTCGGTGTCCGGTTGATCAGCGTCGTCTCCGACGACCTCCAGCACGCCGGGCAGGCGGCGTACGTCCGCGGCATCTACGAGCGCCGCTGAGGCGCGACTACTTCTCGTTCGCGGCGAGCCACGCCTCCACCCTTCGCCGGGACCGTCGGCCGACCCGTTCCCGCACCGCCGGACTCAACCGCGCCGCACCGTGCATCGTCCCGTTGCCGGCCAACGCCAGCGGGACGAACCAGGCGGGCACGATCGGCAAGCCGAGTTCGCGCATGCCGCTCTTCCCCGAGAACAGTCGCTGAATGCTGAGCAGGCGCTGGCGGTTGAGCCGGCGCCGCAGGGGTTCCGCAAACGGGTAGTGGAACGTGGCCCACGACTTCTGCAGTGAGTCGGCCAGCACCCGGGAGTTCTCGTCGGGGCCGGGTGCGAACATCCCGATCTGGCACATGTTGCGGCGGCCGGTGTTCTCGTCGTCGACCAGCCAGTGGTCGTCGATGCCCATCAGCCAGCCGATGTACCGCCACAGGTGCATCACGTCGCGGCCCTCGTCGGCCGAAACCCACACCCCCAGCGACCGGAGGCCGACGAGGAACGTCGTCGAGAAGAGCGCGAGCGTGCCGGCCTGGTCGGACTGGTTGATCGGCATGCCCCAGTCGGACACGTCCCAGTCCTCGTCCTGCAGCAGGGTGAGATTGACGAACGCGTGCATCAGCCGGACGTGGACGGACAATTGCCAGCCCCGGCGGTCGCGGTCCATGCCGTCGGGTAGCACGCACTCGTACCACCACCGGACGGTCTCGGTGACCCGCTGCCCGGCGCCCTCGCCGACGAGCCTGCCGGTGGCCACGAGTTGGCGGGAGGTGGCTGCGCTGCGGTATCCGTTCATCAGTGAACCGGTCGCCAGCAGGTCGAGACCGGTCATTCCGCTGCGCAGGCACACGGCGGCACCGTGCTCGAGGCGGCGGTCGTCCACCCACGACGGCCGGTGATCCACGGCGTCGAAGAACGCGGTCAGTGGAGGCGCGGCGTCGGGCACACTGCCGATGCCGGCAGACAGGGCCTGCGAGAACTGGGCCATCGTGACGGTCTCGTCGACGAGAATCGCCCTCGCCAGCGCGGCACCGATCTCGTCCTGACTCGCGACCGCCCGGGCATGGAGTTCCCGCTCCGCCGCGGTGGGCGTCGGGTCGCCGTGAACGAAACGCGACAGCGTCCGCATCGACCGGCGGCCCCACTCCGAGTCCATGTCGAACCGCCGCGGGGGTGTGAAGCCGGAGAGTCCGGGCGCGGATTCCCGGGACTGGATTTCTGTCATGTCCGATGCACTCGCTTCGCTCGTCGAGAAGGGGGCGTCTTTGTGCCTCAGCCCCGCTCGAAGGGCTGTGAGTTACAGTTCACCCCACCGAATCGGACGGGTACAAGTCGCATTGTGTGACAGATCGGGAGGGCTGCGCGGATGGGCACTGGCCAGCGGAAAGACCCCTCCCAGCAGCGTTCGCAGGAGACGGTTGCGCGCATCCTGTCGGCAACCGGTCAGGTTTTGCGGACCAAGGGGTACCCCGGCTGCAGCACGAACGCGATCGCGGAAGCCGCGGGCATCTCGAAGGGCTCGGTGTATCAGTATTTCGCGAACAAGGACGAGATCATCGAGGTCCTGATCGACAAGATCATGGAGGACGCCACCGCCACCTTCGGGGCGAATCTCGAGCAGGCCGTCGCGAAGGGAACATTCCTGAAGGACGCCGCTCTGCAGACTCAGCTTCTCGCCGTCCTCGACAGGTACCGCGACATCCTCAAGTCGTTGCTCAACGACGCCCCGCATCTGACCGTGTCGGCACACCGTTCCGCCCGGATCGAGGAGCGGTGCCGCGACCTCTTACGTACGTATGTGACGTTGAATCCGTCCGCGATCGGCCAGGGCGTCGACCTCGACGCGCTGCTTCTGGTCCTCACCGTCAGCTACCGCGAGGTGAGTCTCGAATACCTCCGCCGAGACCTCCGCGACCGGCGAAACGAACTGGCCACCGTCCTCTACGACATGACGATGGGCGGCCTCGCCGGAGGCGCGACAAACGGGGTGTAACGCGGAAGGGCTCTCGAGAGAAATACAAGTTGAGCCCATGGCGCTGTCGGACCCCGACCCGGCAGCGCCAGGGCCCTTTTTCTTTTCTGCCCCGTCCTACCGTCGCCGCCGGGACGGGGATCCCGGCACCTCCAGCCACACGACCCTTTCGAGTGCGCGGAGGTCGCTCTCGATCCGCCGGAACAACTGGTACACGCCGATGAAGGCGACGATGCCTCCCAGGCACAGCACGCGCACCGTCGCGTTCACGGCATCGCCGGTGTTCCCGCCGACGAAGCTGAGCCCGGCGACGCCGATCAACGGAACGGACGCGGCGACGGCGAGGTACCGGGGCAGGCTCCGGCCGAGGGCACGAATTCGGTACCCGTCGCTCCTACGCAACTCGCCGTGTGACAACAGGATCGGGCAGAGGCAACGCACGGCGTAGAAGGTGAGGATGAAGAACGGGTAGGCGAGGGCGACCGCCCCGCACACGGCGAGGGACGCGAGGAGTTGCGTGTACGCGCGCAACGGAATTCCGCCGGCGGTGAACTGCAGGGCGATCGGGTAGGCGACGCCGGCGACGACCCACAACCCGAAGCTGACCACGACCGCGCGGTCGCCGAGGCCGAGCGTCGCGGCCCGCGCCTTTCCCAGCACCTCGGGACTGTAGGAGCGGCCATTGCGGAGACCGCGCGGCACCGTGAGTGCGAGGCGACACCAGTAGACGATCAGCACCGCACCCAGCGGGAACGCGACCCCGCCGATGACCAGGTGCACGAATTCGAGATCCTGCTGCGCCTCGACCGGCAGCGTGGCGATGATCAGCACCTTGTTGTAGTAGTAGTTGTAACCGGCTGCCAGCAGGTTCGGGATGCCGACCGCGGCGATCACGATGGGCAGCGCCCACCGCCACATCGTGGACCGAAGGCTTCCCGGCGGAGGGTCGACGAGATCGCGGGCGTGTGGGTCGAGGCAGAGCGCAAACTGACGCGTCAGCTTCCGGCCACTCGACCACCGGTCGTTGCGGTCCGGGGCGAGCGACTTCACGAGGATGCGTCGCAGCGCGGCCGGGCAGTCTTCGGGCAACGAGGACCGCTCCGGGTCCACGCCGCGGCATCGCGACTCGAGCAGTGTCTGCGGCGACGGCGGCGACCCGGTTCCGTCGTCGTCGGGGAACGGCCGCGACCCGGTCAGGAGTTCCCACAACATGACTCCCAGTGCGAAGATGTCGCTGCGGGTGTCGAGGTCCGAGGCGGTCCTCGGGGAGCTCGGGTCGACCGCTTCCAGTTGTTCGGGCGACATGTACGCGACCGAGCCGCCGATGAATCCCCCGGCGCCGGGTGTCTCGACGCTGTCGCTCGAACTGACGTTGAAATCGGCCAGCTTGGGGATGCCTTCGAGGCCGAGCAGCACGTTCGCCGGTTTGATGTCGCGGTGCAGGACCCCGTGTTCACGTGCGTAGTCGAGTGCGTCGGCCAACCGGAGCCCGATCCACGCGACCGTCTCCGGCCATGACAGCGCGGCGATCTCGTCCCGCACACTCGAGTACTCGGGCCGGATCTCCCCCCTCGCCTCGAGGGTGCGGTCGATCGAATCGAGGAGCAGCTTCCCGGACCTTTGCTCGGGTGGGGTCTTGCGGACCAGCCGCACCACGTCGAGGAGGGTGCCGCCGGGAACGTATTCCATGAACAGCACCCGCAGCTGACGGTCTTCCAGCAGGCGTTGGTCGAAGACCCGGACGATGTAGGGGTGGTCGAGCTGGGCCAGCATCTGCGGCTCGTTGCCGATGTTGCGGGAGATCTTCAGCGCCACCCACCGCTGCATCGAACGCTGCCGGGCGAGGAATACCCGTGCGAACGCACCGCGGCCCAGCTCGATCATGAGATCGAAATCGTCGAGACGCTTCCCGACGTCGAGGTCGTCCCGCGGTCCGAGTTCCGCGGCCGCCGTGCGACGGTCCAGGGTGCGCCGGTCGTGTTCGAGGAGACTCTCGAAGCGAGCCGCCTGCTGCGGGTATTCGGTGAGGTACTCGTCGGGCTCGACGTCGGCGCCGCTCAAACGGCGAACCCGGTATTCCAGATAGACGAGTTCCGGTGGCAGTGCGTCGGCGAGCAGTTCCGGGAATTCGAGGCAGTAGTCGGCGATGCGCTTCGGGCGGCCCGAACGCAGCCATCGGTACTCGAGGTCCACCTTGATCAACTCGATCAGCGCGGCACGCCGGATCGCGGCGGTGTCGGGCAGGTAGTCCGTGAGCTCGGCCGGTGAACCGGAAGTTTCCCAATCCGCGACGAGGCGTTCGACGCCGCTCTCCACCACGAACACCGGTTCGGCGCCCGACGTCGTCGTCGACGGCGGCAGCTGGGTGTCCTGACCCAGTTCGGTGGGCGGCCCAGACGCGACCGTCGAATCACTCGGCGGGCGATCGTTCATGGCACTTCGATTCCGGACGGTGCAGATACCGGCAGGTGCAAGGGGCGTGCACTTGCCAGGGTATTCCTGGCGGTGCGCGAAGGGTACGAAAAGGCTGGCCCGTCACGCGCTGGGCAGGGGGACCTTCACCGGTTCCGACACCCGCGGTTCCGGCACGAGCAGCGGTTCCCGCCGCTCTCGTCGGGCCACCATGCGGATCGCCGATGCGAGGACGGGGACGTACACGAGCACATAGATGTTCTGCAGGAGGAACGCGACCGGCCACGACGGTGGAAACAGGAACAGCCCGACGACGGCGAAGTCCGGGCTCCACCAGTACGGCCACGCCGCGGTCGTGGCGAACAAGGCGGCGCACGCGAACCACCAGCGTCCGCTCTCCGAGACCGCGCGGTGCATGAAGTACACCAGCAGCGGCGCCAGCCAGACCCAGTGATGGCTCCACGAATAGGGCGACACCACCGCGGCGGTGAGTCCGCCGAGCACCACCGACAGGAGGCGCTCACCCTTGTCGTAGAGGCGCGCCGACACGACCAGGCTGACGATCGTGACGGCTCCGGCGAGAACCAGCCACAGCCACAGCGGCGCCTGCCCGTCCGTGAGACGCGCGAGCACTCCGCGCAGCGATTGATTCGACGGATGCGCGTCGTCGGCGATGCGTGTCGAATCGAAGAACGTGCTGGTCCAGTACCGGCGCGAGTCGCTCGGAACGACCACCCATGCGAGGGCCACCGTGCCCGCGAAGACCGACGCCGCGACTGCGGCCGCACGCCATTGCCGTAGCGCGAGAAGCGGGATCACGAAGTAGGCGGGGGTCAGCTTGATCCCGGCGCCCAGCCCGATGCCCACCCCGCGCAGCATGCTTCGCTCGGGCCGGGAGAAATCCCACAGCACCCACAGCATCAGCACCAGGTTGATCTGGCCGTAGAACAACGTCGTCCGCACCGGTTCGACGAACGTGCACGTCACCGTCGTCAGCAGCGTGACCAGCACCAGATACGGCGTGATCCGGTAACCGAGGATGCGCCAGCACAAGAGGATGCAGCCTGCCAGCACGCCCAGGTTGAAGGCCATCCACAGGCCGTCGACGTAAGCACCGGGTATCCGTTCGAGCGGCACGAACGCCAGCGCGGAGAACGGCGTGTACGTGTAGAGCAGACCCAGTACGACGGGCCCGCTGTAGAGCGGCATGCCGTGCAGGACGCGCCACCCACCGTCCCGGTAGACGTGCAGATCGGCGCCGCCTGCGAACAGCCCGATCTTCGGCGTCCACGGGTCGACGGTGCCGAGCACCAGCACGACGGTCACCGTCGCGCACACCGCCAAGGCCACCCCGATCGCGGGGCTGCGAGGAAAGACCCGTGGTTCCATCCCGTCCCCTCGGTCCGCGAAGTGTGCCGACGGATAGGACGGTAACGGCGCCTACGAGATGATCATGCCAACGACGGGCGGGGCGTCCGGATTCGTTACCGATCCGTACCGGCCCCGAGATGCCGCGGGACGACGGCGAAAATCGTTGACTGAGCGCCACACGCGTGCAACACTGAACTCGATGGTTCAGTATTCCGCACTCGACGCCACGTTCGCGGCGCTGGCAGATCCGACGCGACGTGGGATTCTCGACCGGCTCGGCGAAGGCCCGTGCACGATCAGCGACCTGGCCGAACTCTTCGAGATGACTCTGACCGGCATCAAGAAGCACGTACGACTGCTCGAAGAGGCAGGGATGGTCGTGACCGAGAAACGTGGCCGGGTGCGGTACTGCATGTTGGGGACCAATTCACTCGACCGTGAGATGGCCTGGATTCGCGACTACCGGCTGTCGCTCGAAGGCCGGCTGAACCGTCTGGACGATTTCCTCAATCGAACGGAAGGCACGTCATGAGCACCTCGCAGACTCCCGCGACCGCCACCCTCTCGACGCCGACGGACCGTGAGATCCACGTCGAACGCATCTTCAACGCCCCGCGCGAGCGGGTGTGGGCCGCATTTACGACACCGGAACTGCTCGCCCAGTGGTGGGGCCGTGGAAACGAACTCGACGTCGAGCGATGGGAATTCGAACGCGGCGGCCACTGGCGCTTCGTCGAACACTCGGACGGCGACACCCACGGATTCGAGGGCAGGTTCCGGGAGATCACCCCCGAAGAGTGTCTCGTGTACACGTTCGAGTGGGACGGCCTGCCCGGCCACGTCATCATCGAGAACAACACCTACACCGACCTCGGTGACGGACGCACCAAGCTGTCCGTCGTCAGCCAGTTCCACACTCCCGAGGAGCGCGACGGCATGCTGGGGTCCGGCATGGAGGGCGGCATGAACGAGAGCTACGCCGCGCTGGATGCGGTTCTGGCGCAGACGAGCTGGTGATCGGCTCGGTCAGGCCGTGGGGGCGGAGATGCTCCCATCGATCGAATGACGTTGGTGGAGTAGCCCCCTCAGTCGCGTGATGGTGGGGGTGCCGTCCCTGGCTCCGGCTTCCATCGTGGCGAGGATCTTCACCGCGGCCTCCTGTCCCATCTCGGCGAGGGGAGGGGCGTAGCACGTGATTCCGGGCGGAAAGACCTCGTACCATTCGGGATTGCCGTGTGCGGCGACCGACAGGTGGCCGGGCACCGACAGGCCGAGGTCGGAGCAGGCGTGCAGGACGCCCAGCGCAATGCGGCTACTGGCGGCGATGACGACGCCGGGCAGATCGCCGGCGATCGCGTGCATCGCGCTCCGTCCCCATTCCGAGGTGAAATCGCCCTCGAGGATGCGGAAGCGGTGGCCCGCAGTTCCCTTGGGCGACTCCGGTATTCCTGCTCGATCGACCGCGTTGCGGAAGCCGCGCATGCGGTCGGCGGTCGTGCTGTGGTCGGCCCCGCCGATGACGAGAGCGAGATCGGTATGACCGGACTGCAAGGCCAGGTCGGTGATCGCTTCGACACCGTATTCGTCGTCGCTGACGACGGCGTCGGTCTGTAGGGGGACCGAATGACGGTTGAGTTGCACGATCGGCACGCCGGTCGGCAGTGCGCGTCGAGCGTCGACCGGGACGTGGATGATTCCGTCGACGCGGTGATCGAGCAGTGAGCGCAGTCCGCGTTCCTCCGATTCGGGATCGTTGCCGCTGGCGCTGACCACGAGTTGGAATCCGGCCTCGAAAAGAACGGACTGCAGTACGGCGGCGCTGTCGGTGTAGAACTCGTTCGAGATGTCGGGTAGCAGCAGTCCGACGACGCGCGTCTTGTTCTCCCGCAGTGCCTGGGCCACCTTGTTCGGCCGATAGCCCAACGCGTCGGCGGCCTCGAGGATTCTCTTGCGCGTGTCGGGGTCGACGTAGCCGCGTCCGCTCATCGCGCGTGAGGCGGTACCCACCCCCACCTTGGCCAGCGCGGCGACATCCTGAAGTTTGGGCACAAATCCACCATACCCAACATATCCGCAGGTAAAGCCACCGAGTGCGGTGGTGGCCGTCGGTGAATTCACCTCTCTTGACAGAACGAGTGGCTTGCGACACAGTGATGTGGAACCGATTCCACACGGTCTGAGTCACAGCCTCGGATGTCGGAGATCCACTACGTCAGCGAAGGGTCCTACGTGTCCATTCAGTCAAAGAACCCGTTCTCCCTCCTCACACATCTGGCAGGGGACGAGACGCAACTCGACATCTTCTCCGCCGACAGCTGCATCGAGAGCTGGTTGGCCACCGAGCGGGCCCTCGCCGTCGCGCAGGGTGAGCACGGGGTGATCTCGGCAGACGACGCTGCGGCGATCGCCGCAGCGGCCCGGATCGGCTCCATCGACCGCGACGCCCTGTGGGAGACGTCGAAGAATGTCGGCTACCCCATCCTCGGGCTGGTGCGGCAGATCTCCGGGACGCTTCCGGAGGGACCGAACGGGCGCGTCCACTACGGTGCGACCACGCAGGACATCATGGATACCGGCCTCGCTCTGCAGCTCGCGCGGTCGCTGGCCGCACTCGACTGGCAGCTCGGCGAACTGGGCGATGCGCTCGCGGTCCAGGTCGAAGCCCACGCCGGCACCGTGATGCCCGGCCGGACCCACGCCCAGCAGGCGGTGCCGACCACCTTCGGCGCCACGCTCGCGACGTTGCTGGGTCAGTTCACGCGCCACCGCGACCGTCTCCGGCAAGCGGTGCCGCGTATCGCCGTGATATCCCTGTTCGGGGCGGGCGGCACGTCCGCAGCGCTCGGAGCGAAGTCCGCGGACGTCCGGACCCGCGTCGCCGATCTGCTCGGCCTGCACGACACCGACATCCCGTGGCACGTCGACCGCGACGGTATCGCCGAATACGGCTGGCTCTGTGCAACTGTCGCGGCGGCGTGCGCGAAGCTCGCCCGCAACATCGTCGACCTCTCCCGTACGGAGATCGGCGAGGTCTTCGAGCCCTACAACAGCCACCGCGGTGCGTCGTCGACGATGCCGCAGAAGGTCAACCCGATCTCCTCCGAGGCCATCATCGGACTGTCCCAGACCGCCGGAGCACTGCTGTCGTCGCTGAGCCGCATCCAGGAAGCAGGCCACGAACGCAGCGCCGGTGAGTGGCAGATCGAATGGCAGGTGATTCCACAGCTCGGGGTCCTCGCCGGGAGCGCCCTGTCCGAAGCACTGGTCATCGTCAAGGGAATGCGGGTCGACGCCGACAGGATGCGCGCGAACCTCGACCTCGACGGCGGATTGGTCATGGCCGAGGCGCAGATGATCCAGCTCGCCGATGCGATGGGCCGCGAACGCGCCCACGACCTGCTCTACACGGCCGCCACCCGCGCTCGAACCACGAATCGTGTTCTCGGCGAGACTCTCCGCGAAGCCGCGTCGGAGGCCGGTGTCGCCGAACTGCTGCCCGCACAACTCGTCACCGCCGACGACTACCTCGGCGAGGCGAAGGACATCGCCGCGAGCGCTGTCCGCGGATGGCACGACCGCGCCGCCGTCGACGAAGACCTGCCCTCCATTCCTCAGCTTGCAAGGACCTGACATGAGCACACTGACCACGGTGACGGAGCAGCCACCGAAACTCGCGGGCGAGGAACGCTTCGACTACATACGCGGGCGCTTCGGCCTGATCGCCGCGCTGCCCCTGCTCATCGGCATCCTCGCCCTGCCGATCGACATGCCGAACCCCCAGCAGGCCATGCTCGCGGTCCTGACCGTCGTGGTCCTACTGTGGATCACGGAACCCGTCCCCATCCCGGTGACCGCGCTGATCGGCATCGCGCTACTCGTCGTCCTCGGAGTCGGCACACCCCAGGAGGTGTACGGGTCCTTCGGCTCCGCGACGGTGTTCCTGGTGATCGGCGCCTTCATCCTGGCCCGCGCCATGACCGTGCACGGCCTGGATCGACGGTTCGCCCTCAAGGTGCTCTCGTTCCCGGGCATCGGCAACAGCACGTACCGCACGGCGGCGGCGTTCGGTGTCGTCGCCTGCATCCTCTCGATGTTCGTGTCGTCCTCCGCCACCGCCGCGATGCTCCTTCCCATCGGCATCGGTGTCGTCAAGACCATCGGCGACCTGATTCAGGAGCAGAACCCGGGCATCAAGACGAACCGCACCAAGTTCTCCTGCCTGCTCATGCTGTCCATCGCCTACGGGGCGAGCATCGGGTCGGTCCTCACCCCGATCACCGGCATCGCCAACGTCATCGGCCGCGGCACGATCGAACGGATGACCGGTTACAAGGTCGAACTTTTCGACTGGATCTCCATGTCGGCGCCGTACCTCCTCGTGATGGGCGCGGTCATGTGGGTGGCGCTGATCCTCGTCAACCGGCCCGAGGTGAAGCACATCCGCGGTGGGCAGGACTACTTCCGCGCGCACTACGCAGACCTCGGCCCGATGAACCGCGGCGAACGCAACGTTCTGGTGATCTTCCTGGTCACGGTCGTCCTCTGGGTGCTGCCCTCCCTGGTCACCACGTTCGGCATCACCAGCCCGATCGTCACCGCGTTCACCGACCACCTCAACGAGGGATCCGTCGTCGTCCTCACCGCAGGCCTGCTGTTCTTCCTGCCCCGCGGAAACGGGAGCGGCGAATCCACCCTCACGTGGACCGAGGCCGCCAAGATCGACTGGGGCACCGTCCTCCTCGTCGGGGCGGGCCTGACCATCGGCACCATGATGAACGCCACCGGTCTCGCCGAAACCCTCGGCACCACCATCGCCCGGGCCACGGGTGTGCACAGTTCCTGGGTTCTCGCCCTGATTGCGATCGTCATGGGCCTGATCATCTCCGAAACCACCAGCAACACGGCCAGCGTCGGCATCGTCGTCCCGATCATCATCCCGATCGCCCTCGCCATCGGCGTCGACCCGATCATCCCGGCCATGGCCGGCGTGTTCGGCGCAAACGCAGGAGCCATGCTGCCAGTCTCTACACCACCGAACGCCATCGTCTACGGGTCGGGATACGTGCCGATGATCAAGATGATCTGCACCGGTGTCTTCATCGACATCATCTGCATCCCACTGATCTTCGGCGCCGTCGTCGGTATCGGATCCCTCATCGCCCTCCACGTGTGAGCAGACACCAGCAAGCGAAACGAAAGGATGCCATGACCTCCGAGGCGACCGCAGTCCCGGCACCCGAGCACGCGCGATCCTGGCTACTGGTGCCGGCGGGTGCGCCGCACCTGTACACCACCGCGGCGGAGTCGCCGGCCGACGCCGTCGTGCTCGATCTCGAAGACGCCGTGGGCCCGTCCGCGAAACCTGCCGCCCGCGAATCGGTCACGAACTGGCTTCGGAGCGGTGGACGAGCCTGGGTGCGGATCAACGACACCGCCACCACCTTCTGGGCCGACGATCTCGCAGCCCTCGCGGGTATCCCCGATCTGGAGGGAATCGTTCTGGCCAAGACCGAGGACGGGAGTCAGATCGACGCCACCGCGCAACGCCTACCCGCCGGCACGAGAATCCTTGCCTTGGTGGAGTCGGCCGTCGGCATCGAGGCGGCCAACGAGATCGCCCGCTCTGAGGCGACGTTCCGGTTGGCGTTCGGGAGCGGAGACTTCCGACGCGACACCGGTATGGGCGACGACCCCATGGCAATGGCATATGCACGAACGCGGTTGACCGTCACCAGCCGAGCCGCAGGATTGCCGGGGCCGATCGACGGTCCTTCGCTGACCTCGGACGGGGAGATCCTCACCCGCGACAGTCGTCTCACGGCGACGATGGGGATGACCGGCAAGCTGTGTATGCAGGCCGCCCAGGCGGAGTTCGTCAACCGTGAACTGGCACCGAGGGACGACGAAATCTTGTGGGCGCGGAACGTCATCGACGAACTCGGTGCAGACGGGTCTCGGGTCAGGGACGGCAGCGACCTTCCGCGCCTGGCCAGACCCAAGAAGATCAGCACCCTCGCCGCGGTCTACGCGGGTGTGTGATCGTGCGAATGGGGGGCGATCTCCAAGAACTACTCGACGAGCACGCAGCGTGCTCCGCTGAAGATCGTGGGCATGCACTTGTTGCAGTGGATGCACAGCGACCGGGTGCGGGATTCGGACCGGATCCGGTTCACAAGGTCGGGCTCGCGCAGCAGTGCCCGGGCCATGGCGACGAATTCGAAACCCTCCGCCATGGCGGTGTCCATGCCCGCCCGGTCGGTGACGCCGCCGAGCAGGACGAGCGGCAACGCCACCGCGGCACGGATCTGGCGTGCGTGCTCGAGCATGAACAGGTCGCGGTAGGGATAGGCGCGGATCATCGACTTCCCCACCAGTTGCACGCCGAGACGGATCGGTTGCGGCATCGCCGCGGCGAACTCACGGACCGGCGCGTCGCCCTTGAACAGGTACATGGGATTGAGAAGTGAACTACCCATGGTGAGTTCGAGGGCGTCGACGCTGCCGTCGTGTTCCAGCCAGCGGGCCACCTGGATGGCCTCGTCGAGCCAGAACCCGCCGGGGACGCCGTCGTCCATGTTGAGTTTGGCGAGAATCGCGACCCTGCCGCCGACGGCGTCGCGGACGGTGCGCGCCACGTCCCGCACCACCCGCGCCCGGTTCGCGAGCGATCCGCCGTAGGAATCGTTGCGACGGTTCAGCTTCGGGCTGAGAAACGAACTGGCGAAGCAATTGTGGCCGAAGTGGATCTCGACGGCGTCGAAACCGGATTCGACGGCGAGGCCGGCGGCGGTTCCGTGGGCGGCGGTGATCCTGGTGATATCGGCGGAGGTGGCACTTCGGATCATCCGCATGCTCAGCGGATTGAACGACCGCGACGGTGCGAGTGCCGGCAGTCCGGTGGACTTCTCGTTCGCGACGGGTCCGGCGTGCCCGAGTTGGGCGGACGCGGCCGCTCCCTCGGCGTGGATGGCGTCGGTGAGTCTGCGCAGACCCGGCACGGCGTCCGGCCGCATCCACAACTGCCCGCGTTCGGTGCGACCTTCCGGTGCCACGGCGCAGTAAGCCACCGTCGACATTCCGACTCCGCCCGCCGCGGGTCGGCGGTGGAACTCGATCAGTTCGTCGGTGACGAGGGCGTCGGGGGTGCGGCCCTCGAACGTGGCCGACTTGATGATTCGGTTGCGTAACGTGAGGGGGCCCAGGGTGGCCGGGGCGAAAACGTCTGGTGGTGTAGTCATTCCCGGCCCTTCGTCGTGTGCGTTCGACGCTAGGTCACGGGGCGGTGCGGCGACCGGGATGTGTCCGCTGAGTGGGAGACCGCCGCAGTCCACGGATGACCCCTCGACATCCGTGAGACTGCGGCGGCGTCCGGTCAGCCGACGGTTTCGGGCGTCTTCTCCGGCGTGCTGTCGGCGGCCACGCCGTGTTGTCTGCGGCCGAGCGCCCAACATGCCAGCGTGATCGCGCACGTGAACGTGAGCGTCGCGAACAACTGGTTGCGTGCCGCGTCGTCGAACAACGCCAGCACCGCGACCGCGGCCAGCAGCGCGAGAGCGACATACGACAGATACGGGAACCCCCACATCTTCAGCGGCAGATCCGCTCGGCCCGACTTCTCGGCGCGCCGCCGCAACACGATCTGCGAGACGGTGACGAACGTCCACAGCACCAGGATCGTCGAGCCGACCGCGTTGAGCAGGAGCGGGAGAACACGATCCGGGGCCAGGTAGTTGAGGACGACGGTGACGAACCCGAACGCCACCGACGCCAGCACCGCCACGCGGGGAACGCCATTGCCCGACACCCGGCCGAACACCTTCGCCGCAGCCCCACGCTCGGACAGCGAGTAGATCATCCGGGAACCACTGAACAGCATGGCGTTCAGCGACGACAGCAGTGCGATGACCACGACGACGGTCATGACAGCGCCGGCACCGGGCACGTGCGCGGCGTTCAGGACCGCGACGAACGGTCCCGTCGCGAGTTCGTCCGCGGTCCACGGCAGCACCGTCACCATGATCAGCACGGAACCGACGTAGAACACCAGGATCCGCCAGACGATGGACCGCACCGCGCGGCTCACGTTGCGCCGCGGTTCCGACGTCTCGGCGGCCGCGATGGCCATCACCTCGGTGCCGCCGAACGCGAACACCACGATCAGCAGGCCGGCCGCGATGCCGGTGACACCGTTGGGGGCGAACCCGCCGTGGCCGGTGAGGTTCGACAGTCCCGGCGCGTCGAAGCTCGGAATCCAGCCGAGGATCATCGCGGAACCGACCGCCAGGAACGCGACGATCGCGACGATCTTCAGTGCGGCGAACCAGAATTCGAACTCACCGAAGCGGGACACACCCGCCAGGTTCACGGCGGTCAGCACACTCATGTACGCCAGGGCCGCCACCCATTGTGGCACCGCGGGTATGGAGGCGGTGGTGATGGCCGCCGCCGCGGTCGCTTCCGCGGCGACCACGATGACGACCTGCACCCAGTAGAGCCAGCCGATGGTCCGGCCGGCGACCGGGCCCATCGCGTTCTCGGCGTGGACGGAGAACGCGCCGCTGTCGGGGTCGGCCGCCACCATCTCGCCCATCATCCGCATCACGAGGACGACGAGGAATCCGGCGATGAGGAAGGAGACGAGCACGGCGGGCCCGGCGACGGCGATGCCCGCACCGGAGCCGACGAACAGTCCGGCGCCGATCGCGCCGCCCAGGCTCATCATCACCAGCTGTCGCGGTTTCATCGCCTGCTGCAGGCCTTTGGATTTCGGTGGGTCGTGCACGGTGTTCATGGGGGCTCCCGGCCGTCAGACGAGCTGATCGAGTGCGATCTCGAAGGCGGTACCGGCGATTCCGGTCGGTTGCGGCGACCGCGCGAAGCAGCGCTCGAGCGCCGTCGCGATGGTGCCGGAGACGTCACCGAAGATCGCCTCGTCCGACACCTCGATGTCACCCTCCATGAGCAGAGCGAAGGCCCGGGCCATGCCGCAGTTGGCGATGAAGTCGGGGACGACGGCGACGCTCTTGTCCGCGTACTCGTAGGTGGGGCCGTAGAAGATCTCGTCGTCCGCGAACGGCACGTTGGCGCCGCTCGCCACCACCTCGAGGCCGCCCGCGATCAACCCGTCGACCTGCTCGCGGGTCACCAGACGGGATGCGGCGCAGGGCAGGAAGATCTCGGCACCCGAACTCCAGATCGTCTCGTTGATCTCGTCGAACGGCACCATGCCGGCAGCGCGCAGTTCGTTGCCCTCCTTCGCGAGGAACAGGGCGCGGATCTGCTCGAAGTCGTAGCCGTCGGTGTTCGACAGTCCACCGTTGCGGTCGAGGATGCCGACAATCCGGGCACCGGACTGGGCCAGGTAGTACGCGGCGGTGGCGCCGACGTTGCCCCAGCCCTGCATGATCACCCGCTTGCCGGCCAGCTCGCCGCCGTAGACCCGGTAGTAGTGCCGCACCGATTCGGCGACACCCCACCCGGTGATCAGGTCGGACACCGTGTACTTCGCCTGCGGATCGGGAGTGAACCGCGCATCCTCGACGACCTTCGCGACGCCCAGTCGCAGCTGGCCGACCCGCTGTACCCGCTCACGGTCGCTGGCCGCGAAGTGCCCGTTGACGACACCTTCCTGCGGATGCCACAGACCGTAGCTCTCGGTGATCGGCACGACCTCGGCCATCTCGTCGACGTTCAGGTCGCCGCCGGTGCCGTAGTACGACTTGAGCAGCGGGGTCACGGCCTTGAACCAGCGTCGCAGCACCTCGTCCTTGCGTGGATCCGTCGGGTCGAAGTCGATGCCCGACTTCGCGCCGCCGATGGCCGGACCCGAGACGGTGAACTTCACTTCCATGGTCTTCGCCAGCGACTCCACCTCGCGACGATCGAGACCGCGACGCATCCGGGTTCCGCCGCCGGCAGCGCCGCCGCGCAGCGAGTTGATCACCGTCCATCCGCGAGCGGAGGTCTCCGTGTCGTGCCACTCGAAGACGATCTCGGGGGCCTTCTCTTCGAATCGGGTGAGCAGATTCTTCATCGCTTCTCTCGGTTTCTCGACTGCCGGGGCTCGGGGCGACCCGGCCGGTGACCCGGCCGATGCCCGCGCTGTTACGGCGATCACTGTGTCGGGCACCACTCGTGCGCCGCAACCGGCTGGGTAGCACATAGCCACGATGAGCATCACCGAGAAAGAAGTTCGACGTTTTTCTATTCAGTTTGTGCAGCAGATCCGATGATCGTGTTGCTAATCCGGTTCCGAGGACGCTGTGCGATAGGCCGGGGCCTTCGCCGAACGCGGTCGGTCGAGGGTTCGCAGGAGGGGCATCGACCGGTAGGGGACGATCACCGACAGCACCATCACGCTCGTGGATCGGGCGACGACGCTCGATTTGTTCAGATCGATCAGCGTCTGCTGCAGTCCGAGGTGCGAGCCGGCGGCGACGCGGCACAGGATGTCGCCCGAGCCGGTGGTCGCGAAGGCCTCGAGCACACCGGGAATCGATTCGAGTTCCGACGTCACGGAGTCCAGCGCGCCCTGCGCCGTCTCCAGCGTGACGAAGGCCTGCACGTCGAATCCGGCGGCGGCGATGTCGAGGCGCGGCTCGTATCCGGCGATCACCCCCGACTCCTCGAGTTTGCGCACCCGCGCCTGGACGGTGGCGCGCGCGACCTTGATCCGCCGCGACAGCTCGAGTACGCCGGCCTTCGGGTCGTCGTGCATGGCGTCGAGGAGGGCGAAATCGAGTTCGTCCAACTGCACAGCGTCCTTCATGGCTAGCCCTCTCTGAAGCGAGTCAACTAGTCCGACTGTATAAGAAATGCGGTCCCGGGGCCGTCGAAGGTGGCACTCCGGCCAGCTTCTGCTGGCTCGGTTGCCTATGTGGCCGGTGTCGGTTTTGGTAGTGACCCAGGCAACAGGCCAAGCCCTCCGTCCCTCGAACCAGGAAGACAGCGATGACGATCGAACAGACTCTCACCGACAAGGAACGCCTGGCGGGTCTCGACCTCGGCCAGCTCGAACAGCTGGTCGGGCTGGTGGAATACGACGGCACCCGCGACCCGTTCCCGGTCAGCGGCTGGGACGCCGTCGTCTGGGTGGTCGGCAACGCCACCCAGACCGCCCACTACTTCCAATCCGCGTTCGGGATGACCCTCGTCGCCTACTCCGGGCCGACCACCGGCAACCGCGACCACCACAGCTTCGTCCTCGAATCCGGGGCCGTCCGCTTCGTCATCCAGGGCGCCGTCGACCCCGAGAGCCCGCTGGTCGAGCACCACCGCACCCACGGCGACGGCGTCGTCGACATCGCCCTCGCCGTCCCCGACGTCGACAAGTGCATCGCCCACGCCCGCACCCAGGGCGCCGTCGTCCTCGACGAGCCCCACGATGTGTCCGACGAACACGGCACCGTCCGGCTCGCCGCGATCGCCACCTACGGCGACACCCGGCACACCCTTGTCGACCGCACCCACTACACCGGCCCGTACCTGCCCGGCCACGTCGCCCGCACCTCCTCGCACACCAAACGGGACGGCGCCCCGAAACGCCTGTTCCAGGCCCTCGACCACGTCGTCGGCAACGTCGAACTCGGCAAGATGGACCACTGGGTCGACTTCTACAACCGGGTCATGGGGTTCACGAACATGGCCGAGTTCGTCGGCGAGGACATCGCCACCGACTACTCCGCGCTGATGAGCAAGGTCGTCTCCAACGGCAACCACCGGGTCAAGTTCCCCCTCAACGAACCCGCCATCGCGAAGAAGCGCTCCCAGATCGACGAATACCTCGACTTCTACCGCGGTCCCGGCGCCCAGCACCTGGCCCTGGCCACCAATGACATCCTCACCGCGGTCGATCAGCTCACCGCCGAGGGCGTCGAATTCCTGGCCACCCCCGACTCCTACTACGAGGATCCCGAACTGCGGGCGCGGATCGGCAACGTCCGCGCCCCGATCGAGGAACTGCAGAAACGCGGCATCCTCGTCGACCGCGACGAGGACGGCTACCTGCTGCAGATCTTCACCAAACCCCTCGTCGACCGTCCCACGGTGTTCTTCGAACTCATCGAACGCCACGGCTCCCTCGGCTTCGGCATCGGCAACTTCAAAGCCCTCTTCGAAGCCATCGAACGCGAACAAGCCGCCCGCGGAAACTTCTGAGCGAGAGGATCACTCGGTGCTCGGTGGCACGCCGATCGCCGTCAGCAGATACGTCTCGGCGGCGTCGGCGTCCACACCGAGTGTGGTGAGCGGGCCGGGAGCGTCGGCCTCGCCGGCGAGCAGCGCGAGCAGCAGGTGCTCGGTGCCGACGTAGTTGTGGCCGAGACGCAACGCCTCACGGATCGTGAGTTCGAGAACCTTCTTCGCCGGTGCCGAGTACGGAATCAAACCGGGCGTTTCGGCGTCGGCCGGAGCTTCGGGCACCGTGGCCTCGGCGGTTTCGCGGATCGCGAGGGGCGTGATGTCCTGGTCTGCCAGGGCGCGCATCGCGAGACTGTCCGGAGCACTGAGCATGCCGAGGAGCAGGTGCTCCGACCGGATCTCGGACTGACGGCCGGCCCGCGCCTCTTCGTGCGACTGGACCACCGCCTGCCGGGCCTTCTCGGTGAAGCGCGCGAACATGTTCGCGCTCTCCTTGGGGGTGAAGCGTTGGTGCGCGGCCTGTTTGGTGACTCCGATGCAGTCGCCGATCTCCGTCCAGGACGCGCCGCTGCGCCGCGCCTGGTCCACGAAGTGTCCGATCAGGTGGTCGGAGATCTCGTTGACGTGTTCGGCGGTGAGTACGGCCGCCGTGAGTTGTTCGAGTGGTTGGTCGGGGTAGCCGGACCGGATCCCGTCGATGAGGTCGTCGAGCCGAAGTTTCTTCATGCGTCAACGCTAGATTGACGCTGACGCATCGTCAAGGGTTCCTTGACGATGCTGTGCGGCGACTTTCCCGCCGGATCGGTGCCGTCGCGAATACGATGACGCCATGAGCCCTACCGAGGCAGTGGTGGCCGGGGCCGGGCCGACCGGTCTCACGCTCGCATTGGAACTGGCGCGCCGCGGCGTCGAGGTGCGGATCCTCGACAAGTCGCTCCAGCCGTTCGCCGGTTCGCGCGGAAAAGGGTTGACCGCACGCAGTCAGGAGATATTCGACGATCTCGGCATCGTCGACGAGGTCGTCGAAGCCGGGTTCCGGCACCTCCCCAACCGGGTCGCGGTCCGCGGCCGGGTGATCAGCGACAGCGACCCGCACGCCGACCTGAGCCCCACTCCCGACCGGCCCTACGACAGCGGACTGATGATTCCGCAGTGGCGTACCGAGCAGATCCTGCGAGATCGGCTGTCGGCGTTCGGCATCGACGTGGAGCGGGGCGTCGAGGTGGTCGGATTCGACCAGAACACCGACAAGGTGACCGTCCGGCTCGCCGGGGGCGGGACGATCATGGCGCGCTACCTCGTCGGCTGCGACGGCGGGCGCAGCGCGGTGCGCAAGGCGCTCGGGGTGTCGTTCGAGGGTTCGGGCGGCGTCGAGGGAATGCTCCTCGGGGACGTCGCCGTCGACGGCCTCACCCCCGACCGCTGGTACCAGTGGTCGCACCCGGAGAAGGGTTTCGTCGCGCTGTGCCCGTTCCGGGGGGTGAACTCCTGGCAGTTCCAGGGCGTGCCGTTCGCGGATTTCGACGAGGACGGGAACCTTCCCGAACCGTCGCTCGACTACTTCCAACGGGTGCTCGACGACGTCGCGTGCGATCCGGGCGTGCGACTGTCCGAACCGACGTGGCTGTCGACGTGGCGGGTGAACGTGCGCATGGTCGACCGCTTCCGCGACGGCCGCGTGTTCCTGGCCGGGGATGCGGCCCACATCCACCCGCCGGCCGGTGGGCTGGGAATGAACACCGGAATTCAGGACGCCTACAACCTGGGGTGGAAGCTTGCCCTGGTCCTGGCCGGCTCCGCGGACCCGTCGCTCCTCGACACGTACCAGGAGGAGCGCCTGCCGCTCGCGCGCTGGACGCTCGGCGTGAGCAGCGAGGGGCTGCAGAAGGTGGCCGCGACGCTCGGGAGCGAGGACTCGAAGGGCCTCGCGGGCGCGGTCACCGAGGACGGTCAGCAACTCGGCTTCGGCTATCCGTGGAGTTCGCTGTCGCGGGACGGGGGCGTGACGACGGCTGTGCGCGCGGGAGACCGCGCACCCGACGCACCGTGCCTGAGCTCCGATGGCACTCCGATGCGACTGTTCGACGTCTTCCGCGGGACCCACTTCACCATCCTGGGGTTCGACGGCGGGCCCCGGCACGCCCTGCAGGCCCTCGCCGAAGACGCCCCCGACGACGTGAAGTACGTGGTGGTGGGCGATTCCCGCGGTCCCGGCGTCGACGTCGTCGACGACCGCGGTTTGGCGCGCAGCGCCTACGGGGCACATGGTGGCACGCTGGTGGTGGTACGCCCCGACGGTTACGTGGCACTTACCGCCGCGGCCACCGCCACCGACGACGTCCTCGACTATCTCGGTCGTCTGGTGGGGAGATCGTCGTGACGAAAGGCTGAACGATGCGGCACAAGGACGAGGAACGCGACTACGACGAGGCCGATCTCCACGTCGACCCGCCGAAGGACCACGCGGCAGGGCCGACCGCGGTCGCCGTGTCGATGAAACGGGCGCTCGAGCACATGGGTGTGGTCCGGACGGCCGAGACACTGCTCCGGCTCAACCAGGCCGAGGGGTTCGACTGCATGAGCTGCGCGTGGCCCGACCCCGACCCGGGCCACCGGCACGTCGCGGAGTTCTGCGAGAACGGCGCCAAGGCGGTCGCGGAGGAAGCGACCCGTGACCGGGCGACACCCGAATTCTTCGCCCGGCACAGCATCGCCGACCTCGACTGCCACAGCGAGCACTGGCTCGGGCAGCAGGGCCGGATCACGCATCCGATGGTGAAGCGGCCCGGCGGAACCCACTACGAGCCCATCGACTGGGACGAGGCCTTCGCGCTGATCGGCAACCAGCTCAACGCCCTGGACAGTCCCGACGAGGCGATCTTCTACACGTCCGGCCGGGCGTCCAACGAGGCGGCGTTCGCCTACCAGTTGTTCGTCCGCGCGTTCGGGACGAACAACCTGCCCGACTGTTCCAACATGTGCCACGAGTCGACCAGCATCGCGCTGCAGGAGTCGATCGGCATCGGCAAGGCCAGCGTCACGATGGAGGACGTCTATCAGGCGAAACTCATTGTGCTGCAGGGGCAGAATCCGGGGACCAACCATCCGCGGATGCTGTCGGCGCTGGAGAAGGCCAAGCAGAACGGTGCGAAGATCCTCTCGATCAATCCGTTGCGCGAGGCGGGTCTGGTCAACTTCAAGAATCCGCAGACGCCCCGCGGGATGGTGGGCCCCGGTACCGACCTGTCCGACCTGCATCTGCCCATCGCGCTCAACGGCGACCTCGCGCTGCTGCAGGCCTTCGGTTCCCTGCTCGTCGCATGGGACGCCCTCGACCACGAGTTCATCGACCACCACACCATCGGGTTCGAGTTGTGGAAGCAGCACGTCACCGACATCGACTGGGACGTGGTCACCCGGACGACCGGACTGTCGCGGGAGCAGATCACGGACGCGGCCCGGCTGTTGCGTGATTCCGATGCCACCGTGTTCTGCTGGGCGATGGGGCTCACCCAGCATCACAACTCGGTGGCGATCATCAAGGAAGTCACCAATATCGCACTTGCCCAGGGAAACATCGGCAAACCCGGCGCCGGGCTGTTCCCGGTGCGCGGGCACTCGAACGTGCAGGGCGACCGCACGATGGGGATCTGGGAGCGTCCGCCGCGGCATTTCCTGGACGCCCTCGCGAAGGAGTTCGACTTCGATCCGCCCCGCGAGAACGGTTACGACACCGTCGATTCCATCCGGGCCATGCGTGACGGCAAGGCGCACTTCTTCCTCGGGCTCGGCGGAAACTTCGTCCAGGCGGCCCCGGACACCGACGTCACCGCCGCCGCGCTGCGCAAGACCCGGATGACCGTCCACATCTCCACGAAGATCAACCGTTCGCACCTCGTCTGCGGCGACACCGCCCTCATCCTGCCGACGCGGGGGCGCACCGAGCAGGACGTCCAGGCCGGTGGACCCCAGTTCATCTCCGTCGAAGACTCCACGTGTTCGGTCCACGCGTCCCGGGGACCGCTGAAACCGGCCAGCCCGCACCTCGATTCGGAGGTGGGTATCGTCACGCGCATCGCCGAGGCCACGATCGGCGACCGCTACGGTCTCGAGTGGAAGAAGATGCGGGACGACTACGCGAACATCCGCCTGCACATCTCGCGGGTGGTCCCCGGCTGCGAAGGGTACGAGGTGAACGTCCGGCGGCCCGGCGGTTTCGTGCTGCCGCACCCGCCGCGCGACTCCCGGACGTTCCCCACCCACTCCGGCCGCGCCGAATTCGCGGTGTCCCCGATCGAGGTGCTGCAGGTGCCGCCGAAGCACGTGATCCTGCAGACGATCCGCAGCCACGATCAGTTCAACACCACGATCTACGGGCTCAGCGACCGCTACCGCGGAATCGAGGGCGGCCGCCGCGTGATCTTCCTGCACCACGACGACATCGCAGCCCTCGGATTCGACGACGGCGACATGGTCGACCTCTTCACCCACTGGGCCGAGGACGACCGGGTCCGCTGCGCCCACGACTTCCGGATCGTCGAATACGACACCCCCCGCGGGTCCGCCGCCGCCTACTATCCGGAGACGAATCCGCTCGTCCCCCTCGACTCCACGGCGGCCGGCAGCAACTGTCCCACGTCGAAGTCCGTCGTCGTGTCCCTGGAACACGCGGGCCGGTACAGCGCCGAATGTCCGCCCGGCGCGAGCCAGGACGAGGTCGGAGCGGACTGGGCCCACAAGACAACTCCCCAGCCCAAGCACCTCTCCTGACGTGAGTGGCAATGTGTGCGGGGGTGCGCATCAGCGCTCACGTCACCGGGCGAACCGGACATTCTGCACTTACAGTGAGTGACTGTGACCGACTCGGTGCTCGCCGTGGTGTTCGCGGTCGGCGCCGCCCTCTGCATCGCCGTCGGGACGGTGGTCCGTCACCGCAGTGCCGCGCAGGTCCCGGACGAGAGCGTCGGCGTGCTCGGCCCGATCACGTCGCTGATCCGTCAGCCGGTGTGGTGGTTCGGCACGGTCGTCGGTATCGGCGGGTACGCGCTGCAGGCGGCCGCCCTGGGTCTGGGGTCGCTGCTGCTGGTGCAGCCGCTCCTCGTGCTGTCGCTGCTGTTCGCGCTGCCGCTGGGCGCACGATTCTCCGGCCGCACGGTCACGCTCACCGACTGGTTGTGGGCCTCCGCCCTCACCGCCGCGATCGCGGTCCTCGTCGTGGTCGGCGACCCACGACCGGGAGTCGAGCGCGCCGAGACCCGGCACTGGATTGTCATCTGCCTGATCGGGCTGCCGTTCGTTCTCGCGTGCCTGCTCGGTGCGCGGACGGGCAGCCGGTCGCGGCGGGCACTGCTGCTCGGATTGGCGGGCGGCGCGCTGTTCGGGGTGGCCGCCGTACTGACGAAGGGCGTGGTGCACCTCGCGGGTGAGGGGCCGAGGCCGCTGTTCACGTCGATCGAGCTGTACGCGCTGGTCGTCGTGGGTGCCGCCGCGGTGTCGCTGCAGCAGTCGGCGTTCCAGGTCGGTGCGCTGCAGGCCTCCCTCCCGGCCACCACCGTGATGGAACCGCTCGTCGCGTCGCTGCTCGGATTTGTGGTGCTCGGCGAGTACCTCGACGCCGACCGGAAGGTGACCGCCGTGCTCGTCGTCGCCCTGGTCGCCGTCGTCTTGGCCGCGGTGGCGCTGGCGCGCGGTGCCGCCGTCACGGAGGAACCCGACGGCGATCCGGCTCAGCCCCTGTCGCGGTCGCGCAGGTAGTCCGCCAGCGGAGCGTGCCGTTGTATCCGTGACACGGCGATGCGGCGCGCCACCACCCAGATGACCGCGGAGACGATCACGGCGAGAACGACGCACAGCGCGAAGTCGGCGGTGCCGATCCGGGTGTGCACGTCCGCCGGTTTCACGATGCGCCACAACACGGCCGGGACGACCACGATCGCCACCGAGAACGCCGGGAACACTCCGTAGGGGACCACCAGCAGGATCAGCCACCGGACGACGACGGTGCGCCACCGGGCGCGTTGCTCCCACCGCCACCGCAGCGAACGCTGGTGATACGGAAGGAACACTCCGACCAGGCTCGTCCCGGCGAGCGCGCCGAACGGACACAGCGCCACCGCGGCGACGACCACCGCGGTGAACAGCCAGTCCTGCTCGGCGAACCCGACGACGACCGCGATCGTCGCGCACAGCGGGGCGATCAGCATCCACAACGCCACCGCCTTGGCGGCGAGCAACGCACGCAGCGCGTCCCGGTCGTCGAGCGAGGCGAGAACCCGCTCACGGTCCGGTGCCAGCACGTTGGTGGCAGTGACGTCGGCGTACATCCAGCCCGCCAGCGCCAGGGCGAAACCCGACGGTCCGGTCCACTCGAACAACCAGTTCCGGGGCAGCAGGAACCAGGCACCGATCATCAGGACGGCATTGAACGCGACGGTCGCAAGGGTGTCTGCCGGGTTGCGCCAGATTCTGATCCACTCCGCGCGAAGAGCGGTCATGACGTTCAGCGTAAGGCGTCGGGCTGGCCGCCGGAGCCTGTCGGCAGGATCCCGGACCATCGGGACGCCGGTCCCTTCCACCTGGGCCATCGGGTCGGCCACAGTGATGCGATCCGAGAGAAAGGCCTGTCGTGACCATCGACGACGAGGAGGCGACCCGGCCCGCGAGCCTCGTGGACACCCTCCCTAGCCGCCACAGGACCGTGCTGCGACTACGCCTCGCCCGCGGACTGCCGGCCGTCGAGGTCGCGCGCATCCTCGGGACGAACGTCGTGGCCGTCCTCCTCCAGCACGCGGCACTCGACATGCTGCGGGGACAACTCGCCGCGGAGGCAGGGCAAGGAGACGGTCCGGCGGACCGGCGTTGCTAATCAACGCGGCGAGATCGGGGGTCCAACCCGGAGCATGTTCTTCACGGAGCATCCAGAGTCTGGGTCAGTCGGGCACGGCACAGAAGCAGGAAGAGCCGACGGCGGCGCGGCCCAGCAAGCGCTCACCTACCCGCCTCGGACCATGGCCAGCGTCTTATATCGTCGAAGGCCGGCCCTGGCGAAACATGGGAGCATTGCCAAACATGTTGCAAATCAACATGTTTAAGCGAACTCTCATTGGAGAATGTCGGCTGCTTCCTGCAGCCCGGCGTGGACGGTGAGGAGTCCTTCCTCGTCTCCGCGGTCGAGGGGCACTGTGGCGTAGAGAGCGACGCGTTCGCGCCATGAGCGGCCTCGCAGGGCGACGGAGTTCCGCAGAGCCCGGTTTCGACTTCCTGCTTGCTGAAGGCGTGGCCGGTTCGGCGGATGGTGTCCAGTTCGTCGAGCAACGCGGAGACATTGTCAATGGTCCGAGGGGTGAGCTTGGGCAGGTGTTGAGTCGGGTAAAGGGCACGTACTTGGTCGTCGGTCAACTGCGAGAGCAGCAGTTTCCCGGCGGAGATTGCATGTGCGGGCCGCATATCCTGTCGGAGGGTGGCGCGGACGGGCCGGTCCGGTTCCTCTCCGTCGAAGAAGAGGATTTGGGTTCCGATCAGGGTTGCGACGTGCACGGTCTCGCCGGTCAGGGCGGCGCGGCCGATGATCGGGCGTAGGCGGTGGCGGTCGTCGAGGTCGAGTCCGCGGGGGCGGGCGAGGTCGAGAAGGACGGGGCCGGGGAAGTAGCCGCGGCCTGTAGGTCCGAGAATGACGATTCCGCGGTTTCGCAGGGTGTTGAGGATGCGGTAGGAGGTCGAGCGTGAACAGGACAGTTCGCGGGCTACGGAGGTGACGTTGATGCTGTCGGCGTCGATGAACATCGTCATCACCTGCAGCCCAGCGTCGAGGGACGAGAGATGTTCGCCGATCGGTTCGCCTGTTCTCGGCATGCTCTCCTCCTTTGACCCGGCATACGGATCATAAGTCCGCATCAATCGCCAGAATCCGCAAATTTGTTCCGTATGTAGAGACCTGTGTGGGCGGCGATGGTAGTCCGGCTGCCGCAGGTGGCGTACTGAGGGCAGCCGTGGCCTACGTCTCACCTGAGGCACGACCACTTCAGTCGGCGACTTTCCCGGCTTCTGTTTTGCGAAAGGCTCTGTCATGCCCCCTACCCCGATACGCGTGCAAACGGTGATCGATGACTCCCCGATGAACCCGAAACGGTGGGGCGTAGTCCTCGTCTGCTTCGCCATTGCGCTCCTGGACGGCTTCGACACCCAGTCCATCGCCTTCATCGGGTCCTCCATCGCCGACGAGTTAGGCATGTCGACCACCGAGATGACTTGGGTGATCACGGCAAGCACCGTCGGCATGGCGCTCGGCGCGATCACACTGGGTCACTCGGTGACCGCATTGGTCGGAAGCGCGCGATCATGGTGGCGCTGGCCATCTTCGGTGCCTTCTCCCTCGTCGGTGCGTTCGCGCAGGCTCCGTGGCAGATCATTGCGCTGCGCTTCCTCATCGGCCTCGGTATGGGCGGTGCGACGCCGTCGTTGCTTGCCCTGGCCGCTGAGTACAGCCCGTCCCGTCGACGCGGCCTGTCGATGACGCTGGTGTTGCTCGGTCTGCCAGGTGGCGCCATGCTCGGTGGTGTCGTCGCCGCGGCTTGGCTGTCTGCATTGGGATGGCGGGGCATCTTCTTCCTCGGCGGCATCCTCCCGATCGTGTTGCTGCTGTGTGTGGCCGTCCTGCCGGAATCGCCGAGCTACCTCGCAACGCGCCACGGCTCTTCTAGTCAGGACAAGGCCCGCGTACTGCTACGCCGGATGACCGGCGCCACGATTCCTGACGGTGTGCCACTGGTCACCGAGCAGCAGGACGAGGCATCCGGTTCCATCCGTTCACTATTCGCTCCGGGCCACCGGTCGTCGACGATCGCGATCTGTGCGGTCTACCTGGCGAACTGGATCGCCTGGTTCCTTCTGCTGCAATGGATGCCGACCGCTCTGCACGAGCTGGGCCTGTCGAAGGGACACGCGGCGACGGGCACGATCGTGGTCAATGGTGGGTTCATCGTGTTCTCGTTCCTCGTCACCGCGGTGCTCCCGCGTGTCGCGATCCGCAAGTTGCTGCTCGTAATGTTCGGCCTCGGTATCGCCGTGTCACTGGGCCTGGCGGTGAGCGGCTCCAACTGGACACTCACCTTCACGTTGATTGCACTCGCCGGCCTCGGCATCGGCGGCCAGCAACTCGTGCTCAACTACCTGATCGCGCAGACGTACCCCACGCATTTGCGCGGCACTGCCACTCGCTTCTCGATTGGGATCGGCAGGACCGGTTCCATCATAGGTTCCGCGCTCGGCGGTTGGCTGCTCGCCACGGCAGGTGTCGGTGGCTACTTCGCGTTCATCGCGGCGCCGCTCGCGGTCGCAGCGGTTGCCACGTTGCTCCTGCGGACTGCGCAGCGACCCGCCGGGGCGACCGAACAGAGCGGGGGCACCGATACCGCGGTTCCGGTGGGTGCCGGCGAGCACTGACGTCACTACTCATTCGACGGGTGCGGTCGCGTTCGGGGTCGCGACCGCACCCGGCATCCCGAAGAACCGGATTTCGTGAGAAACGAGACAGAGCATGCGCTTCAACAAGGTCGTGGTCGTCACCGGAGCAGCCCAGGGCATCGGGGAAGGGGTCGCCCGCGGCGTCGCCGCCGAGGGCGGCCGTGTTGTCCTGGCCGATCGATCCGAACTCGTCACCGGTGTCCGGCGCGACATCGCCCGCACCGGGGCCGATGCCCGCGACTTTCTGTGCGACCTCGAAGAATTCGACGGAGCGACCGCTCTCATGGCGTATACGGTCGCCGAGTTGGGGCGGATCGAAGTCTTGATCAACAACGTCGGAGGCACGATCTGGCGCAGGCCCTACGAATTCTACGAGGAGGATCAGATCGTCGCCGAGGTGCGCCGTTCGCTGTTCCCGACCCTCCGGTGTTCTCGTGCGGCGCTGCCCTACATGATCGAGCGGGGATCCGGTGTCATCGTCAATGTCTCCCCAACACAACCCGCAGCATCAATCGTGTGCCCTACGCCGCCGCGAAGGGCGGTGTGAACGCTTTGACTGCGTCGCTCGCGTTCGAGGCCGCAGGCAAGGGGGTACGGGTGGTGGCCACCGCGCCTGGCGGCACGGACGCGCAATCGGCGGACGTCGTGGTCGCTAGACTCCAGTGGTGGACATCCGTGACGCCGAGTATCTCGTCGCCGTGGCCGATCATGGCAGCGTCACGAAGGCGGCGCGGGCGCTGTTCATCGCGCAGCCGTCGCTGTCGCAGGCGATCCGCACTCTCGAGCGTGATCTCGGCGTCGAACTGTTCGAACGCACGGGGCGGGAGTTGCGCATCACCGCGGCGGGAGTCTCGTTCGCGGAGGCGGCGCGCCGGGTGCTCGCGGATGTCGAGCGGGCCCGGGCCGTCGTCGACGACGTCACCGAGCTACGGTCCGGCACGCTCACCATCTCGGTTCTCAATTCGCTGGCTGCCGAGCCACTTCCGCTCCTGGCCGGTGAGTTTCATCGCCGCTTCCCGCAGGTGGTGCTGTCCGCGGTGTCCGCGGACGTTCCCGACGGCGTGGGCAGGGCGGTCCGGTCCGGGGAGTGCGACATCGGGCTCACCGCACTGCCCGTCGACGAGCAAGGGCTCGAGTCGCGGGTGCTGGGGGAACAGGAGATCGTGCTCGCTTTGCACGCCGACCTCGCGATCGAACTTCCCGACCCGGTGCCCGTCGACCTGCTCGGCGACATTCCGATGATCGTCGAGATCGGTTTGCGTCCACTGCTGTCGGTGAACAACATCGCGGTCGAATGCGCGCACCGTCAGGCGGTCTGGGCGCTGGTGGTGCAGGGCGCCGGGGCGACTCTGCTTCCGCGCGGAGTCGCCGAGCGGGAACTGCCGGGCGTGGTGGTCCGTTCGCTCGTGCCTCCGGTGGTCCGCGAGATCGGGATCGTCTGGCGACCGGATCCGCTCCCTCCCGCGGCCGCGGCGTTCGTCGCCGTGCTCGACGACCTTCAGGTCGTGAGTGTCTCGAGGAATGCTCGCCCCGCCGGCGACAATCGGGCGTCGTCGTAGATCACGCCGTACTCCACCGTGATCGGCGGTTCGAGTGGTGAAATTCTCGCCCCGCCGCCCGCCGCCCGCTCGGCGAGGGTGCGCTCGAGGAACGACATGCCGACACCCTCGACCACGAACGAGCCCACCGCTTCCCGCTGCTCGACGACGGCGGAGATGACGGTGCGGCTCCCCGATGCCTGCAGGGCCTTCTCGATGACCGTGCGCGACGACGACTCCTTGGGCAGACCCACCACGGGCAGGTCCGGAAGGTCGTTCAGCGGGAACGGATTCCGCCAGGTGACGTCGGCGTCCGGCGGAACGGCCAGCCAGTATTCGTGGCGACCGACCGCCCGCGTCGTCAATCCGGGTGCGACGACCGGGAAATGGCTGAAAACGATCTCGCAGTGCCCGTCCCGGATGAGGGATGCGACGACGTCGGACGTACGCAGGTCGGCGATCCGCACGATCACGCCGGGATTCAGTTTCCGAAACGCGCCGATGAGCTCGGTGACCTGGCCTTCCGCTACCTGCGCGGAAGCACAGATGTCGAGACGTCCCCGCGGCAGTCCGGAGATGTCGACGAACGAACCCTCGGCGGCCACGAGGTCTCGCACGATCTGCCGGGCCGGTCCGACGAATGCCTTGCCTGCGGCGCTGAGCACCAGGCCGCGTCCCACGCGGTGGAACAGTTCGACACCGAGATCGCGCTCGAGATTGCGCAGCCCCTTCGACAACGACGGCTTGGTGACGCCCAGGGCCTCGGCCGCGAGCGCAAGGCCGTCGTTGTCGACGGTGGCGAGAAAGTACTCGACGTGACGCGACTCCACCAGTGCAGACTACTGCGTGCGACTGGAGGGCCGCCGATTGTCAGATGTGACGTCCGCCGGTGACTTCGAGAACGGTGCCGGTCATGTAGCTGGACAGATCGGACGCGAGGAACAGCGCGACGTTCGCGATCTCCTCGGGCTCGGCACCGCGGCCCATCGGGACCTCCTTGAGCTTCGCCTCGATGATGTCGGCGCGCAGGGCACGGATCATGTCGGTGTTCACCACACCAGGCTGGATCGCGTTGACCCGGACCCCGAGGTGGGCGACCTCCTTCGCGGCAGCCTTGGTCAGGCCCACCATGCCGGCCTTCGCGGCGCTGTAGTTGGTCTGCCCGACCATCCCTACCTTGCCGGAGATCGACGAGATGTTCACGATCGAGCCCTTGCCGGCCTCCCGCATCGCGATCGACGCGATCTGGGTGCCCAGCCACGCGCCCTGCAGGTGCACGTCGATGACGGAGCGGAAATCGGCCAGCGACATCTTGCGCAGCGTCGCGTCGCGGGTGATGCCGGCGTTGTTGACCCACACGTCCATCGCGCCGAACGCGTCGAGCGCCGTCTTTCCCAGGTTCTGCATCTGATCCGGATCGGTCACGTCACAGGCGACGGCGACGGCCTGGAAGCCGTCGGCCTCCAGCTTTCCGGCGGCAGCCTTGACGTTCTCGGCGTGCATGTCGCCGAGGACGACCGACGCGCCCTCGCTCGCGAACTTCCGGGCCATCTCGAAACCGATGCCCTGGGCCGCGCCCGTGACGACGGCGACCCGTCCCTCGAGAAGTGTCATTGATTCTTCCTTCCTCAGTTGTACGAACGCAGCAGCCCGCGGCTGATGATCTGCTTCTGAATGTCGCTGGTGCCCTCGCCGATGAGGAGGAACGGTGCCTCCCGCATGAGGCGTTCGATCTCGTATTCCTTGGAATAGCCGTAGCCGCCGTGGATCCGGAAACTGTCCTGCGTCACTTCCGAGCAGAATTCGCTAGCCAGGTACTTGGCCATCCCGGCCGCGACGTCGTTGCGCTCCCCGGAGTCCTTGAGCCGCGCCGCATTCACCATCATCAGGTGCGCCGCCTCGACCTTGGTCGCCATCTCCGCGATCCGGAACGCGATCGCCTGGTGTTCGGCGATCGGTGATCCGAACGTCTCCCGTGCCTTCGCATATTTCACGCCGAGTTCGAACGCGCGCTGCGCGATCCCGCACGCGCGGGCGGCGACGTTGACGCGGCCGACCTCGACGCCGTCCATCATCTGCCGGAAACCGCGGCCCGGGTCGCCGCCGAGAATCGTGTCTGCCGCGGCCTGGTAGCCGCTGAACACCATCTCGGTGGTGTCGATGCCCTTGTAGCCCATCTTCTCGATCTTCCCGGGGATCGTGAGCCCGGGAAGAACCTCGCCGAATCCCGCGGGCTTCTCGATGAGGAATGCGGTGAGGTTGTCGTGGGGTTTCGCCGCACCCTCCTCGGTGCGGACCAGGACGGCCACCAGCGTCGACGACCCGCCGTTGGTGAGCCACATCTTCTGGCCGTCGATCACGTAGTTACCGTCCTCGGCCCGGGCGGCCTTGGTCCGGATGGCCGCGACGTCGGATCCCAGTCCGGGCTCGGACATCGAGAACGCGCCGCGCACTTCACCCGTTGCCATACGCGGCAGGTAGTGCGCCTTCTGCTCGGGCGTGCCGTGATGAGCGATCATGTGCGCCACGATGAAATGGGTGTTGATCACCCCGGACACACTCATCCAGCCCCGCGCGAGCTCCTCGACGCACAGCGCGTAGGTGAGGAGGGATTCCCCGATTCCGCCGAACCCCTCGGGGATCGTGAGCCCGAACAGGCCCATCTCCTTCATCTGCTCGACGATGGCCGTCGGGTAGGTGTCGGAATGTTCGAGCTCCTGCGCCTGCGGAATGACGGCCTTGTCCACGAACTCTCGTACCGCCGAGACGATCTCGCCCTGCGTGTCCGTGAGTCCGGCGGTCTGCGCCAGTCGTGTCATCGTTCCACCTGTCCCATGTTCATCATTTCTCCGTGCTCTGCTCGGGGTGCGCGTCGTTCAGACGGTCACGCAAGGCGGACCGCAGGACCGCGCCCCGCGGGGACGGTGGCAACTCGTCGACGAAGACCACTTCGCGCACCTTCTTGTACGGCGGCACCGCGGCCGCCACGAATTCGATCAAGTCCTCGGCGTAGACCTGCGCTGCCGTGTCTGCCACCACGAAAGCGACCGGCATCTCGCCGACCCCGGGAACGGAGCGGCCGACCACCACGACGTCGAGAACCCCGCGCCGTGACAGCATCAGCTGTTCGAGTTCGTGGGGATCGACGGTGTAGCCCTTGTAGAGAAGCGCGTCCTCGGGTCTGCCAACCATGTCGAATACCGAGTTCCATCTCGCCGGGAAATTTTATTGTTCGCGAATATGCCCGGACAATTCCTCCGGACACTGACACCTATTGAAGTGCCTCGGACCGCCGTGGTCAAAGACGCTGAAGGAAACCGACAGTTTCCCTCTTCCTATGGGTCGTAAATGCCGTCTGCGCTGCACGTTCTCGTTCGGTGCACTCGCTTGACAGCGAGGCCGGGTTGCTGGATATTCACGTTCATGGCTGAACGTGAAGTGAGTGACGAAGACTTCAAGGACATTCTCGCGCAGACGAGAACCTTTATTCAGAAGGAAGTAATTCCCAGGGAAAATGAAATCGCGGAAAAGGACCTGATTCCGGACGACATTCGCCGCAAGGCGGCGGAGATGGGTCTGTTCGGGTACGCCATCCCGCAGCAGTGGGGCGGGCTCGGACTCGACCTCACGCAGGACGTGGAACTGGCCATGGAGTTCGGGTACACGAGCCTGGCGTTGCGGTCGATGTTCGGCACCAACAACGGGATCGCCGGCCAGGTGCTGGTGAATTTCGGTACGGACGAACAGAAGTCGGAATGGCTCGAGCGCATCGCGTCCGGTGACGTGGTCGCGTCATTCGCGCTGACCGAGCCGGAGGCCGGGTCGAACCCGGCGGGCCTGACCACCCGCGCCGTCCTGAAGGACGGCAAGTGGACGATCAACGGCGCCAAGCGGTTCATCACCAACGCGCCGTTGGCCGATCTGTTCGTGGTCTTCGCCCGCACCCGTCCCGCCGACGAGACCGGCACCGGCATCGCGGTGTTCCTCGTTCCCGCCGACACCGCCGGTGTCGTGGTCGGGCCGAAGGACAAGAAGATGGGCCAGGAAGGTGCCTGGACCGCGGAGGTCGCATTCGACGACGTCACCGTCCCCGAGTCGGCCCTGGTCGGTGGCAGTGAAGAGGCCGGCTACCGCGCCGCCATGACGTCGCTGGCCCGGGGTCGCGTGCACATCGCCGCCCTCGCCGTCGGCAGCGCTCAGCGGGCGCTCGACGAGTCCGTCGCCTTCGCGGCGGTCACGAAGCAGGGCGGCACCCCGATCGGTGACTTCCAGTTGGTGCAGGCCATGCTCGCCGACCAGCAGGTGGGCGTGTCCGCGGGCCGTGCGCTGGTGCGGGACGCGGCGCAGAAGTACGTCAGCGGTGAGGACCGCCGGATCGCCCCGTCCGTGGCGAAGCTGTACTGCACGGAGATGGCCGGCAAGGTCGCCGACCTCGCGGTGCAGGTCCACGGCGGCACCGGGTACATGAGAGACGTTCCGGTGGAACGGATCTACCGCGAGGTCCGACTCCTGCGCCTGTACGAGGGCACCAGTGAGATCCAGCGTCTGATCATCGGCGGCGGCCTCGTCCGCGAAGCGAAGAAAGCACTCTGACCCATGTATGACGCAGTGATCTGTGAACCCGTCCGCACCCCCGTCGGCGGATTCGGCGGCATGTACCGCGACGTCCCCGTCACCACCCTCGCGTCGACGGTGTTGAAGGGCCTGATCGAACGGACGTCGCTCACGTCGGACGACATCGACGACGTCATCTTCGGTCAGGGCTACGCCAACGGCGAGGCGGCGGCCATCGGCCGGATCGCTGCGCTCGACGCCGGCCTCGACGTCACCGTGCCCGGCATCCAGCTCGACCGCCGCTGCGGCTCCGGGCTGCAGGCGGTCATCTACGCGGCCATGCAGGTGCAGACCGGGGTGAGCGATCTGGTGATCGCGGGCGGCGCCGAGTCGATGAGCCAGACCGAGTTCTACAGCACCGGAATGCGCTGGGGCGTCAAGGGTGCGTCGGTGGAATTCCACGACCGCCTGGCCAAGCCCCGCACCAACTCCGGCGGTGTGAACTTCCCCGTCGAGGGCGGCATGATCGAAACCGCGGAGAACCTGCGCCGCGAGTACTCGATCAGCCGCGAGGAGCAGGACGCGTACGCCGCCGAATCCCACGCGCGCGCTGTCCGGGCGCAGGACGGCGGCCTGTTCGACGCCGAGACGATCCCGGTGACCGTGCCGGGCAAGCGCGGCAAGGACCCCGTCGTCCACACCACCGACGAGCACCCCCGCCGCGACGTCACGGCCGAGTCGTTGTCGGCGCTGCGGCCCATCCGGTCGCGGGTCGACCCGGAGGCCACCGTCACCGCGGGCAACGCGTGCGGTCAGAACGACGCCGCGGCGGCCGCGATCGTGACCACCCCCGAGAACGCGGAACGTCTCGGCCTGCGCCCGTTCGCCCGGCTCGTCAGCTGGGGCGTCGCCGGGGTGGAGCCGAACCGGATGGGCATCGGCCCGGTCCCGGCCGTCGACAAGGCCCTCACCCGGGCGAAGCTCACCCTCAACGACATCGATCTCCTCGAGATCAACGAGGCGTTCGCAGCGCAGGTGCTGGCGTGCGCGCGGGAGTGGAAGTTCGACGAGTCCGACATGCGAGACCGGTTCAACGTCAACGGATCCGGAATCTCCCTCGGTCATCCCGTCGGCGCCACCGGCGGTCGCATCCTGGCGAACCTCCTCCGCGAACTGGACCGCCGCCAGGCCCGCTACGGCATCGAGACGATGTGCATCGGCGGCGGGCAGGGCATCGCGGCCGTGTTCGAGAACGTCAACATCTAGCCGTTTCCACTTCCGCCCGGTTACCGGGCCGACCCGAAAAGAGTGTCATGCGCGTATTCCAGGGAATCGACGACGTCGAATCCGCAGTCGGCGAACATCTCGGCCACAGTGACTGGATCGAGATCACGCAGGAACGCGTGAACGTGTTCGCGGACGCCACCGGCGACCATCAGTGGATCCACGTCGATCCCGAGCGGGCCGCCCAGGGCCCCTTCGGCGCCCCCATCGCCCACGGCTACCTCACGCTGTCGCTGCTGCCGAAGCTCGGCGCCGACCTCATGCGCGTCGACGGCGTGAAGCTGGTGATCAACTACGGTCTCAACAAGGTTCGCTTCCCCCAGCCCGTGAAGGTCGGAGCGAAGGTGCGGGCCGGCGGCGAGATCGTGTCGGTCGAGCAGACGAAGCAGGGCGCACAAGTGGTCGTCAAGTACACCATCGAGATCCAGGGTGAGGGCAAGCCGGCGTGTGTCGCCGAGACCGTCCGCGTCCTGGTTCCCTGAGACACAAGGAAAGAACATGCGAAGAGCAGCACTGGTCGCCCCGGTCCGCACCGCGGTCGGCCGTTTCGGCGGCGCACTGCGCGACGTCCCGGCAGAGACGTTGGCCGCCAACGTGATCAAAGAGACAGTGGCCCGGTCGGGGATCGACCCGCTCCTCATCGAGGACGTCGTGATGGGGCAGTCGTACGCCAACTCCGAGGCCCCGTGCATCGGCCGCTGGGCGGCCCTCGAAGCGGGACTGCCGATCCGCGTCGCCGGACTCCAGACCGACCGCCGCTGCGGCACCGGACTACAGGCTCTCGTGACCGCGTCGATGATGGTGCAGACCGGCGCAGCCGACGTCGTGCTCGCCGGCGGCGTCGAGTCGATGAGCAACATCGAGCACTACACCACCGGTGCCCGCTGGGGTACTCGCGCCGGGTCGCTGAACCTCTACGACCGCCTCGACCGCGGTCGGGAACGCTCCCAGCCGGAATGGCGGTTCGGGAAGATCAGCGGAATGATCGAGACCGCCGAGAACGTCGCGACGCGGTGCGGAATCGGCCGCGAGGAGTCGGACGCGTTCGCCGCCGAGAGCCACGCGAAGGCCCACGCAGCCTGGGAGGCAGGCAAGTTCGACGACGAGGTGATCGAGGTGAAGATCACCGACCGGAAGGGCAACGTCTCCGTCGTCTCCCGGGACGAGGGCATCCGCCCCGAAACCACGCCCGAGACGTTGGCTCGGCTGCGCAGCGCTCTCCCGGACGGCGTCGTCACCGCGGGCAACGCGAGTCAGCAGAACGATGCGGCGTCGTCGATGCTCGTCGTCGCCGAGGATCAGCTCGACGAACTCGGGCTCGAGCCGTTGGGCTTCCTCACCGGGTGGGCCGCAGCCGGGTGCGAACCCGCATTGATGGGCCTCGGACCGGTCGCGGCCGCGTCGAAGCTGTTCCGCAGAACCGGCGCGAGCTTCGACGATTTCACGCTGATCGAGCTGAACGAGGCGTTCGCGTGCCAGGTGCTCGGGGTCCTGAAGGAATGGGGATTCGAGGATCGGGACCGACTGAACGTCAACGGGTCCGGCATCTCGCTCGGACATCCCATCGGTGCGACCGGCGCGCGGATGACGACCACCGCTCTGCATGAATTGCGGCGCCGCGGCGGCGGCAAGGCGCTCGTCACGATGTGCATCGGCGGAGGCCAGGGAATGGCCGCCATCGTCGAGGGTGCCTAGCTCCCACTGACACGCGCGTCCGCCGGCTCCGACGTCGGAGCCGGCGGACGCGACGTCACATTGTTGACGAGGAGCGCGACGAAGACGACCGCGCACCCGAGGGCGCCGATGGCGAGGGCCACCCTGATCCCGGTTTCGGTGGGATGTAGGTCCGCTGCCAGGTGCGCGGCGAGCACCGCGCCCGCGATGGCGCTGCCGAACGAGCCGCCGACGGTACGCAGGACCTGGTTGAAGCTCACGGCGCTGCCGAGTTCGGTGTCTGCCACGCTGCGGGCGATCAGGGCAGGCATTGCCGCGTACGTCATGCCCATTCCCAGTCCGAACCCGAACATTCCGATCAGGATTTCCCACAGTGCGTTGTGGGCGAACCAGAGGAGTGCGCTCGAGGCCGTCACGAGGCCGGCGCCGACGAGCAGCAGGGTCCTCATACGGATCCGGTGCGAGACCGCGCGCACGAGCCGGTTCGCGCCGAAACTTGCGACCGACAGCGGAAGCATCACGAATCCGGCCCAGAACAGGGGCAGTGCGATGCCGTATCCGGTGGAGGCGGGCGACTGGGCGATGAGGCTGCCGATCGAGAGTCCGATGTACATCGCGGCGCCGAGGCCGATCGCGGTGCTGTTCGCGACGAGCACGTCACCGTTGCGCAGCACCCGCAGGTTGATCAGCGGGTTGGGGGTGCGCAGTTCCACCACGCACCACAACGCCAGCAGGATCGCCGCGCCGGTGAAGAACGCGATGGTCCACGGGGAGCCCCACCCCCACCGCGAACCTTCGCTGACGGCGACGAGTAGCGACGCGAGTCCGGTACCGACCAGCAGTGCGCCCGGCACATCGAGTGCGTTCCGTGGTGCCTGCTCATCGGGGCCCGCGGGAACGACACGCCAGACGACGAGGATGGTTGTGACGAGGAACAGTGCCGCGAACCAGAAGGCGAAACGAAACCCGAGAAGGTCGGCGAGGATGCCGGTCAGCGGGTAGCCGAGTCCCAGACCGGTGGTCACCGTCACCGACAGACTGGAGATGCCGTGCCGAGCCTGGTTCTCGGGGAGGTACCGGCGGGCAAGGGCGATCGTCACCGGAACGATTCCGTAGGTGAGTCCCTGCAGTGCGCGCCCGATCAGGAAGACGGTGAAGTTGGGGGCTGTGGCGGCGACGATCGAACCGACGAGGATCGTCGTGAGGGAGCACAGGAGCAGGCGCTTCTTGTGGGGGCCGTCGCTGAGCCGGCCCATGATCGGCGTTGCGATCGCCCCGACCAGGAGGTTGACGGTGAGCATCCACTGGCCGGTGCTCACCTCGACGTGCATGTCCTGGGAGATCGTGGGCACCAGCAGCATGCCGAGTGAACTGACGACCGCGGTGGTCAGGGCAGCGTAGGCCAGGGCCGGCAGTAACCGGGGACGCGTGGTGGACTCAGTCGACGGGCGCATCGTCCACCAACTTGCGCAGAATCGGAACGATGGAGTCGAGGGTCTTCTTCTCCTCGACGGTCAGCCGTTCCGCGATGGCGTGTTCCAGCCACTCCAGGCCTTTCGACCGCTCCTGCGCCAGCCTCTCCCGACCGGCATCGGTGAGCTCGATCCAGATCCGGCGTCGATCCTCTTCATCGGGGGTGCGCACGACGAGACCGATGGTTTCGAGTTCGCGCACCGCGTTGGCGATCGCCTGGGGGCTGATCTTCTCGGCCGTCGCAAGTGTCGAGGCAGACGTTTGTCCGTGCTTCGACAGGTACGCGAGCACACCTATCTTGCCGACGGAGATCGTTCTCCCTGTAGTGAGCTGCCGCCAGATCGGGCGCAGCGCTTCCCGCAGGACCTGCGCGGTGGCCTGTTCGGTGATCATGAGCAAAGCGTACAACTAGATTGATCAATTAAGTTGACCAAATGGGGAGTCTCACACCCGCCATCGCAAGGATCGCCCGAACCGATCACCGTCAGCGATATCCTGGAGAGCACGCCATCGAAAGGTGAGTGCACGGTTGAATCTGCGCTGGTCGTGCCGTCGGGACCAGTCCGCGGGAACCCTTGCCGACGGGGTGAGTAGACCGTCCGATGGGTGAAGGTGAACCGCTCGACACGCAGCGGTATCCGCCGTCGCCGGCGGCGGAGCTGGCAGACACCGGCTTCGACGGTGCCGAGGAGATCGGCCGTGGCGGGTTCGGCGTCGTGTACCGCTGCACCCAGGCGGACCTGGAGCGGACGGTGGCGGTGAAGGTGCTCACCGTCGAACTCGACGAGGAGAACCGGGCCCGGTTCTTCCGGGAGCAGCGGGCGATGGGCCGGTTGACGGGGCACCCGAACATCGTCAACATTCTGCAGGTCGGTGCCACCGACAGCGGCCGCCCGTTCATCGTGATGCCGTATCACTCGCAGGATTCGCTGGACGCCCGGATCCGCCGCGACGGTCCGCTGCAGTTGGATCAGGCGTTGCGGCTGGGGGTGAAGATGGCCGGTGCGGTGGAGTCGGCGCACCGGCTCGGGATCCTGCACCGGGACGTCAAACCGGCGAACATTCTGCTCACCGATTACGGGGAGCCGGAGTTGACGGACTTCGGGATCGCGCACATCACCGGCGGCTTCGAGACCGCCACCGGCGCCGTCACCGGGTCGCCGGCGTACACGGCCCCGGAGGTGCTCGCGGGTGATTCACCGAGCCCGGCGGCCGATGTGTACGGGCTCGGTGCCGTCCTGTTCAGTGCGCTGACCGGTCATGCCGCGTTCGAGCGTCGCAGCGGTGAGCAGGTGGTCGCGCAGTTTCTGCGGATCACCACGCAACCGGTGCCCGACCTGCGCGAGCACGGAATCCCGGAGGATGTGTCCGCGGTGATCGCACAGGCGATGTCCCGGACCCCCGGTCAGCGCCCGGCCACCGCCGCCGCTTTCGGCGAAGAACTGCGTACCCTGCAACGCGATCATGGCTTCCCGGTCGACGAGATGGCCCTGCGCGCGGAACCCGATGTACAGGGCAGCGACGTGCCGCCGTCGGCGCGCGGCGGACGAGGCTCGTCGGCGCCCTCCACGCTCGGCACGACGGGCAGTCTCCCCCTGGAGATGACCAGTTTCGTCGGCCGCCGGCACGAGCTCACCGAGGCGAAGAACCTGCTGGGCGGGTCCCGGTTGGTGACGTTGACCGGGATCGGGGGTGTGGGCAAGACGCGGCTGGCATTGCGAGTCGCGGCGGGGGTGCAACGGGATTACTCCGACGGTGTGCGGCTGGTCGAGTTGGGTGAATTGCGGGACGAGACATCGCTGGTCGATGCGGTAGCTACCGCGGTGGGGGTGCGGGACCAGTCGGCGAGGCCGGTGCGTGAGGTGCTGGTCGAGTTCCTCGTGCCGCGGGACCTGCTGTTGGTCTTCGACAACTGTGAGCACGTGGTGGACGCGGTCGCGGAACTCACCGAGACGCTGTTGCGGGTATGCCCTGGGCTGCGGATTCTGGCCACCAGCCGTGAACCGCTCGGTATCGGCGGGGAGGCCGTGCTGCGGGTTCCGCCGCTGGGCGTCCCCGATCCCGAGCGGACACCGTCGTTGCGGGGGTTGCCGAAATACGATGCGGTGTCGTTGTTCGCCGAACGAGGTGCTGCCGCGGTTCCGGGTTTCGCGCTGACCGAGGACAACGCGGCGGCGGTGGCGGGGATCTGCCACCGGCTCGACGGGTTGCCGCTGCCAATCGAGTTGGCGGCGGCCCGGTTGCGGGCGATGTCGCCCGAGCAGATCCTCGAGCGGCTGACCGACCGCTATGCCCTGCTGACCCGCGGCAGCCGGGGTGCGCCGACGCGGCAACAGACGCTGCGGTTGAGTATCGACTGGAGCTTCGAGTTGTGCACCGCCGGCGAACAACTGGTGTGGGGTCGGCTGGCGGTGTTCGCGGGGAGCTTCGAACTCGATGCGGCGGAGCAGGTGTGCAGTGCGGGCCTGGATCCGGACGAGTTACTGGACACAGTGACATCCTTGGTGGAGAAGTCGATCCTGATCCGGGAAGAACATGGGTCGGTGGTGCGCTTCCGGATGCTCGAGACCCTCCGCGAGTACGGCTACGAGAAACTCGAGCAGACCGGTGAGGCTGTGTCTTTGCGTCGCCGCCACCGAGAGTGGTACGAGTGGTTGGCGCTCGAAGTCGAGGCCGAGTGGATCAGCGCCGATCAGCTCGACTGGATCGCCCGGCTGAAGCGGGAGCAGCCGAATCTTCGTGAGGCACTCGAATTCTGCGTCGATGACGATCCTGTCGCCGGCCTGCGGACCGCAGCCGCACTCCACGTGTTCTGGGCGTCTCAGGGCCTCTACAGCGAGGGGCGGCGCTGGCTCGACCAACTGCTCGCCCGCCAGAGCGGGCCGCCCACACTGGAGTGGGCCAAGGGGCTCTACGGTGACAGCGTCATGGCCAACGTTCAGGGTGACTTCAGTGCCGGGACAGCTCTTGTCGAGGAGGCGCGAACGCTCGCAACGCGGACCAGCGATCCGATGATCCGCGCATTCGTCTTGTTTGCCGACGGCATCCTCGGCCTCCTCAGTGGTGATCTCGTACGCGCCCGCTCTCAACTCGAAGCCACACTCGCCGAGTTCAGCACACGCGGAGATCGAACACTCGAAGTAGCCGCCCTGTATCCCTTGGGGACGGCCTATGGACTGAGTGGCATGACGGAGCAGTCTATCGAAAGCCATGAACGTGTCCTCGCGATCACGGAAAAGTATGGCGAGAAGATGTACCGGTCGCATTCGCTGTGGGCCTTGGGAATTGCCGTGTGGCGGCGTGGGGACGTAGATCGCGCGGTCCGGGTCCTCGAGCAGTCGCTCGAGCTGACCCGGCAGGTGCACGGCCCCCGCATCGCCGCCTCATGTCTCGAGGCACTGGCGTGGATCGCGGGCGAGAAGCGCGACGCAGAGAGGGCAGCTGTCCTGATGGGTGCTGCAGAGGGGTTGGCGCGGACGGTAGGAAGCTCAGTGGTGATACATGCCAACCTGCTTGTCTACCATCAGAACTGCGAGCAGGATGCCCGACAGGACCTCGGAGACGAAGCATTCGCGGCCGCCCACCGCAGTGGCGGACAACTCGGGTTCAACGATGCCATCGCGTACGCCCTCCACGAGCAACAGGCCGACACCCCCACGCGAGACACCGACCCGTCCACACGACTGACCAAGCGGGAACGCCAAGTCGCCGATCTGATCGCCGAAGGCCTGACGAATCAGGCGATCGCCGACCGCCTCGTGATCTCACCCCGCACCGCACAGGGTCATGTGGAGCACATCCTGGCCAAACTGGGCTTCACTTCTCGGACACAGGTCGCGGCCTGGGTCGTGGAGCGGACGCAGGATTAGGTGTGCCATCGACTCGAGTCGAGTGCGGGGCCCTGCCGAGCCAGGTAACGATAGGACCTCCCAACCACGAGCGGTAATACGTAGCGTCGAGGTTGCCGACATCCGGGCTGCGTTGCTAGGAACCGCAGTCCGCTACGCACGAGGAGAGACAGTTGGAGATTCTGAAGAAGCAACCGACCACCAAGGCGCCCGGCGACTGGTTTACCGGCGATGTCTGGTTCGACGTCATCTATGCGGGCCAGGAGCCGTCCCGGATGCGTGCGAACATGGTGCGTTTCTCGCCCTGCGCCCGCACCGACTGGCACTCGCACGCAATGGGCCAGACCCTGCATATCGTCTCCGGAACCTGCCTGGTCCAGTCCCGCGGCGGCGAGATCATCGAGGCCAATCCGGGTGACACCATCTACACCCCGCCCGGTGAGGAGCATTGGCACGGCGCCGCTCCCGACTACTTCATGACGCACCTCGCGTTGTGGGAGGGCACCGGCGACGATCGCCCCGAGACTGTGTGGGGTGACAAGGTCACCGATGACGAATACAACGGCCCGCGCACCGGCTCCCGCTGACCGAGAAGGGACAGCAGATGTCGCAGATGATGACCGCACTCCTGGGCGGGGTGGGCCCGGATTGGGAAGCCCGCGAGGTGGCCGTGCCCGATCCGGGTCCCGGCCAGGTGCTGGTCCGCGCTCGCGCGGTGGCGCTCAACAACGCGGATGTGCACATGCTGGCGGACGCCTTCGATCCGGCGACCGGCCGCGGCAAGGAGTATGTGGCCGGCTTCGAGTTCGCCGGTGAGGTCGCCGCGCTGGGCCCCGGCGCCGATCGCGTCGCTGTGGGAGAACGCGTCATGGGCACGACGCAGGGCGCCTTCGCGCAATACGTGCTCGCCTACCACCGGCACGTCATGCGCATCCCCGGTGGCCTCGACGACGAGGAGGCCGCCGCGCTGCCGACGGGTCTGCTCACCGAACACGGCGCGCTCGAGGTCGGTGGATTCCGGCCCGGGCAGTCGGTGCTGATCACCGGGGCGACGTCGAGCATCGGGCTCATCGGTGTGCAGATCGCCAAGGCTCTCGGCGCGAAGACGGTCGTCGCCACCAGCCGGTCGGCGGCGAAGGAAGACCTGCTGAAGGATGCCGGGGCAGACGTGGTTGTGGTCCCCACGGAGCGGGACCTCACCGCGGCCGTCCTGGAGGCAACCGACGGCGAAGGTGTCGATCTCGTCCTCGACCACGTGGGTGGACAGACCCTCGCCGATTGTCTCGCCGCCACACGCGTCGACGGCAATCTCGTCAACATCGGCCGCCTGGACACGGCGGACGCCACGATCAACCTGGACTCGCTGTCCTATCGGCACCTCCGGCTCCAGGGAGTGTCGTTCGGATTCAGCCGGGCGGAGGAACTCGGCAACGTGATCGCCGCCCTGGTTCCCGACGTCCTCCCGGCCGTGGCCGACGGACGAGTCCGCCCCGTCATCGACAGCGTGTTCTCGTTCGGCCAGGCCACGGATGGTGCCGATCGTCTGCGCAGCAATCAGTCGCGGGGAAAGATCGTCCTCACGCAGGTCTGAGCCGGTGGGCGTGTGCCGTCTCCACGATCGCCCGGCCCCGCGTCGACCGCCGAGGTCGATTGACGTGGACGTACCTGGGCGAGCAGGCTTTGGAGTGGAAACTCTGTAGAAGCAGCTGTCCGACGTTGCAGGTCAAGCGCCGCTTCCGAGAACCGGCGACCTGTGGGAGGCGGCCCCGAGGAGATCGAGGGTGACATCGAATGAACACGTTTGTTTCACGAGTTGCGATTACCGCGGCCGCAGTCGCGGCGCTTGCCGTGTCCGGTGTAGGCATGGCGTCTGCTGCACCGGTCCTTCACGGGGACCCGAACACTCCCGGCACACAGCTCCACGTCACGAGTCCGCCGGAAGACTCCAACGGGTACGCGTGTGGAGCGCTCGGTGTCGCCGGGGCCGGAGTCGGAACGACTTCGCCTGGCAGTACCGGACAGCTCAACGGGCCCTTCTTCGGCAGCGGGCCGGTGCAGGGTGGGTGCGTCGGCAGTGACGGATCCGTTCACTTCCCCTCCGGGCACGCCCACTGACGTTCGAGGCGACCGCCTCACAGACGTGCTGCCGCGCGCGTCCGGCGGCGCGAACGGCGTAGGCGGAGTCGGCTGTAGGTGAACACAGCCAGTACGAGGGCGATCAGCATGAGCATCGAGATGCTGAGCAGCCACCACGACGGGCTGTGCTGCCACAGTGTGTCGGCTTCCGTGCCGGGCACGTTCGACCGCAGATCGACCGTCGACGCGGCGGCCGCGAATCCCCAGCGGGACGGGAACAGCCAGGACAGCTGTTCGAGTACTTCGCGTCCGGTGATGCTGATCAATCCTCCGCACATCACCAGCTGCACCATGATCACGATCACCAGCATCGGCATCACCTGCTCGTTGGAGCGGGCCACCGACGACAGCGCCATGCCGAGTAGGACGCAGGAACACGTGGTGACGGCGATGTCCACGATCAGTTCGACTGCGCCGGAGGGGATCACGGCTCCCGCGCCGGGAAGGCCCTTGCCGATGTAGACGACGATCATCATGACCACCGACTGCACGATCGCTGCGGCGCAGAACACGACGATCTTCGCCGTCAGGTACGCGGACGGCAGCAGTCCGGCGGCGCGTTCACGGTGGTAGATCATGCGCTCGCCGACCAGGTCTCGGATGGTCAGCGAGCAACCCATGAACGCGGCGCCGAGGATCAACACCACGAGGATCTGCGTGAGTTCGCCGGATTCGTCGTCCGCCGGTCCGAAACCCGTGTCGCCGGGGACCAGCACGGACAGTCCGCCGAGCACGAAGGGCAGGAGCGACAGGAAGATCAGGTAGCCGCGGTCCGCGCGGATCAGCCGGAGTTGGCGCCGGGCCACGGTGCTCAACTGCTTCGACCGCGAGGTGTGCGCGGGGCGGCCCAACGGTCCGGGTGTGCTCGGGGGCGGCGGCGGGGCCGCGGGACGACGGGCGCGGTATTCGGCGAACACCTCGTCCGGTTCGGACGCGACGCGGGCGAAGATGTCTGCCCAGTCGGAACTTCCGAGCACGGACCCGACCCGGTCCGGCGGCCCCACATAGGCGGTCTTGCCGCCCGGTGCGAGAAGCAGTACCTGATCGCACATCTCCAGATACGACAGCGAGTGCGTGACGATGACGATCACGCGGCCCGAGTCGGCGAGGCGGCGCAACGTCGCCATGATCTGCCGGTCGAGCGCCGGGTCGAGACCCGAGGTGGGTTCGTCGAGGATCAGAAGGGAAGGGCCGGTGAGCAATTCCAGCGCCACCGACGCGCGTTTGCGTTGCCCGCCGGACAGGCGATCGACGCGGGTGTCGGCGTGTTCGGTCAGCTGGAGTTCGTCCAGCACCGACGCGATCACCTCGTCGCGGTCGGCGCGGGTGCTGTCCGGCGGCAGCCTCAGTTCGGCGGCGTAGCCGAGCGCCTGCCGGATGGTCAACTGCCGGTGCACGAGGTCGTCCTGGGGGACCATCCCGATCCGGGAGCGCAGCACCTGGTATTCGGCGTGCACGCTGCGACCCTCGAATTCGACGACGCCGTCCGTGGGACTTTCCGAACCGGAGATGATGGTCGCGAGCGTGGTCTTCCCGGCCCCCGACGGGCCGATCACCGCGGTGAGGCTTCCCGGCGGGACGGTGAGGGTGACGTCCTCGAGCAGTCGGCGGCCGCTGTCGATGGTGAGTCCGACACCGTTCACGAAAAGACCGTCGACGGCCGCCGGCACCGCTTGCCGCGGGCCGAGCCGACCGTCCTGCACGGCGAGGTCGGTATTGCCGATCGTGACGACGTCGCCGTCGCTGAGCGGCGCGCGGGACACCCGGGCGCCGCCGACGAACGTTCCGTTGACGCTGCCGAGGTCTTCGATCTCGAGGCCGGACTCTCCGGTGTGGAGAATGGCGTGCCTGCGGGAGGCGAGCACGTCCCGGACGACGATGTCGTTGTCGGGGGCGCGCCCCACCGTCAGGGACCCGGCCGGGAGCGGCCGATCCTGGGCCGGGGGCCGGGCCGTGACCCGCTCGGCGCCGACGCTGATCGTCGGCTGATCCCACCGGCCCTGCCCGGCTTGCCGCGTCGCTTCGGGATCTTCGACCGAGATCCGCACGACGGGCCCGTCGGCCCCGTCCCCGAGACGGACGACGACGGGGCGGTCGACGCTGACCCGTTCCCGCCGCTCACCGCCGACGAAGAGCCCGTTCTTGCTGCCCGAATCGACGAGCTGCCAGCCGTCGTCCCAGTTCAGAAGTGCGTGCTCACGTGACACCACAGGATCGTCGATCGTGATGTCACTCTGCGGATCGCGGCCGATGCGAATGGTCTCGCCCGCGTCATAGCTCCCGTGGCCGTGGTCGGTTTCGATCACCACCCGCGGGTGCCCACGGTCGGCCCGGTCGTCCATCGCCTCGGCCTCCGTCAGCGTCATCGGGAGTTGGGGTGTCGAACTCCTATCGTCTCACGCGCGCCGCACGCTCGCGGACGGAACGAGCCGCCGCGGAACCCGAATTCGCGCGCCCTACTTTCCGAAGGAGGCGGTGCCGATCGTCCAGGCGCGGGCCTGGTCGCTGAGCGTGAAACCGAGTCCCGGCCGGCTGGACAGATGCATCCGGCCGTCGCGGATCTCGAGATGCTCGTTGAACAGCGGGTCGAGCCAGTCGAAGTGTTCGACCCAGGGCTCGGTGGGGTAGATGGCCGCGAGGTGCAGGTGGATCTCCATCGCGAAGTGCGGTGCGAGCTGCAGATGCTTCTGCTCGGCCAGGGTGGCCAGCTTCAGGAACTGGGTGATGCCACCGATGCGGGGGGCGTCGGGCTGGATGATGTCGACGGCGCCGGCTTCGATCAACCGGACGTGCTCACCGACGCTGGCGAGCATTTCACCGGTGGCGATCGAGGTGTCGAGGCTGCGGGCGAGGTGCGCGTGACCTTCGGCGTCGTAGGCGTCGAGCGGCTCTTCGATCCAGACGAGGTTGAACTTGTCGAAGATCCTGCCCATCCGCATGGCGGTGGGCCGGTCCCACTGCTGGTTCGCGTCGACCATCAGGGGCACGTCGTCACCGAGGTGCTCGCGTACCTTCTCGAGGCGGGCGATGTCCTTCTTCCAGTCCGGCTGCCCGACCTTGATCTTGATGCCGCCGATGCCGTCGGCCAGCGACTTCGACGCGTTCTCGAGCACCTGCTCGATCGGGGTGTGCAGGAAACCACCGGACGTGTTGTAGGTCTGCACCGAATCGCGGTGCGATCCGAGGAGCTTGGCGATCGGCAGGCCGGCACGCTTCGCCTTGAGATCCCACAGGGCGATGTCGATGGCCGCGATGGCCTGCGTGGCAACACCGCTGCGGCCGACGGACGCACCGGCCCAGACGAGTTTGGTCCAGATCTTGCCGATGTCGTTGGGGTCCTCACCGATCAGCACCGGTGCGATTTCCTGGGCGTGCGCGTACTGCGCGGGGCCGCCGGCACGCTTGGAGTAGCTGAATCCGATGCCCTCGTGCCCCTGTTCGGTGCGGATCTCGGCGAACAGGAACGCGACCTCGGTCATCGGCTTCTGGCGGCCGGTGAGCACCTTCGCGTCGCTGATCGGAGTCGTCAGCGGAAGGGTGATCGACGACAGGGTGATCGACTCGATGCGGTCGAGGGTGGCCTCACCGGCGGCGAGGGCCTTGATCGCGGCGTCGGGGGCGGCGAGCGCGCTGGTCGGCCGCGTGGCAAAGGTGTTGGTGGACATCGATACTCCTTCTGGGTGGCGTCGTTGCCGGGGATTGAGAGTGGGAGCTGTTCGGTCAGCTCTGTTGCAGGGCGCCGTCGACGCGTCGCCAGATTCCGAGGGGATTGTGGGTCCGCAGTTCCGGCGCGAGCAGTTCCTCGGGGGCGTTCTGATACGCGACCGGGCGCAGGAAACGCTCGATCGCGCGACTGCCGACCGAGGTGGTCGACGGTGCCGAGGTGGCGGGGAACGGGCCGCCGTGCACGATGGCGTGCCCGACCTCCACACCGGTGGGCCAGCCGTTGAACAGCACCCGGCCGGCGATCAGTTCGAGCCGGTCGACCAGGGCGCCGGCGTCCTGATAGTCGGACTCGGCCGCGTGCACGGTGGCGGTGAGCTGGCCCTCGAGCCGGTCGATCAGCGCCGGCAGTTGGCTGACGTCCTCGACCCGCACGATCACCGAGGCCGGGCCGAAGACCTCCTCCTGCAGGTGCTGATCGTCGAGGAACTGGTCGGCGGTGGTGACGAACAGTTGCGGCACCGCGCCGCAGGCGATCGACGCGTCGGCATCGGCGCGTGCCGCCGTCGCGATGTTCTCGTTCGCCTCCAGGCGTGCGACTCCGTCGGCGAACGACGACGCGATACCGGAGTAGAGCATCGGGGCAGGCGCCGCAGCCGTGACGGCGTCGGCGGCGGAGCGGACGAAGTCGTCCGCTCCCGGCGCGTCGACGAGGAAGACGACGCCCGGGCTGGTGCACAGCTGCCCGACGCCGGTCGTCATGGAGGCGATGAACTCGGAACCGAGCGTGCCGGCGCGGTCGTCGAGCGCTCCGGGGAGCACGAACACCGGGTTGATGCTCGACATCTCCGCGTAGACGGGAATCGGCACGGGACGCGCCGCCGCGGCCGCGGTCAACGCGACTCCGGCCTGCTGCGAACCGGTGAAGCCGACCGCGCGGATCCGCGGGTCCGTGACCAGGGCGATGCCGACGGTCTGACCGGCGCCGAAGAGTAGGGAGAAGGTTCCCTCCGGAAGGTCGTGTGCCCGCACCGCGGAGCGGATGGCGCGGCCGACCAACTCCGAGGTGCCCGGGTGAGCGGAGTGCGCCTTGACGATCACGGGGGCACCGGCCGCCAGGGCTGACGCGGTGTCACCGCCGGCGACCGAGAACGCGAGCGGGAAGTTGCTGGCGGAGAACACGGCCACCGGGCCGAGTGGCACCGCACGCTGGCGCAGGTCCGGCTTGGGAATCGGTGCCCGGTCGGGGTCCGGGCTGTCGAGGCGCGCCTGCGTCCAGCTGCCCTCGCGCACCACGGCGGCGAACATTCGCAGCTGTCCGGTGGTGCGGGCAAGCTCGCCCTGCACCCGTCCGGCGGGGATGCCCGTTTCGGCGGTGACACGGTCGATCAACACCGCGCCGAGGCCCTCGATCTCGGCTGCGATGGTTTCGAGGAACGCGGCCCGCTGTTCCAGCGTCGTGTGCCGATACGTTCCGAACGCCTCCCACGCGAGCTCGGCCGCGCGGTCGACTGTGGCTCGGTCGGCCTCGTGGTAGACGGGTTCGAGCGCCATTCCCGTGGCCGGGTTCGTTGCCTGGAACGGGGCTCTCGCGTCGGTGACGTCTCCGAAGCCGATCAGATTGGCTCCGGTGAGTTCGACGGTGTGTGCGGCGGTCACGATCAGTTCACCTTCTTGATCAGGTCGGCCAGTTCTGCGAGTTCGACGTCGTCGAGATCGGTGAGGGGGCTGCGGACGGGACCGGCGGGGCGGCCGATCACCTTCATGCCGGCCTTGACGATGCTCACCGCGTACCCGGCCTTGCGGTTGCGCACATTGCAGTACGGGATCACGAACTCGTTCAGCGCGTTGATGACGAACGCAGCGTCGCCGCGTCGCAGGGCGTCGTAGAAGTCGAGAGCGAACTGTGGGACGAAGTTGTAGATCGCCGACGAGTACGTGGTCACACCCAGTGCCAGGTACGGCAGGGCGAACATTTCCGCGGTCGGCAGTCCGCCGATGTAGGTGAGGCGATCGCCGATGCCGGCGTAGATCCGCGTCATCTGCTCGATGTTGCCGACCCCGTCCTTGAATCCGACGAGATTCGGGCAGCTGTCGACGAGTTCGGCGACGGCCTGTTCGGTGTAGACGGCGTTGGCGCGGGAGTAGATGGTGACGCCGAGGTCGGTGGCCGCGCAGACCTGCTTGACGTGCGCGACCAGGCCGTCCTGGCTGGCCTCCGTCAGGTACGGCGGGAGCAGCAGGAGGCCGTGGGCGCCGGCGCGTTCCGCGGACCGGGCCATCTCGACGGCGGTCGCGGTGCCGTACCCGGCGGGGGCGATCACCGGCAGACCGTCGGGCGCCTCCTGGACCGCCGCGGTGACGACCTGCTCGACCTCGGCCGGCGTGAGGGAGAAGAATTCCCCGGTGCCACCCGCGGCGAACAACCCGGACGCGTCGTACTGGCCGAGCCACGCGATGTTCTCGCGGTAGGCGGCCTCGTCGAACGAGCCGTCCTCACGCAGGTGCGTCACGGGGAACGACAGCAGACCGGAACCGAGCTTGTGGGCGATCTCCTGAGGCGAGGCGGTGGTCATGATGATGCGGTCTCCTGTCGACAATCGTGCCCGTAGCGTGCACTGATTCACAACGCTACGAACTCGGTACCATTCAGGTCCAACACTTCTTATGGATCATCTGATACAAGGAAGGTATCGATGTTCTCCCTCAACCAACTCACTCAGTTCGTGGCCGTCGCCGAAGAACTCCATTTCGGTCGTGCCGCCGAGCGCCTTCACATGACCCAGCCGCCGTTGAGCCGGCAGATCCAATTGCTGGAGAAGGACCTCGACGTCCAACTGTTCGACCGGTCGAGCCGCGCGGTCAAGCTGACCCCCGCCGGCAAGGCGTTCATGGAGGACGCGCGACGGCTCCTCCAGCAGTCCGAACGCGCCGCGCTGTCGGTGCGCAAGACTTCGCAAGGTCGCTCGGGGATCCTCCGCGTCGGCTTCACCGGCGGCAGCGTCTACTCGGGGCTCGAAACGGTCCCGACCTCGGCGCAGGCCGTCATCGAGGACGTCGAGGTGGAACTCCGCGAACTGGTGACCATGGACCAGCTCGAAGCGCTGTCGGAGGGCTCGCTGGACCTCGGCCTGGTGCGACCCCCGGTGACCAGGCCGCACCTGTCGTCGCGAACCCTCATCCGTGAGTCGCTGGTCGCCGCGATTCCGCCCAGTCACGACCTGGCCCACGCGGACCGGCCGATCGACGTCACCGACCTGCACGGCGTCGACCTCGTCATGTACACCCCGATCGAATCGCGGTACTTCTTCGAGCTGCTGTCCTCGGTGTTCCACGAGGCGTCGGTCGCGCCGATGGTCGTGCAGTACGTGCACCAATTCCACACAATGCTGGCGCTGGTGAACCTCGGCCGGGGCATCGCCCTGGTGCCCGAATCGGCGAGCAAGATGCATTTCGACGGCGTCGTCTACCGCCCGATCACCTTCGTCCGCCCCGCACAGGTCGAACTCGACCTCGTCTGGCGCATCAGCAACGAGAATCCGGCTCTCGACCGGTTGCTGTCCGAGCTGGTGCTCGACTGACCATCGGCATTCGAACCGCGTGCCCGACCGATACCGGTTGGGTATTGCAGGATGCAAAAGTCGGCTTGGACGTGCATCCATCGGTGTGTGTAGATTCGGCTGCGCTCGTGAATGTGACTCGCGACACGGTCCGTTCACCGGCGTAATATCTCAGTCCTCCGAAGGAGCCTCCGTCATGGCCATCAGCCGGTCGGTCGAGGAATCGACCATCGCCTCGACAGTGAAAACCGGGAAGGTCCGGTACACGATTCTGGCGATGATCTTCGCGGTCACGGTGATCAACTACGCCGACCGCGCCACGATCTCCATCGCCGGTGATGCGATTCAGGACGAGTTCGGCATCAGCTCCGTCGCCCTCGGATACATCTTCTCCGCGTTCGGCTGGTCGTATCTCATCGGGCAGATCCCCGGCGGCTGGCTCCTCGACCGCTACGGCTCGAAGCGGGTCTACGGTGGGGCGATCCTGCTCTGGTCGACGTTCACCGTCCTGCAAGGGTTCCTCGGCAACTTCAGCATGGGAACCGCCGTCGGACTCCTCTTCCTCCTCCGTTTTCTGGTCGGATTGTCGGAGGCCCCGGCGTTCCCGGGCAACTCGCGCATCGTGTCGGCCTGGTTCCCGACGAAGGAGCGCGGCACCGCAGCCGCGATCTTCAACTCCGCTCAGTACTTCTCGACCGTCGTGTTCGCGCCGATCATGGGCTGGCTCGTCACCGCTCTCGGCTGGGAGCACGTGTTCACCGTCATCGGCGGCGTCGGCATCGTGCTCGGCCTGGTCTGGATGAAGGTCATCTACAGCCCCCGCCGGCACCCCCGGCTGGAGCAGCCCGAATTCGACTACCTCGAGGCCGGCGGTGCGCTCGTCGACATGGACGAGCCCGGCGAGAAGAAGCAAGCCGGGGCGGATCAGCTCCGCTACATGAAGTTGCTGCTCACCAACCGGATGACGCTCGGTGTGTTCGTCGGTCAGTTCTTCATCACCACCATCACGTGGTTCTTCCTGACCTGGTTCCCGGTCTACCTCGTCCAGGAACGTGGGATGAGCATCCTGGAGGCGGGCTTCATCGCCGTCCTTCCCGCGATCTGCGGATTCGTCGGCGGCATCAGTGGCGGCCTGATCTCGGATGCGCTGCTGCGCGTGGGCTGGTCGCTGACCAGGGCTCGCAAGACCCCGATCATCACCGGTCTGCTGCTCGCCACCGCGATCATCGGCTGCAACTTCGTCGAGGCGTCCTGGGTCGTCGTCGCCCTGATGTGCGTGTCCTTCTTCGGCAAGGGCCTCGGTGCGCTCGGCTGGGCGGTCATGGCCGACATCTCCCCGAAGGAGATCTCCGGTCTCGGCGGAGGCGTCTTCAACACCTTCGGATCGGTCGCCAGCATCACCACCCCGATCGTCATCGGCTACATCGTCGACAGCTACGGCTCGTTCGAACTCGCCCTCGTGTACGTCGGGGCCTGCGCCCTGCTGACGGTCGTCACCTACGTCTTCGTCGTCGGCCCGATCAAGCGCCTCGACCTCGCAGAAATGCAGGCCCGCGCCGACAGCCGACGCGCCGCGAAGCGCGCCTGACACCGGAAGCGATCATGTCCTGGTCGACTTCAGGGTCTCGGTGCGATCGGTCCGGTCCGCCGTCGCGAGGTCGCTGTCCGGTCCGTACCGGTCGGCGTATCGCGCGTTGTCCACCAGGCGCCCGCTGTCGGGCCGGCGTTCGGCGCCGTACTTGCCCGTGAGGAGGCCTGCGCCGAGCGGGCTGTAGGTGATGACACCCAGGTTTTCCGCCTCGGCGAGGGGCAGGATCTTGCCCTGGCGCTGCAGGTCGTCGAGCGCGCGCAGGGTCTGCTCGATCCTGGTGTTCTCGTCGAAGGCGTGGACGAAGCAGAGATCGAGCCGGTCGGTGCCGAGCCGGGTCAGGCCGGCCTCGACGGCCCGGACGATGTGTCGTCGTGAGAGGCCTTGCGCGTTGACGTCGGGGCCGGTCGGGTAGAACACCTTCGAGGCGATGACGACGTCGTCACGGCAGTCGGCGACGAGCTTGCCGAGGATTTCCTCCGACGCGCCCTGGCCGTAGACGTCGGCCGCGTCGAAGAAGTTGATTCGTAGTCGTGAGGGTCGTGCTGATTGCGCGTCAGTCGCCGCGGAAGACCTTCTTCGCCACGGCCATTGCGGACATGGCCTTGGGCCAACCCGTGTAGAAGGCGAGGTGCGTGATCGCCTCGATGAGCTCCTGCTCGCTCGCGCCGTTCTCCTTGGCCAGGCCGAGGTGGTAGACGAGTTGGTCGGTGTTCCCACTCGTGGTCAGGCATGCCACCGTCACCAGGCTCCGTTCCTTTGGGGACAGCTCCGGCCGCTGCCAAACCTGCCCGAAGAGGACGTCGTCGGTGAGATCGACGAGGGCTGGGGCGAAGTCCCCGAGCATCTTCCGGCCTCCGGACGGTTCGTCGTCGTGTGGCAGGTCCCATGAAACCCGCACTGGCGCGGGCGCGGCAGGTCCAGTTGTTCCGGGTATCGGCAGAACCCCCCAGGCCCGCCCTCGACTCCCGGTGGTAGGTCGCCCATAAAGATGTTGCATCACAACCGGTTACGTAGATGTAGCCGGTATTTCTGTCGTGTGGGTGCGTGCGGCCACCGGGCGGCACCCACGTCCCCGGCCGTGGGCGGTATTCGACCGGCCGCTGCCGAAAGCGCGCTTGACATTCCGCCTCTCTGTGACCACCATTACAGCATCAAGTGATAGAGGTTATCACTGTATGAGAGGAAATCATGAAGGTTGCCGTTCTCGGCTTGGGTGAAGCCGGAAGTCTGTACTCGTCGGGATTCCTCGCGAAGGGCTGGGAGGTGACCGGGTTCGACCCGGCCGACAACGCCACCCCCGCGGGGGTACTGCGCTTCGACGACGTCGCGGACGCCGTCCGCGGTGCGGACCTGGTGCTGAGCCTGACCAGCGCAAAGGTCGCACTACGGGCTGCTTCGGACGCGGCCCCGCACCTGTTCGCCGGTGCCTGCTACGCCGACATGAACGCCGCCTCGGCGGAGATCAAGGCCCAGGTCGCAGACGTGGTCACCGCGGCCGGCGCCTCGTTCGCCGACGTCGCGGTGGTCGGATCCGTTCCCGCCAACGGGGTGCGGACCGCCCTGGTGATCAGCGGTGACGGATCGGCAGCCGCGACCACGCATTTCGAGGCGCTCGGCGCCACGGTCGAGGACATCGCCGGCGGCCCCGGGGACGCGTCGAACCGGAAACTGTTGCGTAGCACCTTCATGAAGGGGCTCGGCGCCCTGATCGTCGAATCTGTCGACGCCGGAATCGCCGCCGATGCCGAGCAGTGGGTGCGCAGGCAGATCGCCGCCGAGCTGTCCGGCAGCTTCGCCTCCCTGGACCGGCTGCGGGACGGGACCCGCAAGCACGCCGGCCGTCGTTCGGTGGAGGCGGCCGCGTCCGTCGAGCTCCTCGACACCCTCGGGGTTCGGCCGGTCCTCGCATCCGCGACCGCGCAGCTGCACGCCGCCCTGGCGGACGCCAACGGGCGCGAGACCGACGAGCTGAGCGAGGCCTACGCCGGACTTCCGGTCGCCAACATCGGGGACGCGCGCCAGCGCATGGGCATGGTCGATTCGGGTATCCATGCGATGTGGAAGGGTGCACGGATCGTCGGCCGGGCCCGTACGGTGTGGACACGCGCCGGCGACAACAAGGCGCTGCACGAGGCGCTGGCGAAGGTGCAGCCAGGTGAGGTGATCGTCATCAACGGACAAGGCGACCAGAACCGCGCGCTGATGGGTGAGCTGATCGCCGAGCGTGCCCGCTCCCGCGGCTGCGTGGGCATGATCATCGACGGCGCCGCCCGCGACATCGACGTCCTGAAGGAAATCGGGTTCGGGGTCTGGGCGCGCGCGGTGAACCCGTCCGGCCCGTACAAGGACGGCCCCGGCAAGATCGACGTTCCGGTCGCAATCGGCGGCGTGGTCTGCGCCCCCGGTGACCTGGTCGTCGCCGACGACGACGGCGTGATCATCGTTCCGGCCGCCGAGGCGTTCGGCAGCCTCGCCGGCGGCCGCGCCGTCGAAGCCGACGAGGCGCAGCGCCGCGCCGCGATCATCGCCGCACGCAAGGTCGCGTCATGATCGCCATCTGGGCGCTGCTGGCGTTCATCGCGTCCATCGTCTTCTGGAATGCGGTCCTCAAACGCAACATCGGCGAGGCGATGATCGTCGGATTCGTCGTCGTCGGAGCGTTCGCCGGGCGCGACGCCCCGAAATACATGTGGGACGGCTTCCTCAAATCGATGCAGGAGGAAGTGACGTTCGCCGGTCTGGCGTTCATCTTCATGAGCTTCATCCTCGCGAAGACCCCGGTACTGGACCGGCTCATCGACATCCTCAACTCGTTCCTCGGACGCCTGCGCGGCGGACCGATCTACACCTCCACCGTCGCCGGCGGCATGTTCGGGGCCATCGCGCACGTCGGCGCCTCGGTCACCGCCGCGGTCGGCTCGGTCACCGTGCCGTGGATGAAACGCTCCGGGGTCAGCGGCGAACTGTCCGCCACCGTCGTCGCCGGCTGCGCGGGCATGGGCGTGACGTTCCCGTTCAGCGCGACCATGTTCATCCTGGTCGGGTCGAGCACCGTCACCGGCATGATGGCCGCCGACGACATCATCGTCCCGCTCGCGATCGCCGGCCTGTGGTGCCTCGGATACCGGCTGGTGCTGAGCTACTACCTGGTCCGCAAGAACGGCCTGCAGCCGATCGCTCCGGAGGACCGCATCCCGGTCAAACGGAGCCTGCGCGTCGGCTGGACCTCACTGTTGCTGTTCGTCCCGATCCTGATCCCGCTGCTGCTCACCCGCGGACCGATTGCCGCACCCATCGCGCACTACACCGACCTGGTGATGTCGAGTGCCCTGAGCCTGATCACCTGGATTCCGGTCCTGATGATCCTGCTGGTGCTCTTCCTCGGCCGCCGGCATCTGCCCAAGACCACCACGGGCTGGTGGAAGGTCCTCGGCGACGCCGCACCCCAATTCGGCGTCATCGGCATCACCATCGTTGCCGCGTTCTCCGCCTCGGCGGTGCTGGCCAAGCTGAAACTGCCGCAGCAGCTGACCTCCATGCTGGAAAGCCTCAGCGCACCGTCCTGGCTGATGGCCATCCTCGTCGGCATCATCATCGTCGTCATCGCGATCCCGCTGACCGCCTCCGCCACCATGGCCTCGGTCGGACCCGTCGCCGTCGCCGCCCTGGTCGGCACCGGTATCGCCGCCCCCGTCGCCGCGGCCGCCGTGCTGGTCTTCGCCTCCACCGAAGGTGCCTCCCCGCCCTCGGGCGCCCCGATCTACGTCGCCTCCGGAATCGCCCGGATCGATCCGTCGAAGATCTTCATGCCGCTCCTGAAGTACTACTGCGTTCCGATCCTCGGCATCGGAGTGTTGATCGCCCTCGGCCTCCTCCCCGTCTAACCCTGCGACAGGACACGTCATGTTCCAGAAAAGCTTCTCCACCCTCTTCCGCATCAGCGTCGTCGCGTTCCTGCTCGGCGGACTGGCGATCGTGCTCGGCCAGAGTGTCGGTCTGATCCTCGGTGACGGCGACGTCGTCACCCACGTCGAGGAACTGCTCGCCCCCTACGCCTACGGCGCCGCGGGCATCGCCGGACTGCTCGCCTTCGTACTGTCGTATTTCCACCACGGCGGAGAGGAGGACGCCCTCGGAAACGAGGACTCTCTCGCCCGCACCGCCGAGCACGTCGCGTGATCACACCGATGAGCAAGATCGGTACCGACTCCACCTACGCGGACCTGCGTGCCCGCACAGACGGCGCCCCGGCCGGATCGAGTTGGGGAATCTTCGCGAACCCCGACCGGGGGACGGCGAACTTCGCGGGCCCCGGGCAGGTGCGCGACGCCGCAGGCCTGGTCGAGCGCGGTGCGGCGTTCGCCCTCGACTACCCGCTCGGCGCATTCGACCCGCCGATGTCCCGCTCGCGCACCGCACCGAAGCACACCATCGTCTCGGCGCACGCCGAATCCCGCGACGACCTGCTGGACGGCTTCTACTTGCAGGCCAGCAGCCACCTCGACGGTTTGCGGCACCGGCGCGTGTCCGGGCACGGCTTCTATGGCGGAGTCCCTGACGATCAGATCGCCGAGGGAACCCCGTCGCTCGGCATCCATGCCTGGTCGCAAGACCCGATCGTCGGTCGCGGCCTGCTCCTCGACCTCGAAGGGCTCTACGCCGAGCGCGGACATCCACTCGACCACGCCCGGGGTCCGGCCCTCGACGCCGTCGATCTCGACGCCGCGCTGACCCGGCAGGGCTGCGAGATTCGCGAGGGCGACCTCGTCCTCGTCCATACGGGGTGGGCGCACTGGTACCTCGGTGCGTCCGACGAGCAACGCGACGAGGTCCGCGCGGGCCGGCGTTCTACCGGATTCGCGCAGAGCCGTGAGCTACCGCAGTGGCTGTGGGACAACAAGATCGCGCTCTTCGCCACCGACACCTTCGCCGTCGAAGTGCTGCCCGTCCTGCCGGGCAGTCCGTTCGCCGAATCCGCGCCCGAGGACGCGGGGATGATGCACCAGGAGTTGATCGGCAAACTCGGCGTCCCGCTCGGCGAGCTCTGGAACCTCACCGCACTCGCCGAGGACAGCCGCCGCACCCATACCTGGGACGCCCTGGTCACCGTCAAACCCCTGAATCTCGTCGGCGGGGTCGGCTCACCCTGTAATGCCACCGCCATCCGCTGACCCCTTATCGCAGGATGATAAGTTCGATCGAAAGTAGGTCGATTCGAGGAGGATGGGTGGCGACGCCGACCAGCAACATGCGATCCCTGGACCGGGCGTTCGACGTGCTCGGCGTGCTGCAGGACGCCAAGCAACCGCTGCGGCTCAGCGAGGTCGCCCGCCACTCCGGTCTCCACGTCGCGACCGTGCAACGGATACTCGGCGTCCTTCTCGAACGCGGATACGCCGCCCGGATCGGCGACACCTACACCGCCGGCCCTGCGGCACTCGCGGTCGCGCACGCGTTCATGGTCACCAACCCACTGAGCGTCCTCGCCCAGCCCACCCTGCAGCAACTCGCCGCGAGCACCGGATTCACCGCGTCGATGTACGTGCGGGTCGAAACGTCCCGCGTCCTGATAGCCCGGGTGGAAAGCGACAATCCCCTCAACTACATCCTTCCCGTCGGTGAACGGCTGCCCCTCTACCTCGGCGGTGCGGGTAAGACGATTCTCGCCGAAATGGATGCCGACGAGATCGACGCAATCCTCGCCCCCGCCGGAGACATCACCCTCGCCGGTGGGGCATCGACTTCGAAAGCCGACCTGCTCGCCCAACTCGAGAAGATTCGCAGCGACGGCTACGCGGTCTCGGTCAGCGAACGCCTCTTCGGCATCGCCTCCGTCACCGCCCCCGTCCGGGCCGTCGACGGCACCCTCGTCGCGGTACTCGGTGTCACAGGACCCGCCGACGCCCTCACCGACACGCAGATCGAGCACCTGATCCCCGAAGTACGGCGCGCCGCAACAAGTCTGGGCACGCGGGTGCCCGTGGTGGGGTAGCCATCGGGCGCGACGGGGCATCGGTCTGTCGGGAGAGGAATCGCAGACGGCGCGATTGACGGTCCGGATGTCGGTGCCGGGGTCTAGCGTCTGATGGGTACCCGACAGCTGAGGAGTAGCGATGAGCGCCGTCACGACGAACCAACCTCTCGGAACCCCCACCTGGATCGACTTGGGCATCCCGGACCTCGACCGCGCGATGGCCTTCTACGGGTCGGTGTTCGGGTGGGAGTTCGACGTGGGCCCGGAGGAGTACGGGCGGTACACGATGTGTCTGCTCGGCGGCAAGAAGGTTGCCGCGCTGATGCCGAATCCCGACGAGAACGCCACCGACTTCTGGTGGAACGTCTACCTGGCCACCGATGACGTCGACGCCACCGTTGCCCGCTCCACGGACGCGGGCGGCACGCTGCTGATGGAGCCTATGGACATTGCCGACCAGGGCCGGATGGCGATGGTCCGCGATCCGTCCGGGGCTCAGTTCGGCCTGTGGCAGGGCCGGGCGCACGTCGGGTGCGAGGTCGTGAACGAGCCGAACACGTTGCTGCGCAACGACTTGGTGTCGGCGAATCCCGGCCCGGCTCGCGATTTCTACGTTGCGGTGTTCGACTTCACACTCGACGGGAACAGCGATCTGCCCGGCCTGGACTTCACGTTTCTCCGCAGGCCGGACGGGCACGAGATCGGTGGCATCATCGGCGACCCGACCGCGCCGTCGTCGTCCTGGGGCACGCTGTTCCAGGTCGCCGACGCCGACGCGGCCGTCGCCGCCGCCCGAGCGAACGGGGGAACCGCGGACGATCCGGCGGACATGCCGTACGGGCGGACCGCGGACGTCACCGATCCCTTCGGGGCGAAGTTCACGGTGGGTTCCCCGCTCGCGGGGTGACTCGGGCCGATTGGGCTACCCGCCTGCGACGTCGACGGATTCCGTGGCGTCGAGGGTGATCCACGGTCGGCGGCGTGCGTCGATCGGGGTGCCGGCGAGCACACGGACCCGTCGGCGTCCAGGCTCCAGCAGAACGGTTGCCAGTGTGGCCCAGCGCTGGCCGAAGACCGCGCCCGGGGCGGGGACGCAGCACAGCTGGGGCTGACCCGGATCGGAGTACAGGTACTCGACGAGGTGATCGGCCTCGGTCGGCTCGGCGTACCGGCGCACACGGGAGGCGATCAGCCCATAGCGCTCCTGCGAGTCCGGCTCGTACAGGCCACGCTTCTCGCCTTCGGCGTTGGCCGGGTCGAGAAAGTGGTTGGTGTGGGCCAGGAATCCCTGGGCCGGGTGCACCGTCGCGACCCCGACGGGGCTCACCTCCGCGCACACGACGGACTTCGCGTCGAGCAGGGTCAGCGCACCCGACGTCGCGATGGGTGCCGAGCGCAGCAGGTCGAGCGCCTCGTCGACGGAGCCCGCTTCACGGAGCACCGCCGCCGACAGGAGGTGGACGGGAACGCCGGCCGGTGCGTCGTCGCGGTGGCCGAGGATTTTGAAGAAGACCCCGAGGCCCGCGCTGTTCATCCCGATCTTCCCGAGGATGCCGTGCTCGGTCAGCCCGACGTACGAATGCCGCGTTCCGATTACTTCGTGGGTGTGCCAGTACGGGTCCAGTTCCTCGTGCCAGTCCCAGGTTTGGACACCGAACGGGCTGTCCGCGTGTCCGGCTCCGGCGTGTACGAGGGTGGAACACTCGCCCGGCCGGGCACCGTTCGCCTGCGCCAGGATCTCGGTTCTGCCGTTCAGCGCCATCACCTGCCAGGTCTCGAGCCCGGCGCCCGCCGCGACGCCCTCGATCTCCTCGACGTACCGGGGACCCCACGCCCCCACGACGTCCGCGAGACGGCGCGCACCGTCCCGGACGCGATGCTCAGTCACCCCGACCGTGTCGAACAGGCGGAGATAGAGGTCGAGGGACGCGGGCAGGTCGTCGCGCAACTGCTCACCGCGGGCGATGCCGCGTTCGCGGGGGCGAGTGTCGTCGACGCGGACGTGCGCGCGGGCGGGGTGTGTGTCGGTCATGATGTCCTCACGGGATGAATCGAATTATGTGGTATGTCAGTGGGATACGAGCGGTGTTCGGGTACGGCGCGTCTGCATCAGGGCGACGTAGAGGCCGGCGCTGACGAGGAGACCGACGGGCAGTGACAGGTCCACGCCGACGGCGCGGGCGATCGCGCCGGTGTAGATCTCGGCGGCAACGCACTGGCTGGCCGCGGCGATGCCGGCGAACACGGCGATCGTTCCCGCCCAGTTGATCCCGCGCGTGTACCAGTACGGGCTGTTGCCGGACTCGTCGCTGAGCCCGGGTCCGTCGTAGCGGTTGCGCCGCCACAGGACGTCGGCGACGTAGACGGCCATCACGGGGCCCATCACGGTGACGACGAGCTGCATCATGTTGTTGACGGTGTCGAGGAAGTTGGAGACGAGCAGCGCATACAGCGTGAGGGCGACGCCGATCGAGCCGTCGAGGAGGACGCTGCGCGAGCGGCGCAGACGAAGTCCGACCGACTGCAGGGCCAGACCGGAACTGTAGGCGGTCATGGCATTGTTCGCGATGGTGCCGAAGATGACGGCGATCAGGAAGATCGGGGTGAACCACGGCGGCACGATCGTCTCGAGCGCGGCCTGCGGATCGGTCATGTCGAGCGCGGTTCCGGCGAGTGCGCCGAGTCCGGTGAACAGCACGCTGGGAACGAAGGCGCCGAGCGCCGTCCACGCCGCGACCGACACGGGTGACGTGGTGCGCGGCAGGTAGCGGGAGAAGTCTGCGCTGTTGGTGTAGGAGAGAGGGGCGGAGGCCACGATCGTGAGTCCGGCGAGCGCCGTCGCCCACAGATCGATCCCGTGCAACGCCGATTCGGGCCGGTAACCCCAGTCCGCCTCGGCCAGAACGTATCCGGCCACCACCACGAAGACCAGGGTCAGGGTCAGTGCCAGCGGTTGGTAGAGCCGCACGATGGTGGCGTGGCCGTAGACGCTGATGACCAGGGTGATCGCGGCGACCGCCAGGATCAGTCCGACCTTGATCGGGGTGGTGGCCTCGATGCCCATCCGTTCGACGAGGCTGAAGGCCGTGTAGGAGGCTGCCGCCCAGTTCAGCGCCAGATAGCAGACGCTGATGAACCAACTGGTCACGAGAATGTTCACCCGGTTGCCCCGGATGCCGAAGATCGCCCGCGTGATCACCTCGCTGGGAGTTCCCGACGCCGGGCCGCTCACGGCGACGATGCCGGTGAGGACGGAGAACAGATTGCCGACGACGATCACGGCCAGGGCCTGCCACAGTGTCAGGCCCATCAGGATGAGGGCGCCGCCGACCACCAGGGCGAGGTAGCTGACGTTGGGCGCGGCCCACACTGCGAACAGTTCCCGGGCACGACCGTGCCGTTCGCTGTCGGGGATGACGTCGATGCCGTGCGATTCCACACGGCCGGCCAGGTCGGCGGTCGACCCTGTCTCGGTCAAACCTGTCTCGGTCAAACCTGTCTCGGGCGTCTCCGCTCGGGAGTCCTCGGTGGTGGATGCCATGAAATCCTCCGGATGATCGGGCACGGAGCGGGCCACGGCAGTGTGCCGTCGACCAGCGTGATGCCGGTCACCGTACGGAACCAAATCGATTTGGACAACAGGGCCGCTGACCCATCTTCAAATCGATTTGGTGCTGGTGAGCGGCTTGATACCCTGTGGGGGTGACGGACAGGCGACCGCGGCCCACGATCCACGACGTCGCACGCCGGGCAGGCGTGTCGGCGACGACGGTCTCGCATACGTTCAGCGGGAAGGGCGTCGTCGCGACCGCGACGCGCGAGCGTGTGCGGGTGGCGGCCAAGTCGCTCGGCTACCGGCCGGACGTGGTGGCGCAGGGCCTGCGGAGCAACCGGCTCGGCGTGATCGCCCTCGTGCTCCGCCCGCTGGAGACGCTCGACTCGTTTCTTCCCGAGGGCGTCGACTACTTCCTGCGCTTCGCCGGGTCGGCGGCGCTGGCCGCCATGGAACTCGGCTACGGGCTCATGCTGGTGTCGGATCCGACGCGTGAGGAGTCGCCCGCCGCCGCCCTGGCCTGTGACGGGTTCCTGATCACCGAACCCGTCGTGAACGATCCCCTCATCGAGATGCTGCTCGACGAGGGTGTGCCGTTCCTGTCCGTCGGGCGGGATCCGGCGCGCGTCGACTACACGGACTGGCTCGACACCGAGACCGAGGTCATGACCGGGCACGTGCTCCGGCATCTCGCGGATTGTGGCGCCACCCGGGTGGCGCTCGTCGTCGGAACCGATTCCAACTCATGGAATCTCGGCGCCGAGGCGACATACCGGTCGTGGGCGGCCGAGCGCGGTCAGGATCCCTTGGTCGCGGTCCGGCCGGAGACCGCCGGGGAGGCCGGTGGGCGGGAGGCCGCGGACGAACTGTTCGACCGTGCCGACCCGCCCGATGCCGTGTACTGCCTCACGGGTCGCCACGCCGCCGGTGTGCTCGCGCGCGTCCGGGAGCGTGGACTCGCCGTCCCCGACGACGTGCAGATCGTCGGCGGATCGGATTCGGAACACACACGATCCGCCACACCGCCCATCACCTCCGTGGACCTGCAGCCCGAACTCCTTGCCCGCGTGGCCGTCACGTCGCTGACCAACCGGCTCGACGACCGGAGCCGACCGGTGCCGCCCGGGCCGCTGCACGGCCGACTCGTCGTCCGGCAGTCCACCCGCTAGCTGCACGCTACGCGGACGGCCCCATCGGGCCGGGACTCCGGGCGTTACGTGCCCGACGGTTCTTTCCGGGTGACGTTTTGCCTCCCCTGGGGTGGGTGGTGTGCGTGGCGGGGCGACCGCATTCTTTTCACACCACGGGATACGTATCCCAGTCGGGTTTCCAGGATGGAGGGTATGCATGTCGCCGTATTGTCACCTCGCTTCTGCGTCAGCGGAATCAGTGCAAGGCCGTGTCGATCGGCACCGTCAGGTAGAGGACGGCTACGTCGTCGTTCACGACGTGGCCGACCGGAACGCCGCGGCGGACGTGGTCGGCTCACTGGGCGATCTGGTCCCGCAATACAACGGACGTCTCACTCACGAGGTGACGTACCGCCCGGGTAACGATCACCGGGCTTACTCGCAGAGCGCGAATACGATTCTGGCCCATACGGAGGCACCCGGCTGGGATCCCAGCCCGGCATACCTGGCGCTGTTCTGTCACCGTCAGGCGCGTTGCGGCGGCGGCCACACCGATCTCCTCGACGTACGGCGACTCGTCGACGCCCTGACGCCCGCGGAGGTCGACGTGCTGACGGACGCCGAACTGCACTTCCCCGGCCCGGACGGCGGCGTCCGCACCACCATGCTGGGCTCGGGCGGCACGGGCCGCTCGGCTCTTCGATTCAGCTACAACCTGCTCACTGCTGCCGACTACGACCCGCCCCGCGCCGCCGACGTCGACCACTCGCGGCTGCCGCTCGGCGAGGCCGGTCGGAAGCTGGCGCATCGCGTCAGCGACCTGTTCCACGAGCTGCGGACCCGCGTGCTGATTCCCGAGAATGCACTGCTCATCTGGGACAACCAGCGCATGCTGCACGCTCGGTCGGAGTATGCCGACCGAGCCCGCCACCTCACTCGTTTCTGGGCCGGCGACCGGACTCGCGCATGATCATCGACGACCTCCGGTTGCAGTGCTCGGATGCCGACGGGCTGGTGCACCTTCCGGGACTGCCCTCGTTCGACCCCGCCGACGAAGCCGAGAACGCCGTCATCAGTCGCCTGGCGGGCAACTGGCATCGACGGTCGACGGTGAAGCGCGAGGAGCCCGACCTCGACGAGTTGTTCGACGCCGGCCGGGCGGACTATCCCGAGGCAATCGTCCCGTTCCGCGACCATCCGACCTGGCAGGCGCTTCCGGATGCGCTACGTTCGCGCCTGCTGAGCTGGGCCTGGATCGCCTACAACCGGCACACGGTGCTCGCCGAGCAGCGCGTCGCCAACCCGGCGTTCGCGCTGGTGATGGACGGCGAGTTCCCCGGCCTCGGCGGCCAGGAAATGGAGATCGCGCTCGCGCAGGCGATGGTCGACGAGCAGTACCACACCTTGATGCACATCAACGCGAGTGCGTTGACGAGGCGCAAACGCGGGAACCTGTTCCCCGACAGCGCATTGCCCGAATCTCACACCTCGAGGGCGCACCGTCGGCTGCGCGACCGTGCCACCGAACGGTGGGAGCGCAGCCTGACCACCCTGGCCTTCGCCACGGTGTCCGAGATCTCGATCAACGCGTATCTCGATCTGCTCGCCGACGATCGGGACATCCAGGTAGTCAATTCCACCACCGCGAAGCTGCACAACCGGGACGAATACTGCCACGCGTCGATCTCCGACGAGATGGCGAAGCTCGTGTACGACGAGTTGGAACCGGGTAAACGCCGCTTCTTCCTCGACATGCTGGTCGCCGGGCTGGAGGCGTTCGTTTCCACGGACTACTCGACCTGGGAGGCGATCTTCCGGATCGAGAACGTCGCCGGCTGGGAGGCGATGCTCGCCGACGTCCGGGCCGAGAGATCCGGTTCGCGGCTCGTGCGCGACTACAGCGGTCTGTATTCGCTGATGTCGGACATGAATGTCCTGGACGAGGTCGACTTCGATTGGGGCCGGGCGGTGACGGACAAATGACGACGCTCGGTCTCGACACCCGTGCGGCGCTCGCGCCCCGCTCGATCAGCGGAGACCGGCTCCGCAAGCTCGTCGCCGAGCGAACCGGCGACCCGATCCTGGGACACGAGGCGCACGTGGTGTCGCAGGTGCTGCCGTTCAAGGTCAGCAGTTACGTCGTCGACGAACTGATCGACTGGGACCGGGCGCCGGACGACCCGATCTACCGGCTCACCTTTCCGCACCGCGACATGCTCGCGGCCGAGCACTTCGCGTCGATCGAGCAGGCCGTGTTGCAGGGCGATCGGGCCGCCGTCCGGCAGGCGGCCGACAGGGTCAGGGCTGCCCTGAACCCACACCCCGGCGACCAGCTGAGCATGAACGTTCCCCAGCACGACGATATCGACGGCTCGGGAATGCAGCACAAGTACGCCGAGACACTGCTGGTGTTCCCGCGTCAGGGGCAGACCTGCCACAGTTACTGCGGGTACTGCTTCCGCTGGGCCCAGTTCGTGGACACCCCGGATCTGAAGATGGCCATGTCCGGCCCGGAGACGATGACCCGGTACCTGGATCTGCACCCCGGGATCACCGACGTGCTCTTCACCGGCGGCGACCCGCTGGTCATGCGGACCGAACTGCTGGCCTCCTACCTGGAACCGCTTCTCCGACCCGGACGGGAACACGTCGAAACAGTGCGGATCGGCACGAAGGCCGTCTCGTTCTGGCCGTACCGGCTGCTGGCCGGACCGGAAGCCGACGACCTACTCCGCCTGCTCGAGCGGATGACCGCCGCCGGCAAGCACGTCGCGATGATGCTGCACCTGTCGCACGTCGCGGAGCTGGAAACCGATGCGGCGCAGACCGCGCTCTCCCGGCTGGCGTCGACCGGCGCGGTCCTGCGGGCACAGGCGCCGGTGGTGCGTCACGTCAACGACGACGCGCGCGCGTGGGCCGACCTGTGGCAGGCGCAGGTGCGTCACCGCGTCGTGCCGTACTACATGTACGTCGAGCGCGATACCGGTGCGCGACCGTATTTCGGTCTGCCGCTGGCGCGTGCCGTCGACATCTACCGTGAAGCGCTGCAACGAGTCTCCGGACTCGGCCGCACCGCGCGGGGTCCGGTGATGTCCGCGTCACCGGGAAAGGTCGCGATCGACGGAGTCGTCGAGCTCGACGGTGGCCCGGCGTTCGCGCTGCGCTTCCTGCAGGCACGCAGACCGGACATGGTCGGCAAGCCGTTCTTTGCGAAGTACGACGAGCACGCGCAGTGGTGGGACGACCTTCGTCCGCACGGTCCGCGCGACCGCGAGTTCTTCGGTGTCGGGGGCAACGCGTGAAGGTCACCGCGCACGAAGTCAGCTTGACCCAGAGGCATCTGTGGCGCTCCGCCCGAGAAGCGATCCCGGTCCAGCGGGCTCTGGTGGTGGAGGTGGAGCAGGACGGAGAAAGCGGATTCGGAGAGGCATCCGCGTTCATGACCGACCACTACAACTCCGGCCTGGACCAACTGCACGCAGACCTTCGCCGGATTGCTCCACTGCTGATCGAGACGGGTCCCGAAGACCCGTTCGCGGTGTGGTGCAGGCTGTCTGCCGAACTTCCCGACTCGCCGTTCGTTCTCGCCGCGCTCGACACCGCGGTGCACGACGTGCGGGCACGGCTGCTCGGGGTGCCGCTGTGGAAGTCCCTCGGCCTGGACCGTCCGCAGGGGTTGCGCTCGAGTTTCAGCATCGGGCTCGACGAGACCGAAGTGATGGTCCGGAAGTTGCGCGAGCGACCCGGATGGTCGGCCTACAAGATCAAGCTCGCCGACCCCGCCGATCTCACCGTGCTCGAGGAACTCCGCGGCCACACGGACGCGCCGTTCTACGTCGACGGCAACTGCGGCTGGGAGCTGTCCCGCCTGCTCCCCGTCCTCCCCGCGCTGACGGACCTCGGTGTGCAGCTGATCGAGCAGCCGTTTCCGCGCTCGGCGTGGCGGGAGGCTCGGATACTCAAGGAGCGCAGTCCGATCCCGGTGATAGCCGACGAGAGCATCGCCTCGCCGCGGGACCTGGACGCCTGCGCCGACGCGTTCGACGGCATCAACGTCAAGCCGATGAAGGCCGGGGGAATCACACCGTCCCTCGCGCTGCTGCGGCGGGCGCGTGAGCGCGGTCTGGTCACCATGCTCGGCTGCATGCCGGAGTCGGTTGCGGGGGTGTCGGCGACGGCCCACCTCGGCGGGCTGGCCGACCATCTGGACGTCGATGCGGTCGACCTGCTGGCGGTGAACACGGGTCACGGACTGACCCTCGACGGCACCGGCCGCGTCACCCTCCCCGATCGGCCCGGGTCCGGGTTCGTCCCCGATCCCGCTGCCCACGGCTGGCGGGTCCGGCCGGTGCCCGCCGACGTCGTGCGACCGATCCGCCACACGGTGCTGCGGCCGGGACAGCCTGCTGCGAATTGCGCCTATCCCGAGGACGATCACGCCGGGGCCCGGCACTTCGCCGCGCTCCTCGCGGGAAGGCCGGTGGGGGTGGCGTCGGTGTACGACGAGGATCCACCGGGCGAACACGCCGTGCCGGGCCTGATCTGGGCCCGGGGCCGGCGCCTTCGCGGCATGGCCACCCTCGACGAGGTCCGTGGCACCGGCGCAGGGCTCGCCATCCTGCGCACCGTTCTCACGAACGCTGCGCTGTCCGGCGCCGGGGTGGTCTGGTGCAACGCCCGCACTTCTGCCGCGGGGTTCTACACCAAGCACGGCTTCCAGATTCTCGGTCCGGAATACGAGATCCCGGAAATAGGACCGCACGTCTTCATGTATTGGAGTGCTTCATGATCAACAGCTCAGGGCCGGAGAATGATTCGCTACTCGACGAACAGGAGGCCCGCACTCTCGCTACCCTCGCGCTCGTCGAGGCGGGAGTGCCGGCGACCGACGCCGAATCGGTGGCCGCCGCGCTCGTCGACACGTCGTTGCGCGGAATCGACACCCACGGCCTGCGGTTGCTGCCGCAGTACCTGGACGAACTCGCGACCGGCGTCGCGAATGCGGCGGCGTGCCCGGCCGTGGTCCGGGACCGTGGGGCCGGACTGCTGCTGGATGCCGACGGCGCACTCGGTGTGCTCGCCGGACTCGCTGCCGCTCGCCTGGCGGCCGACCGGGCCAGGGCCTTCGGCGTAGCGGCGGTGGGTGTGCGCAACTCCAACCACTTCGGCGCGGCGTCCGTCTACACCCGGCACCTGGCCGGGCAGGGGCTGATCGGCATCGCGGTCACTTCTGCCGCCTCCCGGGTGGCCCCGTACGGAGGGGTCGAACCGCTGTTCGGCACCAACCCGATCAGTGTGGCCGCGGGTGCGGAGGATGACGAGTTCGCCCTCGACATGGCCACCAGCCAAGTGTGTTTCGGTGAGGTGAAACACCGCCGGGCCGAGGGACGGCCACTGAACAGTGGCTGGGCGACCGACGTCGACGGGCAACCGACCTCGGCACCCGACGAGGCGTACGCCCTGTCTCCGCTCGGTGGGTACAAAGGGCAGGGCCTGGCGATGGCGGTGACCCTGCTGGGTGCCGTGTTGACCGGGTCGCCGCCCGACTGGCAGCTCGAACAGGTCGGTGACGGAACACCCGGGCGAAGCCGCGGGGTCGGCCACTTCGTCCTCGCCCTGGACCCCGGAGCGTTCACTGGGCACGAGCAATTTACAGCCGGGCTGACCGACCTCCTGGGCGCCGTGCGTGGGGCCACCCCTGCCACGGGGGCACCCGTGGTGGCTCCGGGCGACCCGCAACGCAGCCGCGAGCGCGAGCGGCGTGCGCACGGCATACCGCTGGATATGCGGACCGCGGAAGTCTTCGCCACGCTGGCAACGAATTTCGAGGCAACCAACCGCACAGTGATGACCAGGAAGGAAACCGTCAGATGATTCTCGTACTGATCAGTGCGCGGGGCGCAGGGCTGCCCTTTGCCCGGTGGCTGCCCGAGAAGTGCGGACGGCTGGTGGCGGTCTGCGCCGCCGGGGCGGATCCGGGGGAGGGATTCGCCGAGATCGTCACGGTCACCGACTACACCGACGACGACGCGGTGCTGGGCGCTGCTCGGGACCTCGCCGGACGGCACCGGCCGAACGCTGTCTTCGCCCTGGCCGAGGTCGACGTGGAACGGGCCGCCAGGTTGCGCGGCGAACTCGGGCTGCCCGGACTGGATACCGGCACTGCTGCCGCATACCGCGACAAGATCCTGATGAAGGAATTGGCGCAGGCAGCAGGACTTCTCGTTCCCGCCTTCGCGCCGGTGCGGCACCCTGCAGACATCGCAGACTTCATGGCCCGCCATCCGGGTCACGTCGTCGTCAAGCCACGCAGCGGTTCCGGCTCCACCGGCGTGTACGTTCTCGACTCGCCGGCGCAGGCGGCCGATCTCGCCGACATCGTCACGTCGACACCCTACGAGGTCGAGGAGTTCGTCGACGGCGCGGTACATCATGTGGACGCGTTCCGGGTCGGCGGACGCCCGGTGGCGGCGGTCGTGTCCCGCTACACCGGCCAGGGATGCCTCGAACACTGGACCGACGCCCCGTTCGGCTCACGGTCCGTCGATACCGCCGACCCGATCTGTGCGCGTCTGGTGGACGAAACCTGGCGACTCGTCGATGCACTCGTCTCCCCGCCCACCGTCTGCGTGCACGCCGAGTTCTTCGTCACCGGCGGCGGCGACATCGTGCTGTGCGAAGTGGCCGCCCGCATCGGTGGCGGCCCGATACCGACGATGCTGCGTCATGTCCTCGGCATCGACCCCCGTCACCTGTGGGCACGGGTGGAATGCGGGCTCCCCACCGACCTGGACGCTGTCCGGGAGCGGGTGGCCACCGCCCCGCACGCCGCGTTCTACGGCGTGCCGCCGCGGCTGGGCAGGGTGCAGCGACTGCCGGACGCGCCGCCGGGCGTACACGACTTCACCCTGAACACCCACATCGGGGACGAGTGGAGCCCCGCCCGGTACAGCGAGCGCAAGTCGGCGGACTTCCTGGCCTTCTGGGTGATCACGGACCCGGACTTCACGGCTCTGGGACACCGATTGGTCACCACCGCCGAGCAGGTGAGCGCCGGATTCGTCTGGGACCGTCTCGAAAGCGAGGACGCAGCATGACCACCACCCCGACCGCACTCGACGGGCTCACCGGCCGCGTCCTGCCCCGCGGTGCCCGCCCGCTCGCCGCGGACTTCGCGGGCATCGCCGATCCGGACATCATCTGGGAGGACGCGCGGTGGTGGCGGTTCACCGAACGCACCGACCTGCACGAGGTGCGTTACCTCGAGGTGCGTGAGGACGGCCGGGCCGTCGCGTTCGCGCCGCTGCTGTTCACGGCGCGGCCGGGTGGCCTGCTCTTCTACGACCCGCCGCGGCTCGCGGGAACCCCCGGGCCGATGGCCGAACCCGAGTTGCTCGATCAGCCCGATCAAAAGCGCTGGGCGACACTCACCGAGGCACTGCCCGGCGCCCGCGACGATCAGTACCCGTCGGTGGCGCTCGCCACCTTCGGAAATCACCACGGCGTGGCGCACGTGCCCGGCCGTTCGCCTGATGAGCGCCGCGCGGTCATGGCAGCCCTGCCCGATCTGCTCGGTCGAGCCGGTGACGAACTCGGTTGCCGCAGTACGGCATTGCTGTACGTCGGGGACCCGGAAGCCGAGCACGTCGACGGTTCCGCTGCGCGCGCCGGATACACGGCGGCCTTGCTGGGTGCCGAGGGCGTCCACGACCTGAGTGGGCACAGCTGGGCGGACTATCTCGCGAGCCTGAGCAAACGCCGTCGCGCCCGGCTCCGCAAGGAGATCGCGGACTACACGCGGGCGGGTCTGCGCACGGTGGTCCGCTGGGGTCCCACCGCGATCGACGACCAGGTGGTCGCCCTCCAGGTCGCGCATCGGGCCAAGTACGGGCTACCCGGCGGCGAGGACCGGGTTCGCCGCGATTTCGACGCCATCCGTGAGGAATTGGGCGAGTCCTGTGTGGTGCTCGGCGCCGAGCACGACGGCCGTCTCGTGGGATTCGTGCTCTATCTCCGTACCCGCGACACACTGTTCGCGAGGACTGCAGGCTTCGCCCCGGGTGTTCGTGGCTGCTACCTGACCTTGACGTACCACGAGACGGCGCGGTGGGCGGTGGAGCACGGCATCCGTCGCATCCACTACGGCCTCGCCGCCTACGAGGCCAAGATCGCGCGGGGGTGCCAACTACAGCCCCGCTGGGGCTGGTTCTCCTTCCGCGGCGAAGGGGCCGACAACTATCGAGAGGCTCTGTCTCTGCAATCGCGCAGCATCGAGCGTCGACTGGAGCTGGTCGGTGCGCCGGCAGTCCCTGTTCCGTCCCAGCGGTCCGCCGCCACCGAAACGAAAGCAGAACAATGGAACTGACCCCGACCAGTACCGTCTGGATGGACGGCGAGTTCGTTGCCTGGGACCAGGCGCAGGTCCACGTGTTGACGCCGAGTCTGCACTACGGATGGGGCGTCTACGAGGGCATCCGGGCCTACGCGACGGACCGTGGTCCGGCTGTCTTCCGGCTGCGTGATCACCTGCGACGGCTGCACGACTCGGCCCGCGTGTACCTGCTGGACCCCGGATGGTCGGTGGACGAGCTCACCCAGATCGCGCTCGAATTGCTGCGCCGCACCGGCTTGGACTCCGGCTATCTGCGCCCGATCATTTACCTCGGCTACGGCTCGATGGGCGTCGCGCCTGCGTTGGACAACGCCCGGGTCGCCATCGCGGCCTGGCCGTGGGGGTCGTACCTCGGTGAGACCGCGGACCAGGAGGGCTGCCGCCTGATGGTCAGCAGCTGGCAACGGAACGGAGTCCACTCGGTTCCACCGATGGCCAAAGCAACGGGCGCCTATGTGAATTCGGCACTGGCCAAGGTCTCCGCTCTGCGCGCCGGTTACGACGACGCGCTGATGCTCACGTCCACGGGGCACGTGGCCGAGGCGTCCGCCGCGAACATCTTCGCCGTTCACGACGATGTGTTGACCACCCCGCCGGTCAGCGACAACATTCTGCCCGGTCTCACCCGGGATACCGTGATCACCCTCGCTCGCGACCTGGGGATGACCGTGCGGGAACAGAGCCTGACCCGCAGCGACCTCTATGTCGCCGACGAGGCGTTTCTCACCGGCACGGCCGCCGAGGTGGTCCCGGTGGCGTCGGTGGACGACCGCCCGCTGGCGGCGGGCGGCTGCGGTCCGATCACCAAGCAGCTGCGGGACGTCTTCCACGACGTCGTCCGCGGCCGCGAGCCCACCTACCGTCACTGGCTGGAGTACACATGAACACACGATTCCTCGCGTCGAACACACCTGACCGGGTCGCGGCGGCGTGGGCCACCGGTGGCGTCAGGATCCTGGAGGATGCGGTCACCGGATTAATCAGCACAGCAGATGTTTTCGAGGAAAGCAGCCCCTGGGGCATCGCTCGACGGGAGGAGGTCGCCGACCGCGTGGTGGACGTGATGGCCGCCCGTGCCTGGCACGACATTCCGCAGGTGTCGCACGGTCGAGCCCGCAGGGCCGCCGCGCGCTGTGTCACCTACTCGCTCGCAGCGGACACCGCCCGCGTCGACGGGAGTGATGACGCCCGAGCCGACCGCGGGGCCCTCACCGTTCACGCGTTGGAGCTGCTCGCGCGTCCCGAGCACTTCGACGCGGTCACCGACCGGACGCGGGAACTCCTCGGCGCGGCTCCGCAGGGGCGGTTGCTCGCGGCCTGGCAGATGGTGGACGACGCACTCGCGGGGGTGCGGACCACCCGACACGAATGGGTCGGGGCGGACCCGGTGATCGTCGCCGCCGCCGGGTGGGTGCTGGTCGACCGGATGAGCCGGATGCTCATCGCGTCAGCCCTGGTTACGCGAGCCGCGACGTCGGTGCATTCAGAGACGTCGGTGCATTCAGAGACGTCTGGGCAATCGGATCTGCTCGTCAACGCGGCCCGCCGCTACACGTGGAACCACCTGCGTCGCCCCGCCCCGGAAGCGGCCACGCCCACACATGTGCAGCGGTCGGCCGAACTCGTGCGCGCGTTCGTCATCCCCGGAGACGTGCCGTGAACGCCGTGCTGCGGCGGCTGGGTGACGCGCTACTGCCCGACACCCCGGCCGGCCGCACGCTGGCCGTCGGTGCCGGCATCGACTCTCTCGGCACCGGAATGTTCTTCGCCTCCTTCGCCCTCTACTTCATCGGCGTCGTCGGCCTCACCGCGAACCAGATCGCCCTCGCGACCACTCTGGCGGGCGGACTCGCCCTGCTCGCCCCGGTGCCCCTCGGCAGGCTGGCGGACCGGCTGGGGGCGGGAAGGTTCTACGTGGTCCTTCTGCTGCTGCGCGGCATCGGATACGGCTGTTTCGCGCTCGTCTCCGACTTCACCACCTTTCTGGTGCTGACGGTGCTGCTCACCGCGGCCGATCGAGCGAGCAGTCCGATCCAGCAGGCCGTCGTGACATCGGTGATCGGAGGCCGGGACCGGACACGCACGATGGCCACCATCCGCGCGGTCCGGAATGTGGGCCTCACGGCAGGATTCCTTCTCGCGGGGGTTGTGTTCGCGACCGGTCGGCCGGCCGCGTTCACGGCGCTGTTCGTGGGTAACGGAATTTCCTTCCTGGTGGTCGCCGCCGCCGTGTGGTACGTGCTCCGCCGGACGGGCACGGTTGTGCTGCAACGACCTTCACCCGAGGAGCGTGATTCCCTCGATACCCGCTCTCCCCGTACCGCGGTGCGTTCGCCGTTCCGTGACTGGTGGTTCATGGTTTTCACGGTCGGCAACGGTGTCCTGTCGCTGTACGACACCGTGCTGATCGTTCTGCTGCCGATCTGGGTCATCGAATACACCTCGGTGCCGCTCGCCTGGGTGCCGGTGTTGATGGCGGTCAACACCGCCCTCACCGTGGTCCTCCAGGTCTATGTCGCCCGGTTCGCCGAGGGAACGGCGGCGGCGAGCCGATTACTGGCTTTGGCCGGTGTCCTGATGGCTGTCTGTTGCGGTCTGTTCGCCCTGGGCCAGCTGTCCGGAACGGCCGTCGCCATTGCCGCCGTGTTCGTTGCGGTCGTGGCCCTGTCGATCGCGGAGAACATCCATTCCGTGGCGGCGTGGGAGCTGTCGTCCGAGCTGTCCCCGCCGCCCGCCGTGGCCCGGTACCTCGGTGCGTTCAGCCTCGGCATGACCGGCCAGAAGGTGGTCGGCCCAACCCTTCTGGTCGTGGTTCTCCTGCCCACCGGGCTGATCGCCTGGCCGGTCCTCGGGGCAACGTTCGGGGTGGCTGCGCTGGTCTCCCGGACGGCAGCACGTCGAAGTCTCGCGGAACGCCGGCGATCTTCCCGCGTTGTCGCTCCCTACTCGAAACTCGAGGTGAAGAAATGACCGAACACGTCCTCGTCGTCGGCAGCGGCCGCGACCTTCCAGGCAGGGTCCGCGCCGCCCTCCCCGGCACGCAGACCTCGGTGATCTGCCGGTTGGAGTTCGTCGCCAAGCTTCGCCAACTGCCCTCGCACACCAGGGTCATCGCCGTGCGACACGATGCACCGGACGAAGAATGGATAGCGTTGGCCCGGGCCGCACATGCGCAGCATCCCTTCACGCGGATCGCCACGTTCGGCGAACGCGACCAGGACCGCTGTGCCGCGATCGGGGAGGCGCTCGGTCTCGCGACCCATTCGCGGCGCACAGTGGAATTGGTCCACGACAAGCACGCCATGCGCGCGCGGCTTCGTGAGTCGGGCATCGACGCCACCGCCTCTGCGATCGTCGCCGACGCGGCCGCCCTGCGGGCCTTCACCGCAGAACACGGTCTGCCCTGTGTGGTGAAACCGGTCTGCGGTGCCGGTAGTGCGGGCGTGGCCGTGATCCGGGCCGACAGCGCACTGGCCGAGGCCTTTGCCCGCGCCGGGGGCGATTTCGACGGTCTGACGAACAGCGGGGTGCTGGTCGAGCAGTTCCACGAGGGGCCGCAATTCAGTGTGGAGGCATTCTCGGAATGTGGCGAACACCAGTTCGTCGCTGTCACTCGGAAGTTCTCCGACCCGGTCAGCTTCGTCGAAGTCGGGCACGTGACACCTGCCGCACTCTCCGCGGCCCAGGAAGGGCAGATCCAGACGTATGTCACGAGTCTGCTCGACGCCCTCGGCGTGGAATTCGGTGCGACACACACCGAGATCGTGCTCGGCCCAGCAGGTCCGCGGGTGATCGAGACACATGTGCGGATGGGGGGCGACGAGATTCCGGCACTGGCGTTCGACGCCACCGGTGTGGACCTCGGCGAGTGCGTCGTGCGGCAGACCGTGGGGGAGAAAGTCCTTCCCGAGATCCGGGCAATACTCGACGAGCAACGGGCTGCGCGTCATTCCGCGATCTGGTTCGCCGCGGCACCTGTCGCGGGCGTCGTCACCGACATCGGCGGCCTCGACCGAGCCAGGCAGGTCGACGGAGTGACCGATGTGCAACTGCTCGTCCGTCCCGGCGGAGACGTCACCCTCTTGGAATCGTCGGATTCGCGGGTCGCCTACGCACGTGCGGTCGGGGAGACACCGGAGCAGGCGCTGGATGCTGCCCGGGACGCTCTGGCGTGTCTCGAGTTTCAGGTGCGTGTCGGAGCTGTAGGTGTGGAGTCGGTGTGATCGGGCGACGACATGCCGGTGCCGAGAGGCCAACGGCAGGCTCCGACGCCACACGTAGGGAGCTTGCCGCCGCACTGATCCCTCAGAGGTCGATTCGCAGGAAGTTGTTCGCCCAGTTGGTCTCACCGATCGTCGTGGTGAAGTAGAAGATGCTGGGATAGATGCCGCAGTCGAAATATTGGGCGAGTTTCGATTCGCCGGGGGCGAGGGTGCCGAGGTCTCGGGGTTCGTATGTGAGCGGGGTGTGGACCGTCACGCTCGTGGCCGTGCCTTCGCCCTCGTTCGTGACCCGCACGGCGCATGCGCTGACGCCCTCGGCATTCGCCTGTGTGATCACGAGATCGGGTCCGTCGCCGAGGGAGCCGAACGGCGCGGCGGACGCCGTTGCGGCTCCCACAGTCGTCAGTCCCGCGATCATGGCCCCCGCCACTGCCGTACGTCGAAGGTTGCGCATACGTGCCCTTTCCTCGGTTGTCCGGATTGTGCAGGTTCGTACCGTACTTGCACAGGCGGCGCGGGGAACGCAGGCGAATGAAACCGCACGGTCGTGTCGTCGGCGAGCGGGAGTTCCGCGATCGGTCGAGTACGTTCTTGTGTCATGGGGCTTGTGGACGGGTGGACGCCGGGCAGTTACACGGTCGGTGGGGTCACCCATCCGACCTACCGCAGGGGGTGTGGGCCGGGCGTCATCGTGATCCACGAAGTGCCGGGTGTGACCCCGGAGGTGATCGGATTCGCGGAGGAGGTCGTCGCGCACGGGTACACCGTGGTGATGCCCTCCCTGTTCGGGAAGCCGGAGCGGGGGTACGGCACGCTCAGCACCGTCAGTTCGCTGGCGCAGGTCTGCGTGAGCCGGGAGTTCACGAAACTGGCGCTCGGCACGACGGCACCGGTGGCGGTGTGGCTGCGGTCGCTGGCGCGCGATCTGCACGAGGAACTCGGTGGCGCCGGAGTCGGTGCGGTCGGGATGTGCATCACCGGTGGCTATGCGTTGGCGATGATGGTCGACGCCCCGGTGGTGGCGCCCGTGCTGGCGCAGCCGTCCATCCCGTTTCCGCTAGGCGAGACGCGTAAACGGGACCTCGGGCTCAGCCCCGCCGACCTGGACGCGGTGCGCGCGAAGGTGAACGCCGGCTGCCAGGTCCTCGGCCTGCGGTTCCGGGAGGACGGTTTGGTAGGCGATCGCTTCGAGACGCTGCGCCGCGAGTTCGGCGACAACTTCATCGCGGTGGAGTTTCCGGGCGCGGAGCATTCGACGCTGACCGCGCACCGGCGGCAGGAGGGAGTCGACCGGGTGCTGGCCTTCTTCGCCGACAAACTCGGCGGCGTCGGCTGACAAGTCGATACCCGCCAACACCGCGTCAGGATTGTGGGCGGGGGAGTCATTTCGGCGTCAAGATCGGCTGCAACCCCGCTGGGCGCGGGTAGATCTGGAACTGATCCCCCGAGTTGTTCGACCCGGGGATCCCACCGGATCGAGGAGGTTCCGATGACGCTGCATCTGCCTCACCTGTTCGTTCACGAGCAGTCGCGCGAGAACGCGGTGCTCGACGTGATCGAGGCGGGCCCGGGCATCGAGGACGCGGTGCGTGCGGTGATGGAACAGCCGCAGCTGCGGCTGGTGGGATTCCGCTGCACTGCCAGTTCCGGGGCCATCGACGAGGTGATCGGTCTGATGGAGCAGGTCCGGCGCGACTCCGGCGTGATCCTGACCGAACTGGTCCTGCTGGACGCGGATGGGAGCGACGTGCGTGATGCCGTCGACGAAGCCTTGGACGAGGCCTGCGCCCGCAACCGGTACCCCCGCCCGACCGTCGTGTTCGCGGGCCCGCACGTCGGTGTCCCGGCCTTGACGAAATCTTGACGCCGCTACCCCTTGTGCCACGATTGAACGCGTGTTTAGCATATTAAACATGCGTTCAACCAATGCCGGTTCCGAGGTCCCGCAACCCGATCTGACCACCCGCGCCCGCGTGCGCGACGCGGCGATCACGGTGTTCGGCAATCACGGCTTCGCCACCGGTGTGCGGGCGATCGCCACCGCCGCCGGAGTGTCGCCCGGTCTGGTGATCCACCATTTCGGATCGAAGGACGGCCTGCGCGCCGAATGCGACGAGCATGTTCTGCGGATCATCCGGGAGCAGAAGGCGCAGGCGATCTCGACGCCCGGGCCGGCGGGCACCATGCAGGCCCTCGCCGACATCGAGCAGTACGCCCCGCTCGTCGCATACATCGTCCGCAGTTTCCAGGCGGGCGGGGGTCTCGGCGAATCACTGTTCGAGCACATGGTGGACGACACCGCCGGGTACCTCGACATGGGAGTGGCGGCCGGGAGGGTGCGGCCCAGTCGCAACCCGCAGGCGCGGGCGCGTTACCTCACCCTCTACAACGTCGGCGCCATGCTGCTCTACCTGCAGATGCGCGCGGACAAGGAAGTTCCGCTCGACTACGCCAAGGCCATCCGCGACCTCGCCACCGACGTCACGCTGCCCGCCCTCGAGATGTACACCGAAGGCCTGCTGCCGGATTCGTCGACGCTCGAGGCGTACCTGGCCACCGAAGACGGTGCCGCACAGGCGGCGGCACCCGCAGAATCTACCGACTCCCCGAACTAGGAGCAGCTATGAGCGCGATCATCGAAGTGCGCAACCTGGTGAAGACGTTCGGACGAACCCGGGCGTTGGACGGACTCGATCTCGAGGTCGGCGAAGGTGAGGTGCACGGGTTCCTCGGGCCGAACGGCGCCGGCAAGTCCACCACCATCCGCGTCCTCCTCGGCAGCCTCCACTCCGACAGCGGCGAGGCGGCCGTCTTCGGACGCGATCCGTGGCGCGACGCCGTCGCCCTGCACCTCGAGATGGCGTACGTCCCGGGCGACGTGACGCTGTGGCCGTCGTTGTCCGGCGGCGAGACCATCGACCTCCTCGCCCGGATGCGCGGCGGGCTGGACGAAACCCGCAAACAGGAGTTGATCGAGCGTTTCGACCTCGACCCCCGGAAGAAGGGGCGCGCGTACTCGAAGGGCAATCGTCAGAAGGTGGCGTTGGTGTCGGCGTTCTCCTCGAACGCGGGCCTGCTGCTGCTCGACGAACCCACGTCGGGCCTGGACCCGTTGATGGAACAGGTATTCCGGGAATGCGTCGCCGAGGCCCGCGACCGCGGGGTGACGGTGCTGCTGTCCAGCCACATCCTGTCCGAGGTGGAGGCGCTGTGTGAGCGGGTCACCATCATCAGGTCGGGACGTACGGTCGAATCGGGCACGCTGGCGTCGATGCGGCACCTCAGTCGCACGTCGATCACCGCCGAACTTCTCGGCGACCCCGGCGATCTGAGCCGCATCGCGGGCGTCGCGGATATTCACCTCGACGGGTCGACGCTGCATTGCCAGGTCGACAGCGAACATCTCGGCGAGCTCATCCGGGTGCTCGGCGACACCGGGGTCCGTAGCCTCGTCAGTCAGCCGCCGACGCTCGAGGAACTCTTCCTTCGGCACTACGAGATCGACGACGGCACGACGCCGTCGTCCGACACGGCGGAGAAGGTGCGGGCATGACTACCGCAACGGTGTCCCGGTATCGGCCTGTGGAGCCGGCGCCGGTGACTTCCTCGGATTTCAAGGGGACACTGCATTTTCTGCGGCTGTTCCTGCGCCGGGATCGGATCGCGCTGCCGCTGTGGATTCTGATCTTCGCGTTCGCGCCGGCGCTGTACGTCACGAGCATCGCCGACATCTACACGTCCGACGCCCAGCTGGCGGACTTCGCGGCCACCACGGCGGCCAGCCCCGCACAGATCGCCATGTACGGGCCGATCTTCAACTCCAGCCTCGGATCGGTGGGTGTCTGGAAGGCCGGCATCTACTACACGCTGATCGGTCTGGTGGTAATCCTGACGGTCATCCGGCACACCCGCGCCGAGGAGGAGACCGGCCGGGCCGAGCTGCTCGACTCCACGTCCGTCGGACGGTACGCGGGGCTGACGGCGGCACTGACACTCGCGGGCGGCGCTTCCGTCGTCACCGGAATACTCTGTGCGGCCGCGTTGCTCGCCCGGGACCTTCCGGTGGGTGGTTCGGTGGCCTTCGGCACCTCCCTGGCCTGCTCGGGTCTGGTGTTCACGGCGGTGGCCGGCGTCGCGGCGCAGGTGAGTACCGGCGCCCGCGTGGCTCGAGGCATCGCGCTGACGGTGCTCGGTGTCGCATTCGCATTGCGCGCGGTCGGTGACGCCGGCTCCGGCATCCTGTCGTGGTTCTCGCCGCTCGGCTGGGCTCTGCAGATCCGCCCGTACGCCGACGAACGGTGGTGGGTCGTCGCCCCCAGCCTGGTCATGACGGGCGTGTTCACCTGGGTGGCCTACGCGCTGCTGCGCCGTCGGGATGTCGGTGCCGGTCTGATCGCCGAACGTCCAGGCCCCGTTGCTACACCGCCGACACTCGGCGGAACCTTCGGGCTGGCGTGGCGGATGCACCGCGGCACACTCGCGGCGTGGACGGCCGGGCTCGGTCTGTACGGACTGCTCATCGGCAGCGCCGCCAAGGGGGTCGGCGGGCAGGTCGGTGACAGCCAGACGATCCGGGACATCATCATGAGGATGGGTGGTTCGCAGTCGCTGGAGGAATCGTTCATCGGCTACGCGTTCACCATGCTCGCGATCGCCGCCGCGGCCTACGCGATCTCCGCGTCGCTGCGTCTCTATTCCGAGGAGAACGCCCAGCGCCTCGAACCCGTGACCGCCGGCTCGGTCGGCCGTGTCCGCTGGGCGTCGAGCCACATCCTGTTCGCGTTGCTGGGACCGACGGTCGCGATGGTCGTGGCCGGCGTGGCCGCCGGATTCACCTACGGCGCGTCCATTGGCGACGTGGGGGGAGCGCTGACCGACGTGGTCGGGGCGGCGCTCGTGCAGCTTCCCGCGATCTGGATGCTCGCCGGAGTGACGGTCCTCCTGTTCGGGGTGATCCCGCGGTTCACGCCCGTGGCGTGGGGGGTGCTCGTCGCGTTCCTCCTGATCTTCATGGTCGGGTCGATCGCGCAGTTCCCACAGGCGGTACTCGATCTCGAGCCGTTCAGCCACGCTCCGAAACTGCCGGGCGGGCAGTTCGAGGCCACACCGATCGTGTGGCTGCTGCTGATCACCGCCGCCCTGATCGTGGTGGGTGTGACGGCGTTCCGGCGGCGCGACCTGCGCTGAGCGCCGGCCGGTGTGCACACTGAAGGGATGGCGCGTGTGCACACCGGCGAGTCCGTCCTGGCCCGGACGGTGCGGATCGTCGAATCGTTCCGTTCAGACGATTCGCTGCTGACCGTGTCCGAGATCGCGCGACGGTCCGGTCTCCACATCTCCACGACATCGCGGTTGATCGACGAACTGGTGGGGTGCGGCTGGCTCGAGCGGGAGAACCGGAAGGTGCGGATCGGGGTGCGCCTGTGGGAGGTCGCGTCGCGCGCGTCCCCGACCCTCGGACTCCGGGAAGCGGCGATGCCGTTCATGGAAGACCTGCACGCCGTCGTCGGGCAGCACACCCAACTCGGTGTGCTCGAGGGCGACGAGGTGTTGTTCGTCGAGCGGCTCACGGCCCCGGGTGCGGTGGTCAACTACACGCGCATCGCCGGCCGGATGCCGCTCCACGTGTCTTCCTCCGGGCTGGTCCTTCTTGCCCACGCCTCGCCGGACCTTCAGGAGCGAATCCTGAACGAGCCGTTGAAGGTATACACCGACAACACGATTCGCACCCCGCGACAGTTGCGAGGAGTCCTGGCCGACGTGCGCCGGCACGGCTACATCCTCTGCGCGGGCCACCTGTACGCAGACACCACGGGCGTCGCGGTTCCGGTGCGGGACGGCACCGGCCGGGTCGTCGCCGCGCTGTCGGTGATCGTGCCCAACGACGAGAAGGCGTACGCGCAGATTCCCGTGCTGCAGGCGGCTGCGAAGGGCATCACCCGGGTGATGGCCGCGGCGGTGAAATGAGCCCGTCCCAGGTGCAGACGCTCGCGGATTTGCCGGAATCCGACGCAATTGCGCGGGCGGCTGACCAATGTCTGTGACGCTGTGTGGGCGGTGGACTATCCGCCCCGCCCGTGCCACGGTGGAATCGGAACCACTTCTCCCGGAAAGCGCAGCGCCATGGAAAGCAACTCACAACCCAGCCCCCTGGAATGCCCGGACTGCCACGCCCTCACCGCGGACCTCGAGGCACACAAGCACTGGCACTCCCGCCTCGTCCACGACATCGCCACCGCGGTCGACAAGGACATCAGCCGACGGGCTCACACCCCGTAATCTCAGCCCCCGGTCACAGAGATCACGACCTTTCCGCGCACGTGCCCGTCGGCGAGGTGGCGCAGCGCCGCGGCCGCCTCGCCCAGCGGGTACGTCCGGTCGATGACCGGTGCGATGTCGCCGGTCTCGACGAGGCCGCGGAGCACGAGCAGATCTTCGCCCTTCTCCTTCGAGATGAACACGCACAGTGTCTGACTCACGAAGGGGGACAGCGCGAGTGCACGCAGTTGGCGATCGGTGCCGCCGAGCCACCGGCCGCCCGTTTCGCCGCCGACGATGACGAGTCGCCCGCGGGGAGTGAGGGCGCGCCGTAGGCGGGTCAGGGACGAGTTGCCGCCTATGTCGAGGATGACGTCGTAGCGCCGCCCGAGCCGGGCGAAGTCTTCGCGCGTGTAGGCGACGACGTGGTCGGCACCGATCGAGCGGACCAGGTCGACCTTTGCCGTGCTGCACACGCCGGTGACCTCCGCTCCGTGAGCCTTGGCGATCTGTACGGCGAACGTGCCCACGCCGCCGGACGCCCCGATGATCAACACCGACTGCCCCGGCTCGACCCGCCCGTGGTCGCGCACAGCCTGCAGCGCCGGGAGCCCCGAGATCGCGACCGCGGCGGCCTCCTCGAACGTCAGTCCGGCCGGCTTGTGCGCGAGCTTGGCGGCCGGTGCGCACGCGTACTCCGCAAACGTGCCGGCGCCGATGCCGAACACCTCGTCGCCCGGACGGAATCCGGTGACATGCTTGCCGACCGCTTCGACGCGGCCGGCCAGGTCCATCCCGGGAACGGCGGCCTTGGGTCGCCGGATCCCGTAGCCCGCGAGACGCACCGGGTACGGCAGGCCGGTCACGAGGTGCCAGACGCCGCGATCGACACCGGCGGCATGCACCCGAACCAGCACCTCATCGTCGGCGGGGACCGGTGTGGCGACGTTCCGCAGTGCGAGTACTTCGGGCGGTCCGTAGACGTCCTGGGCGACAGCCTTCATGCTTGGACTCCGTTTCATAAAGGTCGATCTGTTTACATTGTAAGCTTACGTTGTAAGTCAAGCCTTACAACGTAAGCTGCGCGAGTGGAGACTGTGCGATGACGGCCGAGACCGACCCTGCGGAAGGCCGCCGAATCCCGCTGAGCAGGGAGCGTGTCCTTCGCGCCGCGGTCACCCTCGCCGACGACAGCGGCGTCGAGGCGCTCACCATGCGGCGGATCGCGGAAGCACTCGGGGTCGAGGCGATGTCGTTGTACCGCCACGTGGCGAACAAGGGCGACCTCGTCGACGGCATGGTGGACGTCGTCTTCGGTGAGATCGACCTGCCCGCGGACGGTCCCGACTGGAAGTCCGCCATGCGCCGACGCGCGATCTCGGCGCGGAACGTGCTCGCGCGGCATCGCTGGGCGACCGCTCTGATGGAGTCGCGGGCGACCCCCGGGCCCGCCACGCTGCGACACCACGACGCGGTGCTGGGAATCCTGCGGGCGGCCGGGTTCTCCACCGAGTCTGCCGCCCATGCGTTCTCGGTCCTGGACAGCTACATCTACGGCTTCGCGCTGCAGGAGACGAGCCTGCCGTTCGGCTCCACCGACGAGCTCACCGAGGTGGCGGAATCCATCCTGGGCCGGGTCCGGCCGGACGAGTACCCGCACCTCACCGAGTTCGTTGCGCAGCACGCCATGAAGCCTGGATACGACTTCGGCGACGAGTACGAGTACGGACTCGACCTGATCCTCGACGGGCTCGAGCGTGTGACGAAGCCGGACATTCGCCCAGCTGAGTGACCCGGACTACCTCTTTACTTTCAATTATTGAAAATAGTCTGGTGACGCGTCCCTCGCTCGGAAGATCCTCGAACAAACGCGAGATCGAGGAGTCGAGATGTCACAGAACCCGGTTTCTTCCGGCACGCCGGCGGACGCTGCATTACGAGTTGTGGCCAAAGAGGTTGTCGCGGAGGGTGTTGTCGCGCTGACCTTGCGTCACCCCGACGGACGGCGCCTGCCGGACTGGGCGGCGGGGGCCCACATCGACCTGCTGCTCCCGAACGGGCTGACGCGGCAGTACTCGCTGTGCGGCGACCGGTGGGACGCGTACAGCTACCGGGTCGGGGTGCTGCGGGAACCGGCGGGCCGGGGCGGGTCGGCGTACGTCCACGACGTACTCGCGGAGGGTGATCTCGTCGGGGTCGGCGGTCCGCGCAACAACTTCGCGCTCGTCCCTGCACCGAGGTACCTGTTCATCGCCGGCGGTATCGGGATCACCCCACTGCTGCCGATGGTCCGCCAGGCGGAGCTGATGAAAATCGACTGGCAACTCTTGTACGGCGGCCGCACCCGCACGTCCATGGCGTTCCGGGACGAACTCGCCGCCTACGGCGACCGGGTGTCCGTCGTGCCTCGCGACGAGCAGGGCCACCTCGACCTCCCCGCGTGTCTCGCCGCGGCCGCCGCCGACGCGAAGGTCTACGTCTGCGGTCCGGGGCCATTGCTCGCCGCCGTCGAAAACTGTTGCGCGGACTGGCCTGTCGGCAGGCTGAGGACCGAACGCTTCGTGCCGAAGGACAACGGTGTACCGCTGCGCGACGAACCGTTCGAGGTCGAACTCGCGCGCTCCGGCCTCGCGGTGACGGTGACACCCGGCGCCAGCGTCCTCGACGCCGTGCAAGCGGCCGGGGTCGACGTCCTGTCCTCGTGCCGCGAGGGCACGTGCGGAACCTGCGAGACCACCGTCCTCGCCGGCGCCCCCGACCACCGCGATTCCGTTCTCGACGACGACGAACGGTCCGCCGGCGACTGCATGCTCATCTGCGTGTCGCGGTCGTGCTCCGACCGTCTCGTGCTCGACCTCTGACACTCACCCCCGAAGGGACTCACCGTGACGATGTTCGCCCCCGCCCCGACTCTGCCCGTCAGCGACGCCGACCCGTTCGCCCTCGACGTCCTCGAAGACCCGTTGCCGTTCCAGGCCGACCTGCGAGACGCCGGGCCCGTCGTGTACCTGCAGCGATACGACGTGTTCGCATTGGGTCGCTACGAGCAGGTCCACGCCGCGCTGACCGATTGGCAGTCGTTCCAATCGGCCGCCGGGGTCGGCCTGAGCAACTTCCGGTACGAGACGCCGTGGCGTCCGCCGAGCATCCTGCTCGAGGCCGACCCGCCGCACCACGACGCTCCGCGGGCGGTGCTGAGCAAGATTCTGGGCCCCCGCGCGCTGCAGAAACTCAGGGCAGCGTGGATCCAGGACGCGGAGAACCTCGTCGACCAGTTGCTCTCGAAAACAACCGAATTCGACGCGGTCACCGACCTCGCCGCCGCGTTCCCGCTGCGGGTCTTTCCGGATGCCGTGGGCATTCCCGACGCCGGACGGGAGAACCTGCTGCCGTACGGGGACCACGCATTCAACGCGTTCGGTCCCGCCAACAGTCTGGTGGAGAGGGGGGCGCCGCGGGTGGCCGAACTGTCCGGCTGGGTGAAGGAGCAGTGCGCCCGCGACGCGCTCACCGGCGACGGCTTCGGCGCGCAGATCTGGGCGGCCGCGGACCGCGGCGACATCACGTACGAGCAGGCCCCGCTGGTGGTGCGCTCGCTGCTGACAGCCGGTGTGGACACCACCGTCAACGGGCTCGCGGCCGTGCTCTACGCGTTCGCGCGGCATCCCGAACAGTGGGCGCGGCTGCGTGAGAACCGCACGCTGGCCCGGACGGCGTTCGACGAGGCGGTCCGGTGGGAGTCGCCGGTTCAGACGTTCTTCCGCACCGCGACGAGGGACACCGAGATCGGCGGAACGGTGATCCCGGACGGCAAGAAGATCCTGATGTTCCTCGGCGCCGCGAACCGCGACCCCCGCCGATGGGACAACCCGGACGTCTTCGATCTCGGCCGCAACCCGTCCGGACACGTGGGATACGGGATGGGTATCCACCAGTGCGTCGGGCAGCACGTCGCGCGCCTCGAATCGGAGGCGTTGCTGACGGCGCTGGCGTCGAGGGTCGAATCGTTGGAGATCGCCGGGCCGGTGCGCCGTCACCTGAACAACACGCTGCGGTCGTGGGAATCCGTGCCGGTGCGGGTCCGGCTGTCGTAGGCAGGTAAACCATACGTACGTATGTATTGACGCGACGGAATATCGCACGAATCCGACTGTCCCACCGATACGATCCCCCCGACCCGTCCGCAACGGAGAGAGGGACCATGGACACCCGTTCGCCCCGATCGACAGCGCTCACCACCGAAGAGAAGGCCTCGCTCACCAGCGGTGAGAACTTCTGGGAGACAAAGGCGCTCGATCGGGTCGGGGTACCCTCCATCTATCTCACCGACGGTCCGCACGGGGTGCGAAAGCAGAGGGGCGGCGGCGATCATCTCGGCATCGGCGACAGCGTGCCCGCCACCTGCTTTCCGCCGGCGGCCGCGTTGGGATCCACCTGGGACCCGGACCTGCTCGACACGGTCGGCCGAGCCCTCGGCGACGAAGCCAAGGCCGAGGGCGTCGGGGTCCTGCTGGGCCCGGGTGTGAACATCAAGCGGTCGCCGCTCTGCGGCCGCAACTTCGAGTACCTCTCCGAAGACCCGATCCTGAGCGGCCGGCTCGGCGCCGCACTCGTCGCCGGATTGCAGGCGCGGGGGATCGGGGCGTCGCTGAAGCATTTCGCCGCCAACAACCAGGAGACCGACCGGCTCCGGGTCGGCGCCGACATCGACGCCCGGCCCCTGCACGAGATCTATCTGCGCGGCTTCCGGCACGTCGTGCGGCACAGCCATCCGTGGACGGTGATGTGCTCCTACAACCGCATCAACGGCGTCTACGCGTCGGAGAACCGGTGGCTGCTCACCGACATCCTCCGCGGCGAGTGGGGCTTCGACGGGCTCGTCGTCTCCGACTGGGGTGCGGTGTCGAATCGGGTTGCCGCGCTCTCGGCGGGTCTCGATCTCGAGATGCCCTCGACCGACGGGGTCACCGACGCCCAGATCGTGGAGGCAGTGGAGTCCGGCCAGGTCGAGCAGGCCGTGCTCGACACCGCTGCGGACCGGGTGCTGGCACTCGTCGAGAAGGTGCGGTCGAACCTGGACCCTGCGGCCGACTACGACCGCGCCGCCCACCACGCACTCGCCCGCAAGGTCGCCGGGCGCAGCATCGTGCTGCTGAAGAACGACGGACTGCTTCCCCTCGATCCCGCGGCGGACGCGTCGATCGCCGTGATCGGCGAATTCGCCCGAACGCCGCGCTATCAGGGGGCGGGCAGCTCACAGATCGTCCCGACCCGCCTCGACAACGCGCTCGACGAGATCCGGACGCTCGCCGCGCCCGCCCAGGTCACGTTCGAGCCCGGATACTCGATCGGCGAATCCCACAGCGCGGCAGAATCTCTGATCGCCGACGCGGTGTCGCTCGCCGCCTCCGCCGACGTTGCCGTCGTGTTCGTCGGACTACCCGCGGAGGACGAGTCGGAAGGGTTCGACCGGGAGCACCTCGAACTGCCGTCGGCACACACCGAGTTGCTCGAGGCGGTGCTCGCGGTCAACCCCCGGGTCGTCGTCGTGCTGTCCAACGGCGGAGTGGTTCGGCTGTCGGGGTGGGCCGACCGGGCCCCTGCGATCGTGGAGGGCTGGCTCCTCGGACAGGCCGGCGGCGGCGCCGTCGCCGACGTGCTCTTCGGCGCGGTCAACCCGTCCGCCCGGCTGGCCGAGACGATTCCCGTCCGGCTGGCGGACACCCCGGCGTTCCTCGACTTCCCGGGCGAGGCCGGCCACGTGCGATACGGCGAAGGCCTGTTCGTCGGCTACCGCTACCACGACCGCCGCGAGACGACGGTGAGTTTCCCCTTCGGGCACGGTCTCTCGTACACGACGTTCGACTACTCGGCGCCGGAGGTGACCCCCACCGACGCCGGCCTGGACGTCGAGGTCACCGTCGCGAACACCGGTCACCGGGACGGCCGCGAGGTGGTGCAGGTGTACGTCGGGGTCCCCGGTTCCGCGGCGGTCCGGCCCGTTCGCGAGCTGAAGGGCTTCGCGAACGTCGAGATCCCGGCCGGTGCGAGCCGGACCGTCCGGATCCCGATCCCGTTCGAGGACCTGGCGTATTTCGATGCGGCGCTGTCGAAGTGGGTAGTCGAGGGCGGCGACTACCGGGTGTGGGTCGGTGCCTCGTCGCGGGATCTGCGGGGCGACGCGGTGGTGGCGGTCGAGGGCGACGCGCCCCTCCCGGAGCTCACCGCGGAATCGACCATCGGGGAATGGCTGGCGCACCCGGTGGGCGGCGAGATCCTCGGCGCGGCACTCGCTCGCACGGCCGGGGCCGGAATGCTGGACGACCCGGCGCTGCTCCGTATGGCCGCGTCGATGCCGTTGAACCGCGTCGCCGCGTTCCCCGGCGGCCCGATCAGCACCGAGCAGCTGGACAGTTACGTCCGGCAGGCCGCCCGGCCGCCGCGGGTGATCACCGAGCAAGCCCGCGGCGGCGGTTCGTAGCAGCCGGTTACGAGGTGGCGGAGGCGGACTCGTCGATGTCGAAGAGTTCGCCGATCAGGCCGCCGAGGAAACGTCGGTGTTGTGACGATATTTCGGCGGCCGCTGCTTCGTCCCGGGCCGCACACAGTGTGATCAGGTTGTCGTGGTGTTCGATGGCGTCCTGCCAGCCGCGGAGGCTGGAGAACTTGCGGTAGTAGATCCGGTGGATCTGCGGATGCACCTGGTGCATGAGCCGCTTGAGCAGTGGGTTGCCGGCGGCGTCGACGATGACGCCGTGGAAGGTGTCGTCCGCAGCGAGGGCGGCACCGATGTTGTCGGTCTTGATCGCCTGCGCGAGGTCGTCGTTGGCGGTGCGCATCACGTCGATCATGTCGTCGGTGAGGTTGGGCACCCCCGTTTTCACGGCCAGTTGGTCCAAGACCTCCATCACGGCCAGCGTTGCCTCGACATCGGCCCGATTCAGTGGGGTGATCCGGGTGAAGGCGGCGGGTTTGGCCTCGACGAGTCCGGTGTCGATCAGCCGGGTCAAAGCCTCGCGCACCGGGGTGCGGCTCAGGCCCAGATGCTCGGCCAGCTCGCTGTCCTTGACCTTGGATCCGGGCGCGAGCTCACCGGTGACGATCGCGTCGCAGATCCGCTCGAACGCGACATCGCTCATGCGGGGACGCTCCACCGGATTATCACGCAACATACTGGATACTGTACTCTGCACGCCGCACGCTCCCGGGGTCCGCGTGGGTGAATGCCGGGTGCCTTGTCGCGAGGATACCAAGAGTGTCTTCGTCGACTGTCCATTGGCCGGGCCCCGACTACCCATCCGTGCTGTGTCGCCCGGCGAGTACTTTGTCGCCGAGTTCGTCGCCAGGTTCGCTCCCGGCTGCGGCTGGTACCGAGCCGGGTGTTGCGGACCGTCCGGCCTTCGCCTCGGCTTTCTCCTCGGACTTGTCGATCACCGACGCGGCGAGGGAGTTTCCGACGACGTTGACCGCGGTACGGGCCATGTCTGCGATGAAGTCCACCCCGAGCAAGAGCGCGACAGCTTCGGCCGGGAGGCCGATGGTGTTGCCTGCCGCGATGAGCACCACGATCGAGGCGGATGCGACGCCGGCCATGCCCTTGGACAGGATGACCAGCACACCGACCATCAGCAGCAGGGTGGGGATCGAGGTGTCGACACCGTAGGCGTTGGCGAGGAAGACCAGGGCGACAGCCTGGTAGAGGACGGAGCCGTCGGTGTTGAACGAGTAGCCGAGCGGCACGACGAACGAGGTCGTCGAGCGGCTGACGCCGAGCCCCTCGAGCTTGAGCAGCAGCGGCGCGAGCACTGCCTCGGAGCTGCGGGTGACGAAGGCCAGTCCGACCAGGTTTCCGATGGCCTTGAGCATGGTGACGTACTCGACGCGGAAAATTGCGGCGATGATCGGAAAGATGATGCCGAGGATGATCGCCATACCGACATAGACAACGGCAAGGAAGCCGAGCAGGCTCGACAAGTTCCCGAACCCGTAGTGCGCGACGTCGTAGCTGATGAAGCCCAGTACCCCCAGCGGTGCGAGGCGAATGACGTATCCGACCACCTTGAACATCGCGTTGGCGAGCGAGTCGAGCACGGACGTCATCGGCTTGGCCTGCTCACCGATCGCGGCGAGCGCGACGCCGACGAATCCGGCGAACACAATCACTGCCAGCAGATTCCCCTCCGCGAAGGCAGCGAAAACGTTCTTCGGGACAGCGTGCAGGAGCAGTTCGTGGAAGTCGATGCCCTGCTCGAGGGTCTCGACGGAGGCGCCGTCGGCGCCGGCGACGGGGGCACCGGAACCGATATCGAGCAGCTTCGCCAGCGCGACGGCCATCAGCAGGATGATCGTGGTGACGATCTCGAAGTACAGGATCGCCTTGGCGGCCATGCGGCCGACCTTCTTCGCCGAATCCATGCGTGCGATCCCGAGCACGATCAGCGGGAAGACCAATGGGACGACGATCATCTGCACCAGGTTGAGGAACACGTCGCCGGCCAGTTTGAGTTGCTCGCCGACCACGGGGGCGAACGTGCCGATGAGTGCGCCGACGCCGACGGCGATCAGCGATTGGACACCGATCGGCAACTTCCAGAATTTCCACCACCTGCGTGGTGCGGGAGACGCATCGGCGTCCTCGGGTGCTGTCGCGGAGTCGGCAGGGAAGGTGGGGGATGTCGTCATTCAACAGCTCCAATATATTGGATGTGGTGTACTGTTCGACAACAGTGATCGACGTCATAGGCCCTGTCAAGTAGAACGGCGAAATACGTGTTGGTGGAAAAGTTGAGCGACAGCGATGTGCGGATCGAGCACGACTCGATCGGAGATCTGGCGGTACCGGCGGAGGCGTACTACGGCGTCCACACCGCCCGGGCGATGGCGAATTTCGCGATCACCGGGTCCACCATCGGTCAGTATCCGGCACTGGTCTCGGCGTTGGCGACGGTGAAACAAGCTGCCTGCCTTGCTAACCGGGACCTGGGCCTCCTCGACGACCGGCGGGCCGATGCGATTGTGGCCGCGTGCACCGAGATTCGCGCCGGGGCACTGCTCGACCAGTTTCCGATCGATCCGATCCAGGGCGGGGCGGGCACCTCGTCGAACATGAACGTCAACGAAGTCATCGCGAACCGCGCACTCGAGATCCTCGGGTTCGGACGCGGTGCCTACACCGAACTCGACCCCCTCACCCACGTGAACCTGGGGCAGTCCACCAACGATGTGTATCCGACCGCGATCAAACTCGCGCTGGTCGAGCATCTCCGACTGTTGATCGCCTCGCTCGGTCGGCTCGCTGAGTCATTCGAGCGCAAGTCGATCGAATTCGACGACATCGTCAAAATGGGTCGCACCCAGCTGCAGGACGCGGTACCGATGACCCTGGGGCAGGAGTTCGCCGCCTACTCGATCATGCTGAACGAGGACTGCGCCCGGCTCTCCGAGGGAGCGCTTCTGCTGCTGGAATCGAACCTCGGTGGCACCGCCATCGGCACGGGGATCAACGGCCATCCCGAGTACTCCGCGCTCGCCTGCAGCTACCTGCGCGAGCTGACCGGTGAACCGGTCGTCCCGGCCGGCAATCTGATCAAGGCAACCCAGGACTGCGGAGCATTCGTGCAGGTCTCCGGCATCCTCAAACGTGTCGCCGTGAAGTTGTCCAAGACGTGCAACGATCTGCGGCTCACCTCCTCCGGGCCGACCGCCGGGCTCGGTGAGATCAATCTGCCTCCGGCCCAAGCGGGTTCGTCGATCATGCCCGGCAAGGTCAACCCGGTCATCCCCGAAATGGTGAACCAGGTCGCGTTCGAGGTGATCGGCAACGATCTGACGGTCACGATGGCCGCCGAGGGCGGGCAACTCCAGCTCAACGCCTTCGAACCCGTTATCGTCTACAGTTTGCTGCGCTCGACGACGCACCTGGCCGCCGCATCGGACACCCTGGCTGTGAAGTGCGTCGACGGGATCACCGCCAACCGCGACCACCTCGAGCAGGGTGTTCGGCGCTCGATCGGCATCGTCACCGCGCTCTCGCCGTTCATCGGATATGCCGCCAGCGCGGATATCGCCAAGAGAGCCCTGGCGACCGGCGCCTACGTCGGCGACCTCGCCGTCGACGACGGTCTGCTCACTCGCGCGCAGGTCGATGACATCCTGTCGCCCCGGCGACTCGCCGGCCTGCTCACCGCACCCACGGTGGACCGCGAATTCTCTGCACTCGACCATCTCACCGGTGTCGCCGCGCACTGATCGACGCATCACACCCCGCACCTCGGATACAGGACGCCGCAGTCCTCGCTCGAGGAGAAGTACACATCGAGAGGAAACGAGAAACGGATGACCCTCACATCGTCGGCACACGCCGCCATAGTCCCTGCGACGCATGCGCGCTCCTGGCTCCTGGTCGCGGGCTCACGTCCGGACGAGTTCGCCGCAGCCACGAACTCGGCGGCAGACGCGGTGATCTTCGACCTCGAGGATGGTGTTGTTCCGTCCTCGAAAACGCAAGCCCGCGAGGCCGTCAGAGGTTTCCTCGCCGGTGGGGGCACCGGGTGGGTGCGCATCAACGACGCCACCACCACGGACTGGAACGCTGATCTGGACGCGATTCGGGGGCTCCCGGGACTGAGGGGCGTGATGCTCGCCAAGACCGAATCCGCGGACCAGGTCGATCGCACGGCTGCCGAGGTGCCCCGCACCCCGATCCTCGCTTTGGTCGAATCGGCGCGTGGCGTCGAATTCGCTTTCGGCATCGCCTCGGCCGACGCCACGACCCGAATTGCATTCGGCACCGGCGACTTCCGTCGGGACACCGATGCGGGCGCCGAACCCGACGCGCTGGCCTACGCGCGGGGACGACTCGTCGTCGCCAGTCGAGCGGCCGGCCTCCCCGGTCCCATCGACGGCCCATGCTTGACCGGCGAACCCGATCTCTCCGAGGCCTTGGCCGTCACCAGGTCGATGGGCATGACCGGCAAGCTCTGCATGCATGTCGGTCACACAGCGATCGTCAATCGCGCACTGTCCCCGCTCCAGAGCGATGTGGCATGGGCTGCCGAGGTCATCGCACACCTCGGCGCGCAGGGCGAGAACATCGCCGACGGCAGCGATCGCCCCAAGCTCGCCCGTGCCCTGCGAATCACCCACCTGGCCGACGTCTTCTCGGTTTCGGCCTGAGCTTGCCGGCGGTGGTGGCCTTCTCGTTCGGACGATCCAACGCGCGGGTAGGCGGGTAGTCACTGCGCCGGCTTCGACTCCGACCAGTCGCTGTCGCGGGTGAAGAGCCACTCCGCGGCGCGCACGGCGAGCCAGAGCTCGGACAATGAATTCGTGTCCGCCAGGTCGCGCGACGTGAACGCCTCCACCTTCCGGATGCGGTACATGACCGTCTGCCGGTGAATGTGCATGGCCTGCGCGGTCTGCTGCCACGACCGCTGGTTCTGGAGGAAGCAGTCGAGGGTTCGACGAGCGTCGAACCGTGCTGCTCGTCGTAGTCGAGAACCGGCCGCAGGATCCGGTCGACCAGGGTTTGTGCGTCGGCCACGCTCGAAATCGCCTGTCGCCGCGACCACCGTCGTGTTCGACCTCGTCTCACTCATGGTCGCGGGTTCGCAGCGCGATTCCGTCGCCGCGGCGGCCGAGTCCATCGGCACGTCGGCTCTCAGTTACTGACCACCCCTGACGAAGCGGTGCCCCGGCGACGGGGCACCGCTGGTGCGGTGTCGGCACGTGGCGCAGGCGTACGGTCGAGATCATGACCGAGGACAATCAGGTTGCGCCGTGGGATGACATCTACCGAGGCAAGGTGGAGGATTTTTCGGGACAGGTGCCGTGGAACATCGGTGAACCGCAGCCCGAGATCGCCGCGCTGATAGCGGAGGGCAAGTTTCGCAGCGACGTGTTGGACGCGGGATGCGGACATGCCGAGACTTCGCTCCACCTGGCGGCGCAGGGGTACACGGTGGTCGGCCTGGACCTGTCGCCGACGGCCATCGCGGTCGCCCAGGCCGCCGCGGCCGATCGTGGGTTGACGACGGCCACGTATCAGGTGGCGGACATCAGTTCGTTCACGGGTTTCGACGGCCGGTTCGCCACGATCGTCGACAGCACCCTCTTTCATTCACTGCCGGTGGACCGGCGGCGCGACTACCTGCAGGCCGTCGCGCGGGCGGCCGCGCCCGGTGCGTCCTATTTCATCCTGGTGTTCGCGAAGGGCGCCTTCCCCGAGGGGCAAGGACCGAACCCGGTAACCGACGACGAACTACGCGACGCCGTCGCCGAGTACTGGGTTATCGACGACCTTCGCCCCGCCTTCATCCATGCACTGCTCGGCCCGGAGCAGGCCGCGAACTGGCAGCGTGACGACAAGGGGAGGACCATGCTGCCGGCGTGGTTACTGTCGGCTCACCGCGACTAGATAATCCGGCCACCGCACGACGGGCCGCGGGCATGCGAGTGCGAAAACACCATCGAGGGAATCGAGTTCGGCCCTTGTCAGGGCCGGTGTGTGAGGTGGAGCCATGCAGTGCGGACCGTGTGGAGGGCCTCGGATGCGGTAACAGTGAGTCGGGTTTGGCCGGCGAGTTGTGATTGCCATTCGCCATCGGTGGGTGGCTGGATGAAGGCGGGGTTCTTCCCGGTCGGCCCGTATTTGCGGAACAGTGCGGCAGCGTCGGGGTTGATCGCACCGATGTTGGTCAGTGCCCAGAGATCCCACAGGTCGCGAGCGGCGGCTCGGTCGTACCAGGTGGCGGTTTTGGGCGCGGCGAACGCGGGCAGGGTCGGCACGAGCAGCCGGGCGGGTGGGGCGTCGCTATACCTTGATGGCTCACGGTCTTGATCTGGCGAGTGCCGAGTGGTTTCGATCTTGTTTCATCATGACCCGTCGGGGTGTGGGCATGGCCGATGCCCGGCTGTCGCGTCAGGTGAGCGCCGGATTCCACGGTCCGGGAAGGCGTTTCGATTCGGTGGAGCAGGTCCTGGGCGGATCGTTAGCCGGGTCGGGGCAGCGCCTGGATGCAGG
>RRBB01000400.1:0-5572 GCA_006543605.1 Rhodococcus sp. WS4
GTGTCGCGGTGGGGTTCGAGGCGCACGCTGCTCAACCTGTACGGCCCCACCGAGGCCACCGTGTGGTCCACGGCCGCCGGCCCGTTGGCCGCGGATGATCCGGTGTCGATCGGTGCCCCCATCGACGGCACGTCTGTGCTGGTGCTCGACGCGTCGTTGCGACCGGTGCCGGTGGGCGTCGTCGGTGAGCTGTACCTGACGGGTTCCGGCCTGGCACGCGGATACCTCGGACGTCCGGGGTTGACGGCGGAGCGGTTTGTGGCAAACCCCTTCGGCGACCCGGCCGTACGCATGTATCGGACCGGGGACCTGGTGCGGTGGAACACCTCACACGCACTGGAGTTTGTCGGTCGCGTCGATGATCAGGTGAAGATTCGCGGGTTCCGAGTGGAGCTCGGTGAGATCGATGCGGTGCTCGCGTCCGCGCCCGGCGTCGAAACCGCGGTGACTGTGGCGCGATCGGCGGCGGGTGCGCCGGTGCTGGCGTCGTATGTACAAGGTGCGGGTGTGGACTCGGCTGCCGTGCGGGCGTTTATCGCCGAACGGTTGCCCCGTTTCATGGTGCCCGCGTCGGTGACGGTGCTGGACGAGCTGCCGTTGACACACAGTGGCAAGGTGGACCGGGCGGCGCTGCTCGAGACGGTGTCGCCTGCAGGAGAGTCGCGTGAACCGCGGACCCCGGTGGAGCAGGTAGTGGCCGACGCGGTGGCCGAGGTACTCGGCGTGCCCGCCGTGGGCGCGGACACGGATTTCTTTGCGTTGGGCGGCAACTCGCTGTCTGCGACCCAGGTGGTGTCCCGGTTGTCGGCGGTGGCCGGCGTGCGCATCGGAGTCCTGGATTTGTTCGAGAACCCCACGGTTGCCGGGCTGGCCGCCCTGATCGCCGACGGGGGACTTTCTGGTCCAGGAAGTCCGCGTCCCGCCTTGCTGGCATCTGCTGTCGAAGGTCGCCCGCCGTTGGGATCGGAGCAGCAGCGGCTGTGGTTGATCAACCAGATGGACCCGGCCGCGGACCCGTACGTGATCGCGTTCTCCGTCGACCTGGACGGCCACCTGGAGGTGGATGCGTTCCGGTCGGCTCTGGTGGATGTGTTCGATCGGCACGCGCCACTGCGGACCGTGCTCCCGTTGGTCGACGATGCACCCGTGCAGGTGATCACCAACGCTTCGGTAGACCTGACGCCGGTGCAGGTGGAGCCCGACTCGGTGGATCCGGCGGTGGCCGCGGTGGCGGGTGGCGGGTTCGACCTGGTTACCGAGACACCGATCCGCCTGAGGTTGTTCCGGATCGCACCCGATCGGCACGTGCTCGCGGTGGCGGTCCACCACATCGCCGTCGACGGACTGTCGTTTGTCCCGCTGGCCCGCGACCTCACCGCCGCCTACACAGCACGGATGACCGGCCAGGCCCCCGCCTGGGCACCGCTCCCCGTGCAGTACACCGACTACGCGATGTGGCAACGCACTGTGCTCGGCGATCCCGCCGACCCCACCAGCCTGGCCGCACGGGGGCTGTCCTTCTGGGCGTCGGAGTTGGACGGGATGGACGCCACGCTGCTGCCCACCGACCGTCCGCGCGTGATGCCGGACGCACAGGCGGAGCAGGTAGATTTCGAGATCTCCGCCGAACTGCACCGCGCCATCGAAGCGGTTGCGCAGCAGCTCAACGCGACAACCTTCATGGTTCTGCACGCCGCGCTTGCGGTGCTCCTGCGGACACTGACCGGCAGCGCGGACACCGCGATCGGAACATCCGTCTCCGGCCGTACTGACCCCGCGGTGGACGATCTGGTGGGCATGTTCGTCGGCACGGTGGTGCTGCGCGCCCGTGTCGACGCCGGGTCGACGTTCGCCGAGCTGCTGGCATCGGTCCGTCGCGGGGACGTGCGCGCGTTCACGCACACCGAGGTGCCGTTCGACCGGGTGGTGGAGGCCGTCGCGCCCGAACGCTCCGGTGATCATCACCCGCTGTTCCAGGTGATGCTGGCGTACCAGAACTTTTCGCCCACCGAACTGGCGCTGCCCGGCCTCACCGCGCGAGCGCGGGCGATGGGTTCGAATGCACGAGGATTCGACCTGGACATCGACGTGGAGGAGATGGGCTCCGGCAATGGGTTGAGCGGGTCGATCACGTACCCGACGGCGCTGTTCGACCGGCAGACCATCGAACGGTGGGCGGATCTGCTGCAGCATATCCTGAGTTCGGTGGCCGCCGACGCGGCGGTGGTGGTGGGCGACCTGGATCTGATGGCTCCGGCCGACCGCGCAGCACTGGTGCCCGCGTCTGGTCCGGCGGCGATGCCTGCGCGGACTTTGCCCGACTTGTTGGATGCCGGGCTGAGTTCCGGGGGCGTGGCCCTGCGGTACGAGGGCGTCGACGTGACGTACCGAGATTTGGATCGTCGCGCGAACCGCCTGGCACGGCAGCTGATCGACCGTGGCATCGGACCCGAGGATTTGGTCGCGGTGATGGCGCCGCGATCGATCGAGTCGGTCGTCGCCATGTGGGCGGTGGCGCGGGCGGGTGCGGCGTTCGTACCGATCGATCCGGGATATCCGGCCGAGCGGATCGCCCACATGCTCGCCGACTCCGCGGTGAGGGTGGCCCTGGCCGCCGAGGCAGCAGTAGTGCCGGGCGGCATCGCCTGGATCGGTACGGCCGAACTGTCCGGGGACGGCGCACCCATCACCGACCGTGACCGCGTCCGCCCGCTGCGCGTGGACCATCCGGCGTACGTCATCTACACCTCCGGGTCGACCGGAACCCCCAAGGGCGTCACCGTCACTCACCGCGGCCTTGCCGCAATGGTGGCCGCGAATGCCCACTCCCGGCAACTGGACGAGAACTCACGGGTGATGCACTTCGCGTCGCCGTCGTTCGACGTCTCCGTCGGGGAACTGTTGCTGGCGTTCACCTCCGGGGCCACCCTGGTGATCGCGCCTGCGAGCATGTACGGCGGCGACGAGCTGACCGAGCTGTTCCGGCGTGAACGCGTCACGCACTTCCTCACCACCCCGACCGTGCCGGCGCTGATGAACCCCGAAGGGCTCGACGACCTTCGCGTGCTCGAGGTGTGCGGCGAAGCCTGCCCTCCCGAACTGGCGGCCCGCTGGGCGCCGGGCCGCACCATGATCAACAGCTACGGCCCCACCGAAACTACCGTCGTGTGCACCAGTGCCGAGCCGCTGCGTCCGGGCGTGCACATCACCCTCGGACGGCCGTACGCGGGCACCGAGGCCGTGGTGCTGGATGAGCGGTTGCGGCCGGTGCCCGTCGGCGTGGTCGGTGAACTGTACCTGTCCGGCGAGTGCCTGGCCCGCGGATATCACGGCAAGGCGGGGCTGACGGCGGGCCGATTCGTGGCCGGGACAGCCGCGGCTGCCGGTGCCCGCATGTACCGGACCGGTGACATGGTGCGGTGGACGGCGTCTCACGAGTTGGAGTTCGCGGGCCGCACCGACGATCAGGTGAAGATCCGCGGATTCCGGGTGGAGCTCGGCGAGATCGACGCGGTGCTCGCCCAGTTCCCGGGCGTGGGCACAGCAGTGACGGTGACGCGCACGTCGGCGTCGGGCGAGTCGGTGTTGGCGTCGTATGTGCACGGTACCGATGTGGATTCGGCTACGGTTCTGGCCTTCGCGGCCAAGCGGTTGCCGCGGTACCTGGTACCGGCGTCGGTGACCGTGCTGGACGAGGTCCCGCTGACCCGCAGCGGCAAGCTGGACAAGGCGGCACTGCCGGAACCGGCGGCGGCCGCCGCCTCGTCGCGGGCCCCCCGCGGGGTGCTCGAAGAGCTGGTGGCCGGGGTGGTGGCCGACGTACTCGGTGTGCCGTCGGTGGACGTGCATGCCGATTTCTTTGCGCTGGGCGGAAGTTCACTGACGGCGACCCGGTTGGCGTCGCGGCTGGGTGCGGCGTCGGGTCGACGCGTTGCGGTGCGGGAGGTGTTCGAGTCACCGACCGTCGCGCTGCTCGCCGCAAGAATGTCCGACGAACCGGGGTCGCGTCCGCCGTTGGTGCGCTCGTCCGACGAGGGCCCGGCGCCGCTGGCACTCGCCCAGCAGCGGTTGTGGTTGCTGGACCGGATCAACCCACGGTCTGCCGACTACCTCGTGCCGTTCGCGGTCGACCTGGACGGCGACGTGGACGTCGACGCCCTCGCGGCGGCGGTGCGGGATGTGGTGACGCGGCACGAGCCGTTGCGCACCGTATTCCCGGACACCGATTCCGGCCCGGTACAGGCGGTACACGCAGCGCAACTGGATCTGACGCCGGAAACGACGGGCGCCGAAGGCGTGGACGCGGCGATCGGCGCCCTTGCCGGACGGGGTTTCGATCTCACCGGTGAGGTGCCGGTGCGGATCCGGATCTTCGAGCGTGCGCCGGGAAGTTACACGGTGGCGGTGGTCGTGCACCACATCGTGATGGACGGGTTGTCGTTTGCGCCGCTGATCCGTGACCTGGTCACGGCCTACGAGTCGCGGCGGGCAGGGCACGCGCCTGCCTGGGCCGATCTGGCGGTGCGGTACTCCGACTACGCGCGGTGGGAGCGGGAGGTGCAGTCCGCGTCCGCGCAGCAGCATCTCGAGTTCTGGATCGCCGAGCTGGACGGGTTGCCGGAGCTGCTGCCGTTGCCGACCGACCGGCCCCGCGCGTCGCCGGGGCAGCTGACCGCCGGTCAGGTGCCGTTCAGGATGGATGCCGAGTTGCATCTCGCGGTGGAAGATCTTGCACGCACACATAAATCCACCACGTTCATGGTGGTGCATGCTGCCCTGGCGGTGGCGCTGTCGGTGGTGAGCGGCAGCAATGACCTTTCTGTCGGCACACCCGTGTCGGGGCGTACCGATCCGGCGCTCGACGATCTGGTGGGGATGTTCGTCGGCACCGTGGTGTTGCGCAGCCGCGTCGACCCGCGCGCCACGTTCGCGGATTTCCTGGCGTCGGTGCGGGCGGCGGATCTGGCGGCGTTCGCGCATGCCGATGTGCCGTTCGACCAGGTGGTCGACGCGGTCGGACACGACCGGGCCGGCGGTCACACCCCGCTGTTCCAGGTGATGCTGGCCTACGAGAATTTCACTCACGGTGAGGCGGCGTTCGAGGGTGTCACCGTCCGGAACCGCGACGTGGCGAGCACGGTCAGCCGATTCGACCTCGAGGTGACGATCCGGGAACTGCACGGCGAGGGCAGACGGGCTTCGGGGCTCGACGGCGAGATCAGGTACCCGGTCGAGCTGTTCGACGACGCCACCATCGCCCGGTGGGCAGGCCTGCTGCAGCGGATCCTGCGTGCGGCGACCGCAGACCCCCTGGTGGTCGTGGGTGAGATCGATGTGATCGATGCTGCGGAGCGGGCAGCGTTGGTGCCCCTCGCCGGGCCGGCCGCCGTGGAACCTGTGACGCTCCCGAACCTGCTGCGCGGTGATCTCGAGGGCGTGGCACTGCGTTTCGAGGGCTCGGACACTACGTACCGGCAGCTGGATGCGCGGGCTAACCGTCTAGCACGCAGGTTGATCGGTCTGGGCGTGGGGCCCGAGGATCGAGTGGCGTTGATGCTGCCACGGTCGGTGG
>RRBB01000401.1:0-5530 GCA_006543605.1 Rhodococcus sp. WS4
CCGGCGACATCGTCGCCGACTACGTCTCGACCAACGAACACATGCCGGCCGTCCTGGCGCGGATCACCCGCTTCGCTCCCGAACTCGGCCGGGCGCATCCCCACGACCGTGACCTCCGCGGCGCCGTACCCGACGCCATCGAAGGGGTCCTGTCGCACTGGGATACGCACCCCGGTGGGGTGCACACCTGGGTGCGCTCGCACGGTGCCACCGACGAAACTATCCGGCTCTGGTCCGCGCGTTTCACCGAATGACAGGGCGACAGGTTCAACGCCGGTGATCTGGTCGCGGCGTCGTTTCCCATATTCAGGGATCAGCCGTCCCCGGGCAAGGCCGCACTGCCCTCTTCGAGACGTTGTCCGCGGCCTTGTATGGGCGAGAGGATTGCGTGCTGAACGACGGTGCCCGCATAGACCGCCGCCCACTTGTCGCGGTCCGGGTCTGTCGTCACTAGCGGTACTCGGGGCTCGATGTCCCAGGTCGGACCACCAACACCGATCGTGAGGTCGAACCGAATCTCCTCGGGAAGTACCGACCGGACTGGTTGATTGAGGTTGTCAGTCAGGCCGTCAGGACGGTGTAAGCCCATCGTTGGGGGCGAGAGCGGTAGTCAGCGCGGTCATCTGTGACTGGAGGTAGACCCGTGCGATGCCTGTCTTCTTTTCGACCAGATCGAAGCCGTGGTAGGCGCCGGGCGCTTGGTGGAGGGTGCGAGGGGAGCCCGGCGTCTCGTAGTCGGGTGGCGTAGGCGACGTCCGAACCGGCGCAGACCGGTCGGATCATCGAGGACTACGCCGAGCTGACCGACACCGAGGAGGGCGGGCATGCCTGGGCTCCGGTGCATCGGTGGGCTGTCGCCCTCGACGACGGTCGCCTGGTCTTCGCCGACACCGACGACCTCCTTGCCGACCCGAGCACGCCAGGATCCGCCGGGTAGACCGACCCTGGCCGGTGGAAGAACCACTCGGGGACCGCGCCCCCGAGGGGCGACCGGGCTGCAGGGTTCTCCCCATGGTGGCGGGACTGAGTAGGTGTTGAACTGATCCGCCTCCCGGCGGTACTCAGCCCAGGAGGGCAAGGGGGAGTTCGTCGCTGGTCCTGGGCGTATCGGGTTGCCGAGGCCGGGTGCACCCTGACACCGCCTGGGGATGGGTGTCGGCTTGTCGGTCGAGCGCCGAAGGGGCGGGCCACGGTCGCGACGGCGGCGACTGTCTCGTGAGTGACCCCGTCGGCCGGAAGCCGCGGGCCGAGGACATCGGTGGCAGTCGTGTGGCGGCGTGGGTTGTGTTGGGGGACAGCCAAGCGCAGCCCCCGCCAACGATGAATATCAGCTGGCAGGGGCGCTACACGGTCAACCTGCACGTAGTGACGAGCGGCGCATGAATGATTTTCGTGAGCTGTGGTGGGGAAGTCCAGGGATTGTGATCCACACCATCATCCTATTTTCGAACTCGTCGGCTCGGTGTGATGCGTTGGCCCGATTTCGATTGCGGTGCTTTCTGCCCCGGACACGGTAAAGACCGAGGCCGAACACATCGACTGACCTGCGAAGATGACATGCCCCCGGGTGGGGGTCAAGCGCGTCGCCGTAAGGCGGTTCCGCCGCCGATGAGGGTTTGTCGGGCCTACCGTGAGGGGCGGTGTCTGCGACCGGCGTGGGCTCACGCGGAGGAGGGGCTGGGACTGCGAAGTTCGCAGCTTTCAAGGATGCGGCCGGCAAGTTCCGGTTTCACCTGAAGGCGGCCAATGGGGAGATCATCGCGGCCAGTCAGGGGTCCACCTCGAAGGCGGCGGCCCAGAACGGGATTGCGTCGATCAAGGACAATGCCGCCTCCGCTCCCACCGAGGATGTGACCTGACCCGAGGCGTGGTCCGACGGGGGTGGGAGGTGTTTGCGGCTTCGGAAGTTGTCGTCGTGGCGAAAGGGTGGCCGCACGACAACCGTGATTGCTGTTGGTGATCCGAAAGGTCTTCGTTCGCAGGCTTTCCCGATGGTCTCGAGCCGACCTCGTGCGGTCGAGGTGGGTCGGCGCGGCGGCGTCCGGTTTCTACGGTGAGGTCAGACCGTGGTGGGAATGGTGATCTCGGCTCTGCCGTCGAGGCCGGGTAGGAGGTAGTGCGGGCAGGTGACCAGCTGCCGTGGCACGGGTATCGCCTGTCGGTCGGTGTCGAGGTAGAGGCGGTAGGCGAGCTGCCCGCGCCGGTGGGTGCCGGTGTTCGGGTCGACGGCGCCGAGGAAGTAGCCGTGCGCGGCGCCGGCGGTGGTGGTGAAGATCGCCCGCGCCCACTCGGTGGGTTCGGCGGGCGGCAGATACCGTGGCCCGCCGGTCGCCGCGTCGAGGGTGTGCACGATGACCGTGACGACGAAGCCGGCCGCAGCGGGGAACCACTGTTCGGCGGCGACGTCGAACCGGGTGATGGAGGTGTGAATCCGTAGTTCGATGTCCGTGCCGGTGCGGGCCGCCGCCGCGAGGACGTGGGGAGCCGCTGAGGCGGCATCGTCGGTGGCCAGGGACGGCAGCACGGCATCGGTGTCGAGGTTGCCGGGGCAGGCGGACATGGGGCACACAGTACGGGCCGCAGACCAGCCGGCCGGCCGAACGACCGGTGATCCGTCCGGTCGAGGACCGGTTCGCAGGGCGGGGCATGTGAGCTGCGGTGACAGCATGTCCCCCGAAGCGCAGTGGTGGCCCACAAATGCCGTGCCGCCGGCGTTCTTCTCGGTGCCATCCGGGCGGCACGATACTGATCGCTACCAGCTGGGGGCAGGATGGGTTCGTGAGCGACCGCACCGCGCAGCCGACCTCGAACGTGAACTCGCGATGCTCGCCTCCGTGCGCGACCGCCTCCGGGCATCGGAGGGCGCAGACTTCCGGATCCCCACCACCGCCGTCGATCAGGTTCTCGATGAGCTCAGCGGTCTCGAATCATTGCCGGGGGATCCGACCTGATTCCTTCCGGGCGGATCGGCGAGGGCCGGCCGCCCGCGAGTCGCCGGGTGTCTGCGAGGCGGGTGCAGCGGCCTTTACGGCCTGGAACTGCGGGTATAAGATTACTTATAGAGGAGGTGGGTTATGACGATCATGATGGACCGGGACCGGTTGTTCTCCAGCATGGCCGAGAACCGGGCACGTGAGGTGGTCGCGCATATCGGGTTCCTCCGTAACCTGCGGCAACTGTACGAGGGCGGGGTCACCCAGACACGGCTGGCGGAGGTCAACGGCGTCAGCCAGCCCGCGATCAGCCAGATGCTCCAGCGCGCCCGCGTCGAGGCCCCGGATGTGCGTCCGGGCACCCACGGCGGCACCGCCTATGAGGTCGCGGCGCGGTGCGCGGCCGGGGAGATCGATCCGGCGACGATGCGCGCCGAGCTGATCGGCTGGGAGTACGATAAGCCGACGGCGCCGACCGGCTACCCCGACGTCGACGATGTCCGCCCCCAGACGGAGGGCGGCTTCAACCACCAGGTGGGCCGCGCGCTCACCCACGGGTTCCTCACCGATGAGGACTACGACCTGATCCTCGACGCACTGGCCGACTGACCTGTGCCGACCCACGAATTCGAGGATCGCCGTGCCTTCCTCACCTCGCTGTCCACCCCGGGCGGCCCGCTGACGGTCGACGCCCCGCACGCCACGATCAACGACCGCCGGTACTTCCGCCGAATCGACGGCGAACCGATCCCCACCCGGACACGGTTGCGGCTGCATGAGCGGATCCTCGCGGACTGGCGAGCCTCACGCACCCAGGTCCGCCGAGACCGAGTCTCCATCCTGATGGCCGGCTCACCCGGCGCCGGCAAATCCACCGCCCAAGCCCACCTGGTGGGAGAACGCGCGCGGGGGTGGCGGCATCTGGATGCGGACGAGTTCAAACTCCGCCTCCTCGCGGCGGCCGTCGAGGACGGCTCGCTGCAGCAGATGCTGCCCGAGGAGCTGCGCGCGGCGCAAGGGCATCCGAGCAGGTTCTATCCGAACGAGCTGTCCGCGTTGGTGCACATCGAATCGAACCTTCTGCTCGAAACGGCCGTGGCACAGTCACTGTCGGTGGGGGAGAACGTGATCATCGACGGCACGATGGCCTGGAAGCCGTGGGCAATCGAATTGGTGACCCGCCTCGAGCGGGATCGCTACACAATCCACGTCGCCGACGTCGAAGCCTCCCGGGAGCTTGCTACCGCCCGGATCGTGCACCGGTGGCAGCAGGGCCTGACCGCCGCCCTGAATGCCTCTGAAGACGACCCGGCGACCCGGATGGGTGGGCGGTGGCTCCCGATCTCGGCCGTCGACCGGCTGTTCACCGACACGCGGCTCCCCGACGGGAAACCGTTGCATGATAGGTCCGTCAGCGAACTCAACGCCCGCGAGGTTAGCGAGGAATCGCCGGCCGTCACCCGCTACGACCTCTACCGCACCTTCGCGGTGGACCAGGGACCGGAGCACATCGAACGCCGGGAACGCACCACGGGGGGCCGACTGGAACGAACATGGTCCGCAACAAACACTCAGGACCCAAAGTGTGCGGGCCGGACACCGGAGCCCGAGATCGACCATATGTGACAGGCCATCAGCCACCGCCGCGAGACTTCATCAGAATTCGCAGCTTATAGCGCAGTCAGTGATCGGCGTTGTGTTCGATCTTCCGGCAGGTGTCCATGCGACGTTCCGGCCGTGGACGTCCCCATATGACCCGGTCGTGATCGATTGCTGCCGCACCCGCAGAATGCGAAGCCTCGCGAGGAGGGCATACGGCCCCGGTGCTCGAGTGGAACACCTTCATCAACTGGTGGAATCTGCTTAATACGCCGCACCGACTCGTAATTTGGGTTCTATCGCCGGCGCGGGCGTTAGCTGTCGTCGTTGGCGGACAACGAGCTAGCGTTGGCAGCGGACCCACGCATCGCGGGACCGGTCGGAGGGGCTGACTACCGCGAATGCTGACGCGCGCGGAGCCGAACTGGATGGCCAGGGACGTAGGTGAAATCGCCGAGCAGTACCGCGTCGGCGACGAACCGGGCACTAATCCGGCGTACCGTCCCAGGTCGGGAACTGTTGTCGCCTCGTTGTATCGGTGGACACTGGCTTCCACCGCCCCAGCGGCCTCGGCGATCCGCCGCCCCAGAACGTGAACCACGTCTGCCGCTGCCACCCGGTGGCCGCGCTGCGGCCGGCAAGGCGGTCAGTTCGGGAAGTAGGCGTGCAGCGTAGGCGTCAGGCCGAGGAGTTCCACGGTGGTGACGCCCTCCGCGATCTGCTTCCGGAATGTGGATTCCTTGTCTTCACGTTCCTGGGCCAGGTGCAGGGACTGGTCGAGTTGGTCGGCGGCGATCACCACGACGCCGTCGCGGTCACCGACGACGATGTCGCCGTTGTGGACCACGGTGCCGGCGATGTCGACGGGTTTGCCGATGATTCCCTTGTACGCCTTCGTCGTTCCTCGGATGGACAACCCTTTGGCGAAGACCGGGAAGCCCATCGCGGTGATCGCCTCGGCGTCTCGCACGGCACCGTTGATGATCAGACCGGCGATT
>RRBB01000402.1:0-5394 GCA_006543605.1 Rhodococcus sp. WS4
CCCCCGCCTCGAACAACACCCGCGCCAACCGATTCGACGCCTCATCCAACTCCCGATACGTCAGCGAACGCCCCCCACACACCACCGCAACCGCACCCGGATCCGCAACCACAGCCGCCGCCAACAACCCCGGCAACGTCACCTCCGGACCCGACACCTCACCCACCACCGGCGTCAGAAACTCCAACTCAGCCGCACCGATCGCGGCGAGCGGAGCGCCGGGGTGTGCGGCGAGCAATTCGTCGATCAATTCAACGACGCCGGCGTGATGCGACCGCAGTTCGTCGTCGCGGTAGCGGTAGGGGTTGGCCTCGAACTCGACGAACGTCGATGCCGGAGTGCCGCTCCGGTACACATTGACGGACAGATCCGGGACGGGACCCGTGGTGAGGATCCGAAAGTCTCCGGTCAGCGACCCGAAGGTGAGGTCCTGATCGAAGAGCATCACGTTGACCATCGGTCCGGAGATCCTGCGGGCCTCGCCGGACACACCCAGTTCCCGCAGAATGTCTTCGACATTGCCGCGCTGGTGCCGCATTGCACCCATCAGTTCGTGCTGAACTCGAGCCACGAGGTCGCCGACAGTGTCTCCGGACCGAACCTGCACCCGCAGGGGCGCGACGTTGGCGAGCATGCCGCCGGAACGTCGCAACACGGCGGTGGTGCGTGCAGACAGCGGAATGTCCACGAGCACGTCCTGCCGTCCCGTCCGCCGCGAGAGGTAGCAGGCGAAGGCGGCGATCAACGCGGCTGCGGCTGTCGCACCCGGTCGGCCGTCGGTGCTCTCGAGTCGCGCGACGGCACCGGCGGACAGCGCCGTACGCACGGTCAGGCTGTGGGCGGCGGGAGGCGCCTCGATGTCGGTCAGGGAGGCGCCGTTCGTGCGCGTGTGGAGGCGTTCGGCCCAGTAGTCGCGGTCGGACGAGAACCGGTGGGACGCCCGGTAGTCCTCTTCGAGACGGTGCAGGGTGTGCAGGTCAGCCGCACGGTTCGGTTCGAGCTCGAGGCCCTGGACAGCCGCGGTATACAGGGCAGCGACGCGGTTGACCATCGTCATCGCCGCGTATCCGTCGAGGGCGATGTGGTGGATGCGGCTGTACCACAGGTACCGCTCGTCACCGACCCGCAGCAGAGACGACTCGCACAGGTAGTCGTGCTCGAAATCGACTCGTGCCGTGTAGTTCTCGTGCATCCATTCCTCGGCGGCGGCCATCGGGTCGGATGCGCCGCGGAAGTCGACGATTCCCATGGCCGCGTCGGCCGGTGGGTCGACCACCTGGTGCGGCTCACCGTCGACGTCGATCAGACGCAGGAACACCGACTCGTATTCGTGGCCGGCAACGAGTGCCACCTCACGGAACAGATCGACGTCCAGCGGACCGTGGATGTCGACGTACTGCGCGATGCAGATGGGCACGTCCGGGGCGAGCTGCTGCGCAAACCACAGCCCGTGTTGCGCCGCAGACAGCGGGAACGGATCGGATCGGTGCTCTCGGTAGTTCGCTCGCACAGCGTGTTCCATCACATCACCAACCAGGGTGTTTGCGCCGCTGGGTGCACGGCGGGACGCTCGGTCCTGTGGGCAGGGGGAGCCGGACGAACCGACGCCACTACAGTCCCGCGGATCGCCGTGCGCGAGAACACCCCCTAGGGGTGTGGTGTGGATACCCTGGTCTCGATCAGCGGGATGCCGGGACCGACGGAGCCGCTCCTCCGAGGAGGATCGAGCCATGCCCGAGTCTCTTCCCGACCGCGTCCAGGTCACCGACCGCCTGCACGTCGTCGCCACTTTGCTCGACACGAAAAACTGGCAGGGGTTCGCCGCGACCCTCACCGAGGACGTCGTGGCCTACGGACGAACCGGGCCGGCCGACGTGGTCGCCCGCGTCCGCTCCCACCTCGACGTCTGCGGCGTCACCCAGCACCTCATCGGCAACATCCGCATCGATCTCGACGGTGACACGGCACACACCCGGTCCTACTTCCGGGCGTTTCACGTCGGCCTCGGCGACCATGCAGGCGCCACGTACGAATGCCTCGGCGAGTACCGGGACCAGTGGCGACGCGTCCCGTCGGACTGGTTGCTGTCCGGGCGTGTGATCGACGTCCGCGCCGAAATCGGCGACCGGGGTGTCATCGCGCCCCACTGCTGACAGGTTCCGGGGTCCGTCCCGCCCGGGCGGGCTGCGCCGTCTCGCGAACTCCGATGTGCGCGTGCAGGCGTCGTAGTGGGCGCGGCGCCCACCAGTTGGCGTCGCCGGCGATCCGCATGAAAGCCGGAACGAGAATCCCTCGCACGAGCGTCGCATCCACGACGATCGCGAGTGCCGTGCCGATACCGAACATCGGCATGAACGGCAGACCCGTGGAGAACGACAGCAGCGTGACGGTCAGCAATGCTGCGGCACTGGTCACGATCCGGCCTACCCGGCCGAGTCCCTCGATGGTCGCGTCCGTGGAGTCGGCGCCGGCGTCTCGCCGATGTGTTCGTCAGCGCCGACCTACTCGCGGAGGCCATCCACAGCGCGTGCGCCGGCCGTCCCGTCAACGACGCACTCGGCGACTACCAACGTCAGCGCGACCAGCTCACCGCCAACGGCTTCGAACTAGCGCTCAACACGGCCCCCGCGCGCCGCTCTCGAACGGACTCACGACGTTCTACAGAGCGGCCGCGACCCAACCGGAGGTAGTCGAGCGGATCGTCGGCGTGCTCGGCGGGTCGGTGACCGGATGACCGGACCGACGAATCGAACCGGGTGATCGGCACCTCCGGCTACTGCATCGACGTCACCGAAGCCTTGGAAACCGACCTTCGCGAATCCCTCGACGAAGCCGTTGCCGAACTCGCGAAATCCCGGGCCGTGATCGAACAGGCGAAGGGTGCGCTCATGCTCGCCTACAGCATCTCCTCCGAGCGAGCCTTCGGCATCCTCACCTGGTGATCACAGGAGACCAACACCAAACTCCGCACCCTCGCCGAACGCTTCATCAGCGCCCTCACCGCCGAAACCGCACTCTCGGAATCGTTTCGAGCCCGGTTCGACACCTCCTCCTCCCCGCACACCAACGCCCCGACCACACACGCCGCCGAAAGGGACTGACCGACGCCGGTCTCGCCCGGACGCCAGGCGTCTTGAATTGAGAACTCTTATTCTGTGCGGTGCACGACGCAAGATTGCTTGTCCCCGCACCGCGAGGGTTCACCCAGCTCCACGCGGGCCCGCGTGTTGTGCGGTAGCCCGAACGCGCCTGTCCGGGAGTTCTCCCCGCGCCCGTCCGCGAGTTCTCCCGTTGGGTGCGCGGCTCAGCGGCCCGTTCCGCGGGTATCGGGGTGGTGCAGTGCGTAGCGGCCGGGCCCGGTGGCCTTGGCCCGGTACATCGCCCGGTCGGCGTCATGAATCAGCTCGTGCGGGGACACGGCGGCACCGGTGACGGCGATACCGACACTTGCGGTGATCGGCCCGGCACCCGGGTGCGGGTCCACGGTGGCGATTCGGTCGGCGATCGCAATCACGTCCGCGGGACCGGTGACGGCCGGGCACAGGATCAGGAATTCGTCGCCGCCCAGGCGCGCCACGGTGTCGGTCGGCCGGACCACGGACCGCAGGCGGTCGGCGAGTCGGATCAGGGCGGCGTCGCCGCCGGCGTGCCCTAATCGGGCGTTGAGGTGGCGGAAGTTGTCGAGGTCGATCACCAACACCGCCACCCGGCCGCCGGTGCGTGCCGCCCAGTCGAGGGCGGCACGCAGACGCTCCAGGGCCAGGGTGCGGTTCGGTAGCCCGGTGAGCGGGTCGTGCAGGCTCCGATGCCGTAATCGCTCCTCCGCCTCGAGGCGGCCGAGCGCGGTGGACAGCACCGCGGCCACCGCACACACGAACGCCACCTCGTGCTCCCGGGTGGGGCGCGGTCGGGCGAAATGCGCGGTCAGTACCCCCCAGTGGCCGATCGGCACACCGATGCCGCCGCCCAGCCCGTGCGCGGCCATGTCCGCGGTGGCGAACCGGTGCTCGCGGGCGCGGTCCGGACAGCACACCACCGCCGCCTCGGTGGCCGTGTACCCGGTCAGCGAGCCGCGACCGGCGGCGACGGTGGTCGGGCGCGGCCCGGGCCCGTGGTAGCCGAGCACCGTCAGTGCCGCCCCGCCGGTGCCTGGCACCCGGGCCACCGCCGCGCACCGCACCCCCAGCAGCGCGGTGACCTCCGCGGTCGCGGCGGTCAGGAGGGTGTCGAGGTCGGCGGTGACCGCGAGCCGGCTCAGCTCGGCGAGTACGTGTTGTTCCCGGCACCGGCGGTCGGCCGCCGCCAGGGCGGCGAGCAGCGGTTGGTCCTGATCGCCCGCGGTGGACTGCTCCCGGCCGATCACCCCGATCAGCAGCGGGCGCCCGTCCTCGTCGCGCTCGGTCACGAACACCGACAGGACCGCCGGGATCGGCGCACCGGTGCGCACGTGCCGCAACTCCGTCCGCCCACACCACCGACCCCGTCCGATCAGGGCGGCCGAGACCTCCGGTGCCTGCGCCACCGCCGCGTCGGTGCAGACGTCGGCGGCCCTGCGGGCGGACACCTCGCAGCCCTCCGGGAACCCCACCAGGGCGGTCGCGGCCGGGTTCAGATAGCGGAGACGGCCCGAACCGAACTCCCACAGCGCCACCGAGGCCGGCGCGCATTCCACCGCGGCGACCAGCTGCGCCGACATCGCCGCGCCCGGGAACGATCCCGTCTCGGATCGGGTCACCTCTTCGGGGAACCCGGATTGTGCGGCGCCCTCCGGCACCCCGTACGGTTCGAATAATTCAGTCACGACTGGTCGGTTTCATTCTTGCACAACATCTTTCAGTGAATAGTTATGTCGCACCGGCTACCGCGTTCGTTTCACGAGAAGGCTCCCGAGCAGCGGAATCGGCGGCGGTGACATGCCGAGGCGGAGATCTCCACGATTCTCCCTATCCGATGCCCACGCCGCGGCTCCTGCCGATCCACGGGGTGAGGGCGTGGATGCGGGTAAGCCGCGCTGGTCAACTGCTGGTGACGGCGCCGTATCTGGTGTTCATCCGCGTCTCCGTGGGGTGCCCAGTACATGCTGCGCGCCCCGGGAAGTCCCGAGACCCGTCACTCCCGTGCGCGGTGATGAAAATGCAGACACCGGACCATCGAATTTCCGGTGTCGGCATAATCGCGCGTACATATGGCACGGAGCACATTCTCGAGCCGCGCTCATTTCGAGGCGACCCACATCCTCGGAGCCGCGCTCATTTCACGGCGACCCACATCCTCAGGACTCCGGACATGGCGTCGGAATACGTGCAGGGTCAGTGGTGGGGTTTGATGCTGTAGCGCAGCGTCAGGTCGGTGCCGGGGTAGACGGTGCCGGTGTCGTTGAGCAGTGCGCAGAGT
>RRBB01000403.1:0-5390 GCA_006543605.1 Rhodococcus sp. WS4
TTGACTCGACTCACGTCGGAGCGAGCCCTGGACAACCTATGCGCCTCACACCCGACGACGCCTCAGCAGTGGTCGAGGTCCTGAGCTACCCGAGCAGCGACACTGTGACGCACTCATTCGTCGGAACCCGGAGCAGCACACCCGAGGTGACGGTCGGAACGTTTCTCGACAACCGCGCGATCACCTTCACAATTACTCACTGATATCACTGCCCCCTCCGACGCTCGGATATTGGGCGGTAATCGAACGAGGCGTGAACCGCTTCTGGTCGGAGCCGTCGGGATTCATCGAGGCGAGCTCCGCACGGTTCGGGGTGGATATGTCGACAACCGGCTCACCCGACAGCGTCGTTGCTCTGGTGTAGAGGATGCGGGAGCCGTCGGGGGTGAACTGCGGATGCACCGCGTACGTGTCGGTCAGCCGGATGATCTCTCCACCGCCGGCGGGCATCGAGTAGATCTCGGAGCCGTTGTTGCCGCCGCGGTTGCTCGAGAAGACCAGCGTGGAACCGTCGGGTGAGTACGCAGGGTCCGAGTTCCAGAACTGGTCCCGCAGAAGCACCTTCGATTCTCCGCCCGTCGCCGGCATCTCGACAATGTATCCGTTGACGTTGAAGATAATCCGTGACCCGTCCGGCGAGAACCTCGCCCCGGATCCCTCCGGAGCGACGACGTGCGCGTCGGAACCGTCGGCGTTCATAAGGCTGATTCTGTCGCCGCTCGTGAACGCGATCGTGGACCCGTCCGGCGAGAAGACAGGCTGAGAGCCGCCCTCGTGAACAGTCCTCACCTCACCCGATTCGAGATCCACGACGTCGATGAACCTGCCTCCGCGGGTGTAGGCCAACTGCGCGCCGTCCGGTGACAGGGCGGCGTAGTTTCCGTACCGGCCGTCGGACATGTCGTCAGCCACGGTCGGGGTGATCTGCCGCAGGCCGCTGCCGTCTACGTTGGCCACGAAGATCTGACCCCACCCGTCGTCGAAGGACACGATCACCGGGGCCGGCGCCGGTGGCGAGTCCTCTGCGCACCCCGTCAGAGCAACGGATGCGGCGACGAGAACGGGCAATATCCGAGTGCAACACATCAAGTGATCATCGCAACCAAACCCCTGGCCGGCACGTGCGCGACACGCAGAACAGGGAGCTCAAGAGCTCGGAAGCGGATGGATCGCCAGTCAGATCCCGACACGGCTACCCGCATTCTGGGGAGATCGGTCATCGGTGGATCAACCAGAGATTCGGGTCCGAGCCAAATATGATGGCGGAACTTGCTTCTCGGGGTTGGGGGGGGACGGATGGAGCCGCAGGGAACAAACGCAGGCACTGCCGGACGGGGAGGTGTGCGTGCGTTGTGGCCGTATGTGCGTGAGCATCGCAAGCTGCTCGGGGCGGCAGCAGTGTTCTCCATCGCCGCAGCCGGACTGAGCCTGGTGCAACCGCTGCTGGTGGGCCGGATCATCACCGCCGTCGGCGACGGTGCCCCGCTCAGCGGCCTGGTGTGGGCGCTGGTCGGGCTCCTCGCCGCCGGCGCGGTCCTCACCACGATCCAGTACTACCTGCTGCAACGGACCGCAGAGAGTGTGGTGCTCACCGCCCGCACCGAGCTGATCGGGCACCTGGTGCGGTTGCCGATGAGCGAGTACCGCAGCCGCCACGTCGGGGACCTGGTCTCCCGGGTCGCCTCGGACACCACCCTGCTGCGTGCCGCGCTCACCGACGGTGTCGTCGAACCCCTCGGTGGGATCCTCGACCTGGTCGGGGCGCTGACCGCGATGATGCTGCTCGACCCCGTCCTGGCCGGGGTCACCCTCCTCGTCGTCGCGATCGTGGTCGCAGCGTCATTTCATATCACCCGGCGGCTGAGAGCGTTGACGTTCGAGACCCAGTCCCGGCTCGGGGACCTGACGGGCTATCTGAACCAGACCCTGTCGGCGATCAGCGTCATCCGCGTCAACGGGGCCACCGACCGCGTACAGGCGCGGCTCGGCGACCGGGTCCGATCAGCGTTCGACGCCGGCATCCGCGCGGCTCGGTCCGGTGCCGCGATCGAGCCGCTTCGGCAGACCACCGGCCACGCCTCGCTGCTCGTCGTCCTCGGCGTCGGTGGTTACCGGGTGGCCACCGGGCATCTGACGGTCGCCGAGCTGGTCACGTTCATCCTGTTCATGCTGTTGTTCATGGGCCCGGTCAACACCGCCTTCACCGCGGTGCAGTCCCTCGCCGCCGCCCTCGCCGCCGCCCTCGGCGCGCTCGAGCTGGCCGGCGAGTTGTCCGCAGCTACGGGGGCGGATGGGAAACCGATCCACGAGTGGCTCGAGGTGCGCCCCTTCCTGACCGCCGCACCGACCACGATGGAATGTGGTTTTCACCAGGGATGATGACACGACCCCCGATCGTCTGATCGCGGCCAGTATCCCTCGGTGGAGTCCGGCCGTCGCGCCATTGGGTCGTAGACGACGGAGGTCTCCGATAGCCGGAGCACTAGTTCGATACTGCACCTCCAATCGTGGTGCCTGTCTTCAACGCTCCTCCATCGGCGCTCGCCCCGCCCCCGGAGCGCCGGCGAATGCCTGCGCAATGGACATCCACTCACCTGCAACACGGCCGGTGACAATCAAGCCTGTGTCCGCGATATTGCGACGCTGGGTGACAACAAGACTGAAGTCCCACGCCGAACCGGACACACTATTTGGGCCGCCCCGTTCTCCCCAGTGCCATTCGCTTCCGTCGGGTGCGGTCAACACAATCTCGACCGGCTCGGTAGGCGCCTCCATGCCGCGCAGCGCATAGCTGAAAGCTCTCGTCTGCACGCCGAGATGGCAAATGTGTCGAATTCTTGTGGTTGGCTGTCGTTCGATTGCCAGCGCGTCGGCGATGTCCTGCCCATGTGCCCAGGTTTCCATGAGCCTTGCCGTCATGGACGATGCGAGGCTCATGGAGACGCCGAACCACGGTACTCGTCGAGTGTTTTCAGTGGCGTGGAACGCGACGAGGAGGTCGTGTCGCGCGCGGCGGAGCCAGTTGCCCGTCGTCTCGACGGACAAGTTGCTCTGCTGCTCAGCGATTTCGCCCGCGAAATCCTGCGCACTGTGGATCAGGTTGTCAGCGAGTTGTGAGAACTCGGCGGGGTCCCGTATTGCGAGGGTGGTTGCGTCGTCGAAGTAGGCGAGGTGGTTGAGTTGATCCTGAACCGTCCACCCAGCGGCTGGTGTCAGCGTCGACCATGCCGCATTGTCGATGCCCCCGATCATCGATTCGAGTTCGGCGGTTTCCGCTCGGAGGTCAGCGAGTAGTTCTTGTGTGATCGCCATGCCATCCCCCTATAGGTCTCGCGCAGTTGGTATTTGAGTACTTTTCCTGATTGAGTTCGCGGCAGTTGCAGCGCGATCTCGAGGCGAATGGGTAGCTTGTTGCCGGCGGGTCGTTGGCGTGCGAATTCACGCAGGTCGTCAAGAGTCAGTTCGCTTCCGGGACGGCCAGATCATCGGCAAAGGGCTGGAACGCCTCGAGTAGCTGAATGCGATCCGGACGAAGCCCGGCCATCGCTCCGCGTTTGTAGTGGGCAATGAACTCGTCGAGGTTGCGCGTGCGACCTGCTTGTCTTGCGGCGGAGCGCCGCTCGCACGGACGACGACCTCAGGGTCGTTCTCGACCCGGCTCGCTGAATCGACGCACGCCGGGCTCAGGACACTGCAGCCACCCTACCTTCCCAGTGCGGTTGCCGCAGTTCTCTTTTGAGAATCTTTCCGGCGCCGGACATCGGCAGCGCATCGACGAACTCAACACTGCGGGGCACCTTATAGCCGGCGATCAGCGTCCGGCAGTGCTCCCGCAGGTCGTCTTCGGAGGCGTGCTGGCCAGGTTTGATCACCATCACAGCGTGCACGCGTTCACCCCACCGTTCGTCGGGCACGCCGATCACCGCACACGCGGATACCGCCGGGTGTTTGGCCAGCGCGTTCTCGACTTCGGCGGAGTAGACGTTCTCGCCGCCGGTGACGATCATGTCCTTGATCCGGTCGACGATGAACACGTAGCCGTCGTCGTTCATGTATCCGCCGTCGCCGGTGTGCATCCAGCCGCCGCGCACCGCTTCCGCGGTTGCCTCCGGCTTGTTCCAGTAGCCGAGCATCACGTGGTCGCCGCGCGCGACGATCTCGCCGACGGTGCCGCGGGGCACCTCGTTGTCGTTTTCGTCGATGATACGGACCTCGGCGTGTGGGACGGCACGTCCGGCTGACCGCCTCAGCGCCGGGTTGTCGTGGTCGGCCGGGGACAGCAGGGTGGTGACCGGCGACAGTTCGGTCATGCCGTACACCTGGGTGAATCCAGCCGTCGGGAAGATCTTTCGGCCGTGTTCGAGCAAGGACTCCGAAATCGGCGATGCGCCGTAGAGGAAGTGTTCGACGCTGGTCAGGTCGAAATCGCGGGCTGCCGGGTCGTCGACGAGCATCTGGATCATGGTCGGCACCAACAGCATGTCGGTCACGCGGTGATCGGCGATCGCGTGCAGTGTGGCGGTGGTGCTGAACGCTGGGATTATCACGTGGGTGGAGCAGGCGAGGTTGCCCATCGTCCAGATCGCGATGTCGGCCATGTGGAACATGGGCGCAGCATGCAAGACCCGGCCGCCGGGAGAAACGACATATCCGGTGGCCAACGACCCTAAACCCGAGGTGACCAGGTTGTTGTGGCTGATCATGACACCCTTCGGATGTCCGGTGGTGCCGCCGGTGTAGAAGATGCCGAACAGCGCGTCGCCACCGGTGTGGGTGTCCTCGACCGGTTCGTGTGCCGCGACCAGGTTTTCGTACCGCAGGGTGCCCGGCGGGGTCTCACCCTCACCGGTGAAGATCACCGTGTGCAGGCCGTCGAACTGATCCTGCAGCGCCGGCAGAAGTTTCGCGAACGCGTCGTCGACCAGCAACACGCGGGTGCCGGAATCGAGCAGCGAGTAGCCGATCTCGGCAGGGCTCCACCGGATGTTGACTGGGTTCACCACCGCGCCGATCCACGGCACCGCGAACAGGTACTCGTAATAGCGATCCGAATTCAGGCCGAGATATGCGACGCGGTCACCCGGCTGCACGCCCAGTGCGCGCAGCGCTCCGCCGAGTCGCGCGATGCGGTCTACCGATTCGGCGACAGTGCGCACGCGGTCGCCGAATATCGTTGCCACCTTGGACGGGTTCTGTTGCAGCTCCCGGTGCAGTGATTGGGTCAGGTACATCGTGGATTACTCCCGGTTCAGACGGTGCTCGGCGAGCACCAGTCGAGGGCGAGGGCGGCGTAAGTCTTGGCAGCGGTGTGCACTTCGTCGATCAGGCAATACTCGTCGTCGGCGTGCGAAACGCGCAGGTCACCGGGTCCGTAGCTGATTGCGGGGACT
>RRBB01000404.1:0-5378 GCA_006543605.1 Rhodococcus sp. WS4
GGACGCGGTGAACCTGCTGCTGCTGCAGGGGATGATCGGCAAACCCGGGGCCGGGGTGTGCCCGGTGCGCGGGCACTCCAACGTGCAGGGCGACCGGACGATGGGGATCTGGGAGAAGATGCCCGAACCGTTCCTGACCGCGTTGGACACCGAGTTCGGCATCCGGTCCCCGCGCGAGCACGGCCTCGACGCGGTCGACTCGATCAGGGCGATGCGGGACGGGAAGGCGTCGGTGTTCGTCGGGATGGGCGGCAACTTCGTCTCCGCCACCCCGGACACCGACACCACCGAGGCCGCGCTGCGCGGGTGCGCGCTGACGGTGCAGGTGTCGACGAAACTCAACCGCTCCCACCTCGTCACCGGGCAGACCGCGCTGATCCTGCCTTCATTGGGCCGCACCGACAAGGACGTGCAGTCCGGGAAGAAGCAGCAGGTCACGGTCGAGGACTCGATGTCGATGGTGCACCTGTCCCGCGGCAGCCTCACCCCGGCGAGCGACCAGTTGCGCAGCGAGGTCGCGATCGTCTGCGGGATCGCGCAGGCCCTGTTCGGGCCGGACCATTCGGTGCCGTGGCAGGAGTTCACCGCCGACTACGACCGGATCCGCGACAGTATCGCCCGGGTCATTCCCGGGTTCGAGGACTTCAACACCAGGGTCCGCCGGCCGGACGGATTCGGACTGCCACACCCACCGCGGGACGAGCGCCGGTTCGTCACCGGCACGGGGAAAGCGAACTTCACGGTCAACGCACTGTCCTGGCTGCCCGTCCCCGAGGGAAAGCTGATCCTGCAGACGATGCGCTCGCACGATCAGTACAACACCACCATCTACGGTCTCGACGACCGCTACCGCGGCGTCAAGGGGGGGCGGCGGGTGCTGTTCATCAGCGCGCAGGACCTCGAATCGTTCGGATACACGGCGGGGGATCGGGTGGACCTGATCTCCGAATGGACCACCCCGGACGGGACCGTGCAGGAGCGCCGCGCGGACGATTTCCGGCTGGTGCCGTACCCGACGCCGGTGGGGAACGTGGCCGCCTACTACCCGGAGACGAATCCGCTGATCCCGCTCGATCACGTGGCGGCCAAGTCGAACACCCCGGTGTCGAAGGCGATCACCATCCGCCTCGAACGGCGGCCCTGATGGGGCGTGTGACCACCCGGACCCCGGTCACCCGGATCACCGACACCCGGCAGTCCACCCGACCGGACACGGTGGTGGTGGAGGAGCCGCTCGAGATCCGGGTGAACGGGACACCGCTGGCGGTCACCATGCGCACCCCCGGTTCCGATGTCGAACTGGCGCAGGGGTTCCTGCTGACCGAGGGCATCATCGCCGACCGCGCGGACATCGCGTCGATCCGCTACTGCAACAGCGTCGACGAGCACGGTGTCAACACCTACAACGTCCTCGACGTCGACCTCGCGCCGGGGGTGTTCCTGCCCGACACCGGAATCGAACGCAACTTTTACACCACCTCCTCCTGCGGGGTGTGCGGGAAGGCGTCCCTCGACGCGATCCGGCAACGCACGAAGCATTCCCCGGCCACCGACACGGTGCGGGTGCCGGCCGCGACGATCGCGGAGCTGCCCGACCGGTTGCGGGCCGCGCAGAAGGTGTTCGAGACCACCGGCGGGTTGCACGCGGCCGGGTTGTTCACCCGCACCGGGGAACTGCTCGCGATCAAGGAGGACGTCGGACGGCACAACGCCGTCGACAAGCTGATCGGGTGGGCCACCGAACAGAACCGGGTCCCGCTGCGGGGCACGGTACTGCTCGTGTCCGGCCGGGCGTCGTTCGAACTCGCCCAGAAAGCGGTGATGGCCGGCATCCCCGTCCTCGCCGCCGTCTCCGCACCCTCCTCACTGGCGATCGACCTCGCCCACGACACCGGACTCACCCTCATCGGATTCCTCCGCGGCACCACCATGAACATCTACACCCACCCCGACCGCATCACCTGACGTGATGCTCCTATGAGCGTCAACCCGAAGTTCGTGGGTTGAGCAGTGGGAACATTTCTCGGGCGACGGCTCGTTTGAGGCAGCGGATGATTTCGCGTTTTGTTTTGCCTTGGGCGAGTCGTTTGTCCCGGTAGGCGCGGGTGCGTTCGTCGTATTTGAGGCGGGCGAGCACGATCATGTGTAGTGCCCGGTTGGCTTGCCGGTCACCGCCCCTGTTGAGCCGGTACCGGGTCGTCCGTCCCGACGATGCCGGAATCGGGGCGACCCCGCAGAGGTTCGCGAAGGCGCTCTCGGAGGTGATGCGTTCGGGGTTGTCGCCGACGGTGATCAACAGTTGGGCGGCGGTTTCGACGCCGACACCGCACCGGGCGAGCAGCGCCGGTGCGGTGTGCACGATCAGCGTTTCGATGTTCTTGCGCAGGGCCCGGCTCTCGGCGGTGAGGTCGATCGGTATGTGCGGTCGCTACGCATCGACGACGAGCCGGAAAACACTGCTCGAGACCTTCGAGATCGACCCGGAACAGGCCGACCCGGAGATGGCGCCGGACTACAACGTGGCACCCACGAAGACCTCCCCGGTCGTGATCGCCCGCGTGCCGAAGGACACCGACGAGCAGCCCCAAAGACAGTTGCGCAACTGGGGGTGTTGACCGGACTAGGCGACGACGCGCTGTCCTGGTTGCGGTTCGAGTTGAAGGCAGTGGCATAGACCTCTTTTGATGGCAACGGCTCTCGGAAGAGATGGATGGTGGATCGCTTACGGCTGCTGCGAATCGTCACGCGGTCGTGGCGTCCCAGGTACTGGTCGCCCGGATCATGAACCTGGGAGAAGACGACGAGCCGCTGTTCGACATGGTCTCCGACGGCCAGTAAGCGCGCGACGAAACTCCGATCACCCCTGGGTCATCCTGCTCGCGGCGTCGTACCTCGGCTACTCGCGAGACCGGCGGGCGTGAGCCACCCGAACAGCACTCACGAATCGTCGCCGCACCACACCGCCCGATCGGAGAGGTTCGACCTCTCCGATCGGGCGGTGTGGTGCGGCGACGACCGGAGGAGACTGCGAAGCACTGAGTGCCACCTGCCCGTCGACCTGGTCGGGGACGCGACCGTGGCGGCACTCGACCCGCGCATCCGGCGCACTCCCAAGGAGATCCCATGACCCAGACCACAGAGCGACCAGCGAACGCGGCACCGTCCGTCGATGAATCACCGAGCCCTCCCGCCGGGGGTGGCAACCCTGCGGTCGTCGGGGTGCCGACCTTCCTGGTGGGCTCCGTGGCCCTCGGGCTCGTGCTCGTAGGCTTCGTCCCCGCCGCTGCAGGTGGCGCCTCGATCCCGATCATAATGACCGCAACCGCGTTCGGCCAAGGGCTGGCCGCGGTGTGGGCGGCCCGGCTCGGCCAGGACGCCGTGGCCGCGATCTTCGGGATTTTCACCGGGTTCTGGGGCAGCTACGCGGCCCTGGTCCTCGGCCTGACGCACGGCTGGTTCGGCATCGCGGCCGAGGACGCCGTCCGCGTCCAGGAACTGTTCCTCGGCTCGTGGCTGGCGCTCGTCGTCCTGCTCACCGTCTCGACACTGCGGTTGCCCGGTGCCTTCACGCTGCTGTTCGGCCTGATCGACCTCGCCCTGCTGCTCGTGCTGCTCGGCACCGCTCAGGGCAGCACGGCTGTGACCAAGGCCGGCGGCTTCACCGTGTTCGCGTTCGTGGCCGTCGGGGCGTACCTGTTCGTCGACGCGATGAGTCAGGCCACCGGCGGCAGGGCCCTCCCCCTCGGACGGCCTGTGGTCAGCTGAGGACCGGGCGTAGGAGCTTGGTGGTGCGGTGCCGAAGGGCGCCGCACCACAGGCCCGCGCCGTATGCCAGGTCGTCCGCCCGGTGCAGCAGGATGTAGCGCACGGGGTCGAGGGCCGGTCGGGCACGACGCCAGTCGACCAACCCCCCCAGCACCACCGAGGCCGCCGCCAGCTGACGGGCTCGCGGCGACACCGCCGCCGCGGCCAACGTCAGAGGCCACCAGTGCCGGTTCATCGCGGATGAGCCCTGCCACAGCGCCGACACGACGCCGTACGGCGCCAACCGTGCTGCTGTCACGAGCGGACGCGCGCTGCGGACCAACCGCCGGGAAAGCCGGACCGTCGCCGCCGCGGTGACCGCACCGGCGACCGGCAGCGACCAGCGGCCCTGACCGACGAGCGCGACGACCACCGCCGCGGTCCACGGGCTCACGACCAGCGGTGCGACGGCGCCGGGATGCCGGTCCGCGTCAACGCGGCCGACCAAGCAGGTCGAGGGCACGTGGGAGACCCGGCTGCGCGGCGTCACCAGCGCCGGGGTGGGTCCAAGGTCTAGCGAGGAACGGGCCGCCTCGTAGCGGGTGACGGGCCCCCGCCCACGTCGCGGAGCGCGATGACGCGTGGCGCCACCAGCCCGACCGCAGGGTCGGCGAAGTGCGTGCAAAGGGTGTCCAGCCAGCCGTCGTCAGGCACCACGTCGGAGTCGACGAAAGCCACCAGCGGCGTGGTCACTTCGCGCAGGCAGGTGTTGCGGGCCGACGCTTGGCCACGGGCGGACGGATGGCGCACCACGCCGGCTCCGGTACGCCGGGCAATGGCCTCGGTCGCGGCCTGGTCGGCCGAGCCGTCATCGACCACGACCACCCGCTGCCCCGCGGGAAGGCTCGCGAGGAGCCGGCCCAGGGACAGCGGCCGGTCCTTCACCGGCACCACCACGGTCACGTCCCGCGCGGTGAGGCCGTCGGTCGGCAGGACCGGGGTCCCGAGGCCGCGGTCGATCAGCAGCCGGGCCAGAGCGCGCGAGGATTGATGGGATTTCGTACTGGACCGTGCCCTCGAACAGCTCCCGAGGCGTAAGCGCGTCAGCCTTCATCCTTCGGTGTCCCTTTCCTGTCAGGCGGAACGTCGACCCCGCACGAATCCGCTCTTCATGAGCGTCACCGGATACGGGTTCAGTCAAACGGTTTTCGTGGTGGTTCGCCGAAGATCGGCCCCACTTCTGCGGACCGTGCAGCGTAAGGCCGGCCAGTGGTTTTGGAATGCCAGGCCCGTGGTCGTGGTGCCGGTCCGCCCGTCTCCGTTCAGAACCGGTTAATCGGCACTGTTGGTGTTGTGGCTGCGGTACACCACAGGTAACAGTTCGCCGAGGAGTTTCTGGGCGAGCGCGGGGTTGTTGAGGATCTGCGCCGAGAGGTCCGCCGAGGATTCCATGGCCTCGATGACGGCGCTGACGAACTCGCTGTGCAGGTCCGGGGACGCGGCGAACTCAGAGAGCATTCGGAAACTGGGTCATGTCCGTGCGAGGCGTCGGGTCATGAGGCCGATCATGGCGATGTGAATGACGGCCTCGTGGTGGTCGGGTCGGTTCTCGTAAGCGCGGGCGCAACGGCGGT
>RRBB01000405.1:0-5372 GCA_006543605.1 Rhodococcus sp. WS4
CGCGCCCACTCGGCCGTCCAAGCGAGCACACGGTCGTGCTGCCACGGCCGGTCGCACCGATCACAGGGGAAACGCTGAGCTCCTACCTACCTCGGCTCGCCCGAGCCAACCACCTCACCCTCGCCGAGGTACTAGCCACACTGCCGTCCTGGTTCTCCACGAAGATCAACAACCCCGACGAACTCTCCCAGCACCACATGCTCGTCCCCGCGACCACCGACGCGCTATCCGCACTCGCTCGTCTCGCCAGAACAACCCCGGAACGCCTTGCCGGGGCACTACCAGCCTTCGGCGCCACCCACACCCGCGGACCGGTCCGCGCAACCACCGCCTGCCGCTCCTGCACAGCCCGCCGCGGCGTCAGGGAACCCATCCCCGTCCACCTGCCTGTTCACCTGAAAGTCTGCACGCACCATGGCATCTGGCTCAGCGATGCTCGTCATCCCAACCTCGACGTCACCGTCTGCCCCGAAATCATCACAGCCCAGCATCGCGCCAACCGGCTCCTGCGCCGATACACACCCCAGCAGCTCGCTCTCGCTCACGAAATCGCCGTCACGGCCATCCCGCCCTGGCCGGCCACACAGGCCGCCATCCCACGCCACTGGAAGCATCGACTGCTTACCCTCCAGACCATCAACCAGCACCGCGGCATCGGCACCGACCACGACGCCTACACACGCGCAGCGAAATACCCCGACGCCATCGCCCTCGTTCCCGGGATCCTCAACGCCCGAGCAAACGAGCAAGATCCACTGGCGAAGTCACCCCATCCCAGAGCACCCCGACAACCTTGACCAGCACTCGGTTCGCCACTCAAAATTCCTTACCGCAGGTCAAGGGTTCTCTCGGGAATTTTTGTTAACAATTGCTATTTTCGCTGGTCAAAAGCCTGATGGTGTGCACTACAGGTGTTGGGCACGTGGTGGTTGTGGTCGGCTGTTGAGGGTTGCCATCAGGTCTCGGTTGGTGGCGCGGGCGGCTGCGAGTTCGTCGTCGCGGTCCTGGAGCTCGTGTTGCCTGTCGAGGAGCTGCTGTTCGAGTTCGGCGGTCCGCTCTCGGAGGGTGCCGATTTCGTCGTGTCCGGTGAGACCGGCGTCGTGGAGGACCTGTTCGCCGAGAACCTCGGAGAGTCTGTCGGCGAGTTTCGTGTTCTGCTGCCGTAGTCGTTCGTTTTGTGCCCGCAGGTTGGCTACATCGGCCAGAAGTGACCGATAGCTGGTGCGGGTGCTCGACGGTGGCGGCTCAGGTTCGGCGGCGACTGTCAGGATCTGGGCTCGGAGATCGTGGTGGCGATAGAGGAACGAGCGGTCGACTCCCGCGGTGCGTGCGACGGAAGAGATTGTGATCTCGGCCCGTCGGCGCGGAGCCGGGTAAGCGCGTCGAGGACTCTTTGCCGTCGACGGGTGCTGTCGCCGCGGCGGGCCGCGATCAGATGTTCGGTGGAGTTCGAGGTCATCGGTGCGTTTCGAGCGTTTGCGGCCCGGTGGTGGGTAGTCCGAGGTGCACGGTCTGTCGGGTGCGACGCACCACCCGAACGGCTTCTTCGATCTGTCCACGCTCGTCCTCGGTGAGTGCATCAAGGTCGTGTTGGACGCGGCGGATCAACTGTCTCAGCCTCGTGATTTCGGCTTCCGACGGCACCGCCTCGTCGCGGGCCCAGTCATCGAGTTCGGTAGCGGCACGGACCCTTTCGCGGTCACGGAGCAGGGTGTCGAGGTAATCCTGCAGCTCGGGCAGGTAGGAGGGGTCGGAGCGGAAGTGACCGCAGCCCAGGCACCGGAACCGGAACGGACAAGAGCCGCCTCCGGCCTGCACGTTGGACGGTTCGGTGCAGATGCCGAACGGGACCGCGACCTGGCCGACGGCGAGCCGTTGGTGTTCGCTTTCCAGTAGCAGGCGAGCCTGGCTCCACACGTGTTCGCCGCGGCCGTTGAACTGGACGGCGGCCAGGGCGTCGACGGCCTTCCGGGTTCGTGTGGCGGTGACCGAGTAGTAGCCCTGAGTCATTGCGATTGAGCGATGCCCCATAAGCTCCCGCAGGACGTCGACGGGTGTTCCGGCATCCGCATGCCGTTGGGCGAAGCTGTGTCGGTAGGCGTAGAGGAACACCGCGGACTTATCGAACTCCGAGCCGTCCGGGCGGTGCAGCGCCTCGAGATCGTCGACCCAGCGGCGGTGCGCGGAGGCGAGGGTGTCGTCGTGGATCGGCTGGGTGCCGGCGCGGTTGCGGGTCGCTCTGGGCAGCAGCGCCAGTTCGGCGAGGGGTGTGTCCGGGAAGCGATCGCGCACACGCTGTTTGTGTTCGATGAGCAGTTCTGCGGTGGCGTCGCCGATCGGCAGGCGTCGGCCGACGCGGTTGTTCTTGCGCGTATTTGCCGTCCCGGTCTTGGTCGAGGCAGTCCCACGGCAAGTTGCAGATCTCGGCTGGTCGGCGACCGGTGTCGATGAGCAGTTGGACAGCGACGCGGATATCGCGTCCGCCGGCGGCCTCGAGGCGGTCGAGCGCGGCGATAAGCGCAGCGAGGACCGGATCGGGCAGGGCCCGGCCCGGTGCGTCGTCCTTGGGCACCGGGGGAAGGTCGTGGCGGCGGAAGGTGAACTCTTGGCTGAGACCGGCCAGGGGCCGGCCCGGCCGGGCGAGGCCCAGGGCCCGGCATTCACGCAGCACCAGCGCGGCATGCTGGGCGGTCTTGCGGCGTTGGTGGGCGGAGAGGTCGCCGGCGGATTCCTGGTGTCGGAGCCGGTTGAGGAAGGCGACGATGTCGGCGCGGCCCAACGCGGCAGGGTCCATGCCGTCATCGGGCCGATGCAACCGCAGGCTGTTACCCAACGCGGCGACACTGTTGACATGGTCACGCAGGACGGCGACAACATTCGGCCCACGCCGCAGCGGCAGTTCCTCGAGGACCCAGTGCTTGGCGGCGCTGCGGAGCCACGGTTGGGCGACAACGGTGAAATCCAGCCGCTTTCGGCCGTGCCCGAAGACGCGCATGTTCCAAATGTCCTTGTGCTGCTCACTATCCGGACCGGTGGTCGACTCCGACACCGCTGCCTGCAACTCCTGCACGAGCGGCCGGATATGCCGCGGCAGCGTCGAGGCATCGACGTCGACGATCGTTGCGACGCCGTGGCTACGGAGACTGCGGGCGAAAACGCGAAGCTGATAGAGGTGGGTGATCACATCCCGTCCGCAGCGCTGCTGCAGGCCGAACAGGATCTCTGCCTGCACCAGCGGGGTCAGACCCCGCAAGATGACCTCATGGCCGCTCACGACCGGGGCCGCTGTTCGGCACCACACCTCGAAATCGGTGGTCAGCCCCTTGCGGTCCTGGTCCCACCACCGAACATCGTGTGGCCGGCAGAGCCCGCGTCGGCAGTGTGCCTGCCGGTCGCAGACCGTCACCCGACACGGGCCGAATCCTGGGAGGGGTTTCGGTGCAGTATCTTCCAAGAATTCGTCCAGCGGCAGGTTCAGTCTCCTCCGGTGATTCTCGTGGGTCGTGCAGATTTTGAGGCGGTTGTTGCGACACGGGCGGGGACAACCGCGAACTCCGCAGATGACCTCGCCCCGGTGCAGTCTGCGCACCGGACCCGCAGCAGCGAACGCCTCGATGCCCCTGTCGGAGCGGAGGAATGCCTGGTGGCAGGTCGCGCACAGGCCGTCCGGCCAGAGCACTTCGGTTCGGCATCCCCGGACCCGACACGGCCGGAATCCCAACAGCGGATGCTCTGGTGGTGGGGTCAGAGTTTCCGTTGCGGGAGCCCACCCGGCGGCGGTCAGGAACAGGGGGTCCAACCGCGGCCACAACCCCTCGGCCTTCCGCGCCGGCCGAGGGGAACCGACGGTGGACAGCGCCGCAGTCACCGGCTCACCCCGTCGCGGTTGAGTGCGGCGACGCGCTCGACCGCATCGCGCAGCCGTTGCGCGGAAGGATGCGCATAGACCTGCGTCGAGGCGGCGCGGGCGTGGCCGAGCAATTGCTGGGCCTCGTCGATCGACCCTCCCGCGTCCAGGACGTTGGAGGCAAATCCGTGGCGCAACTGGTGCGGGTGAACCCGGCGGGACAGGTGCGCCCGCCGCGACAACCCCGTCAACAGTTCGTTGATCGCGCCGGGCCGCATCGGCGACCCCAGCGGCGGGTGGAAGAGATTGACCAGGACGAAGTCACACTCTCGGGCCGGGCGGCACCGGTCGCGTTCGAAGACGTAGGTGTCGTACGCGAGCACCAGCAGATCGTCGACCGGAACCGCCCGGGGGCGGCGGGACTTCGCCCATGCGCCGTTGATATTCACCCGGCGGCGCACGTGCAGATGTGAACCGGACATCGTGCAACCCAGGCCCGACGAGTCGGCCACGAAGTGGATGTCCTCACGCCGAAGCCCGCACAATTCACCACGCCGCAACCCGGCCCGCGCCATCGCGACCACGATGAACCGGTCACGAGCCGACCGGCAGGCCCCGAGCAACGCGAGAGCCTCCTCGTCGGTGGCGCGGTCCACCCCAGTCTCCGGTTCCGACAAGCGATGACGTGGACGGGCCACGTAGTGCAGTGCGCCGTCCTCGCCGCGGGCCTCCACCGGCAAGTGACGGTTGTCGCTGACCTCGAAGAGCATCGCCAGCACTTCCGGCGGCGCGGTGCCGACGGCGACACTGTGCCGAAGAAATCCGCGAACCGCCGCCAAGATCCGATTGATCCGGCCCGGGCCGCGCACCTCGGGCAGCCCCGGACCGATCAACGGAGCCTCCGGATCGATCGGGGTGTGCCTGAGCCAGGTGGCGAACGCACCAAGCCGTTCGGCCGCGGTCCGCCAATCTCGCTGTGCGTGCTCGCACCAGCGCAGATACAGTGTCAGCGACTCCGCGTAGGCCTTGGTGGTGCTCTCTGCAGCGTCTTGCCCGAATCGAAGATGCCGCAAGTACTCGTCGACATCGCCGACAATCCGGTACTCGTCATCGACCACGGTCCAATACCGCTCGGCCGACGGTAACGTGATACGAAAGGCTCGCATCGGCATCCCTCCACGCCGGAGGCTACTCCGCCGCGTCCCCTCATTCCCGGCAACGCAGCCGCGTGTCGGCAACGTGCACATCATCCCGAGCGATCGTGTGGTGCACCAGCACCAAACCAAGCCGGACGCAACAATCCACCACACACGAGGAGACCCGAGAGAACAGGGCGCACACATCAAGGACGATTCGCTGACACAGGACATCACGTGTGGGTTCTCGTTGGAAAGTTCGGATTCTCACGGATCGTTCGGACCTCGTTCGGATCCGAACGATTGCCGAGAAGCCGCAGCGGCCCCGAACTCGGCGTCGCCTACTACCAGCTCACATCCGACAGATGGTGGACAGCGCGCAGCACGCC
>RRBB01000406.1:0-5359 GCA_006543605.1 Rhodococcus sp. WS4
GCCCCCGACGGCTTACCGGCACGATCGGGCGGACCCCTGCACGGCGTCCGGGTCCTCGACATCAGCACCGTCTACGCCGCACCGATCACCGCCATGCTTCTCGGCGACTACGGTGCGGACGTCATCAAGATCGAACACCCCACCGGTGATCCCGCCCGCACCCACGGCGCACGAAAAAACGACCACGGGCTGTGGTGGAAAGTCATCTCCCGCAACAAGACCTGCATCACCTTGAACATCGGCACCAGCGAGGGACAGCAGATCCTCCGCGACCTCGTCGCCGACGCCGACGTGCTGGTGGAGAACTTCCGACCCGGTGTGCTCGAGAAATGGGACCTGGGACCGGAACGCCTGCATGCGATAAACCCGGGACTGATCATGTTGCGGGTCACCGGTTTCGGGCAATCCGGCCCCTACGCCGAACGTCGCGCGTTCGGCACCCTCGCCGAGGCGATGAGCGGATTCGCCCACCAGACCGGGGCGGAGGACGGTCCCCCGACCCTTCCTCCCTTCGGCCTGGCCGACGGCGTCGCCGGCCTCGCCGGCGCGTTCGGTGTGGTGACCGCATTGCTGGCTCGAAATGAGCGAAGCCGCGAGAGGACGGGGCAGGTCATCGATCTCTCACTCCTCGAACCCCTCCTCGGGATTCTCGGCCCCGGACCCACCGCCTACGACCAACTGGGCACCATCGCCAGTCGCAACGGCAACCGCTCCCCGAACAACGCCCCCCGCAACACCTACCTCACCCGGGACCGGCGGTGGGTCGCCATCTCCGCCAGCGCCACCTCGGTCGCCGAAAGGGTCATGCGCCTGGTCGGCCGCCCCGACCTCGTGGAAGAACCCTGGTTCGCCTCCGCAGGCGAGCGCAGCCGCAACGGCGACCTCCTCGACGAGGCGGTCGAGAAATGGATCGCCGACCGCCCCCTCGACGAAGTCGTGACCGAGTTCGAACGCGTCGGCGCCGCCCTCGCCCCGATCTACGACGTCGCCGACCTGATGAACGACCCCCACGTCATCGCCCGCGAATCCATCACCACCGTCGACGACGAAGACCTCGGCCCGATCAAGATGCAGAACCTCATGCTTCGCATGCTCGGAACGCCGGGCGCGATCAAGTTTCCCGGCCGCCGCCTCGGGCAGGACAACCAGCAGTTCTATCTAGCGTCCCTCGGCATCGAGGCCGAGCAGTTGGCCGCGCTGACCGACAAGGGAGTCATCTGATGGATCGCAGCTACCTGTTCGCCCCCGGCCACAACCGAAAACTCCTCGGAAAGGTCTTCGACGCCGGCGCCGACGCCGTCATCCTCGACCTCGAAGACGCCGTACCCCCCACCGAGAAGGCCGTAGCCCGAACCCAGGTCGCCGGCGCTCTCACCGACCACACCGCCTGGGTCCGCATCAACGCTGCCGGCACCGACCTCGCCGCGGCCGACCTGGAAGCTGTTGCCGCGGCGGCACACGGCATCCGCATTCCCAAAGTCGAGACGATCGACGACGTTCACTGGGTGAGCGAGCGGGCACCCGGCAAACCCCTGATCTGCGCCATCGAGAGCGCGAAGGGAGTTGCCAACGCCTTCGCGATCGCCGGCCACCCCGCGGTCACTCATCTCGCGCTCGGTGGCATCGACCTACGCAAAGACCTCGGGACCGGGGATGTTCCGCTGCAGTACGTGCGTTCACACCTCGTCGTGGCCGCCCGCGCCGCCGGCATCGCCCCACCAATCGACTGCGTCTACCCACACATCGACGACCTCGACGGACTCGCTCGCCAAGCCGCCCACAGCCGCGACCTCGGATTCTTCGGCAAGTCCGCGGTCCACCCCGCTCAGCTGCCGGCGATTCACGCCGCATTCAGCCCCCGGCAGAATGAACTCGACTGGGCAAGGACGGTACTCGACGCATTCGAAGGATCGGGCGGGGCCGCCGTGCGACTACCGGGAGGCGAGTTCGTCGACCTCCCCGTCGCCGAACGCGCGAGACAGATCCTGCTCATGCCGAGCAACTAAATCGCCGGTCCGGTGACCTCGCGCATTCCGTCACGAACCTGCCGACCGGTCACTTCACCGAGACTGGTGTGCTGGGCGCGCACCAATCCGTCAGAAGCGGCCAAACCAGACGTAATCCCGGGACGGTCTCGGGCGACTCGATCCGAGCCTGAATCAGGGCGTGAAACTTCTCTTGAGGTGCTCGACTGGGTCGCATTCTGCCTCGATGTTGGTGGCGCTGTCGTGAGCGCGTGCGACGCGCGCGGTCACGAGGCGACGCAACCTTTCAGCGACTTTGGTAATGACGCCAGTCATGTGGAGCTCTCTCTCGGCTGGGGAGCGCAACTCGGGGCAACAGCGAGCGGTCCTGCAGGGGTGGGGGTCGTGGATTGCGTGTGAGGAGTTATGCACTGTGATGGCGGGGTAAGAAGGTGTTCTGAAAGTGTCACGTCGCGCGGGTCGACTGCCAGGGGCGTCGTCCGCGTGCGAGGGCGAGTCGTCGGGTCATCAATCCGATCATTGCCCATTTGATCATCGCCTCCGAGTGTGCCGGGAGGCGTTCGTAGTCGTGGTCAAGTCGACGGCAACGCACGCCAGGTCCGTTCGATTAGCCAGCGGTGTGGCAGAACACTGAATCCTTGCTGCCCCTTGGGTTTCCGCACGATCGCCAGCGTCATCCGGCAATGCTCCGCGACCCACGCGACGAGGCGTCCGGCGTAGCCGCCGTCTGCCCACACCAACACCATCGACGGCATTTCTGTCTTCGCCCGGGACAACGCCAGGCGCCCGCCGTCGCGGTCTGCACGTTCGCCGCGGTCACCAGCACGGCCACCAACAGGCCCAGCGAGTCCGTGACCACGTGTCGCTTCCTGCCGTTGACCCGTTTCCCGCCGTCCCATCCGCGGGTGTCCGTTCCGACTGTGTCGGCGCCCTTGACCGCCTGCGCGTCGACCATCCCCGCCGACGCCATCGGATCCCGGCCGCTACGGTCACGGAGCTTCGCCCGCAGCGCGTCGTGGATGCGGTCGGTCACCCCGGACTCGTTCCAACGCTGGAAGTACCCGAAAACGGTCTGCCAGGGCGGGAAGTCATGCGGGAGCTGCCGCCATGAGCAACCGGTGCGGTTGACGTAGAGGATCGCCTCCACGATCCGCCGTCGATCGTGGATCGCCGGGCGACCGCCCGGCAGCGCCGCGGGCACCATCGGTGCGATCCATTCCCATTGGGCGTCGGTCAGATCGGACGGATACGGCGTCGGCTTGCGACGTTTCCTGCGAGCAACCACGGCCCCAATCGTGCCGCCACCGGCCGGTCCGCCGCGCCCGAATCGAACACTTTCAAAACACTCTCTGAGATTCCCCGACGGCGGACAAGAATTCGGTCCCGCGGTGCGGTTGGGATGATCGCCGAAGCCCAGGCATCAGCGTGTCCCGATGCCGCTGGATCTCGGGGATCCATCGTGGGCGCAGCGGCCGCCGACCGCGGACCGCTCAGGGTCCCTCTTGCCGCGCGGCGTCGGAGCACTGCCCGAGCGGATGTCCAGGTGTTCAGCACGATCAATCCGTGTCGGCTGGGACTCGCCGCATCCGGTGGGTCAGCCGGCGCAGTCGCGGCAGATCATCTGCTCGCTGTCGGCGAGGCGGCTGCGGTGTTGGACGAGGAAGCAGCTGGTGCAGGTGAATTCGTCGGCCTTCTTCGGTATGACCCGGACGCTCAGTTCCTCTCCTGACAGGTCGGCGCCGGGCAGTTCGAACGACTCGGCAGTGTCGGGTTCGTCGACGTCGTCGACCGCGGAGCGGGTGTTGCCGCGGCGCAGGTTCAGTTCGTCGAGCGATTCTTCATCGGGCTCGTCCGGCCGGGTCCGGCGGGGTGTGTCGTAGTCGGTGGCCATGACTCCTCCTGGGGTCGGGTCGCCACCGGAATCTCACCGGATGGTGGGAGCGGTGATGATAAGGAGAACGCTCGGGCGCGCCGTTTTGTGCCCGTCCCGGATGGCGAGTGTTGCGTTCGGCCGAACGCAAGAAACGGGTCGCAGGGCGAGGGTCTTGAACGGGTTGTCCCCTGCGGCCGCATCAGGGGAGCGGCGGCCGGGGCTGGGGGAGCGACGGCGTGGTTCGGGTGATCACCAGGGGTCGACGTCGGTCAGCCCGGCACCGCCAGCATGCAAGGATGTTGGCAAATATGCATGCACCCTGGCTCGGGGCGCGTCGCGGACACGAGACTTCGCGCCGACCCGCCGACCCGCCGACCCGCCGGCGCGGCGGCACGTGATGCTCGGGGTTCGGGCGATCCGACGAAGGTGGCCGGTCGGACTCCTCGTCGTCGCACTCGAGATTTCCGATCTCGAGCAGCGAGATATGAGTGGAGGGTGGACTGGCTGATCGATGCCGACTCGTACACAATGAGGGCGACCGGTTTGTTATGTGCGCAGTCGGGTGTCCGGGGACCGCCTCCGGGTGCTGGGGAAGACGACCGGTGCCGGGTGTGCGGCTTTTTGTCGCGGCTCCCGTGCGTGTCGGCGAAGGGATGCGGCACCGTGGTGAGTGCTGCTGTCGAGGGGGTTTGAGTGACGAACGTGATCGATTTCCCTTTTCCCGGCAGCGGGAACGACCTGGCTCCCGGGCTGACGCCGCGTCAGGCCCGGATGGTCGCGGTCACCGCTGGCGCGTTCGCGGCGACGGTGTACGGCGATGCGGATGCGTTGGCGGGGCGGGCGATCGAGTCGGTGGAGCAGGGTTCGTTGCTGGCGGCACTGCCGTCGGTGACGTGGGGTCAGGACACCGGGTGGCGGCGGCGGATGGCCCGCGCATTCGACGATCTGGCGGCCGACATCGCCGCCGGCCGCGATCCGGAGCCGGTGTGCACCGGGGAGGTGGTGGCGTTGCGTCTGGTGCTGGCCGCCGCGGCCGAGCACGCCGCGGCCGGTGACCTGGACAGGGTGGTGGCCGATGTGCCGGTGCACCGGCGGGATTGCGATTGGGGCACGGCGGCGGCTGTGCTGTGCGGAGACCGTGATGCGCTCACCCTGTTCGACGAGACGCCGATCGCCGACGGCGTGGTCGTGGATCCGGATGAGTGGTTCGTGCCGTCCGACGGGGACCGGGCCCGTGACCCCGATCGCGGACACCGATTCTGACAGACCGGACCCCGGGGTCCGGGCTCCTGCCCAGTGGGTGGTTCCTGCTCGAGTTGTTCTCACAGGTGGTCGGGAAGGGTGACCTCGCGGATCTGCGCGGTGTGTTTCGGCTGGTTCGGGAGGGGCAACAATCCCGGCGCCGAGTGCGACACGGGGGTGTCGACGGCTGCCCAGCCTCGCTGGTGCTGCGGGTGCGGGGCGGGATTCACGTTGATTGTGGGTGACGGGTGTCGTGGGG
>RRBB01000407.1:0-5353 GCA_006543605.1 Rhodococcus sp. WS4
CCGGAACAGTCCTACACAGAAGACATACTTCTACCTATTCACGCGACCTGCTTCGAACCCCCGCGGCCGCGTGCGGAGATCACACCGCAGGGTTTGTCGCTCGGTCTGGCGCGCAGCCCGATGTTCATGCGGCGTGGATGTATTCGATGAGGATTCGCTCGACCGGTGAGCTCGTCCGAACCTCATGGAACGGCAACGGTTTCGGAAGTGGTGGTGCCGTTGATCGGTACCGGTGTCCGGTGGGGGTGTAGATCTCGATTTTGTGCAGTCCACTTAGTCGACACTGCGGGACGTTGGCATACCTAACCGGCACCCACCAGGCGCATGGCGAGGTCGGAGTAGAGGTTCGCGACGGCCTCAGGTTCGGTGTAGGCGCCGGCCGGGAACCAGCGGCAGATGTCGACGCACAGCGACATGAGGGCGAGGGTGACGCCTTCGCCGTCGGGCACGGTGAATTCGCCGGATTCGGCTCCGGCGTCGACAACGGAGCGAACGATCTGGGTGATGTCGCGGCGCAGTTTCACCACGTCGCGGTAGTGCTCGGGTGTGAGGGCGTTGAGTTCGTACTGCACCACCCGGGCCTGCGCGTGGTGGGTGGCCTGCCAGCTCGCGAACGCGCCGATCAGCGCCTGCAGCCTCGTGGACGGTGCCTCGTCGGGGATGTCGGCACCGGTGACGACGTCGAGCGCCGCGGTGTGTCCTTCGTAACTGATCGCGAAGAGCAGCTCTTCCTTGGACCGGTAGTGCGGGTACATCGCGGCCGGGCTCATGTCGAGGCGGGCGGCGATCTCGCGGGTGGTGGTGCCGCCGTAACCGCTGGTCGCGAACGCGTCGACGGCTGCGGCTCGGATGCGGGCGGCAGCCTTGGACGGGCTGATCACCTGGCTGGGTGATTCGCTCATGTCTTTCTCCATCCTCGGCTGCGCGGCTGTTGACAATACCGCGCCGCACCATCAGTATAAGCAAGCGCTTAGAAAATAAGCACACGCTTACATGCCCGAAGCGTGAACCAGTCAAAGCTCGACATCCAGAAGGAGCGGTCATGCGACGCACCCTGTACGGCCCCGATCACGAGGCATTCCGCGAATCGGCCCGGGAGTTCGTGAACCGCAACCTCCTGCCGGTGGCCGACAAGCTCATCGCGCAGCGCTTCATCGACCGGGAGATCTGGCTCGAAGCCGGCCGCAACGGATTCCTCGGCCTCGAGGTTCCCGAGGCGTACGGCGGAAGCGAGGCCGGCGACTATCGGTTCAATGCAGTTCTCGCCGAGGAACTTTCGCGGGCGAGTGCCGCCGTGTCGTCGAGCTTCGGTATCCACGCCGACGTCGTCGCTCCGTACCTCGTGCAGCTCACGACCGAGGAGCAGAAGCAGCGGTGGCTGCCCAAGTTCTGCACCGGCGAACTGCTCACCGCGATCGGCATGACCGAGCCGTCCGGCGGTTCCGACCTCGCCTCGCTCAAGACCACCGCGGTCAAGGACGGGGACGACTGGATCATCAACGGTTCCAAGACGTTCATCACCAACGGCTACAACGCCGACCTGGTGATCGTCGCGGCGCGCACCAGCCCCGAGAAGAAGTCCAAGGGCATCACCCTGTTCGCCGTCGAGACGGGCATGGAGGGCTTCGAGCGTGGACGCAAGCTCGACAAGGTCGGCCAGCACGAGTCCGACACCGCCGAGCTGTTCTTCGAGAACGTGCGCGTGCCGTCGACGAACATCATCGGCGAGATCGACCGCGGCTTCATCCACATGATGGAGATGCTGCCGCAGGAGCGTGTCGGCGCCGCCGTCTCGAACATCGCGCATGCTGCGCCGATCCTCGAGGAGACGATCCAGTACGCGAAGGACCGCAAGGCATTCGGGCAGCCCATCGGCTCGCTGCAGTGGAACAAGTTTCTGCTCGCCGACCTCGTCACCCGCGTGGAGGTCACCCAGGCGTATGTCGACAACTGCGTCGCCGCCCACGCCGACGGCGAGCTCACGGCAGTGGACGCCGCCAAGGCCAAGTGGTGGACCGCCCAGGTGCAGAACGAGGTCCTCGACCACTGCGTGCAGCTGCACGGCGGCTACGGCTTCATGACCGAGTATCGTGCTGCCCGTGCGTGGATGGATGCGCGTGTCACGAAGATCTGGGCCGGTTCCAACGAGATCATGAAGGAACTGATCGGCCGCGACCTCGGCCTCTGAGCCCGTACCCCGTAGCCCGACGACAAAGGAGTTGCTTCGTATGTCCGTTCTCGACAAGTTCAGCTTGACCGACCGGGTGGTCGTCGTGACCGGTGCGTCGTCGGGCCTCGGGGTTGCGTTCGCACAGGCAGCGGCGGAAGCCGGCGCCGACGTGGTGCTGGCCGCACGCCGCACCGACCGTCTCGAGAAGACCGCCGAGTTGGTGCGGGCCGCGGGACGTCAGGCGCTGTGTGTTGCGACGGACATCGCCGACCCGGCTCAGGCGCAGAACATGATCGACGCGGCTATGGAGAAGTTCGGCCGGGTGGATGTGCTTGTCAACAACGCCGGCGTCGGTACGGCCGTCCCCGCGACGCGGGAGACGCCGGAGCAGTTCCGGCAGGTCGTCGACATCAATCTGAACGGTTCGTACTGGGCGGCGCAGGCGGCAGGCAAGGTCATGAGGCCGGGCAGCGCGATCGTGAACATCGCGAGCGTGCTCGGCCTCACCACCGCGGGACTTCCGCAGGCCGCGTACGCCGCGAGCAAGGCCGGGGTGATCGGTCTGACACGCGACCTGGCGCAGCAGTGGGGTGCCCGCAAGGGCATCCGGGTGAATGCGATCGCTCCCGGATTCTTCGAGACGGAGATGACGGAGCAGTACCAGGACGGGTATCTGGATTCGATGAAGTCGCGTCTGGTTCTCGGCCGCCTCGGCGACCCTGAGGAGCTGGCCGCGACCGTGGTCTGGCTCGCGTCGGACGCCGCCGCGTACGTCACGGGGCAGACGATCGCGGTGGACGGCGGAATCACCATCACCTGAGCGTCGGGTTGGGCGGGGCCGCGGAGCTGGCGTATAAGTAGGAAATGACCACGCGCACCGTCCATGAAGAGTGGGACGATCAGCCCGCCCCGTCGATGGCGGCCACCGATCTGTTGCGGGAGCCGCCGGCGACCCCTCGCGGTGCACGCACGCGCGCGGCGTTGGTGGCGGCTGCGCGGACGGTATTCGAGCGGTCCGGGTACCTCGATGCCCGGCTCACCGACATCACCAAGGAAGCCAACTGCTCGACGGGGTCGTTCTACACCTACTTCGACAACAAGGAGCAGGTGTTCGCCGCCGTCCTCGAGGTGGCGCAGGAAGACATGATGCACCCGGGCATGAAGCGGGTGCAGGACACCGACGACCCCTATGCGGTCCTGGAGGCGAGCAACCGCGCCTACCTGGAGGCGTACCGGCGCAACGCCAAGCTGATGGGCCTGCTCGAGCAGGTGGCGCACATCGACCCGGCGTTCGCGGACCTGCGCCGTCAGCGGGCCGACGCGTTCATCGCGCGCAATGCGCGGGGCATCGCGGAGCTGCAGGCGCGGGGCATCGCCGACAAGGAGTTGGACCCGATGCTGGCGTCGCGCGCGCTGTCGGGGATGGTCAGCCGGCTCGCGTACAACGTGTTCGTGGCAAACACGAACGGGGACGACGGCACTCCCGTCGACTTCGACGACGTCGTGTTCACGACGACGCGTATCTGGGCGAACGGGCTTCGATTCCCCGAGCGGGGCTGAGCCCCACCCGTCGCGTGAGCGCGCGGGACGCCCGGATCCATCAAACTGAATCCGACACCGGATTCAGGTGATTTCTGTGGAAGACTGGGGTCACGTCCGTGTCCCCGCGAGGGAGGAATCTCGTGCACGTTGCTCAGAAGGTCGCCATCGTCACCGGTGGTGGGGGCGGGATAGGCAGTGCTCTCGCGCGGAAACTCGCCGCGGCCGGCGCGAAGGTCGTCGTCACCGATCTCGACGCCACTGGGCTGGACGAGATCGTCCGGGAAATCGGTAGCGACCATCCCGGCGCCGCGCTGGCGGTGCAAGCCGACGTTTCCGACGACGCACAGATCGCATCGGTCATCGAGACGGCGGAGAAGGCTTTCGGGCCCGTCGACCTCTACTTCGCCAACGCGGGTGTCGCGGCGGGCGACGAACTCGAACCCGACGACGCCGTATGGGACCTCGCTCTCGACGTGAATGTCCGTGCACACATCCGCGCGGCACGCCGCCTGATTCCCGGATGGATCGAGCGCGGCGAGGGGTACTTCGTCAGCACAGCCTCGGCCGCCGGCCTGCTCACCCAGATCGGCTCCGCTCCCTACTCGGTGACCAAGCATGCCGCCGTCGGCTTCGCCGAATGGCTGTCCGTCACCTATGGCGACAAGGGCGTCCGGGTCAGCTGCCTGTGCCCCATGGGCGTCAACACCAAATTGCTGACCGACGACGCCGCCCTGTCGGCCACCGCCGCACGCGCCGTCACCACCGCCGGTTCGGTGCTCGAACCGTCCGAGGTGGCCGAATGCGTACTCGCCGCAATGGAAGCCGAGCAATTCCTGATCCTGCCGCATCCCGAAGTACTGGAGATGTACCGGTACAAGGGCGCCGACTACGACCGATGGATCCGGGGAATGCGCCGCTACCAGGCCTCGCTCCTCGCCCAGCCGTCCTGACCCATACTGCACGAGGAGTTCGAATGTCTCTGTTCGACGTATCCGATCGCGCCCGGCAGTACCAGACCGATCTGCTGGAGTTCATGGATTCGCATGTGTATCCGGCGGAGGCGGTGTACGAGGAGCAGATGCGGGAGTCGGGTGATCCGCATTTCCAGCCGCCGGTGCTGGAGGAGTTGAAGGCGGAGGCGCGGCGGCGAGGGTTGTGGAATCTGTTCCATCCGCATCCGGGCACGGGGGCGGGGTTGTCGAATCTCGAGTATGCGCCGTTGGCGGAAATCATGGGGCGCAGCCATATTGCGTCGGAGGCATGCAACTGTAATGCGCCGGATACGGGCAACATGGAGGTGCTCGAGTTGTTCGGGACGGCCGAGCACAAGGAGAAGTATCTGACGCCGTTGCTGGAGGGGACGATGGCGTCGGCGTTCGCGATGACGGAGCCGGCGGTGGCGAGTTCGGATGCGACGAATGTGGAGTTGTCGATGGTCCGGGACGGTGGCGAGTATGTGCTGAACGGGCGGAAGTGGTTCGCGTCGAATGCGTTGCACCGGAATTGCCGGGTGGTGATCGTGATGGGGAAGACGGATCCGTCGGCGGCGCCGCATCGGCAGCAGTCGATGATGGTGGTGCCGATCGATGCGCCGGGGGTGACGGTGATGCGGGGGTTGCCGGTGTTCGGGTATCAGGATCG
>RRBB01000408.1:0-5266 GCA_006543605.1 Rhodococcus sp. WS4
CGCGGGGTGTGGTGTTTTCTCCGCGGGATGTGTTCGAGCGAAAGACTGTTGCAGGGTTGGCTGAGGTTGCGGTCCTGACGGAGGATGCGGGTGACGCCGTGGTGCTCGAGGAGTTGCCCGGTGGTGGTGTGGGGTGGATGCCGTTGACCCCGATCGGGCGGTTCATGGTCGGGCGTGGGGGCGGGTATTCGCGGTTCTCGCAGAAGTTGACGGTGGAATTGCCGGCGGGGATTGATCGGTCGGGTGTGGTGGGCACGATCGCGGCGGTGGTGGATCGTCACGACATGCTGCGTTCGCGGTTGGTCGAGGATGATCGTGGTTGGGGTCTCGAGGTCGTCGAGCCGGGTGCGGTCGATGTCGACGGGTTGGTGCATCGGGTCGAGGTGGGTGTCGGCGTTTCCGGGGATGCGGTGTCGGATCTGGCGTCTGCGGAGTTCGATGCGGCGTTGGGTCGGTTGGATCCGGGCGCGGGTGTGATGGTGCAGTTCGTGTGGTTCGACTTCGCGGTGGCGGCGGGTGAGGATCCGCGGCCGGGGTTGTTGCTGGTGGCGGCGCATCACCTGGTCGTTGATGGGGTGTCGTGGCGGATTTTGGTGCCGGACTTCGTGTCTGCGTGGGTGCAGCTCTCGGGTGGTCAGGTGCCGGTGTTGGCTCCGGTGGGGACGTCGATGCGCCGGTGGGCGCATGCGCTGGTCGAGGAGTCCGTCGCGGTGACGCGGGTGGCGGAGTTGCCGCTGTGGATGTCCGTGCTCGAGGGGCCGGATCCGGTGTTGGGGGTGCGTGCGCTCGATCCGGTGGTGGATGTGGAGTCCACCGTGGAGCGGGTTGAGGTGGTGGTGTCGGCGGAGGTGACGGCGTCGTTGTTGACGTCGGTGCCGAGGGTGTTCCGTGGCGGGGTCAATGACGGGTTGTTGGCGGCGTTGGCGTTGGCGGTCAGTCGGTTCCGTCGTGAGCGCGGCGTGGTGGTGCCGTCGACGTTGGTCCATCTCGAGGGTCATGGCCGTGAGGAAGAGGTGATTGCGGGGGCGGATCTGTCGCGGACGGTCGGGTGGTTCACCAGTGCGTTCCCGGTGCGGTTGGATATCGGTGACGTGGATGTCGATGAGGCGTTTGCCGGTGGTGCCGCGGTCGGGCGTGTGGTGAAGGCGGTCAAGGAGCAGTTGCTGGCGATCCCGGACAAGGGTGTCGGTTACGGGTTGCTGCGGTATCTCAATGATGAGACGGCTGCGCTGTTGGCCGGATTCTCTTCGGGGCAGGTCAGTTTCAACTATCTGGGGCGGATTTCTTCCGGGGATATCCCGGAGGGGTATGCGGATCTGGGATGGTTGCCGGCCGGCGGGTTGGGTGATTTCTCGGCGCCGGGCGATGCGGACATGCCGGCGAACAAGGTTATCGATATCAATGCGATCGTGCTCGATACCGTGGCGGGGGCTCAGCTCAGTGCGGGGTTCGCGTTCCCGGTCGGTGCGATCTCGCGGTCGGATGTGGCGGAGTTGGCGGATCTGTGGGTTGCGGCGTTGTCGGCGTTGGCTTCCCATGCCGAGGGCCCGGGTGCGGGTGGGTTGACGCCGTCCGATCTTTCCCTGGTGTCGTTGGGGCAGACGGATATCGAGCGGTTCGAATCCCGGTTCCCGGCGGTGTCGGATGTGTGGCCGTTGGCGCCGTTGCAGTCGGGGTTGTTGTTCCATGCGATGCTCGCCGAGGGATCGGTGGACGTGTATACGGTGCAGATGGTGCTCGACCTCGGTGGCAGTGTCGACGCTGTTCGGCTCCGTGCTGCGGCGCAGGCGGTGGTGGATCGTTATCCGAATCTGCGGACCGCGTTCGTCACTGATGATCTCGGTGATTCCGTGCAGGTGGTGGTCGATGGTCTGCAGGTGCCGTGGCGTGAGGTGGATCTGAGTGCGGTGCCCGAGGAGCGGCGTGTGGGGGCGGTGGCGCGGGTTCTCGAGGAGGATCAGGCCACGCATTTCGAGATGGCTACCCCACCGTTGATCCGGTTCACGTTGGTGAAGGTGTCCGAGGGTGCGTTCAAGTTGGTGGTGGCCAATCACCACATCCTGCTCGATGGCTGGTCGACGCCGCTGTTGATGAAGGATCTGCTGGTGTTGTATGCCACCGGCGGGGATGCGTCGGTGCTGCCACGGGTGCGTTCGTATCGGTCGTATCTGGCGTGGCTCGGCGAGCAGGACCGGCAGGCATCCCTGGAGACATGGTCACGGGCACTGTCGGGTGTGCAGGAGCCGACCCTGTTGGCGCCGGCCGACCCGGGTCGGGAGATCACCTCGCGTTCGGGTGAGGTCGCGGTTTCGCTGGACGAGCAGATGACCGCCCGATTGTCGTCATTGGCGGCGCGTCTGGGTGTGACAGTGAACACGTTGATGCAGGCGGCGTGGGGTGTGTTGTTGGGCCGGATGACATCTCGTGATGACGTGGTGTTCGGGGCGACGGTGTCGGGTCGTCCGCCACAGTTGCCGGGTGTGGAGTCGATGGTGGGATTGTTCATCAACACCTTGCCGGTGCGGGTGAAACTCGATCCGCAGGAGTCGATCGAGACTCTGTTGACGCGGGTGCAGGGTGAGCAGGCGGATCTGCTTGATCATCACTATCTGGGGTTGACCGATATCCAACGGGCCGCGGGTGTGGGGGCGTTGTTCGACACGTTGACGGTGTTCGAGTCGTATCCGATCGATCAGCAGGGCCTGGCGGAGCAGGCCGGCGCCATCGAAGGAATGACCATCGAAAGGGTGCAGGCGAGTGATGCAACCCACTATCCGTTGACGTTGTTGATTGTTGCGGGTGCCCAGGTCGGATTGACATTGAACTATCTGCGGGATGTGTTCGACGAGTCGATGGTGCGATCGCTGGCTGACCGGCTCGCGCGCATTCTGGAAGCGTTCGCATCGACGCCCGAGATTCCGGTGGGAAAGATCGACGTTCTTGATGTCGCGGAGCGACGTACGTTGATGGAACGTGCGTGTGGGTCGCGTGTCGATGTGGCGGCCAAGTCGCTTGTGTCTTTGTTCTCCGATTGTGTGAAGCGAGCTCCCGATGCGGTGGCAGTGGTGAGCGGCTCGGTGTCGGTGTCGTATGCGGAGCTGGATGCTCGGGCGAATAATGTGGCGCTGGGGTTGTTGTCGAGGGGTGTGGGCACTGAAGATGTGGTGGCATTGGTGGTTCAGCGGTCCGTGGAGTGGATCGTGGGGATGCTGGCGGTGTGGAAGGTAGGTGCGGCATATGCGCCGATCGATCCGGCGGCTCCACGAGAGCGGATCGAAGCGTTGTTGCAGGACACCGGTGTTCGTTGTGTGTTGGTGGCGAACGATTGGAGTGTTGCGGGTTCGGATTCTGCCGAGGTCCTGGTAATCGGTGAAGCCGCTGAGGTTGGTGGTGGGAATGGTATGCCGGAGTTGGTGGACCGGTGGGAGGAGTACGGCTCGGGGGACCGGCTGGGGTATGTGATCTCCACTTCGGGTTCGACGGGTCGACCGAAGCCGACTTTGGTGCCGATGGCCGGTATCGCGAATACGGTGCAGTGGTATCGGCGGAGTCTGGCGTTGGAGTCGGGCGAGGGTGTGTTGGTGGCGTCGTCGCCGAGTTTCGATCTGACTCAGAAGAATGTCTGGGCGGCGTTGGCTGATGGTGCAACGCTTCATGTCATGCCAGACGGCTTCGATCCGAAGATGATCGTTGATGTTGTCAGTGGTCATCGTGTGGCGGTGGCGAACATGTCGCCGAGTGCCTTCGAGGCCGTTGTCGACAGCGATGACTCCGGCGTGCTGGCGGGTCTGCGCACGGTCTTCCTCGGTGGTGAGCCGATCAAGTTGGGTGTCTTGCAGCCGCTGATCGATGGTGGGTTGCGGGTTGTGAACAGTTACGGTCCGACTGAGGCGTCGGACGTGGTGTCGTGCCATGAGGTTCGTCGCGGTGAGCGGGTTTCGGTGCCTATCGGATCACCCATCGAGAACATAGATCTGTTTGTGCTTGATGCTCGGTTGAACTTGGCGCCTGCTGGGGCAGTCGGTGAACTGTATGTAGGCGGTGTCGGTGTCGGCCGTGGTTACGGCGGGATGGTTGGCTTGTCCGCTACCAGATTCGTGGCGAATCCGTTCGGTTCTGCGGGTGGCCGGTTGTATCGCACGGGTGATCTGGTGTCGTGGACTGTTGCTGGTGAGTTGGAGTATTTGGGGCGTACTGATTTTCAGGTGAAGTTGCGTGGGTTGCGGATCGAGTTGGGGGAGATCGAGGCCGCGTTGCTCGCGGACGATGCGGTGGCTCAGGCTGTGGCGACAGTGGTGCAGACGGCTATCGGGGATCAGTTGGTGGCATACGTGATACCGGCGGTGGAGAGTTCGGTTGATGTAGAGCGGGTGAGGTCTGCGTTGGGGCGGCGTGTGCCGGAGTACATGGTTCCGTCGCAGTTTGTGGTGCTCGAGGAGTTGCCGTTGACGGCGAATGGCAAGTTGGATCGCAAGGGCTTGCCGGCGCCGGTGTTCGAGGCGAAAGTGTTCCGGGCGCCGCAGACGCCGGTGGAGGAGATCGTGGCGGGTGTGTTCGCCGGGGTTCTCGGGGTGGAGCGGGTTGGTGTGGATGATGATTTCTTTGGTTTGGGTGGGAATTCGCTGATCGCGGCGCAGGTGGTGTCGCGGTTGGGTGCGGCGTTGGACACACCGGTGCCGGTGCGGGTGTTGTTCGAGGCGTCCACGGTGAAGGCGTTGGCTGCGCGGGTGGAGTCGCATGCGGGTTCTGGTGGTCGGGTGCCGTTGGTGGCGCGGGAGCGTCCGGAGCGGGTGCCGTTGTCGTTGGCGCAGTCTCGGATGTGGTTCTTGAACCGGTTCGAGCCGGAGTCGGCTGCATACAACATTCCGATCGCGATCCGTCTCACCGGTGTGCTGGATATTTCGGCGTTGCAGGCGGCTGTTGCCGACGTTGTCGAGCGGCATGAGTCGCTGCGGACGATGTATCCGGAGACTGTTGATGGTCCGGTGCAGGCGATTGTTTCTGCGGCGGAGGTTGTTCCGGATTTGACGCCGGTCAAGGTGGCTGAAGACGAGGCGCTCGGTCGGGTGGTGGACCTGGTGTCGGGTGGGTTCGATGTGACGGCTGGAGTTCCGGTGCGGGCGGAGTTGTTCCGGGTCGCCGAGGACGAGTTCGTGTTGGCGTTGGTGGTGCATCACATCAGTGCGGATGGTTTTTCGATGGGTCCGTTGACGCGGGATGTGATGGTGGCGTATGCGGCCCGGGTGCGGGGGGAGGCGCCGGGGTG
>RRBB01000409.1:0-5214 GCA_006543605.1 Rhodococcus sp. WS4
GGTAATCGAGGTGCCAATGCCCGCCAGACGTTCGAGAACCCGTCGCACGGTCGCACTGATCGCCACTGCGACCGTCGTCGTCGGCGTCGCTCTTACCGCACCCGCGATCGCCAACGCCGCCCCGACCCACTGCGCGGCGACGTTCAACCTGCTCATCCCCGGAACATGGGAGACCAACGAGAACGCCGACCCGACCCGGCCGGTGGGCATGCTCGCCCCGGTCGCGGCGGCGATCAAAGCGAAGAACGGTGCCCGCGCGCAGATCTACACGCTGCCGTACATGGCGTCCGCGTTCGACAACGGCCACACCTACGCCGACAGCAAGACCGACGCGGTCAGCAAGGCCACCGCCGTGCTGACGTCCTACGCCGACACATGCCGGGGCGCGAAGATCACGATCACCGGATACTCCCAGGGTGCAGACGCCGCAGGCGATCTCGCGTCGGCAATCGGAAACGCTCGAGGGCCGGTCGATGCGGACCAGGTCCTCGGTGTGGCACTGCTCGCGGACCCGGGTGCCGGCACGAAGGGCGCCGCAACGGTCGGACCGAAGACCTCCGGGGAGGGGATCGCCGGTCCCCGGCCGCAGGGCATGGGCACACTGTCGGGCCGGGTCGCCTCGATCTGCGATCCGAAAGACCTGTACTGCTCGACCCGCAAGGGCGCCAACCCGTTCCTCGGATCGCTCGGGTCCATCCTGTCGAAAACCCCCGGCAACACCAGCGCCGGTGGGGGTGACGCGGCGGTCGCCCACGCGCTGACCTCGGACTTCACCGACGCCGACCTGCCCGGGCTCGGATCGAATGTCGACGCGCTCGGACAGCAACTGAGCGGCACCGACACCGGCGGTACGGTTGATGTGAACCAGATCGCCGACATTGCGACCTCGTTGAGTAAGACGCTCAGCCCACTGGTCGACCTGTTGCAGTCCGGGGCCGCGAACAGCGCTGCCACCAGTAACTTGGCCGCAGCCCCAGTGGGCACACCGGAAAACGCGGCCGCACAGGTCCTCACCACAGCCAGCCAAGCGGACTTGGCCGGTGCACTCGACTCGGTGGCCACGATCGCGAACACCGCCGCCAAACTCTCGAACGGTGGCACCACCACAGTGCCCGCCACCGCACCCGAAATCTCTCAACTCGCGGGCACCGCCGCAACGCTCGGTAGCCAGATCGCACCCGTCGCCGCCACCCCGGCAGATGCCCTCTCCTCCGCGTCGAGCGTGCTGTCGGTCCTCAAACCGAAAGTCGTCGTCGACCAGGCCCTGAACGTCGTCACCGGCGTCACCGCCCTCGATATTCCGAAGATCCTGCACAACCTGATCGTGCTCCCGCAGAAGATCGCCGCCGGCGATGTCCGCGCCGCCCGCGATACCGCCCGGGAGCTGAACGTGCAGTTCGCACCGGTGGTGAAGATGGTCGCCGGTGTCGACTTGAAGTGGATCTCCCAGATCCTCGCGGTCATCCCGGACCCGTCCGGATACACCCAGATCGCGGCGCTGGTCACCAGCATCCTCGGCAACGTCGACGTGATCAAGCTGGCCAATATCGCCGGTCAAGCCCAGGAAATTGCGTGGGCCGCCGCGGACAAGCTCTTTCCCCCGCCCGGGGTGCTACCCGACCCGGTCGGTGCTGCCGCGCAGACCGGGGCGTTGATCCCACTCGGCCTCGAACTCGCTACGGTGGCCGCGAACATGCTCACCGGCAAAGCCAGCAAGACCGACCCCGCGCTCCTGGGTAAACAAGTCAGCCCGGTGGGGAATGCGTTCACCACGCAGGCGCAGACCCTCGACCTCGCAGGACTCGCCGGGTCGGTGTCGACGATGGCGCGCTCGCAGGGGGCCGAGGATCTCGCCGCGGTAGTCGGCGAGGGCCTGAACGCGGCCAGCTTCTTCGCCTCCGGGGCACACCAGAGCTACCAGAACCTGGTCGTCGACAACGCCGGCCGCAACGCCATCCAGTGGGTCTCGGATTGGCTGAACCTGCAGATCACCCGCGCCGTCTGACGATCCGACCGCGTCCGACGTCGAAGAGGAGCACCGGAAAATTGGCCGCTCGAGTACACCGCCCCACCTCCTGCTGGGTGACCTGCCCGCACTGCGACAAACGCACCTACTTCACGCGCAAGGATGCCCGCGCAGCACGCACCCATCACGAAAAGCGACAGGGACTGTCGATCTACCCCTGCCCACACCAAGACCAGGACAGTGACGGTTTCCACGTCGGGCTTCGGCCAGGAGGGTTGGGCCGCGGCGCCATCGATCGCGACACGCTCGCCGACAATCAGCGGACGGCACTCTCCGACGGCAGGTTCGCAGCCGGGGGTGCGCGGTGACACTGATGAACGCCAAGGGCTCACCGACCACCCCGATCCCCCTCGATGCCGGCGCCGGGATCCGCTTCGGCATCGAACCCCGCCGCCCTTACATCGTCCGCGCGATCTCGGAGAACTTCGTCGTCTGCACCCGCCGATGCGACTTCGCCACCAGCGGCGAGCTTGTCTACACGGTCATCGACTGGCGGAACGGAATCCGCGGCCCTGTCAACGTGATCGGGCACAGCTGCGACGTGAGCACCGATGAGCGGTGCCGCGACCTCCTCGACGATCTCGAAGCCGGCCGGTGGGAAATCAGCCACCGCAACCGCGTCCAGCTCGACATCCTCGATGGAGACAGGCCCTGACGGAGCGCACACGCGAGAGAACTTATCGCGTGCTTGGTCGAATGGCGGACGATCGTCCGCCATTCGACCCGGTGAGGCCTTCAAATCCCTGCTCTGCTCCCCGCATGCCCCGTGAGGTGCTCGGAGATGGTGCCGATGGTGGACAGAATCGGGATGGCGGCCGTTGCCGTATAGGGGGTTCCGGTTTCGTGGGGGATTAGACTCTATGGCCGCCTCACCCCCCGAATCGCGCGAAACGCCAAGGCCGCGCGGGCGGCGGGCATTGATACACGCCCTACAGTCAAGGACGCGATCCCGGATGACTTGGATACTGGTCCGCCGGCCCCGACCAGCAGGCACTGGCACAGCTGTCCCAGCTGCGGCGTTGGTATCGGAGGTCCGCTACTGCTCCCGCATGATGCTTTTCCGGTCATGGTGTGCCGACACCGACACCGACACCTAGTGTGCGGTGTCCTGACCGCGGTTGCCGACATTCTGATGCCCATCATGTCGACCGGGAAGAAACGCTCTGCCGGGCACGGTTACGCGCAGTCCTGGGAGTCGCCGAAGACTGGACTCCGGTCCGCGGGAGTTCGCCCACCTGCACCTGGATGGGGCTGGGCCGCACTACGCTAGCGGACTCCCTGCACGGGGGAGTGGAGGTGGGCACAGGCAGGGGTGGACGCATGGGGTTGTGGCGGCCCTACACGCATCCGGCCCGGCGGATGCCGTTGATGTCGCACGTGTAGGCCCGAGAGTGCTTCTGCAGCTTCATGGGTCGGTCGTCGGACGGGGCGATCGGAGGGGCGGTACGGCGACCAGCGCTCGAATTGCATCACGGTGACGAAAGTGGCGAGGGGGTCGCTTGCGTTGGGATCGTCTGGTGAAAGGCCGGTTGGCGCCGTTGATGGGGTTTCTCAAAGGATTCCGGCGGCGGCCGCTCGCACACGATGACAGGGTGCTGTGCGACGAGACTGATCGCCAGCATTTTGGTGTGATGCAATCATAGCTAGCGTAGCTAGCAGTGCTGCGATGTCCGGCGCGAGTACTGTTGTTTCGTTCGTATCGATGAAGGTGGGAGTGGATTCCGTGGCGCGTAGGGCTGTGGTGGAGTTGGTGGACGATATCGACGGGACAGTGTTCGGCGACGAGGGGGAGAGCATCAACTATGCGGTTGATGGCGTCGAGTACGAGATCGATCTAAAGGGCGAGCACGCCAAGGAGTTCCGCGACGCTCTCGACTACTGGATTGCTCATTCCCGGAGGGTCGGAGGCAGGAAGCGCCGCTCGAATCGGGTGACGGACCCGAGCGGGTCGACTCCGAGGACGGGCGAGGTCAAGAAGATCCGGGAGTGGGCGACAGAACACGGCTACGAAATGTCCTCTCGGGGCCGGATCCGTGCCGAGATCGTCCAAGCCTTCCACGACGCCCACTGACACCGCATCGCCCGTCCGAGGGCGGTGCCGAATGCGACGAGGGGATACCCAATGGTGGGCGGTCCGAGTCGACGACCTGAATGTGTCGTCTACAGGTCGAAGGCCGCAAAGCCCGACGTGCTGCCAGCCTGTTCAGGGAATTGATCGGGTATCTATCGGCTGGTGGCCCAGGTGTTCAAGTCGGTCGAGTTCGGCGAGGAGGGCGTCTCGGCTGGTGTAGGTCTCGGCAAGGGCGCGAGAATCCTCGTCCGGGGAGGGGTAGTGGACCTCCCACCGCGGTCCATCGGCAGCGGTAAAGCCGACCGCGATGTGTAATGGTTGGGCGAACTCACCCCAGGCCGTCGCGACGTGGTCCCGGTTCGGAACGTGATCCCACGTCCCGTCTTCGTAGCTCTCCCACGCGCGGCGACGCTTGAGCATGCGCGTGAGGGTGGGATCGACAAGGTCGTACTCATCAGGCTTCGGGTTGTCGCCAGTGTCCCGGAGTGTGTGGTAATCCTCGACGGTCAGCTCCGGTGCCAGTTCGATGAGCGCCCCTTTTGCGGTCGCGTCGAATGGGTTGCCGAGAACCATTGCCCTGGAATCGGGGAAACTCACGTTCGCGATCGGGCTTGTACCGCGGGTCTGTCGTTTGGCCTTATTTCGCCTCTTCTTCGCGGCATGTGTGGCCTGCGTTGCTTTCTTCGAGCGTCCCATGGATGTCCTTTTGTCATGAGGTCTGTCACGGCGTCGTTGATAGGCAGGAAACAATACTGTACTGACGGTTGGCTTTTCACGGGTTTGTCTCTCACGCCCGCCACACGGGTGGCAGACAGTGGGAGATCGACGTAGACGCTTAGACCGAAGTTACGGTCAGGTGGACGAGCGAACCCCCAGTTGAGCTGGGGGTTCGTTGGTTTCGGTTGTGGTTGTTCTGGCTACTTGACCGCCAGGGGGATGGCGGTGTCGAGGAGTTCGAACGCGCGTCGTTGGGTCGGGGTGGGGACGGCGAGGGTCGCCACGATCGGTCCGTCGTCGCCGTAGCGCAGGTCGTTGCGGGTGAGGGTGGCCAGGTGGGCCAGCAAGGCCTGGTAGGAGCGGGTGGGTAGGTCACCGTCGGTGGTGGTCTTGCGGGCCG
>RRBB01000040.1:0-67103 GCA_006543605.1 Rhodococcus sp. WS4
ATGGACATGCTGCTGACCTCCGGTGAGCGCATTTCCAATTCTCTCGTCGCAATGGCAATCCATTCGCTCGGTGCGGAGGCCCGTTCGTTCACGGGCTCGCAGGCGGGCGTCATCACCACCGGTGCTCACGGCAACGCCAAGATCATCGACGTCACACCGGGCCGCGTCCGGGATGCGCTCGACGAGGGCTCGATCGTCCTCGTCGCCGGATTCCAGGGCGTCAGCCAGGACAGCAAGGACGTGACGACCCTCGGGCGCGGCGGTTCGGACACCACCGCGGTGGCCCTCGCAGCGGCCCTCGAGGCCGACGTCTGCGAGATCTACACCGACGTCGACGGCATCTTCACCGCCGATCCGCGCATCGTTCCCGACGCGCAGCGCCTCGAGACGGTGTCGTTCGAAGAGATGCTCGAGCTCGCGGCGTGCGGCGCGAAGGTGCTCATGCTCCGCTGCGTCGAGTACGCCCGCCGATACAACGTGCCTGTGCACGTCCGTTCGTCATACACGACCAAGCCGGGCACCATCGTGTCCGGATCGATGGAGGACATCCCCGTGGAAGAGGCAATCATCACCGGAGTCGCGCACGATCGCGGCGAGTCCAAGATCACCGTCGTCGGCCTGCCCGACACCCCGGGTTACGCCGCGCAGGTCTTCCGCGCGGTGGCCGAGGCGGAGATCAACATCGACATGGTGTTGCAGAACATCTCGAAGGTCGAGACGGGTAAGACGGACATCACGTTCACCCTGCCGACCGCCGACGGCCCGCGCGCCGTCGAGAAGCTGACCAAGCTGCAGGGCGACATCGGCTTCACCCAGGTGCTGTTCGACGACCACATCGGCAAGGTGTCGCTCGTCGGCGCGGGAATGAAGAGCCACCCCGGCGTCACCGCGACGTTCTGTGAGGCTCTCGCGAAGGCCGGTGTCAACATCGACCTCATCTCCACGTCGGAGATCCGCATCTCGGTGCTCGTCAAGGACGTGGAGCTGGACAAGGCCGTGAAGGCGATCCACGATGCATTCGAGCTCGGCGGCGACGAAGAAGCTGTCGTGCACGCAGGAACGGGACGGTAGATCATGACCACCATCGCTGTCGTCGGTGCGACCGGACAGGTCGGCATCGTCATGCGCACTCTCCTCGAGGAACGCAATTTCCCCGCGGACAAGGTGCGGTTCTTCGCCTCCGCGCGGTCGGCGGGCAAGAAGCTGCCGTTCCGCGGCGAGGAAATCGTCGTCGAGGACGCATCTGCAACGTCCGACGAGGACCTGAAGGGCATCGACATCGCCCTGTTCTCGGCCGGTGCGACGCTGTCCCGTGAGCAGGCCCCCCGCTTCGCGGCGGCCGGCGCCACCGTGGTCGACAACTCGTCGGCGTTCCGCAAGGACCCCGACGTTCCGCTGGTCGTGAGCGAGGTCAACCCGGAGCAGGCGAAGAACCCGCCGAAGGGCATCATCGCCAACCCCAACTGCACCACGATGGCCGCGATGCCGGTGCTGAAGGTTCTCCACGACGAGGCCGGTCTGCAGCGCCTCATCGTGTCGAGCTACCAGGCCGTGTCCGGCAGCGGCATCGCCGGTGTCGAGGAGTTGGTGGGCCAGGCCCGCGCCGTCATCGGCGACGCGGAGAAGCTGGTGCACGACGGCGGCGCCGTCGACTTCCCGGCCCCGAACAAGTACGTCGCACCGATCGCGTTCAACGTGCTGCCGCTGGCCGGCTCGCTCGTCGACGACGGCAGCGGTGAGACGGACGAGGATCAGAAGCTCCGCAACGAGAGCCGCAAGATCCTCGGCCTCCCCGACCTGCTGGTGTCGGGCACGTGCGTGCGCGTCCCCGTCATCACCGGTCACTCGCTGTCGATCAACGCCGAGTTCGAGCGACCGCTGTCGGTGGAGCGCGCCCAGGAGATCCTGTCGAAGGCTCCCGGTGTGAAGCTGGTGGACGTCCCCACTCCGCTCGAGGCCGCGGGCAGCGACCCGTCCCTGGTCGGCCGCATCCGGCAGGATCCGGGCGTGCCGGAGGGCCGCGGGCTGGCACTGTTCGTGTCGGGCGACAACCTGCGTAAGGGTGCCGCCCTCAACACCATTCAGATCGCCGAACTGCTGGTCTGATCTCCCCCCACGTGAGTGGCAAAGTGTGCTCCCGCACGCTTTGCCACTCACGTGTCGGTTGCGGGTGGATACTGGGCCGATGAGAGTGCTCGGGGTCGCGGTGGTGGCGGTTCTGTTGCTGCTCACCTGCGCGAACGAGGCATCCGCGCAGCCGAGAATCCTGCTGTCGCAGGAAGAACTGCCGCCCGTCGCCGTCCCGTCCCAGGCCGGCGAGAGTGTGCGGGTCCGTTACTCGACGCTGCGCACCGCGACCGCGGCCGGCGAGTCGACCGGTTCGATCTTCCTTCCCTGGGGCGATCCTCCCGACGGCGGCTGGCCGGTGGTGTCCTACGCGCACGGCAGGTCGGTGTCGCCGACCAGTGCGCGCCGTCGGTCGCCGGGTTCAACTACGTCGATCTGCCCGCGATCGAGCAGTGGCTCGCGGCCGGGTACGCCGTCGCCGCAACGGATTACGCGGGAATCGGGACACCCGGTGTCAACGCGTACCTCGACGGTCACGCGGCCGGGGCGAACGCCGTCGACATCGTCCTCGCGGCACACGAACTCTACGCAGACGAGCTCAGCGACCGATGGATCGTCACGGGACTGTCGCAGGGTGGGCATGCCACCTATTTCGCGGCCCGCGACGCCACCGCCCGGGCACCCGCGCTCGACTATCGCGGCGCCGTCGCCGTGGCAGCGCCGACGCACCTCGAATTGCTGTTCCCCGCCGCCGGTCCCGCGGTTCCGGATCTGCCGACGACGGGAATCGTCAACTACGCGTTGCTGACCCTCGCCGGCATCGACGACCAGCGCCCCGAGGTCGGCATTCGGGGTTACCTGTCGCCGACGGGAATCGAACTGATGGAGTTGGCGAAGGTGACGTGCAGCCGGGAGCTGGGCCGTTACCTGCTCGCCCATCCGGCGTCGGTCGGGGAGCTGTTCGCGGCGCCGCTGTGGAGCGAGAAGTTCCGCACCCTCTTCCAGGTGATGCAGCAGGCGCCCGTCGACGGGTTCGACCGTCCGCTGCGAGTGGTGCACAGCCTCTCCGACGCCTCGGTGCCGATCCCGCTGACCTGGGCGCAGCTCACCGAGATGCGCGAGCACGGGGTGAACTTCGAATACCAGCAGCTCGTCGAGGAGGACCATCGCGAATCACTGATGGCCTCCACGCCGGAGTCCCTCGCCTTCGCGGACCGGGTCCTGTCCTCCGGGTGACCCTCACGCGGGGTCGGCTGGGTTTCACCTCCGAGGTGTGACGACAACCCGGCTTCGCGCGACCGACACCCGACGGATGAAACCCGTCGGGGCCGCGGTGCGTGGGTGGGTCGGCGCGCGTCTGCCCGAGAAGCGTCACCTGAAAGCCGACCTCGTCGCCGGACTGCCGGGTGCCATCGCCAGCGTGCCCGACGGCATGGCGTCGGGGGTGCTCGCCGGTGTCAGCCCGATCCACGGCCTGTACGCCAGCCTCGTGGGTCCCGTGTTCGGTGGGATGCAGACCAGCACCAAGCTCATGGTGATCACCACGACCAGTGCGTCCGCGTTGGCCGCCGGCTCGGCACTGTCGGAGGTGCCGGACGCCGACAAGTCCGCGGCTCTGATCCTGCTCACACTGCTGGCCGGGGCGATCATGATCGTCGCCGCGGTCCTGCGGCTCGGCCGGTACACCCAACCTCGACGGCACGAGGTCCAGACCCAACGAGGACTTCACCGCGCAGGGCGTCGGCAACGTCGCGTCGGGACTGTTCGGTGGGATGCCGGTCGGCGGTTCGGTCGGGCAGACCGCGCTCAACACGTCGGCGGGTGGCAAGACACGCTGGGCCGCAATCTTTTCCGGACTGTGGATGGCGGTGATCCTCGCGGCGTTCTCGTCACTGGTGGGGAAGGTCCCGATGCCGACCATCGCGGCGGTGCTGATCTTCGCCGCGGTCGGGTCGATCCGCCCGTCCCGGGTCGCGGCCATCCTCCGCAGCGGTCCGAGCTCGAAGATCGCACTGATCACGACGTTCGTTGCGACGCTGTTGCTTCCCGTCACCGCCGCGGTGGGGATCGGGGTGGCGTTGTCGCTGCTGCTGCAACTCAACCAGGAGGCCGTGGACCTCGAGGTGGTGCGGCTCGTTCCGGGGCCGCGCGGAACGTTCCTCGAGAAGCCCGCGCCGAAGGTGCTCGCCAGCCGCGAGATCGTCGTCCTCGACGTGTACGGCAGCCTGTTCTACGCCGGTGCCCGCACGCTGCAGGTGCTTCTCCCGGATCCGGGCGGGGCGGAGGGCGCCGAGGTCATTCTCCGGTTGCGCGGCCGGACGACGCTGGGCGCCACGTTCTTCTCCGTGATCGGGAACTACGCCGACCGGTTGTCCGCTGTCGGGGGACGCCTGTATCTCAGCGGTCTGAGCAGTGAGGTGTCGGAGTACTGGGACGACGAGCGGCTCGCGAGTCAGGGAATCGCGCCGGACATGTTCCCGGCCACCGACACGATCGGCGAATCGACCCGTCGCGCGTTCGTCGACGCGCAGAAACGGCTGGTTCGCACCCTCCCCACGTGAGTGGCAATGCGTCCCACGGCACACATTGCCACTCACGTGCGGTTCACCCGGCACGTGCGAGGCGCAGGCGGCGTTCCGACCCTACGGTTCGGGCATGGGCTCAGTCATCGGAGAACTGTTACCGCTCGCCGTGGGTGTCGCGATCTCGCCGATACCGATCATCGCCGTCATCCTGATGTTGCTGTCGAAACGCGCGGGCGGTGCGAGCGCGGGCTTCGGTGTCGGCTGGATCGCCGGCATCCTCGTCGCGACGGGCATCTTCATGCTCCTGGCCGGTGGCGTCGACACCTCCGATTCCGACGACCCGTCCGCGACGGTCTCGTGGGTGAAGGTGATTGTCGGTGTGCTGCTGCTCCTGCTCGCGGCGAGGCAGTGGAGAAGCCGCAACGCGAACGCGGAACCGCCGAAGTGGATGCAGGCCATCGACGACCTGAATTTCGTGAAGTCGACGGGACTCGGTTTCGCTCTGGCCGCGATCAATCCGAAGAATCTGCTGCTCTGTGTGTCGGCGGGAGTCGCGATCGGCACGGCGGAGGTCAACGGTGGCGAGCAGGTGGTGGCCCTCGTCGTGTACACGGTGCTGGCCGGATCGACGGTGCTGGTCCCGGTCATCGCCTACGCCGTGGCCGCCGACAAGATGCGCGGAACCCTGGACAGCCTCAAGGTGTGGCTGCAGGCGAACAACGCCGCGGTGATGAGCGTGCTGCTACTCGTGATGGGGGCCGTCGTCCTGGGCAAGGGATTCGGCGGCCTGTTCTGAGGCGACGGCGTCCGGTCCGCGGAGGTAGCGTCCGACGTAGCCCTCGTCGAGTGCGATGGCCTTGACGATGACCGCGGACCCCACGATCACGACGGACAGGACGAAAAGCCAGCTGATCGCGGTGAACACCAGGCCGAGTGGCCCGAACTGGTGTTGTGCGGCGGCGGTGATCCGGGGCAGGACGAGTCGTCCGCCGGCGTGGAGGGCGGTGAGCGCGGCGGCGGTCAGGGCACCCGTGGCCCAGAGCACTCGTCCCTTGAGGGTGCCCATCGTCAACAGGTACGGGCTGAGAGTCCACACGGCCATCCACACGGCGAACTCCCCGGCGAGTGCGAGCGGCAGTCCGAAGAACCGGACGTTCGTGAGTTCGGCGGCCACCCCGATCGCCGTCCCCGACATCGCGACGGCGAACAGGACCACCAGCCAGCGCCAGGCGTCCCGCAGATTGATCGCCGGCACGTTCCAGATCTTGGCGTAGATGCGGGCCAGCGCTCGGGCGAACGACGTACCGCTGATCGCGACCATCAGCAGGCCCACCACACCGAACGCGGCGAAGGAGGGGTCGGTGGCGTCCACGGTGCCGGGCGTGGACGACAACTTCGTGGGGTCGAAGCCGAACTGGGTTTCGAGGGTGCGGGCGGTCACGTTCCAACTGCTCAGCGTCGATGCCGCGATCATCACGGGCAGCACCGACGTGAAGATCCTCGCGGCGAGCGTCATCGACCGGTCGACGAGTTCGATCTCGATCAGCCCGTCGATGACGCGTCGAACCGTGCGGCCCGGCGGTGTGCCCTGCAACCAGCCGTTGGCCGTTTCGGTCCGCGCGGCAAGCGCTTCCCGGGCCAGCGCCACAGACAATTTGGTGGACCGCACACCACCGACTCAACCGCAGTGGGCGCGGCGCGTCTTCATCCCCGTGAGGTGAGAAAGACCGTCACGGACGGATGATGCACCGGAACCCGATGTGGCATGTCGACGTCTCCTCGGTGTCGCCCTGCCGGGCCGAGGGTCGGTAGCGGAGGCAGTAGTTGGGCGCGCAGAGGTGCGAGCCGCCCTTGATCACCCGGCGCGCATACGGTTCGTCCGGGTTCTCGGCGCGTGCGGTGTCGACGCGCGGGTTGGCGGGGATGCAGCAGGAACCGGCAGGCGCGACGTTCTTCCCGCTCTCCGAATGATCCGCGGTGAAGAAGTCGGTGGTCCATTCCCACACGTTGCCGGCCATGTCGCTGAGTTCGTAACCGTTGGGACGGAAGTGGCCGACCGGCGACGTCCCCGCGAAGCCGTCCTCGAGGAGGTTCTCCCACGGAAACTGCCCCTGCCAGACGTTGCCGCCGGGTCGGCCGCCCGGTTCGTGTTCGTCGCCCCACACGAACGGTTTCCGGTCGAGCCCGCCCCGCGCGGCGAACTCCCACTCCGCTTCGGTGGGGAGGTCCTTGCCCGCCCACTCCGCGTACGCCTGCGCGTCGAACCACGAGACGTGCGTGACGGGATGGCGTTCACGTCCGCCGACGTTGCTGCCCGGACCTTCCGGGTGCCGCCAGTCCGCGCCCGGTGTGAACGACCACCAGCGGGTGAAGTCGTCGAGCGGCACCGGGCCGGGGGTCGGGGTGAAGACCAGCGAACCGGGCACGAGCAGCGCCGGATCGGCGCCCGGGTACTGGGCGGGGTCGGGGGCGATCTCGGCGGTGGTGACGTGACCGGTGGCCTTCACGAATCGGCGGAATTCGGCGACGGTGACCTGGTGCGAGTCCATCCAGAATCCGTCGACCGCCACCTGGTGGACGGGGCGCTCCTCGGGATAGAAGTCTTCCGAACCCATCCAGAAGGTGCCCCCGGGGATCCATGCCATGTTCTTCGGAACTGCACGAGTCATGAGGTCAGACTGGCACGACGGCGGCGACGGCGCGAAGGGACGCCCCGTAAACCCGGTGCGAGCGGCAACGGTTGGGGTACCGTCGGCTACTCGATTCGCAATGCTGTTTCTCACCGTGCAGGGGGCTCCTCCGAATGGATGGACGGATTCCGCGTAGGTCGTTCGTTCGTGGGCTGGCGCTGACGGCCGGGCTCGGTGCGGTCGGTGTGGGATCGGCGAGCGCCTACCCGTTCGGGATCGATCCGCTGCGACCGTTCGTCTTCTCCTCGCCGCCGCTCCAGCCGTTCCGGGAACAGTTGCCGCCGTTGCCGATGGTCGGTGGGAGCGCCGTCGAGGTGCACGCGAGCAGCACGACGCACGTGTTCCATCCCGACCTGCCGGCGTCCCCGGCACTCGGATACGGCGGCATGGACTACCTGGGCCCGACGATCGAAGCCCACGTCGGCGAACGAACCTCGCTGACCTACCGCAACGACATCACGAGCAACCCCCTCGCCGCCGACGTCGACACGAGGATCCACGGCGTCACCGAACAGGACCGCACCCAGGTGCCGACGTCGCTGCATCTGCACGGTGGTCGGACGCCCCCGGAGTTCGACGGGCATCCCGAGGACATCATGCGGCCGGGGCAGGGGATGGTGCACGAGTTCCCGAACCGGCAGGAAGCCTGCGCGCTCTGGTATCACGATCACGCCATGGGCGTCACCAGGCTCAACATCTACGCCGGGCTGGCGGGCATGTACCTGCTGCGCGACGAGTACGACACCGGTCAGAGCGACAACCCGCTCGGCCTGCCGTCGGGGGAGTTCGAGCTTCCGCTGGTGTTGCAGGACAAGAACTTCACCGACGACGGGCGGCAGAGCGTCCGCTCCAACCCGCTGAATCCGCAGGGCAGTTGGGAAGCCGCCACCCCCGGCGACGTCGGCGTCGTGAACGGCAAGGTGTGGCCGGAAATGTCCGTGGCGCGGGGCCTGTACCGGCTGCGGATGGTGAACGCCGCGTCGTTCAGCGTGTGGAACCTGTTCTTCGAGAACCGGATGAGGTTCTGGGTGATCGGCGCCGAGGGCGGGCTGCTCGACGCGCCGGTCGCCACCGACCGCGTCCGGCTCGGACCGGGGGAGCGCGTCGACCTCCTCGTAGACTTCGGCGCCCTCGCACCCGGGACGACGGTGGAACTGCGCAACGACGAACCGATTCCGGCGCAGGTCGCGCAGCGCGGCGTGCAGATCATGCCGCGGTTCTGCCGGTTCCGGATCGGAACGGCCGCCGGGTTCACCGGCGGTGTGCCCGAAACCCTGCGGGGCGGAAGCCGTGGTCTCGCCGTCCTCCCGCCCGTCGCACAACCGTCGGTCGTGCGCAACGTGTCGGTGATGCAACTCGCGCAGGGACTCGGCCAGCCGTCCCCGCTGATGTCGCTGAACAACCTCCGCTACACGAGCGACGACATCGAGATGCCCCGGCAGGGCACCGTCGAGCAGTGGAACATCGTCAACGTCACGCCCGAGCCGCACCCGATCCACCTGCACCTGGTGGCGTTCCGGGTGATCGGACGGCAGGCCATCGACACGAACGCATTGATGCAGGCCATCCCCGTCCCCGCGGTCGGGATGCGGTGGACACCGTCGGCGGATCCGTTCGCCGTCGGGCCGATCCAGGCGCCGCAGGTGTGGGAGTCGGGGTTCAAGGACACCGTGATCGCGGACGCGAACTCGATCACCCGGATCATCGTCCGGTTCCCGACCGCGGACGAGCTCGGCTTCGACCCCGACGCGACGTTCGGGATGTCGGGGGGTGACATGCGCGGTCACCACCACGGGGCGGGTGCCCACCCGCTGCAGGGCTACGTGTGGCACTGCCACATGCTCGACCACGAGGACCACGACATGATGCTGCGGTATCGCCTCGTGCCATAGGCCCGTGAGTACTTATTAACGTTCCGCGGTTGATAAGTACTCACAGGCGCAGCACTTAAAAGCAGTCTGGACTGTTTTCTTTTTTCCGCCTACAGTGCTGGGTGTGACACCTGACACGGCAGTAGGCAAACCCACCCGCACGCAGGCGGAGCGAACCGCGGCGATGCGCACGAAGCTGCTCGACGCGGCCCTCGATTCCCTCGTCGAGCTCGGGTACGCCCGCACCACCACGCAGGGCATCGCCCGGCGGGCGGGGGTGTCGCGCGGCGCCCAGCTGCACCATTTCCCCACCAAGGAATCGCTGGTGGTGGCCGCCGTGGAACATCTGGTGGACAAGCGGATGGAGGAGATCCTCGCCGCCGAGGTGGATGCCGGTCGCGGGGTCGAGGTGCTCGCCGACGCCTTCTCGGGTCCGCTGTTCTATGCGGCGCTCGAGCTGTGGGTGGCCGCCCGGACCGATCCGGCGTTGTACGAGGCGACGGTTCCGCTCGAGCGGAAGGTCACCGAGGCGTTGCGCCACGGGTCGGCGGAAGTGTTCGGCGATCGGTTCGACGCCGACGCCATCGAGCTCAGTATCGAATTGGTTCGCGGCCTCGCGGTGTCGGCACTGTTCCGCACCACCGAGGCCGAACAGTCACTCCGCGCGCGGCTGTTGCCCGTGTGGGAATCGAAGATGGAGAAGTCGTGAACCTTCCGCAGCACATACACACCCTGATCGTCGGGGCGGGTTTCGCCGGCATGGGACTGGCCGCACGCATTCTGCAGACGCAGCCGGACGCCGACGTCCTGATCATCGAGCGCGGGGCCGACGTCGGTGGGACGTGGCGCGACAACACCTACCCGGGCTGCGCCTGCGACGTCCCGACGTCGCTGTATTCGTTCTCGTTCGCGCCCAGCGCCGAGTGGAGTCACACGTTCGCCCGCCAGCCCGAGATCTACCGCTACCTGAAGAAGGTTGCGGTCGACACCGGCGTGCTGAACCGCGTGGTGACCGATTGCGAACTGCAGGAAGCGCAATGGGACGACGCCCAGGCCCTCTGGACCGTCCGGACCAGTCGCGGAACGGTGACGGCCGACGTCGTGGTCGCCGCGACCGGTGCACTCTCGACGCCCAGCGTGCCGGACATTCCCGGGCTCGAGACGTTCGGCGGCACCACGTTCCACTCGGCGACGTGGAACCACGACCACGACCTCACCGGGGAGCGGGTGGCCGTGATCGGCACCGGCGCGTCCGCGGTGCAGTTCGTCCCCGAGATCGCACCCGCGACCGGGCATCTCACCGTGTTCCAGCGCACCCCCGCCTGGGTGATCCCCCGCCTCGACCGCGAACTGTCGGGCCCGGAGAAGCACCTCTACCGGCGACTGCCGTTGGTGCAGAAGGCTGTCCGGGCGTCCGTCTACAGTTCCCGGGAGGCTCTGGGCGGGGTGCTCGCGCACGCCACCGGGCTGCTGCCGGCGTTCGAGTTGGTGGCCAGGGTGCACCTGCGGCGCCAGGTGCGTGATCCCGAACTCCGCAGCAAGCTCACCCCGAACTTCACCATCGGCTGCAAGCGGATGCTGCTGTCGAACGACTGGCTCCGGACCCTCGACCGCCCCGACGTCACGCTCGTCGACGCGGGACTCGCCGGGGTCACGCAGGACGGCGTCGTCGACGCGGTGGGCAATGAGCACAAGGTCGACACCATCATCTTCGCGACCGGTTTCACTCCCACGGAACCGCCTGTGGCGCACGCGTTGCGTGGGTCGCACGGCCGCACCCTCGCCGAGCACTGGGGCGGCAGCCCGAGCGCGTACAAGGGGACCACGGTCGCCGGTTTCCCCAACCTGTTCCTGATGTACGGGCCCAACACCAACCTCGGTCACAGCTCCATCGTCTACATGCTCGAGTCGCAGTCCGCGTACATCGCCGACGCGCTGAAGATGATGCACCGCAGCGGAATCGCCGCCTTCGAGGTCACCGAGGAGGCGCAGCGCCGGTACAACACCCGCATCCAGTCCGACCTGCAGACCACCGTCTGGAACAAGGGCGGCTGCTCGAGCTGGTACTACGACTCCGAGGGACGGAACTCGGTGCAGTGGCCGACCTTCACCTGGAAGTTCCGCTCCCAGCTGCAGCGATTCGACCAGGAGAACTACGTGTCCCGACGCACGTCCGCGAAGGAGAGCGTCGCATGACGCATTACGACGTGATCGTGGTCGGATCCGGTTTCGGCGGCAGCGTCGCGGCACTCCGCCTCACCGAGAAGGGGTACCGGGTCGGCGTCCTCGAGGCGGGTCGCCGCTTCGCCGACGACGAGCTGCCCGAGACGAGCTGGCGGTTGCGACGCTACCTCTGGGCGCCGTGGCTGGGTTGTTACGGCGTGCAGCGGATCCACCTCCTGCCCGACGTCCTGGTCATGGCCGGGGCCGGGGTCGGCGGTGGCTCGTTGAACTACGCCAACACGCTGTACCAGCCGCCGCGCCGCTTCTTCGAGAACAAGCAGTGGGCGCACATCACCGACTGGCAGTCGGAATTGGCCCCGTACTACGAGCAGGCGAAACGGATGCTGGGAGTGACGACCAACCCGTCGTTCACCCCCCGCCGACGCCGTCCTGCGTGAGGTGGCCGAGGAGATGGGCGCCGCCGCGACGTTCACGGCCACGCCGGTGGGCGTGTTCTTCGGCGAGCCGGGATCGACGGTCGCAGACCCGTTCTTCGGGGGTGAGGGGCCCGACCGCACGGGATGCACCGAGTGCGGGAGCTGCATGACGGGCTGCCGTGTCGGTGCAAAGAACACGCTGGTGAAGAACTACCTCCACCTCGCCGAGAAGGCTGGCGCGCAGGTCCATGCGCTGACGACGGTGAAGGAACTGCGACCCCAGGTGGGCGGCAGCTACGAGCTGCGGACCCGCCGCACCGACGGGATGCGCAAGCGGGAGCGCACGTTCACCGCCGACCAGGTGGTGGTCGCCGCCGGCACGTACGGCACCGCGCGGCTGTTGCTGGCGATGAAGGAATCGGGTGCGCTGCCGCGGTTGTCGCCGCGGCTGGGATCGGTGGTGCGCACCAATTCCGAGGCCGTCCTCGCGGCCACCGCCAGACGCCGTGACACGGACTTCACGAAGGGCGTGGCCATCACGTCCTCGTTCCACCCCGACGACCACACCCACATCGAACCGGTGCGATACGGCAAGGGCAGCAACGCCATCGGACTGCTGCAGACCGTCCTCAGCGACGGCGGCGGACGGGCGCCGCGGCTGCTGAAGACGGTGGGCGTCGCGTTGCGTCGCCCCGGGGCGTTCGTGCGGAGCCTGTCGGTGCGGCACTGGTCGGAGCGCACCGTCATCGCACTCGTGATGCAGACCGACGACAACTCGCTCGAACTCGCGAAGGGGAAGGGGCGTCTCGGTCGCGCGGTCACCAGCCGTCCCGGGCCGGGAGATCCGCCACCGGAATGGATCCCGCAGGGTCACACCGCGATCCGCAAGGTCGCCGAGCGAATCGGGGGAGACCCCGGCGGTTCGCTCGCCGACGTCGTGAACATCCCGATGACCGCGCATTCCCTCGGCGGCTGCGCCATCGGCGATTCGCCGGATACGGGTGTCGTCGACCCCTATCTGCGGGCCTACGGCCACGACGGCCTGCACGTGGCCGACGGGTCGGTGGTGAGCGCGAACCTCGGCGTCAACCCGTCGCTCACCATCACCGCCCAGGCCGAGCGCGCATTCGCGCTGTGGCCCAACAAGGGTGAGGCCGATGCCAGACCCGAACCGGGCAAGCCATACGTACGTATCGAACCGTCTCCGCCGCGAACGCCGGTGGTGCCCGCCGACGCGCCGGGCGCACTGCGGCTTCCGCTGACGGTGATCACGCGAAGGGAGACAGTCGATGTGGAGCGTGCCTGAATCGCACACCGACCGCGCGGACTGGCCGGCGAGCACACCGCCCCCGTGGCCGGCGGGAGTGCGCGCGACGCTTTGGTGGCATCGCAGCACCGAGGCCGCCCGCGTACTCGGGCCCGACGGTGCGACCGTGCCGCTGACCCTGGCCATGATGGTCGACTACCTGGACTCGCCCGTCGGGCCCTACCGCGAAATCCTGGCCAGCCCGGTGCTGCGGGCGCCGGGTCGTCGCACCGGCCTGCTGCCGCGCATGGCGGTGCCGTTCATCGCGGTGGACTCGGAACCGTCCGTGCACGGCGGACGGGTGCACTGGAGTCTGCCGAAGGTCCCGGCCGAGTTCGACGGCGATGTGCACGGAACCTTCGAGGCGTCGACCGAGGCGTGGCGCGTCTCCACCCGGACTCGGCCGCGCGGACCGCGACTACCCATCGCCGGGGCGCTGGGGTTCGCGCAACCCGGTGAACACGGTCACGGGCTCGTGACGGCGTCGGCGCGGCTGCGCGGACACTTCCGTTACGCCCGCGTCGACGTGCGGGCCGAAGGCCCCACCCTGGGCGGATGGCTGGTACCCGGCGCCCATCACGGCATCGTGATCACCGACGGGAAAATGACCACCGGTCCCGCGCGGCTGCGCTGACCGGCGAAGGCAGGGAAGGCCGCCCCGGCGGTGAGCCGGGGCGGCCTTCGGGTCGACGTCCCACAGGCGCCTCTCGGCGAGTGGTCGCTCGTAGCGACGAATGGGGTGAGGCCCGGGGCATGTCCGGACGCAGACAGGGGGTTCAACGGAGAGGTCCGCCGAATTGTTCCCGGGTTCGCTATTCGACGTCCGCGGCGACGCCGGCGAGGCGCGGCAGCACGGTGTCGCGCCAGCCGGGACCCATCCGCTCGAACGCGTCGCGGCTCCGCTTGTCGTCGAGGTCGAAGCCGGAATGTTCGAGGAACAGGCGGGTGCTTGTGCCCTCGGGAACCACGTTCCAGGTCAGCGTCCAGTTCTCGGTGAAGGTGTAGACGAGACGCCGTTCGGGCTCGACCTCGACCACTTCGCAGGGCACGGAGCCCCAGCCGGGCATGTCCAGGTGGAATCGATGCCCGACCGTGGCGGCGATGTCGCCCGACGCCCACCAGCGGGCCAGCAGTTCCGGCTCGGTGAGGGCCCGCCACACCTTGGCCGGCGGTGCGGCGATGAACTGGTCGACGGAGATCATGGTGGTGGTGCGGTCGGTCACGAGTCCTCCTCGAGGATGTCGGCGAGTGTGCGCAAGCGGCCGCGCCAGAACCGCTCGAACGGGTGCAGCCAGTCGCCCACGTCGGCGAGTGGCTCTGCGGTCAGGTGATAGTGCCGTTGCCGCCCGGACGGTTCGTCGCGGACGAGCCCTGCCTTGCGCAGCACCTGCAGGTGTTCGGCGACGGCAGGCCGGCTGAGGTCGAAACGGCCGGCGAGGTCGCCCGCGGTCCGGGGGCCGTCCGCCAGGATTTCCAGCAGCCGGCGACGCACGGGGTTCGCGAGGGCGAGGAAGACGTCGTCGTCGGGCACGACCCGACCATATGTCGGAGATTTCCGACATGTCAAGAATTTCCGACACATCCTTTTCTTGACTAATTCCAAAATAGGCCGATACTTGAACACATGCGACACGACACAGATCCCCGAGCGCAACTGCGCGGCGTGGGCCTCCGTGTCACAGCCCCGCGAGTCGCAGTCTTGAATGCGGTTGCCGTACGGCCACATTCCGACGTCGACGACATCGCGGCCGTCGTTCGTGACGAGCTGGGTTCGGTCTCCACCCAGGCGGTGTACGACGTCCTCAAGGCATGCACCGCCGCCGGCCTGCTCCGCCGCATCGAGCCCGCGGGTTCGCCCGCACGGTTCGAAACCCGTACCGGAGACAACCACCACCACCTCGTGTGCCGCAGCTGCGGGACCGTCGTGGACGTGGACTGCGCAGTCGGCGAGGCACCGTGCCTCGACCCCTCGCAGGCCCACGGTTTCGAGATCGACGAGGCCGAGGTCGTCTTCTGGGGGCTCTGCTCGCAGTGCCAGACCGACGCGCAGAGCGGAACCGGGTCGACAGCAGCCCTGTCCTGACCCGTCCGTCCCCACCGCTACACCCTCACCCGATGCAACCTGGAGGCTTTGCCATGCCTGAAATACAGCGCGCGACCACCACCAATGCCGGAATTCCCGTCGTCAGCGACAACGAATCGCTCACCGCCGGTCCCCAGGGGCCCATCCTCCTGCACGACCACTACCTGGTCGAGAAGCTCGCGCAGTTCAACCGTGAGCGTGTCCCGGAGCGCGTCGTCCACGCCAAGGGCGGCGGCGCATTCGGCGAACTGGTCGTCACCCACGACGTGAGCCGCTACACCAAGGCCGCGCTGTTCCGGCCCGGAGCGAAAACCGAATCGCTGGTGCGGTTCTCCACCGTCGCCGGCGAGCAGGGCAGCCCCGACACCTGGCGCGACCCGCGTGGCTTCGCCGTGAAGTTCTACACCGAGGACGGCAACTACGACCTCGTCGGCAACAACACGCCCGTCTTCTTCATCAAGGACCCGATCAAGTTCCCCGACTTCATTCACTCACAGAAGCGCCTGCCCGGCTCCGGCCTGCGCGACCACAACATGCAGTGGGACTTCTGGACGCTGCGGCCCGAGTCCGCCCACCAGGTGACCTGGCTGATGGGTGACCGCGGAATCCCGAAGACGTGGCGTCACATGGACGGATTCGGCTCGCACACCTACCAGTGGGTCAACGCAGACGGCGAGCGCTTCTGGGTGAAGTACCACTTCAAGACCGATCAGGGCATCGAGTTCCTCACGCAGGACGAGGCCGACACCCTCGCCGGCAACGACCCCGACCATCACCGCGCCGACCTGTACGACACGATCGCCCGCGGCGAGTTCCCCAGCTGGACGCTGAAGGTCCAGGTCATGCCCGTCGACGAGGCCGAGGGCTACCGGTTCAATCCGTTCGACCTCACCAAGGTGTGGTCGCAGAAGGACTACCCGCTGATCGAGGTCGGCAAGTGGACCCTCAACCGCAACCCCGACAACTTCTTCGCCCAGATCGAACAGGCGTCGTTCGAACCGTCGAATGTCGTTCCGGGAATCGGCTTCTCGCCCGACAAGATGCTGCTGGGCCGGGTCTTCTCGTACGCGGACGCTCACCGGTACCGCATCGGCGCCAACTACGCGCAGCTGCCCGTCAACGCACCGAAGAATCAGGTGAACTCGTACTCGCAGGACGGCGCGATGCGGTACGCCACCAATTCGCCCGAGACCCCGGTGTACGCGCCGAACTCGTACGGCGGCCCGCACGCCGATGCCTCCCTCGCCGGCGACGAAGGCCTCTGGGCGTTCGACGGTGAGTCGGTGCGCGCCGGCTACATCGAGCACGCCGAGGACGGCGACTTCACGCAGGCGGGCACGCTCGTCCGGGAGGTCCTGGACGACGACGAACGCGAACGCCTGGTGAACAACATCGTCGGTCACGCACTCGGCGGTGTCAGTGAGCCAGTCCTGCTCCGCGTCTTCGAATACTGGAAGAACGTCGATCCCGACCTCGGCAAGCGAGTGGAAATCGGTGTCCGGGAAGGGCAGAGCCAGAGCTGACGTTCGCTGGTGGGGCAGGCTCAGAGCAGGCCCCACCAGTAGATCAGGCAGGCGAGAACGAATACCACCACAGTTTCCACTTTCGACCCTCCTTCGCCCGACTGGACGTAACGCACAACTCCATCATCCACCCTCGGCGGGGCCCGTGAGTACTTGTTAACCGCCCGCGGTTGACAAGTACTCACAGGGGTGTGACGGATGTGTCGGATGTTGTTGCTAGGTTGGGCGGTGTCAGGACACCGGTTCGGATGACCGTGTCCCGAGTCGGGGTCGAAAGGTGCTGTCTTCCATGGTGATGGGTCCAACCCATGCAATGTCCGGTGCTGCCGTAGGTCTGGCGGTCGCAGATCTGCTGCCCCTCGACTGGGGTGGGCCCACCTCGACGGCCGAGACCTTCACGTTCGCGGCGGTGTGCGCCGGGGCGGCGCTGCTCCCGGACCTCGACACGAGCCAGTCCACCGTCTCGCGCTCGTTCGGTCCGGTCAGCAACGTCGTCGCGAAGGGTGTCGACGCGGTGTCGCTGGGTTTCTACACCGTCACCAAGGGCAAACGGGACGGCAAGCGGCGCGGCGGGCACCGCACGCTCACCCACACCGCGCTGTTCGCGGCGGGTATCGGAGCGGGCGTGTCCGCGCTGGTCGTCCAGTTCGGCAAGCCGGCCATCATCGCCACGCTCTTCGTCTGCCTCGGCCTGGCGCTTCGCGGGCTGGCCGGTGAGCTGGCCAAAGAAAAAGGCTGGCTGGCAGTTTCGGCGGTCGCCGCAGTGCTGTCCGCCCTCACATGGCAGTCGTACCCGACGGAGGCCGGCTCCACCGGACTCGGTGTCGCGGTGGCGCTCGGCTGCGTCACCCACTGTCTCGGGGACGCCATCACCAAGGAGGGCGTCCCCTTCCTCGCCCCGTTCCTCACGCTCGGCAAGGAACGGTGGTGGGAGTTCCGGCTTCCGTCGTTCCTGTCCATCCGGGCGGGCGGGCCCTTCGAGAAGGTCGTGCTCGGGCCCGCCCTCACCGTGGCCGTCGGGCTCATGGTTATCTGGGCCATCGACGGTGCGCCGCAGGCAATCTACGACGCGTTCATGCCTGTGCCCCAGTGACGTGGTGACTCAGCGGCTCGGTGACTCAGGCTGCGAGCATGTTCTCGAGGTCGTCGAGGACGAGCATCGCGCCGGTGGGGCCGAGAGCGAGGAACCACGTCTCGTCGCTGACGTGCACGGACTTGCCGTCCTTCACCGCCTGCATCTGATTCCACAGCGGGCCGCCGACCACGGTCGACTCGTCGGTGGTGTCGGGCGCGCCGTAGCTGGAGTAGAAGATCCGGTCGGCGTCTGCCTCGCCGATGGTCTCCTGGCTCACCTCGACGGCGAGTTCGTCGACGTCCTGGACCGTGGGGCGGGGGAGCCCGACATCCTTCAGGATGACGCCGATGAACGACAGGTTGCCGTACAGGCGGGTCTTGCCGGACATGAACCGCACCAGCGAGATCGTCGGCTCACCCGTGATCGACTCCCGGACCTCGTCGGCGCGGGTCTGATAGGTGTTGAGAACGTCCTCCGCCTTGGTCTCCTCGCCGAGGGCGTCGGCGACGAGCAGGAAGTTCTCCTTCCACGGGAAGCCGGGGCGGATGCCGAACACGGTCGGCGCGATCGACGACAGTTGCGGGTACAGCTTGTCGGCGCGCAGCTTGCTGCCCAGGATCAGATCGGGCTGCAGCGCGGAGATCGCCTCGAGGTTCAGGTTGTTGGTGGTGCCGACGTCCGGCACTCCGGCGAGCTTGTCGGCGAGGTAGGACGGCTGACCTGCGGCGCTCTCTGGGCTGGCCAGTCCGACGGGCGTGATTCCGAGGGAGAGCACGTCGTCCAGCTCGCCGCCGTCGAGGACGATGACCCGTTCGGGCTTCTTCTCGATGACGGTCTCGCCGAGCGCGTGGGTGATCGTCCGGGGGAAGACTCCCGGGTCGGCGTCGGTGCCGAGTTCGGCGGTCTCGGCGTCCGCTGTGGCGAACAGTCGACCGCCGGTCGCGACGTCGGTGTTGCCGGCGGACGATCCGCTGTCGGTGGTGCCGCAGGCGGCGAGAAAGACGGTGGCCAGGGCGACCAGCCCGGCGCGTACGTAGAGCCTCGATGACATGAGGTGAGGCTAGCCTGAGGTTTTGGACGGGAGTGCGTGGGGTCCGTGCAACCGGAAAACGCCCCCACCATGCAGAAGAGGCCCCGACCGGCGAACCGGTCGAAGCCTCTTCTCGGTGTCTCACACTGTCGGGGTGGCGGGATTTGAACCCACGACCTCTTCGTCCCGAACGAAGCGCGCTACCAAGCTGCGCCACACCCCGTGTTGAACCTCGGCTAGCTTACATTACACAGTCAGTGACCATTAAATCCCCTGGTCAATTGCGTATAACGGTGCTCTCCGACGACTCCGTGCGACCCCGCGCTGCGTCGGCGTCCGAGCCGCCGCGCTGAGCCGGAACCAACGTCAGGAGCGTCGCCTCGGGGCGGCAGCAGAAGCGGGCCGGCGCCCACGGGGACGTCCCGACCCCGGCGGACACGTGCAGCTGCGTGTGCGCACCCCACTTCGACGGCCCCTTCACCCGCGACCGGTCGATGTCGCAGTTGGTGACCAGCGCGCCGTAGAACGGCAGGCACAGCTGGCCGCCGTGCGTGTGGCCCGCCAGCACGAGGTCGTATCCGTCGTCCGCGAACCGGTCGAGCACACGCGGTTCGGGCGAGTGGGTGATGCCCAGGCGGAGATCGGCCAGCGGATTCGGCGGACCGGCGATGGTGTCGTACCGATCGCGTTTGAGGTGCGGATCGTCGACGCCGGCCGACGCGATCCGAACCCCCGACACCTCGAGGTCGCGGCGCACGTGGGTGACGTCGAACCAGCCGCGCTCGGTGAACGCGGCCCGCAGGTCGCCCCACGGCAGCGGCTCGCCGAGAACCCGCTTGTGTTCCTTGCGGAAGTACTTGAGCGGGTTCTTCGGCTTGGGCGCGAAGTAGTCGTTGCTGCCGAAGACGAACAGTCCCGGGCGGGCCAGCAGATTCCCCATCGCCTGGACCACCGCGGGCACCGCCCGCTGGTGCGACAGGTTGTCGCCGGTGTTGACGACGAGGTCGGGGTCGAGGTTGTCGAGCTCGCGCAGCCAGTTCTGTTTCAGCCGCTGTCCGGGCATCATGTGCAGGTCGCTGATGTGCAGCACCCGCAGCGTCGACGACCCGGGTTCGAGGACCGGCATCGTGACTTCACGCAGCACGAACGCGTTGCGTTCGATGAGCGAGGCGTAGCCGATGCCGAGGGCGGCGGCACCCGCCGTACCCAGGGCGGCGCGGGTCAGGTTGGCACGGAACTCGTCAGACACTCTTTCAGGATACTGATGAGCGCAATCGAGGTGCAGTGTCAGAATCGGGGCGCGTAGCGTTTCGCCCATGCCAGATTCACTGAAAGCAAGACTGCGCTCCGACATGACGGCCGCGATGAAGGCCAAGGATTCGCTGCGCACCGCCACCATCCGCATGTTGATGGCCGCCGTGCAGACCGAAGAGGTCTCCGGCAAGGAAGCTCGTGAACTCACCGACGACGAGGTGCTCAAGGTCCTCGCGAAGGAGTCGAAGAAGCGCGGCGAGTCCGCCGAGATCTACACCGAGAACGGTCGGGGTGAGCTGGCGGCGCAGGAGCGTGCCGAGGCTCAGATCATCGACGAATACCTCCCGACCCCGCTGACCGACGCGGAACTCGTCGACGTCGTGGACACCGCCATCGCTCAGGTGGCCGAGGAGATCGGTGAGCGTCCCGGTATGCGTCAGATGGGTCAGGTCATGAAGGCCGCCGGCGCACTCGCGGGCGGCAAGGCCGACGGTTCGCGGCTCTCGCATGCGGTGAAGTCCCGCCTCTGACCCCCACGTGAGTGGGAAAGTGCGCCCCCGCACACATTCCCACTCACGTGGGGGTTACCGAGGTATGGGCGGCAGCTGGATCGGCGGCAGGCCGGGCAGCTGGATGGGCGGAACGGGGATGCCCTGAGCCGGCGCCTGCGGGGGAGCGGCCTTCACCGATCCGTCGCTGACGTAGATCGTGATGGTCGACCCCGGAATGGCCGAACCGGACGGCGACACGCTCGTGACCGTCCCCTTGGTCGCCTGCGATTCGGTGGTGACCGAGTTGACGGTGAACCCCGCTCCCTGCAGACGGGACGTCGCGGCCGACTGGCTCAGCCCGGTGACGTCCGGAACCTGACCGTTCTGCGAACCCCGCACATACTTCTGATCGACCGGCGGCAGTGACGTCGGCCCGAAGTTGTTGGCGATGGGGTTCATCGCCGCATACCAGGTCCGGGCGGGTTCGTTTCCACCGAAGAGGTTTCCGTCACCACACGGCCGCAGCGGGGCCGAGCAGATCTCCCCGGGGGTGGGCGAGTCACCGAACACGTAGACGGCCGCGGCGAAGTTGTTGGTGAACCCGAGGAATCCCGAGGACATGTGGGATTCCGTGGTACCCGTCTTACCGGCCATCGGGAGCGTCCAGCCGACGCTGCCCGCCGCCCCGGCGGACGTACCGCCCGGCTTGTCGTCCTTGCTCATGGCGTTGGTGAGGGTGTCGGCGAGTCCGGGTTCGACCACCTGCTCGCACGCCTGCTGGGTGACCGAGACGGGCTTGCCCTCGCGGTCGAAGACCGAATCGATGGGGGTGGGTGGGCACCACTTGCCGTGCGACGCGAGCGTTGCCGCGACGTTCGACAGTTCCAGGGGATTGATCCACGTGGGCCCGAGGGTGAACGAACCCAGGTTCTGATCCTTCTGGAAGTCCGCCATGCTGCGATCGTCGAATCCGGAGGTGCCGGGATCGGCGTACGAGCGCAGACCCAGCCGCACCGCCATGTCGACGGTGGGGGCGACACCGGTGGCCTGGATGAGCTTGACGAACGCGGTGTTGGGCGACTGCGCGAGCGCGTCCGTCACCGACAGTGCCGCCGGGTATTTGCCGGCGTTCTCGACGCAGTACGTGGACGCGGGACAGCCTCGCGCACCACCGCTACCCATGCCTTTGGCCTCGAACCGTCCGGGGACGTCCAGGATGGCGTTGGTGCCGAGGCCTTTCTCCATCGCGGCTGCCGTGGTGAAGATCTTGAAGATCGACCCGGCGCCGTGCCCGGCCAGTGAGTACGGCTGGGCCTGCACGGTTTCGTTGGCGTTCGCGTCGAGGCCGTAGGTGCGGCTACTGCCCATCGCGAGGATCTTGTGCGAATCCTGGCCGGGCTGGACCACGTTCATGACGTTCGCGATGCCGTCGAGTCCCGGGCTGGCATTTGCACTGAGGGCGGCCTTCGTGGACGCCTGGACCGCGGGGTCGAGCGTCGTCTTGATCAGGTAGCCGCCCTTGTCGATCTGCTCGCGGCTGATGCCGGCGTTGGCCAGATACTGGAGGGCGTAGTCGCAGAAGAACCCGCGGTCGCCGGCGGCGATGCACCCGCGGGGCAGCCGGTTGGGCTCGGGCAGCACCCCGAGGGGTGTCTCCTTGAGCTGCCGCAGCTCGGCGGCCCGCTCGGGGATGTTCGAGATCATCGTGTCGAGAACGACGTTGCGGCGCTCGAGGACACCCTCGGGATTCGTGTACGGGTTCAGCGCCGAGCTCGACTGCACCATGCCCGCGAGCATCGCGGACTGCTGGGTGTTCAGTTCGGCGGCGTCGATGCCGAAGTAGGTCTGGGCGGCGTCCTGGATGCCGAACGAGGCGTTGCCGAACGGCACCAGGTTGAGATAGCGGGTGAGTATCTCGTCCTTGGTAAGTTCTTTGTCGAGCGTCAGCGCCATCCGGATCTCGCGGATCTTGCGGGCGGGCGTCGTCTCGATCGCCGCTCGCCGTTCGGCGTCGGTCTTGGCCACGACGAGCAGCTGGTAGTTCTTCACATACTGCTGGTCGAGCGTGGACGCGCCCTGCTGGACCTCACCGCTCGTGGTGTTGGTCAGGAAGGCACGCATCGTGCCCTGCCAGTCGACACCCTTGTGCTCGGGGAACCGACGGTCCTCGACGGAGACGATGGCGAGCTTCATCTCGTTCGAGATCTTGTCGCTCGGGACTTCGAACCGCCGCTGGTCGTACAGCCACGCGATGGGATTGCCCGCCGAGTCGACCATCGTCGAGACCGCGGGAACCGTTCCTTCGACCAGTTCGGCCGAGACGTTGTCGACGGTGTCAGCCGCCCTGTTGGACGCGTAACCGAACCCGCCGGCGAGCGGAAACATCACGCCGGCGAGGAGCACTCCTGCCAAGGCGGAGGATCCCGCGAGCTTCCCCACTGTTTTTGCAATCGACACGATCTACAGAGTACGTGGGGCCTGTGGGTGCGCTGGTTGGGCGCGGATTTCGGCCAGGAAAAAGCCCTGAGCACGGGGTATGGACGGGCGTACCAAAAAAGCGTGTTCTTCGTCTTGCGCGTTGCGGTTTCTTTACCTAAATTGTTGGAACAGTGTGATGGAGATAACACCCCATCGCTTATGTGGTGCAGCCTCGGCGTGATAAGTGCTGGGCTGCGCAGACTCGAAGAGGGGAAACGAATGCACATGACCACCCCAACCAGCCGTCTGGACGTCGAGCAAGCAGAAGCGCGAATTGCCTGGGTCACCCAGGCTCGTTGCCGGGAAGTCGATCCCGATCAACTCTTTGTACGCGGCGCAGCACAGCGCAAGGCCGCAACCATTTGCCGGCATTGCCCGGTACTGATGCAGTGCGGAGCCGATGCGCTCGACAATCGTGTCGAGTTCGGCGTGTGGGGTGGCATGACGGAACGTCAGCGCCGGGCGCTGCTCAAGCAGCACCCAGAGGTGGAATCATGGTCCGATTTCTTCGAGGCTCAGCGGCAGCACCAGTCCGCCGTCTGACGTTCGGAAACTGATTCGCAGGACAGGTCAAGCAACAGACGGGTGACCGGTTCTCCGGCAGCGAGCTGATCAGCTCGTGCGGGTGAGCTGGTCGCCCACCGCCCTCAAGGCCTCGAGGTCCGAGACCTCGAACGGCAGCGAGGGCACGCCGACGATCGGCACCCGAGGGTGGGCGGCCGTGAACCGGCTCAGCAGTTGAACCTCACGCTTGGCGATCACCGCCCGATGGGCGTGGATCCGCAGTACGGCGGCGGTGAGGGGGTCTTGGTCCCCGAGTTGGTCGGCGGCAGTGACCGCGTGATCGGCCGGCAGGGAACTGAGAGTGGGGTGCGTCCGATTCAGGACGAGGCCCGCGAGCGGCATCTGGTCGCCTGCGAGCCGGTCGACGAAGAATGCCGCCTCCCGCAGCGCATCCGGTTCGGCTGCCGCGATCACCAGAAACTTGGTGCCTGGCTGTCGGAGCAATTCGTAAGTGCGCGTGGCCCTTTCACGGAAGCCGCCGAACATCGAGTCGAGTGACTGCACGAAACTCGAGGCGTCCGAGAGCATCTGACTACCCACGATGGTGGAGACGCCGCGCAGCGCGAGCCCCATCGCGCCGGTGACGAGCCGGGTGAGACCGCGGCCGGGTGCGGTGAGCAACCGGATCATGCGACCATCGAGGAACGCACCCAGACGCTGGGGTGCGTCGAGGAAGTCCAGTGCGTTGCGGGACGGCGGCGTGTCGACGATCACCAGATCCCACTCGTCGCTGGAGGCGAGCTGCCCCAGCTTCTCCATCGCCATGTACTCCTGCGTTCCCGAGAACGAGGTGGCGACGGTCTGATAGAAGGGATTCGCGAGGATCTGCTCCGCCTTCTCCGGCGTGGAGTGCTCGATCACCATTTCGTCGAACGTGCGGCGCATGTTCAGCATCATGGCGTGCAGTTCGCCGGTGGCGTCCGGTCCGAGCTGCACGGGTTGCGGCGAGTTGTCGAGTTCCGCGACGCCGAGGGCCTGCGCGAGTCGACGCGCCGGGTCGATGGTCAGCACGACCACCTTCCGTCCCTGTTCCGCGGCGCGCAGTGCGAGCGACGCGGCCGTGGTGGTCTTGCCGACCCCACCGGCGCCGCAGCACACGACGATCCGGGTGGCCCGGTTCTCCAGAATCCCGGTGACATCCAGAGCGGAGGCGGTGCGGCGGCGTTCGTGTTCCACTGTCTGCGTCATCGGACACCCTGTTCCGTCAGATACTCCGCGAGCTCGTACAGCCCGCCCAGGTCCACACCGTCGGCGAGCGACGGCAGATGCAGTCGTGCCCCGTCCACTTCGGCGAGCTGTCCGGCACTCTCCTCCTGCGCTTCGAGGACGGACGCGTGCTCGATCGTCTCGGTGAGCAACCCCGCGAAATCTTCGTCGTCGAGGGTGATCCCGCTCTTCCGCAGTCCGGCGCGGATGGCCTCGGCGTCGATGCGCCCCTTCGCGGCGTCGGCGAGCGTGTCGGCGGGCAGGAACTGTGGGCTGGTGCGGTTGACGACGATGGTGCCGAGCCGCAGATCGGCGCGGGCCAGTTCCTCTGCCGCATCGGTGGTCTCCTGCACCGGCAGCGCCTCGAGCAGCGTCACGAGGTGGATGACGGTCTCGTCGGAATGCAGCAGACGCACCACGCCCTCACTCTGCGACCGCACCGGACCGCCCTTCGCGAGGTCGGCCATCGCCTTCGTCACGTCGAGGAAGTTGCCGATCCGCCCGGTCGGCGGCGCGTCGACGACGACGGCGTCGTACGCCCGCTTGCCGGCCTTGTCGGTGCGCACCACACACTCCTTGATCTTGCCGGTCAACAGCACGTCCCGCAGTCCGGGCGCAATCGTGGTGGCGAACTCGATGGCACCGAACCTGCGCATCGCGCGGCCCGCGAAACCGAGGTTGTAGAACATCTCGAGGTACTCGAGGAATGCGGTCTCGATGTCGATGGCCAGCGCCATCACCTCCCCGCCACCCTCGGCGGCCGCGACCTTCGTCTCCTGCGGCGGGAGCGGGGGCACGTCGAAGAGCTGGGCGATTCCCTGCCGGCCCTCCACCTCCACCAGCAGCACACGACGCCCACCCTCGGCCAGGGCGAGCGCCAACGCGGCGGCCACCGTGGACTTTCCGGTGCCGCCCTTTCCGGAGACGAAGTGCAGCCTGGCCCGCGCGGCCTTCTCGGGCCACGTCGGGGTGAGCTGGTCTGGGGATGCAACCACGGGGTCGAGCCTATAAGTCTGGGAGGCGGGATGTGCGGGGGATAGGCTCACCGGCATGAGTGAATTGACTTCCTGGGAGTACGCCACCGTTCCGCTGCTCACACATGCGACCAAGCAGATCCTCGATCAGTGGGGCACCGACGGCTGGGAACTGGTGACGGTTCTTCCCGGACCCACCGGTGAGCAGCACGTCGCGTACCTGAAGCGTCCGAAGGGCTGAAGGCCGTGGCAGAGACACAGAACTGGTCCGCCCGCCTGACCGAGCTCGGCATCACGCTGCCGTCGGTCGTCCCGCCGGTGGCCGCCTACGTGCCCGCCGTGCGCACCGGCAACTACGTCTACACGTCCGGGCAGCTGCCGATCGTCGAGGGCAAGCTCACGCACGTCGGCAAGCTCGGCGCCGAGGTGCCCGCCGACGACGCGAAGGCCGCCGCCCGCACCTGCGCGCTCAATGCGCTGGCCGCGGTCGACGCCCTCGTGGGCATCGACTCGGTGGTGCGGATCGTCAAGGTCGTCGGATTCGTCGCCTCCGCCGAGGGATTCACCGGTCAGCCCGGCGTCGTGAACGGTGCATCCGAATTTCTCGGTGAGGTGTTCGGGGATGCCGGCGCCCACGCACGCTCGGCCGTCGGTGTCGCGGAGTTGCCGCTCGGCGCCCCCGTCGAGGTGGAGCTGATCGCCGAAGTGCAGCCGGAGTCGTAGTGCCATGACGCTTGCCCATCCGGCCTACGCCCAGGTGCGGGAGGTCACCCCAATCGTCTCGGTGATGCTCGAGAACAATCCCGGCATGATGACGCTCGACGGAACCAACACGTGGATTCTGCGTGCGCCGGGCCGGGACGAGTGTGTGGTGGTCGACCCGGGTGACGCCGACGAGGAGCACCTCGCGCGTGTCGCGGCACTCGGTCCGGTCGCGTTGACGCTGATCACACACCGTCATTTCGATCACACCGGCGGAGTGCAGAGGTTCTTCGAACTCACCGGCGCACCCGTGCGTTCGGTGGATCCCGAATTCCTCCGCGGCGGCGGCGAAGCCCTCGTCGACGGCGAGACCATCGACGTCGCGGGACTCACGCTCTCGGTGATCGCCACACCCGGGCACACGAAGGATTCGGTGTCCTTCACCGTGGAGGGTGAGGGCACGGTCCTCACCGGCGACACGATCCTCGGCCGCGGCACCACGGTGCTCGACGACACCGACGGCGACCTCGGCGACTACCTGTCGTCGCTGCGCCGACTGCTGGACCTCGGAGCCGGCCGCCAGGTGATGCCCGGTCACGGACCCGAACTGCCCGACCTGAACGTGATCGCGCAGCAGTATCTCGATCACCGGGAAGAGCGGCTCGACCAGGTGCGGGCCGCGCTCGACGCACTGGGGGGCAGCCCGACCGTCCGAGCGGTGGTCGAGCACGTCTACTCCGACGTCGACCCGAAGTTGTGGCCGGTGGCCGAGAAATCGGTCAACGTGCAGCTCGCCTACCTGCGCAGCCGCGACTAGCAACCGAACGAATTCGGCCACCCCCTGCGTGTGAGGGGGTGGCCGAATTCGTTCGTGCGAGAACTACCGTGCGCGGCGTGCCAGGCGCTCGGAGTCGGAGATCAGCACGCTCTTGCCTTCGAGGCGCAGCCATCCGCGGTGCGCGAAATCGGCGAGTGCCTTGTTGACGGTCTCGCGGGAAGCGCCGACGAGCTGGGCGATCTCTTCCTGCGTGAGGTCGTGCGTGACCCGCAGCGAACCCGCCTCCTGGGTGCCGAACCGCTGCGCGAGCTGCAGCAGCGCCTTGGCGACACGACCGGGAACGTCCGTGAAGATCAGGTCGGCCAGGTTGTTGTTGGTGCGGCGCAGACGGCGCGCGAGCACCCGCAGGAGCTGTTCGGCGATCTCGGGGCGGTGGTCGATCCACGCCTTGAGCGCTTCGCGGTCCATGCTGACCGCGCGGACCTCGGTGACCGTCGTGGCGGTGGACGTACGCGGGCCGGGGTCGAAGATGGACAGTTCTCCGAACATGTCGGACGGGCCCATGATCGTCAGCAGGTTCTCTCGGCCGTCCGGCGAGCGGCGACCGATCTTCACCTTGCCGGACACGATGATGTACAGGCGGTCACCGGGCTCACCTTCGTTGAAGATGACATGTCCGCGGGGGAAGTCGACAGGCTGCAGCTGCTTGGTCAGCGCCGCTACCGCTGAGGGCTCGACTCCTTGGAAGATGCCGGCTCTTGCCAGGACGTCGTCCACGTGCGCTCCTTGGGAATATTGTTCGTCTGTATGCATATTGTGCGCGATTTGCTGCATGTCGACGATGCCCCGGTGATCCGCGGCGTGTCGCTGTGCAACAGGTACGGCTCTGAAGTCTACGTTGAGACGGCTCGGTCTGAGTGACCGATACCACGGAAGTCGCAAAAGTTAACCGGAGGATGCGTCCTCCGGTGCGCTGATTCGGGAACTTCGCGGGGGTCAGCTGGCGCGCCGGGAGCCCACTTCGGTCACCGCGGCGTCGTCGGATTCGAAGCCCGAACGACCCTTGCGACGGCGATGGAAGCGTGCCAATGCGTGGGGGAATCCTTCGTGGGCCAGGGTGGCCACTTCGTCGTGACTTGCCTGGTCGAGGAACTCTTCCACCTCTTGCTGACGAACCGTGAGCCGGCGGAGTCTGAACTCCACCCGCTCCATGGCCAGCGCAAACAGCATCAGCAGCACTGGGAAGAGGACCACAGCGAGACCTTGCATACCGGGAAGTAAACACTGCAAATGTCTCAGAAGCGACACAGCGGCGATTCGGATCGGCCGGGTATCCGTAGAGTTGATCCCGTGCATGCGACCCCCAGCGACAGCTCCGAAGTGCGTGGACGCACCCGCTCGCGGGCCGCGAAGCAGGAAGAAACCCGGCTGGGATTAGTCCGGCGCGCCCGCAGAATGAACCGCAAGCTCGCGGAGGCCTTCCCCCACGTCTACTGCGAGCTCGACTTCACCACACCACTCGACCTCGCCGTCGCGACCATCCTCTCCGCGCAGTGCACGGACGTGCGGGTGAACATGGTGACGCCGGCGCTGTTCGCCCGTTACCCCGACGCCAAGGCGTACGCGGAGGCCGAACGCACCGAACTCGAGGAGTACATCCGGTCCACGGGTTTCTACCGGAACAAGACCAACTCGCTGATCGGGCTCGGGCAGGCGTTGCTCGAACGCTTCGACGGCGAGGTCCCGAACAATCTGAAGGACCTCGTGACGCTGCCCGGGATCGGCCGGAAGACGGCCAACGTGATCCTCGGCAACGCGTTCGACGTCCCCGGCATCACGGTCGACACCCACTTCGGGAGGCTCGTGCGGCGCTGGAAGTGGACGGAGGAGGAAGACCCGGTCAAGGTCGAGCACGCGATCGGCGCCCTCATCGAGCGCAAGGAGTGGACGCTGCTCTCGCATCGGGTGATCTTCCACGGCAGGCGCGTCTGCCATGCCCGCAAGCCCGCGTGCGGGGTGTGCGTGCTCGCCAAGGACTGTCCGTCGTACGGGCTGGGCCCCGTCGACCCGGACGTCGCCGCCGAACTGGTTCGTGGACCGGAGACGGAGCATCTGCTGCGTCTGGCCGGCAGGTGAGGGTAGATACGAGTGTCTAGCGCAGCGCGGTGGAGTCTGGCTGCTCTCGTCGTCGTGGTGGCTCTGGTCGTTGCGATCTGGCCCCGGGGTGACGATGCCGAAACGCCGTCGTACGAGGACCGGTTCGGTGGGGGGAGCCGCACCCCGACGTCGGTGGACGCCGATCCGGACGCGCTCGCCGCGCTGAGGACGCAGGCGGGCCTGGATTCGTGTCCCGCTCCGGCGTCCACCTCGGGGCCGTCGGCGGGTGCGGTCCTGACCGGCATCACACTCGAATGCGTCGGCGACGGCAGTCAGGTCGATCTCGCGGCCGCGCTCGGAGGCCGACCGGCGCTGCTGAACCTGTGGGCGTACTGGTGCGGCCCCTGCGCCGAGGAGCTGCCCTATATGCAGCAGTTTTCGGATCGTGCGGGGGACGCGGTTACCGTCCTTACGGTGCACACCGATCCCAACGAGTCCAGCGCGCTGTCCCGACTGGTCGACTACTCCGTCACCCTCCCCGGTGTGCAGGACGGCGACGGGCGTGTCCGCGCCGCGGTCGGAGCACCTCCCGTCCTGCCAGTCTCGGTGCTGATCCGGCCCGACGGCACGGTCGCGAAGGTCCTGCCTCAGCCGTTTCGCAGCGTCGACGAGATCGCGGCTGCCGTCGAACAGAACCTGGGGGTCGCGGCATGACGATGTCCGTGGACGGCGTCGCCGTCCCGTCCTGGTTGCGACGGGTCGTGCAGCGGACGCCGGCCGACCCGCACAAGATCAACCCCGTCCTCGACCGGCGCGCGCCGCAGGGGGCGACCACCCGTGAGGCGGCGGTGCTCGTGCTGTTCGGCGGTCCCGCCGAGGCGGACCCCCTGATGTCGGGGGGACTGCCCGCCGGCGCCGACGTCCTGCTGACTCAGCGTGCGTCCACGATGCGTCAGCACAGCGGCCAGGTGGCGTTCCCCGGCGGCGCCAGCGATCCCGGCGACGAGGGGCCCATCGCCACCGCGCTGCGGGAGGCCCAGGAGGAGACGGGACTCGACCCGTCCGGTGTCCGCCCGCTCGCCGTGCTCGAGGAGATCTTCATCCCACCGTCCGGATTCGACGTCACCCCCGTCCTTGCGTACTGGGAGAAGCCCAGCGCGGTCGGTGTGGTCGATCCGGCGGAAGCGGAGCGCGTCGCGCGGGTGCCCGTGCACACTCTGATCGATCCGCGGAACCGGTTCCAGGTCCGCCACCCCGCCGGGTACCAGGGCCCGGCGTTCGCCGCCGACGGCATGCTCGTGTGGGGGTTCACGGCGGGCATCCTGGCCGCGCTGTTCGCGATCTCCGGCTGGGAACAGGAGTGGGACCGCCGCGACATCCGCGACCTCGACACGGTCCTCGCGGAACTCGACAACGACCTCGACGACGACCACCTGACGCATCGTCACGGCCGCCCGGCGGTCGAGCGATGACCGGGTCGCGCTGGATCGACCTCGCGATCGTCCTGATCGCCTTCGTCGCCGCGACCTCCGGTTGGCGACAGGGCGCCGTGGCGTCGGTGCTCGCGTTCATCGGGGTGGTGCTCGGTGCGGTGGCGGGCATCCTGATCGCCCCGCACGTGCTCGTGCACGTCGACGAGGGCCGCGGCCGCGTGCTGGTCGGCATCGCCCTGATCGTCGTCCTGGTGATCATCGGCGAAGTGGCGGGCATGGTGCTGGGCCGGGCCGCGCGGGGAAGCATGCACAGTCCGGTCGCCCGCTCCGTGGACAGCGTGATCGGGGCCTGCGTGCAGGCCGTCGCGGTGTTCATCGCGGCATGGCTGCTGGCGATCCCGCTCACGTCTTCGTCCCAGCCCCAGCTGGCTGCCGCCGTGCGCGGGTCGAGCGTGCTCGAAACGGTCGACAACATCGCGCCCGCGTGGATGCGGCAACTGCCCACAGAATTCACGGCCCTGCTCGACACGTCCGGGCTTCCCGACGTCATCGGGCCGTTCGGGCGCACCCCCATCACGACCGTCGACCCGCCGGACGCCAGCGTGCTGCAGAGCCCCGTCGCGTCCTCGCTGCAGTCGAGCGTGCTGCGGATCCGGGGCGTGGCCCCGAGTTGCCAGCGGGCACTGGAGGGATCCGGTTTCGTCGTCGCGCCCGACCGGGTCATGACCAACGCGCACGTGGTCGCGGGCACGGCCGGAATCGTCGTCGACACCGCGAACGGGCCGATGGACGCCGAGGTCGTGTTGTTCGACCCGTCCGCCGACGTCGCGGTCCTCGAGGTGCCCGGACTGGACGCCCCCGTGTTGAACTTCGCGCCCGAGCCGGCGCAGACCGGCGACAACGCGCTCGTGCTCGGGTACCCGGGCGGCGGACCGTACACGGCCAGCGCCGCGCGGGTCCGGGAGATCCTGGACCTCAGCGGCCCCGACATCTACCGCGCGGGCACGGTCCAGCGTGAGGTCTACACGGTCCGCGGTTCGATCCGGCAGGGCAACTCGGGCGGACCGCTCGTCGACAGCGACGGGCAGGTGCTCGGGGTGGTGTTCGGCGCCGCCGTCGACAACAGTGACACCGGGTTCGTGCTCACCGCCGCGGAGGTGTCGCGTCAGCTGCAGGCCGCGGGCGGGGCGTCCGTCGCCGTGGACACCGGGGCGTGCATCCTCTGAGCGTCAGACCGTGCGGGGCGCGACGAGGTCCAACAGGGCGGCGTTCACCCGTTCCGGGGCCTCCCAGTGCGCGTAGTGGCCGACACCGGTGACGGTGTGCATCTGCTGGGTGGGTGCGAAGCGGTGGCTGCGACGCACCGTGTCTGCGAGCACGTACGGGTCGAGGTCGCCGTGGAGGTGCAGGACGGGGATCCGCAGCGTCTGATCCATCGACGCCATGAACCGGCTGCCGTCCGGCCGGAACTGGCTGCGGAACGCCCACCGCTGATACTCCAGGGTGCAGTGCGCGGTCCCGGGAATCTGGATCGCCGAGCGCATCCGCGACATCACGACGTCGAACTCGGGGTTCTCCGACCAGGCGGGGCCCGAGCGTGCGCGGATCAACCGCTCGACCTCCGACCCGTTGTCCCGGGTGAGGCGACGCTCGGGGCGCCACGGCACCTGGCAGGACACGAACGAGGGCAGCAGGGCCTTGCGCTGGTACCGGTCGTGGAGGACGGCCTGCTTCAGTGCGAGGGGATGCGGTGAGCTGACCAGCGCGATCGACCGGACGAGCCGGGCGTGGAGGACGGCCGTGGCCCAGCAGACCAGGCCGCCGTCGGCGTGTCCGACGAGGGTCGCCTCGCCGTAGCCCATGGCCCGGATCAGGCCGGCGATGTCACCCGCCAGCGTCCACCCGTCGTAGCCGCGCGGCGGTTTGTCGGAATCGCCGTAGCCGCGGAGGTCGACGGCGACGGCCCGATACCCCTGGGCCGACAGCGCGGTCAGCTGATGGCGCCACGACCACCAGAAGTCCGCGAAACCGTGCAGCAGGACGACGAGCGGCGCATCCGGTGCGGATGCGCCGACCTCGACGGTGTGGAATCGGATTCCGTTGGCATGGATGTCGCGATGAATCCAGGGGCCGTCGAAACGGACGGTAGACGGATCGGGTGGTGCCACCGGAGCGAATTACCGCGCGTGACGTCCGCTGGAAGATGCGAGATGGGCTTCCGCATCCGAGTACGACGTCGGAAGGACCGTCTTGGCCTGCTTCAGGGAGTCGATGGTCTTCTCGGGCGCCCGTAGCTTGCGCACCCGCAGATAGCCGAGCAGGGCGAGTATCGCCGTCACCACGACCATGATCAGGAAGACGATCAGGAACGCCAGCCAGCGGGCGATCCACACGTCGAGGAGTTCGGCGAGGAAGAAGAAGAAGAAGAACGAGCTGAACAGCAGCACGGTGAACGCGAGGATGAAGAACAGGCTGCCCTGCAGACCCTTCTTGACCTCACCGGTGACCTCGGCCTTGGCGAGCTCGACCTCGGCGCGAACCAGGGTGGACACCTGCGCGGTCGCATGCTTGACCAGCGTGCCGAGGCTCGCCTCGTCGGGTGTCCGAGCGTCCACGTCCGTCAGCGGGATCGACGACACCGTGTTCGGCACCCCGTCTCCCGTGTAACGCGGGCTGTCTCCCTTGCCGTGAGTGATGCTCACTTGTCGACCCCTCCAGGTAGCTCTTGCACTTCCGAGTCATCATTCCGGGCCGCATGGACCCGACCGCGTCGCCACAGTAACGCTGATCCGATCAGCGACGCTGTCAACGATGTCACGAGCACCGCGACCTTAGCTATTTCGGCCTCGCTGCCGTCACCGATCCCCGCAAGCGCGAGATCCGCTACGAGAAGGCTAACGGTGAACCCGATCGCGCCGAGCACTGAGAGGGCAAACATGTCGCGGAACCCCAGTGCGCGCGGTTTCTTCGCGATGCCCAGGCGGATCGCGAGCCAGGAGATCCCGAAGATCCCGATGGGCTTGCCGATGAGGAGTCCCGCGATGACGGACTGCGAGATGGGGTTGGTGAAAAGCTGCCCGAGGAGTTCGCTGCTCAGGGCCACGCCGGACGCGAAGAGGGCGAACAGGGGGACGCAGACGCCGGCGGACAGCGGTTGGATGCGGTGCTCGAGGCGTGCGCCGGGGGCCTCGCTCTCACCGGGGTCGCGTCGCACGCGGGTGAGGAGGCCGAGGGCGACACCGGCCAGCGTCGCGTGGATTCCGGCGTCGTGCATGCAGTACCACGTGAGCAGCGCGAGTGGGACGTAGAGCAGCGGCGTGGTGATGCGCCGGTGCTGGGCGAACGCGTAGACGGCCAGGCAGAGGGCGGCGCCGAGCAGCCACAGCAGGGCGATCGAGCTGGTGAACAGGACCGCGATGAGCACGATCGCGAGGAGGTCGTCGACGACGGCCAGGCTGAGCAGGAACACCCGGGCGCTCGCCGGGATGCGAGAGCCGGTCAGCGCCAGCACCCCCAGTGCGAAGGCGATGTCGGTGGCGACCGGGATGGCCCAGCCGCGTTCCATGCCGGGCGTTCCGGCGCCGATCGTCGCGGCGATGATCGCCGGCACCACCACGCCGCCGCAGGCCGCGATGATCGGCAGCAGGGCGCGCTTGCGGTCGGCGAGTTCGCCCACCACCAGTTCCCGCTTCAGTTCGAGGCCGGCGACGAAGAAGAAGACCGCGAGCAGCCCGTCCTGCGCCCACGTCCCGACCGTCAGATTCAGGTGGAGTGCCGTCGGCCCGACCTGCCAGTCGCGGAGTGCGAAGTAGGACTCCGAGACGGGCGAGTTCGCCCAGATGAGGGCGACGGCCGCCGCGACGAGCAGGATCGAACCGCCGACGGTCTCGGTGCGGAGGTAGCGGGAGAGTTCGGAGCGGAGGGGCTGGGTCACGAGGGTCGCTCGCTTTCGATTTGTCGTCCGGGTACGGCAATTGCTCTGCCGACCAGACTTCCCGGCGCACCGAGAAGAGTTTATCCAATTTGCCAAGCGAAAGACACGAGGTGTTCAATTCCTAAGGAATGGACTCTCGTCCCAATAGTTGAAATAGCATCGTGCAGGAGTAAGTCGAGTGAGCAGTGCCGTCGATACGTCGAAGCCAGAACCGGACGACGGGGTCACCGTCGCCGGCGTACCCAGAAGCCGGATCGTCGTCGCGAGCATGGTGGGAACGTCCATCGAGTTCTACGACTTCTACATCTATGCCACCGCGGCCGTGTCCGTGTTCCCACACCTGTTCTTCCCCAAGGGAAACGGCACCACCGCCCTGCTGGCGTCGCTCGCCACGTTCGGTCTCGCCTTCGTCGCCCGGCCCCTGGGCTCGATCCTGTTCGGTCACTTCGGCGACCGCATCGGACGTAAGACGACGCTCGTCGGCTCGCTCCTCACGATGGGCATCGCCACGTTCGTGATCGGCCTGTTGCCGACGTACCACCAGATCGGCATCGTCGCGCCCGCGCTGCTGGCGTTGATGCGGTTCTGCCAGGGCCTCGGGCTGGGTGGGGAGTGGAGCGGCGCGGCGTTGCTCGCGACCGAGACCGCGCAGAAGGGCAAACGGGCCTGGGCGGCGATGTGGCCGCAGCTCGGCGCGCCCATCGGGTTCTTCCTCGCCAACGGGCTGTTCCTGATCATCACGCTGTTCCTGGACCACGACAACGGCAGCCCCGACCTGGACGGCGCGTTCCTCACCTGGGGCTGGCGTATCCCGTTCCTGCTCAGCGCGATCATGGTGATGATCGGTCTGTACGTGCGGCTGAAGCTCGAGGAGACGCCCGTATTCGCCCGCGCCGTGGAGCGGGGCGAGAAGGTGAAGACCCCGCTGGCCGAGGTGTTCAAGACCAGCTGGCGTCACCTGATCATCGGCACGTTCGTCATGCTCGCCACGTACACGCTGTTCTACATCATGACCACGTGGGTGCTCAGCTACGGCACCGGCAAGACCCCGGCTCAGGGCGGCACGGGAGCCGGCTTCCAGTACGCCGACTTCCTGGTCCTCCAGCTGATCGCGGTCCTGTTCTTCGCGGCCGCCGTCCCCGTGTCGGGGTGGCTGGCCGACCGCTACGGTCGCCGCATCACGCTGCTGACCATCACCGCTCTGATCATGGTGTTCGGCCTCACGTTCGGCGTGATGCTGAACCAGGAAGGCATGGGCAACGCCCGGATGCTGGCGTTCCTCGCCATCGGAATGTTGTTGATGGGTATGACCTTCGGTCCGATGAGTGCCGTTCTGCCCGAGCTGTTCCCGACCAACGTGCGGTACACCGGATCGGGGATCGCGTACAACACCGCGAGCATCCTGGGTGCCGCCGTGGCCCCGTTCATCGCCACCTGGCTCGCCACCACCTACGGCGTCGGCTGGGTGGGTATCTACCTGCTGATCGCCGCCGCGCTCACGTTCGTCGCGTTGCTCGTCATGCGCGAGACGCGCGACCAATCGCTCGACGACGTAGGGGCGTAGCCCGTGTGAGTGGTTGACGAGTCTCTGCACTCGTCAACCACTCACGATCCGCGCAGCGGCCTATAGTTCTTGCATGGCGAAAGCCGTGCTGCTGTCCCGGAAGACCCGGATCCGGCTGCCGAAGCAGGATCTGTGGTCGTTTCTCGCCGACACCGATCGGCTCAACCGCACCATCGATCTGTCGCCGGTGCATTTCGCGCCGACATTGGATCGACGCCGCAAGGGACACTATTCGGCGGAAACCCGGTCGTACGGACGGCGGGTGCGGTACGAGGAGTTCCCGTTCGAGTGGATCGAGGGCCGCTTCTACGAGGTCCTCCGCCGATTCTCGGGCGGACCGCTGACGGAGATCTCGACGGGTGTCCGCCTTCATCCGGCCGCCGACGACACCGAAGTCGAGGTGTTCGCGCGGATCGTCCCACGGACCTGGTTCGGGGCAATTGTGGCGAGAACCCTGTTGGCGCGCACGGGTATCCGGAAAACGGTGGCGCTCGCGCACGCGTTGGAACAACACAACCGCGATCCGCAGGCGCACGCCGTACCCGCCCTGCCGCCGCCGGAGCGGCTGGATCCGGGCCGGCTGGAACTCCGGACAGCGCAGCTGTCCCGGTCGCACGACTCCCCGAATCTGATCGCGCGCTTGGAATCCCATCTGCGGACGGGATCCGATCTCGAGGTGACGGGGATGCGGCCGTTCGAACTGGCAGACCGCTGGGGAGCCGATCGGATGGAACTGCTGTACGTGTTTCTCCACGCCGCCGACTGCGGTCTGCTGGACCTGACCTGGAGCGTGCTGTGCCCGGTGTGCCGGACCGTCCGTGAAGACTCCGGCCGCCTGCGACAGCTGCCGAGCCGGGTGCACTGCGACACGTGCGACATCGCGTTCGACACGGACCTGGCGCGGTCGGTGGAGATCCGCTTCGACGTCAACCCGGCTGTCCGACGCGCGGAGCGGGCCCGCTACTGCATCGGTGGTCCCGCGAATTCACCGTCGGTGGTCGCACAATTGCGGCTCGAGCCGGGGGAGCAGCGGTCCGAGCGGCTCGACCTCGACGCCGGGTGGCTGCGGCTGCGCTGCTACCAGGTGGGCAGCCCGGTGTCCTGCGACGTCGGCTCCACCGGTGCGGCGCTGACGGTGGAGTGCGGGCCCGGCGAACTCCGGCTGCACAGTGCACCCGTCACCGACGGGTCGATCCACCTCGAGGTCGCGAACCGGCTTCCCGGCGAAGCCCTGATAGTGGTCGAGCGGGAGCGGTGGAAGGACGCCGCCGCGACAGGTGCTCTCGTGATGTCGCTCGAGGGTTTCACGGATCTGTTCCCAGATCAGGGGGTGGCGCCCGGCGACGAGATCGGGATCGCGAACCTGGCTGTGCTGTTCACGGATCTGAGCGGTTCGACCGCCTTGTACGAGCGTATCGGCGACGTCCGGGCGTTCGCGTTCGTGCAGAGCCATTTCCGCTACCTGCGCGACGCGGTGGTGCGCGAGAACGGCGGCGTCGTGAAGCAGATGGGTGATGCGGTCATGGCGACGTTCGCCGATGCGAGAGAGGCCTGGGCGGCGGCCGCGTCGATGCAGGCAGGGTGGGACGACTTCCGACGCGAGCATTTGGGTGCGGACGACTCGGTGTTGCTGAAGGTCGGGCTGCATCAGGGGCCCGCGGTGATGATCGACAACGAGGGCAGCGTCGACTATTTCGGCGCGACCGTCAATCTGGCAGCGCGGGTGCAGGGCTGCGCGAACGGCGGCGACATCGTCCTGTCGCGGGCCGTGCACGACGACCCGGAGGTGGGCGCCCTGCTCGCACTGCCGGACTACCGGTGCGACGTCTTCACTGCCGGCCTGAAGGGGATCGACGAGGAGCAGACGCTGTGGCGGCTTCGCCGCCCGTGAGTGGTTGACGAGTGCAGGGACTCGTCAACCACTCACGAGGCGCGGAGCGCCCTACTTGCCGCGGATCGCGTCGAAGACCTTGGGGTCGACGAGCGTGGAGGTGTCGCCGAGGTCGCGGCCCTCGGCGATGTCCTTGAGCAGGCGTCGCATGATCTTGCCCGACCTCGTCTTGGGGAGTTCGGGGACGATCGTGATCTGGCGGGGCTTGGCGATCGGGCTGATCTCCCGGGACACTTCGGCCTTGAGTTCGGCGATGAGGGTGTCGCCGGTGTTCTCCACACCTTCGCGGAGGATGACGAACGCGACGATGCCCTGGCCGGTGGTTTCGTCGGCGGCGCCGACGACGGCGGCCTCGGCGACACCGTGGTGCCCGACGAGGGCGGATTCGACCTCGGAGGTGGAGATGCGGTGCCCGGAGACGTTCATGACGTCGTCGACGCGGCCGAGGACCCACAGGGCGCCGTCTTCGTCGTACTTGGCGCCGTCGCCGGCGAAGTACCAGCCCTGCTCGGGGTAGCGGGACCAGTAGGTTTCGCGGTAGCGGTCCATGTCGCCCCAGATGCCGCGGAGCATCGCCGGCCACGGCTTGTCGAGCACCAGGTAGCCGGAGCCACCGGCGCCGAGTTCGTTCGCGTCGTCGTCGACGATCTTCGCGGAGATGCCGGGCAGCGGTGCCATCGCCGATCCGGGTTTGGTGGCGGTGATCCCGGGCAGCGGGGAGATCATGATCGCGCCGGTCTCGGTCTGCCACCAGGTGTCGACGATCGGGGCCGTGTTCCCGCCGATCACCTCACGGAACCATTTCCAGGCCTCGGGGTTGATCGGTTCGCCGACCGAGCCGAGGAGTCGGATCGAGGTCAGGTCGTGGGCGTCGGGAATGTCGCGGCCCCACTTCATGAAGGTGCGTACCAGGGTGGGTGCGGTGTAGTAGATGCTGACGCGGTATTTCTCGATGATCTGGAAGTGGCGGTGTTCGTCGGGGGAGTTGGGGGTGCCTTCGTAGACCACCTGGGTGACGCCGTTCGAGAGTGGCCCGTAGACGATGTAGCTGTGGCCGGTGACCCAGCCGATGTCGGCGGTGCACCAGTACACGTCCTGGCCGGCCTTGTGGTCGAAGACGTTGTGGTGGGTGTACGACGCCTGGGTGAGGTAGCCGCCGGAGGTGTGGATGATGCCCTTGGGTTTTCCGGTGGTGCCGGAGGTGTAGAGGATGAACAGCGGGTGCTCGGAGTCGAACGGCTGCGCCTGATGGGTGTCGGAGGCCTTGTCGACGGTCTCGTGCCACCACAGGTCACGACCCTCGGTGGTGTCGACGTCGATGCCGGTGCGCTTGACGACGAGCACGTGCTTGACGGACTCGGCCCCGTTGACGGCCTCGTCGACGGCGGGCTTGAGGGGTGCGGCCTGGCCGCGGCGCCACTGGCCGTCGACGGTGACGACGAGCTTGGCTTCGGCGTCGTCGATGCGCGAGCGCAGGGCGCTGGCGGAGAAGCCGGCGAATACCACCGAATGGGTGAGGCCGAGGCGGGCGCAGGCGAGCATGGTGACGATGGCCTCGGGGATCATCGGCATGTAGATCGCGACGCGGTCGCCGGCGACGAGTCCGAGGTCGGTGAAGGTGTTGGCGGCCTTGCTGACTTCGGCGAGCAGGTCGTTGTAGGTGAGGTCGCGGGTGTCGCCCGGTTCGCCCTCGAAGTGGATGGCGACGCGGTCGCCGTTGCCGGCGAGGACGTGGCGGTCGACGCAGTTGTAGGCGACGTTGAGGCGTCCGTTCACGAACCATTTCGCGACGGGGGCGTCGGACCAGTCGAGCACCTCGGAGAACGGGGCGTGCCAGTGCAGGCGCTCGGCCTGCTTCGCCCAGAACGCGAGACGGTCCTCGTCTGCGGCAGCCTGGAGCTCGGGTCCGGCGTTGGCCGTGGCGGTGAACTCGGGGCTCGGCGGATACACCTGCGGGACGGAATCAGAATGTTCCGACTTCTCCGTCGCTCCGCTCGCCTGTGCTGCACTGGTCATTGTGGCCCGGCCTTCTTTCCAGTCTCGAATTCGGCACTTCTAGCACGTGTGAGGGTAGTCACAAGGGCTCGCGAGCGCACCGTTGCAGAGGGTTGCATGCCCCTGTTCTGCGACGATCGGTCGAATAGGCGCGACGGACGGCAACCGGAGACGACGAGCGGGGAGCTCCCGTCCGACGATGTTTCGATCAGGTGCCGATTGGATGAGTTTCCCCCGACGGGGCTACACGGATCAAAACCCTGACTTATCGTCAACCCATTATCCGGCCGGGCTCGGGAGGTTGATCATCCGCTTGACGGTCGCCTCGTCCGCCCCGTCGCCTTTCGACGGAGGCGGTGGTCCGGGCTGCGCCCGCCACCGCTGCCCGGAACCACGCAGATCTGGGAGGATCGCTTTGCGCATCACACGTGTGGCCACCGCCGTTCTGGCGGTCGGCCTGGCAGCAGGAATGCTGTCCGCCTGCTCGTCCGGCGACTCCACGAGCGGCGGTGGTAGCGGCATCGTCAACGCTTGGGCGGGCGAACCGCAGAATCCGTTGATTCCCACCAACACCAGCGAGAATCAGGGCGGTCGCGTCGTCGACTCACTGTTCGCGGGTCTCGTCTCCTACAACTCCGACGGCGGCGTCGAGAACGAGGTCGCCGAGTCCATCGAGACCACCGACGGCAAAACCTTCACCGTGAAGTTGAAGGACGGCTGGACGTTCACCGACGGCACGCCGGTCACGGCCGCCTCGTTCGTCGACGCCTGGAACTACGGTGCGCTGTCCACGAACGCACAGATCCAGGCGTCGTTCTTCGACCCGATCCAGGGCTACGACGAGGTGGCGGCCGAGAACCCGACCACGCAGACGATGTCGGGACTGAAGGTGGTCGACGACTCCACGTTCACCATCGAACTGAAGCAGCCCGAGGCCGCGTTCCCGGACCGCCTCGGGTTCGCCGCGTACTACCCGTTGCCGGCGGTGGCGTACCAGGACATGGCCGCGTTCGGTGAGAATCCGGTCGGCAACGGTCCGTACATGATGTCCGGGCCCGGCGCCTGGCAGCACAACGTCCGGATCGACACCGTCGTGAACCCCGATTACAACGGCAACCGCAAGCCGAAGAACGCCGGCGTCGACTTCGTCATGTACAACAGCCTCGACACGGCGTACACGGATCTGCTCGCGGGCAACGTCGACGTCCTCGACCAGGTGCCGCCGAGCGCGGTCACGACGTTCGAGACCGACCTGCCGGGCCGCACCGTGAACCAGCCGTCCGCGACTATCGAGACGTTCACGATCCCGGGCCGTCTGCCGCACTTCAGCGGTGAGGAGGGCACGCTGCGCCGTCAGGCCATCTCCATGGCGATCAACCGCGACCAGATCACCCAGCAGATCTACAACAACACCCGTACCCCCGCGCTCGACTTCACCAGTCCCGCCATCGAGGGCTGGTCGGATTCGCTCGTCGGTAACGGCAACCTGAAGTACGACCCCGAGGCGGCGAAGAGGCTGTGGGCGCAGGCCGACGCCATCGCCCCGTGGTCGGGCAGTTTCGAGATCGCGTACAACGGCGACGGTGGGCACAAGGAATGGGTGGACGCCACCGCCAACAACATCCGCAACACCCTCGGTATCGACGCGAAGGGCAAGGAGTACCCCACGTTCGCGCAGATCCGCACCGAGGCCACCAACCGCACCATCCCCAGCGCGTTCCGTTCGGGCTGGCAGGGCGACTACCCGCAGCAGTACGGTTTCCTCGCGCAGAACTACCAGACAGGCGGAAGCTCCAACGACGGCGACTACTCGAACCCCGAGTTCGACCGGCTGCTGCGTGCCTCCGCGGGTGAGGTCGATCCCGACAAGGCCCAGGAACTGCTGAACCAGGCGCAGGAGGTTCTCCTGCGTGACCTGCCCGCCGTCCCGACGTGGTACCGCAACGCCGCCAGCGGCTGGTCGGAGAACGTGTCGAACGTCGTCATCGACTGGAAGGGCATCCCGATGTATTCCGACATCGAGAAGAACTGACGCACCGGAGATCTCCGCGACGAGGGGGTGGGGCCGCGAGCCGTCGGTTCGCGGCCCCGCTCTCGCGATGGTGAGCCGAGGCTCGCAGATCCCTGACGTCACTGCCCTCGACGAATAGGAGGTGATCCGATGCTCTGGTATGTCGGTCGCCGTTTGCTCCAGATGATCCCGGTGTTCCTCGGGGCCACGTTCCTGATCTACGCGATGGTGTTCCTGCTGCCCGGAGACCCGATCGCCGCACTGGCCGGCGACAAGGCGCTCAGCCCCGCGGTGGCGGCCCAGCTCCGTGCCCGTTACCACCTCGACGAGCCGTTCCTGACGCAGTACCTCCTGTATCTGAAGGGGATTTTCACCCTCGACTTCGGTGTCTCCTTCTCCGGTCGCCCCGTCAGTGAGGTTCTGGCGCAGGCCTTTCCGATCACCATCAAGTTGTCTCTGATGGCGCTGGCCATCGAGGGGATCTTCGGGATCGGTTTCGGACTGTTCGCCGGGCTCCGCAAGGGCGGCATCTTCGACAGTTCCGTCCTCCTCGTGAGTCTGGTGATCATCGCCATCCCGATCTTCGTCATCGGCTTCCTCGCCCAGTTCTTCATCGGCGTGAAGTGGGGGTGGGTGCCGCCGACGGTCGGCGGCAACACCAGTTTCAAGAATCTGCTGTTGCCCGCCTTCGTGCTGGCTTCGGTGTCGTTCGCGTACGTTCTCCGGCTCACCCGGACGTCGGTCGCGGAGAATCTGACGGCCGACTACGTGAGAACCGCTACGGCGAAGGGTATTTCGCGTCGCCGCGTCGTGCAGGTGCACGTGCTGCGCAACTCGCTGATCCCGGTGGTCACGTTCCTCGGCGCCGATCTCGCCACCCTGATGGGCGGCGCGATCGTCACGGAGGGCATCTTCAACATCAACGGCGTGGGCGGCACGATCTATCAGGCGGTCACCCGCGGTGAGGCGCCGACGGTCGTGTCGTTCGTGACCGTGCTGATCGTCATCTATCTGGTCGCCAACCTGCTCGTCGACCTCCTGTACGCCGCGCTCGACCCGAGGATCCGTTATGTCTGAGAAACTGGAGAAGGACGAGTCCGCCCCGCTGGGCGACCGGAAGACGCGTCAGGCGCATTTCGTCGCGCCGGAGGAAGTGGCGGCGCCGGGCGAGATCGACGCCGTTCACATCGACCAGCCGCCGACGAGCATGTGGTCGGATGCGTGGCGGGACCTTCGGAAACGTCCGCTGTTCCTGGTGGCGTCGGTGATCATCGTGGTCGTGATCGCCGTGGCAGCCTTTCCCGGCCTGTTCACCAGTACCGACCCGAGGTTCTGCGACCTGGCCTTCAGCATGCAGGGTCCGTCGGCGGGGCACTGGTTCGGATTCGACAAGCAGGGCTGCGACATCTATTCCCGCACGATCTACGGGGCGCGGGCGTCGGTGCTGGTGGGTGTCGGTGTCACGTCGATCGTGCTCGTCGTGGGCGTGGTGTTCGGCGCGGTCGCGGGTTTCTACGGCGGCTGGGCGGACTCGCTGCTGTCTCGGGTGGCCGACATCTTCTTCGGCATCCCGCTCATCCTCGCCGCGATCGTTCTGATGCAGCTGTTCGCCGACCGCACCATCTGGACCCTGATCGTCGTTCTCGCCCTGTTCGGCTGGCCGCAGATGGCGAGAATTGCTCGCGGCTCGGTGATTTCGGCGAAGAACAATGACTACGTGATGGCGTCGCGGGCGCTGGGGGTGTCGAATGTGCGTACCCTCGTCCGGCACGTGCTGCCGAACTCGCTGGCCCCGATCATCGTGATCGCGACCATCTCGCTCGGCATCTACATCGTGGCGGAGGCGACGTTGTCGTTCCTCGGCATCGGTCTGCCGTCCACGGAGATCTCGTGGGGTGGCGACATCAGCACCGCCCAGGTCACGCTGCGACAGGGTTCGCCGATCCTGTTCTATCCGGCGACCGCACTGGCGATCACGGTGCTCGGTTTCATCATGATGGGCGACGCTCTCCGGGACGCGCTCGACCCCAGGGCGCGGAAGAGGTGAGCGCGATGTCCTCGAACGACCCCGCCGGACCACGGAATTCGTCCGAAGAGGTTCCCCTGCTCGAGATCCGGGACCTGGAGGTGTCGTTCCGGACCCATTCCGGGCTGGTGCCCGCGGTGCGTGGTGTCAGCCTCACGGTCTATCCGGGGCAGACGGTGGCCATCGTCGGGGAGTCCGGTTCGGGCAAGTCCACCACCGCGCACGCGATCATCAACCTGCTGCCCGGAACCGGCACGGTGACCGGCGGCCGGATCCTCTTCGAGGGTCAGGACCTGACGCAGTCGGACGAGCGCCAGTTCGTCGCGTTGCGGGGCCGGAAGATCGGCCTCGTCCCTCAGGATCCGATGTCGAACCTCAACCCGGTGTGGAAGGTCGGTTTCCAGATCGAGGAGGCGTTGGAAGCCAACGGGATCGCGAAGGGCAAGGCCGCGAAGGCGCGTGCCGCCGAACTGCTCGAGGAGGCCGGGCTCGCCGACGCCGAGAACCGTCTCGGTCAGTATCCCCACGAGTTCTCCGGCGGCATGCGGCAGCGGGCGCTCATCGCGATCGGGCTGTCGGCCCGGCCGCAGCTGCTGATCGCGGACGAGCCCACGTCGGCGCTCGACGTCACGGTCCAACGCCAGATCCTCGATCATCTCGACGGTCTCACCAACGAGCTCGGCACCGCGGTTCTGCTCATCACCCACGACCTCGGGCTCGCCGCCGAGCGGGCCGAGCATCTGATCGTCATGAGCAAGGGGCGGGTCGTCGAGGCGGGGCCGGCGCTGGAGATCCTGCAGCGGCCCCGCCACCCCTACACCCGGAAGCTGGTGGCGGCGGCGCCGTCGCTGGCGTCGCAGCGCCGGAGTTCCGCGCTGGCGCGTGCGGACATCCGGGAGCAGGCACTCGAGGTGGTGGGGGAGGCCGAACAACACGGCGAGATCGGCGTCGAGTTCGGCAAGGCCACCGACGACGTGGTCGTGGCCACCGGGCTGACCAAGATGTTCAAGATCCGCCACGGTCTGCGGAAGTCCACGGACTTCACGGCGGTCGACGACGTCTCGTTCGCGGTCCGGCGCGGCACGACGACGGCGATCGTCGGCGAGTCGGGGTCGGGCAAGTCGACGGTGGCGCAGATGGTACTCGGACTGCTCGCCCCCACCTCCGGGAACGTCGTGTTCGACGGCAAGGACGTCGCGACGCTGGACCGCCGGGAGACGCTCGCGTTCCGCCGTCGTGTGCAGCCGATCTTCCAGAACCCGTACGGCACGCTCGACCCGATGTACTCGATCTTCCGCACCGTCGAGGAGCCCCTGCGCACCCACAAGGTGGGGACGAAGGCGGAGCGGGAGGCGCGGGTCCGGGACCTGCTGGACAAGGTGGCGCTGCCGGCTTCGGTGATGCGGAGGTTCCCGAACGAGCTGTCCGGCGGCCAACGGCAGCGGGTGGCGATCGCCCGGGCGCTGGCGCTGCAGCCGGAGATGGTCGTGTGTGACGAGGCGGTGTCGGCGCTCGACGTGCTGGTCCAGGACCAGATCCTCACCCTGCTGAACGACCTTCAGGCGGAATTGGGGCTGACGTACCTGTTCATCACCCACGACCTGGCCGTGGTGCGGCAGATCGCCGACGACGTGCTCGTCATGTCCGCCGGCGCCATCGTGGAGAAGGCGACGACGGACGAAGTCTTCAACTCCCCGAGGGAGGACTACACGCGGAAGCTGCTGGACGCGATTCCCGGTGGATCGATCCGGCTCGGCGCCTGACCCGGGACGGCGCCGGGTAGCGTTCCGGTATGTGAGCGACCCGTTGCAGCCCCTCGTCGACCTTCCCGGTGTTCGCGAAGCCGCGGACCGTGCGCGCGACGCGCTCGGCGCGGTTCATCGGCACAAGACCAACCGGCGCGGCTGGCCGACCACCGCGGCCGAGGCGGCGGTCCGGGCGGCCCGCGCCTCGGCTTCGCTCGACGGGGGCAGTACCGAACTGCCCGCTGCCGGCGAGGCCGGCGACCCGATACTGTCGGGGGCACTCCGGGTCGGGCAGGCCCTCGACGGCGACGCGCTCACCCTGCTGCAGTCCACCTGGCAGCGCGCTCCTCTCCAGGCGCTCGCGAGGTTGCATCTCCTGGCGGCGGCCGACCTCGTGGACGATCAGGAATTGCTGGGCAGGCCGCGCGCCGGGTCCGGCGTGGCGGAGCGGCTCGACGGTCTCGCCCAGCTGGTGACGGGCGGAACGGACGCCCCGGCGCCGGTCCTGGCGGCAGTGGTGCACGGGGAACTGTTGACGCTGAGGCCCTTCGGGGTCGGCGACGGCATCGTCGCGCGCGCCGCGTCACGTCTGGTTGCCGTGTCGAGCGGGCTCGATCCGCACAATCTGGGGGTCCCGGAGGTCAGCTGGCTGCGCCGGCAACAGGCGTACCGCAACGGTGCCGCCGCGTTCGCGTCGGGCGAGCCGCAGGGGGTCGGGAGCTGGGTGGTCCTCTGCTGCGGCGCACTCGAGGCGGGGGCCCGGGAGGCCACGTCGATCGCGGACGCGGCCGCCAGTTAGCTCGAATCCTTTGCGCCCCAACAGGACTCCGGACATGTGAAACGGGCGGCGCTGCCGACTGCTGTCGACTTCGCCGCCCGTTAGCACGGACAACCGGTTACCAAGCGTGCAAAGGTGGGTTGTGTGGGTGGCCTCGGCGAAAGTCCGAATATCGTCGGGTCGTCCTTGCAACCTGTGCAGGGTCCTTGCCGGTGAAGACTCGAGTCTCGCAGGCCCACAACGCTTCTGCCCTTATAGTGGCTTATGCTTCGCGTGGGTACCTAGTGCCCGTGCTGGGAATCCTGGTCGGGAGATCGATCCTTCTCTTCTGGGTCGACCTTGGCCTTCCGTTCTTCCGTAACTCCTTTGTACCCCGTGACCCCCCTCACAGCAAGTATCAAATTCGGTTTGTGACCGTGTCGCGGGTTGCGGCGCTCAGCGCTTGCGGCGCAACACTCCATAGGTGAAAGCGCCCGCGACCAGGGCTCCCACGCTCACCGCCGCCGTGGCCGCGACGGTGGCGGCGGACGGCGACTGGAGGCGTGCCCGGAGGGATACCGGATTCGAGAAAGTCAATATGGGCCAACCGTTTCCGGCCGCCGCCTTCCGCAGGGCGCGGTCCGGGTTGACCGCCGTCGGGTGCCCGACCGCGGTCAGCATGGGGAGGTCGGTCACCGAGTCGGAGTAGGCGTAGCATGCCGACAGGTCGTAGTGGTACTTCTCGGCGAGTTCCTGTATCGCTTCCACTTTGCCCTCGCCGTAGCAGTAGAACTCCACCTCGCCGGTGTACAGCCCGTCCGCGACCGCCATCCGGGTGGCGGTGCTGTGTGTCGCCCCCAGCGCGTCGGCGATCGGCGCCACCACCTCCTCGCCCGACGCGGAGACCACGATGACGTCGTGGCCCCGCAGCTTGTGGTCCGCGATGAGGTCGGCCGCTTCGGCGAACACCAGGGGGTCCACGATGTCGTGGAGGGTCTCGGCGACCACCGACCGGACCTGCTCCACGTTCCAGCCCGCGCACATGCTCGTCAGGTACGCGCGCATCCGCTCCATCTGATCGTGGTCCGCACCCGACAGCAGGAACAGGAATTGCGCGTAACTGCTCTTGAGGACCGATCGCCGGTTGATCAGCCCCTGGTCGAAGAACGGTTTGCTGAAGGCGAGCGTGCTGGATTTCGCGATGATCGTCTTGTCGAGGTCGAAGAATGCGGCAACCCGACCCGTCTCGGTATGTCGACCTGTCTTGGCACTTCTCTGTGGCTTCGCGGTCACAATGTCCAAGGATATGCGGACTTCGGCCCCGAGCGCGTGTTCCCGCGGAGGACCCGGGTGAGGGGTTTTCGGCGCCCCCGACACGGCAAAACAGTTCAACAGTTGAACTTGCAAATACTGATCAGGGGAGGTGTAGTATTGCTGATGTTCGGATTTGATCCGGACGATGTTCAGCCCGACCCCCCGGGGCTGAACACTGACGACCCTCGCCTCCTCCCCCCCTGGCGAGGGTCGTCCTCTGTGTGCGGCAAGTCGGCCGCCGTCTCGACTCTCATCGATCCGAATTGGTGCGTTCGTACCAGTTTTTATTCACAGGCCCGAAGTTGTCCACAGATCGCGCAGTGCCCTCCCCGCGGACTCGCTCAGCAGGCACGCTCGCTGCATGGACGCAGACGGTGGGGGCGAAGTGCTGGTTCTGGTCGACGATCCGGCGCTGCTACACAGCATCAGGCGCGTCGCTGCGGCGGCAGACCGAGCGGTCAACGAAGTCGACGTCGCCGACGCGCGGCACCTGTGGAGTACCGCCCCGATCGTCGTACTCGATACCTGTGCCGCCGCGGCGTGCCGGAACCGGCTCCCGCGCCGACGCCGTGTCGTCCTGCTGTGCGACGGGCCGCCCGGCCTCGACGAGTGGCGGATCGCGACCGCAGTCGGCGCGGAGCACGTGCTGGCGGTACCGCAAGACGAGTCGGCGCTGGTCGCCGTCCTCGGAGAGCAACCCCAGCGACCCGACGCGGACGGCACCGTCCTCGCCGTCGTCGGTGGCTGCGGCGGTGCGGGAGCGTCCACGCTGGCGGCTGCGACGGCACTCACCGCGGCGTCGCGACCGCAGCCCACGCTTCTGGTCGAGACGGACGCCTGGGGGTCCGGTCTCGACGTGCTGCTGGGGATCGAGGACGTGCCCGGACTGCGGTGGTCGGGTCTGTCGATCGAGGGCGGCCGAATCTCTTCGGGGGCGCTCAGGGATGCGCTTCCCGCCCGCGGCGAGCAACTGCGGGTCCTCGCGTGCAGCAGAAAAGGCAACGGCGGTGCCGGGCCCACGGCGGCCGCGGTGCGCGCGGTCGCCGACGCCGGCCGCCATGCGGGCGATCTGGTCGTGTGCGACGTGTCGCGGTTCCCCGGGCCGGTCACGGAAACCGTCCTCGACATCGCGGACCTGGTGGTTCTCCTCGTGCCCGCCACCGTGCGCGCCTGTATCGCCGCGGGCAAGGTGTCGCAGTGGATCACCGAGCGGAACCCCAACCAAGGATTGGTGGTGCGCGGTCCGGCACCTGGCGGACTCCGGGGTGCCGACGTCGCGGAAGTGCTCGACCTGCCGCTGATCGCGTCGATGCGCGCCGAGCGCACACTCACCGGAATGCTCGAACACGGTGGGCTGAGACCGGGTCGGCGCTCGCCGCTGGGAGCCGCGGCCGAAGCGGTACTCGACACGGTCGGCAGCAGACCGCGGACGCGGGAGTGGGCGGCGTGAGTTCGCTCGTCACCCCCGATCTTCTCGACCGGGTGCGCGAACGTCTCGCGCACACGTCGGGCGAACCGACGCCGGCGACGGTCGCGGCGGCCATCCGCACCGAGTCGGGTGGCGTGCTCGGCGACACGGACCTGCTCGGGGCGCTGCGAGTCCTCATGACCGAACTGACCGGTGCGGGCCCACTCGAGTCGCTGCTCACCGAGCCCGGTGTCGCAGACGTGCTGGTCACCGCGCCCGACCAGGTGTGGGTCGATCGAGGCCGTGGTCTCGAGCGCACGGCAATCAGATTCACCGACGAGTCCGCGGTGCGCCGGCTCGCGCAACGTCTCGCGTTGTCCGCGGGGCGCCGTCTCGACGACGCACAGCCGTGGGTCGACGGAAGGCTGCGGGACGTCGGGAACGGCTCGTTCGGCGTCCGGCTGCACGCCGTCCTCGCTCCCGTCGCGCAGGGCGGCACCTGCCTGTCGCTGAGGGTGCTGCGCCCGGCCACCCAGGGCCTCGGGGCGCTCGTCGCGGGCGGCGCCGTCACCGAGGCGGCGCACGACCTGCTGGTGAAGATCGTGCACGCGCGGCTCGCCTTCCTGGTCACCGGCGGCACCGGGGCGGGCAAGACCACGCTGTTGGCCGCGTTGCTGGGTGCGGTCGACCCCGCGGAACGGATCGTGTGTGTGGAGGATGCCGCCGAATTGGCGCCGACGCACCCGCACGTGGTCCGGCTGGTCGCTCGCGCCCCCAACGTCGAGGGCGTGGGCGAGGTGACGGTCCGCGACCTCGTCCGGCAATCCCTGCGGATGCGTCCCGATCGGATCGTCGTGGGTGAGGTGCGGGGCGCCGAGGTGGTCGACTTGTTGACGGCGCTCAACACGGGCCACGACGGAGGGGCCGGAACGGTGCACGCCAATTCGCCCGAAGAGGTTCCGGCCAGGCTCGAAGCGCTTGCGGCACTGGGTTGTGTTCTCGGCGTGGACCGGTGGATTCGGTGGAGGGAGTGGGGTCGTGATCGCAGGTCTGGTGGTGCTCGCCTGCGCGGTGCTGGCGGTGCCGTCGTCGAGGTCGCGGCCCCGGTTGCTCGCGGTCGCCGGCGGCGAAGTGGGTCGTCGCCGGGTGCGTCTGCCCTGGGCGGTTCCGGCGGCGCTGGTCGGCGTCCCGGTGGTCTACGAGTTGGGTGGTCCGTACGCGGTCGTCGCTGCGGTGATCGTCTGCGCGACAGTGCGGTTCAGGGCAGTGCGGCGCAGTTCGGCACGGGCGAAGGCCGCCGAATTGCGGGTCATCCTGTCGAGTCTCGAGGTGGTGACGGCGGAACTTCGCGTGGGCGCCCACCCGGCTGCGGCGTGCGAGACGGCGGCGGACGAATCGGCTGGCAGTGTGTCGGCGGCCTTCCGCGCCGCGTCGGCGCGCTCGCGCCTCGGAGGGTCTGCCGCCGAGGGTTTCCGAATCGCCGACTCCCACGTCGGCACCGAGTTGGGGCGGATCGCCGACATCTGGGCGGTGGCCGAGACGCACGGTCTGGCGTTGGCGGAACTGCTCGAAGCAGCACGTACGGACCTGTTGGGGCGCAGTCGCTTCCGTCAGCGAACCGAGGCCGCGCTGGCAGGTGCGAGGGCGACGGCGACGGTTTTGGCCGGCCTGCCGCTCCTCGGTGTCGGCCTCGGGCAGATGATGGGTGCGTCCCCGCTGACGGTGCTGTTCGGCGGCGGCATCGGCGGAATTCTGTTGCTCCTCGGCGCGGGTCTGGTGTGCGCGGGACTGCTGTGGACCGACCGGATCACCGGACGCGTGACCGGATGATCTGGTGTGCGGTACTCCTTCTCGCCTGCGCCGTACTCGTCCTGCCCGGACCGCGATCGCCGCAGCAGCGGTTGCGCGGAGGCTACGCGGGCCCGGGTGATGCCGGAACCACGACGGACGACAGCACGCGCCGCGCAGACCCGCTCGCCGTCGCGGCGACGTTCGACCTGCTGGCGGCCTGTCTGCGCGCGGGACTTCCGGTCGCGACCGCGGCGCAGGCAGTGTCGAGGTCGGCTCCGGCGCCGCTGTCGGAATCGCTACGCCGCGCCGCCGACCTGCTGTCCCTGGGAGCGGATGCGCCGACCGCGTGGGAGGCGGCCGCGTCGGACCCGGCCACCGAATCGCTCGCCCGCATGGCGCGGCGGTCGGCCCGTTCGGGTTCGTCCCTCGCGGGCTCGATGACCGAACTCGCCACCGACGGCCGAATCCAGGTCGAGCACCTCGCCGCGGCCTCGGCGGAACGGGCGGGCGTGCTCATCAGCGGTCCGCTCGGGCTGTGCTTCCTGCCCGCATTCATCTGTCTCGGGATCATCCCGGTCGTGGTCGGGCTGGCCTCGCGCGTGCTGGACGGCGGGTTGTTGTGACACATCGACACTTCCGGCGCAGAACCGCTGCTCCGGGCACTCAGAAGGGGGAACATCATGGAACACGGAATCCGGGCCTTGGCGAGAGTTCGGGCACTGCCGGCCCGCTTGACTCTGCTCGCGGTGGACGAGGACGGCATGTCGACAGCGGAGTACGCCATCGGCACCATCGCGGCCGCGGCTTTCGGGGCCGTGCTGTATTCGGTGGTCACCGGCGACAGCATCGTCACGGCCTTGACGAGCATCATCGACAAAGCGTTGAACACCGCGGTGTGATGAGTTCAGCCGGGGACCTGTGCCGGTCGCAGGCCGGTGGTGTCACCGTGGAGGCGGCCATCGCGATCGCGTCGATCGTCGCGGTGGTCGTGCTGTGCGTCGGCGCGATCACCGCGGCCACCCTGCACGTTCGGTGTGTCGATTCGGCGCGTGAGGCTGCCCGGCTCGCGGCACGTGGAGATCGCGAGTCGGCGATCTCCACGGCGGTCACGGTGGCTCCGGCCGGCGCCGACGTGGAGGTCCGGACCGAGGGGGAGTTCGTCGTCGCCACCGTTCGGGTACGCAGCCCACTCCTTCCGCTCGTGAACATCTCGGCCGAAGCTGTGGCGGCTCTCGAGCCGACGGTTCCGGGCTGGAGCGGGGGCGGGAGTGAGCTCGGGGATTACCGACGACCGTGGAGCCGCGACGGTGCTGGCCTGCTGTGCGCTCGCGGCGTTGGTCGTGGTCACGGCGATGCTGGTGCACGTCGGCTCGGCGGTGTCCGTGCGGCATCGGGCGCAGTCCGCCGCGGATCTGGCGGCTCTCGCCGGTGCCGTCGGGCTGGATCGCGGCACCGCTGCGGCCTGTGCCGCGGCGCAGGAGGTCGCGGGGCGAATGCGCACCGAACTCGTGTCCTGCGAGGTCGACGACTTGGATGTCGAGGTCACGGTCACCGCCCCGGTGCTGCTGTCCTCGCTGGGGGTCCGGGATGCCCGGGCAGTGGCGCGGGCAGGTCCGGCGGAGTGACGCGTGGGGCGAGCGGCTCGGTGGCCCGTATCACCGCAGCATGGGCGACGTTTCTCGAAATTATGACCAGATCCGTATTAATTCCCCCCTGAGGAAGTATTGGACGGCATGGATCTTGTGATGCGAGTCTCACTGGAGCGAGCTGATTTCCGTCGAAATCGCTCCCCTTTGGCGAGAGAGGGCACTACATGACCACGGCACCACCGAAACGGACCGACGCCGAGACGAAGGCACGGAGAGCGGGGATCGCCTCGTTCATCGGCACCACGATCGAGTGGTACGACTTCTACATCTACGGCACGGCGTCGGCCCTGGTCTTCGGTCAGGTGTTCTTCTCCGACACCCTGCCGGCGGGAATGGGTACGCTGCTCGCCTTCGTCACGCTGTGGGCCGGGTTCCTCGCCCGGCCGATCGGCGGCATCGTCTTCGGGCACCTCGGAGACAAGATCGGCCGGAAGAACACCCTCGTCATCACCCTCATGATGATGGGCACCGCCACCGTGGGAATCGGCCTCCTGCCGTCCTACGCGCAGATCGGGGTGTGGGCGCCGGCCGCGCTGGTCTTCCTCCGCGTCGTTCAGGGTGTGGCGGTCGGCGGTGAGTGGGGCGGTGCGGTGCTGATCGCCAGCGAGAACGCGCCCAAGGGGAAGGGGATTCTGTACTCCGCGTTCGCCCAGCAAGGCTCGCCCGCCGGAAACCTCCTGGCCACGATGGCATTCTTCCTGCTCTCGGCGATGCCCACCCCCGACTTCGTGCTCTACGGGTGGCGTATCCCGTTCCTGATCTCCGCGGCACTGGTGATCGTCGGCATGATCATCCGTCTCAAGCTCGAAGAGTCGGACGCCATGAAGACCGTGCTGAAGAAGAAGAAGACGGTCGCACTGCCGATCGGCGAGGTGGTGCGGAAGCACTGGGTCCTCGTCCTCCTCGGCGCGGGCGCGCTCCCATTGGCACAGGTGACGTACTTCAAGAACACCTTCGCGTTGTCGTGGGCCACGAGTGAACTCGGCTACGACAGGGGCACGTTCCTCGGCGCGATCGCGATCGCCCTCGTCGTCCAGTTCATCGTCCAGCCGTTCGGCGCCGTCCTGGTGTCGCGGATCGACATGCGGAAAGCCATGTGCATCATGGTCATTCCCGAGTTCGTTCTGATGCCGGCGATGTTCTTCGCGATCCGCACCGAGAACTTCACCATCGCCGTGGTCGCAATGTGCCTCGCTACCATTCCGCACTCGATGTTCTACGGCGCCATCGCCGGCGTGCTCGCCCGGGCATTCCCGGCCAACATCCGCTACACCGGCCTCTCCCTCGCGTACCAGCTCTGTTCGCTGGTGGTCGGCGGCGGCACCCCGGTGCTGGCGCAGTGGATGCTCAACTCGTCCGGAAACATCGTCGGGGTCGCCTTCGTCTCGGCCGGGTATGCGGCAGTCTCCCTGATCTGCACGCTGCTGTTGCTGAACCGGACCGGATACGACGCGCGGCGCTTGTCGACCGCGGAGCAATCCGACGCGGACGAATTGCAGCTCGACACCGATCAGGGCGACACCGATCAGGACGACACGGTGGGCGACGCTCCGAGCGCAGGGCAGGCACGTGCCACAGCCCATACCTGACCACCCACGTTCACTCCGGGGTGGGCAACGCCTGCTCGGACAGCCTGAGAACCTCCCGCAACGCGGCGCTGTCGTCGTCCGCCCTCCAGGCGATCCGCAGTTGCAGGGTGCTCGGACCTCCGGCCAGCGGGAGGAACACGACGTCCGGGTTGTTCACGTTCTCGGCCACGGACGAGACGGTCAACGCACAGCCGACCTCCGCGGACACCAGCGCCATCAGCGCCATCGAGTCCGGCGCGCTCTGCACGATCCGCGGCGTGAAACCGGCATCGTGGGCCGCCCTCTGCAGGGAGTCGCGCAGTGCCGATCCGGGATCGGCGGGCAGCGTCACCCAGGGTTCATTCGCCAGCTCCTCGATGCGAACGTCGTCCCTGCCTGCGAGCGGGTGGTCGGCGGGCAACGCCACCATGAAGTCCTCGTTGAGGATGACGCGGGACGCGATCCCCGGCGGAGTGAAGATCCACCGGACCAGGCCGATATCGAGGGTGCCGTCGAGGAGCTTGTTCAGCGCTTCGCTCGCGAAAGCGGAACTGTCCAGCACGAATTCGATCCCCGGATTCGTGTGCCGGACAAGTTTGGCCCAACGTCCGATGAGGAGGTGGGACGACACTCCGGCGAAGCCGATGCGCACCCGGCCGACCTGCCCGCGCCCGGCGGCGGCCACGGCGATCTCCGCGAGTCGGCAGGCGTCCAGAATTTCGCGGGCCGGACCGAGCAACGCCTCACCGGCGGGAGTGAGGCGAACGTTCCGCGTAGTCCGCTCGAAAAGGGTTGCTCCGAGCTGCTTTTCCAGTTGCCGAATCGTTCTGCTCAGCGGGGGCTGGGCCGAGTGCAGGCGCTGGGCGGCTCGTCCGAAGTGCAACTCCTCGGCGACCGCGAGAAAGGCAGTGATCTGAGAAATCTCCACGACAGAACTATTGCAGTTCGAGCAATAGAGCTGTCAACACTAGTGAGCGCGACGAATGCAATCCGGGCCGTCGCCCGGGCGGCGTTGCGGAGAAGGGCACGACGATGAGCAAAGTGGTCGGCATGGCGGAAGCCATCGGGACGTACGTGGAAGACGGCATGACCGTGTGTCTCGAGGGCTTCTCGCATCTCATCTCATTCGCGGCCGCGCACGAGATCATCCGGCAGCAGCGGCAGAATCTCACGCTGTGCCGGATGACGCCGGACATCGTGTCGGATCAACTCGTGGCCGCCGGCTGCGTCACCAAGCTGGTGGCCTCGTTCTTCGCCAGCGGTTCGGCCGGATCGCTGCACGAGTTGAGGCGGCGCATCGAGCACCACGATCCGGTGGCACTCGAGGTCGAGGAGTACAGCCACTACGGGATGGTCTGCCGTTATCAGGCGGGTGCCGCCGGTCTCCCGTTCTTTCCGCTGCGGTCCTACGCGGGCAGCGACCTTCCGCGGCTCAACCCCCGGATCCGACTCGTCGACGATCCCTACGGAGAGGGCACCGTGTACGTCGTGCCGCCGCTGAACCCGGACGTCACCATCGTCCATGCGCAGCGGGCCGACCGTCACGGCAACGTGCAGATCTGGGGTATCTCCGGTGTCCAGCAGGAAGCGGTGTACGCCGCGAAGAAGGCGATCGTGGTGGTCGAGGAGATCGTCGACGACGACGTCGTCCGTTCCGACCCCAACCGCACGTTGATCCCCTCCCACGCGGTCGACGCCGTCGTCGTCTGCCCGCGCGGGGCGCATCCGTCCTACGCCCAGGGCTACTACGACCGCGACTGCGCGTTCTACCGGCGGTGGACCGCGATCAGCAAGGACTCCGGACTGCTGCAGGCCTGGCTGAAGGAATGGATCCACGGCACCGCGAATCACGAGGAATACCTGGACAAGCTCGGCGGCGACTACTGGGACGACCTCGCCGTCGCACCTCGATTCTCCGAACCAGTCGACTACGGGAGCCGGAAATGACCACAGCACCAGCCGGAGCGATCTCGGCGACGGAGGTCATCGTGTCCGTCGCCGCCCGCGAACTCGCCGGAAAGGGGCGCGTGTTCGCCGGCGTGGGCCTGCCGACGCTCGCCGTCGATCTCGCCAAGCGCACCAGCAACCCGGACGTCGAACTGATCTACGAATCGGGTGTGTGCGGCGCCCATCCGGCCGCGATGGCCGAGGGGATCGCGGACTCGGTCGTGGTGTCGGGCGCGGAATCGGTGGTGTCGATGTCGGCGCTGTTCGGTTACGTGCTGCAGGGTGGGAACGTCGACGTCGGGTTTCTCGGCGCCGCCCAGATCGACAGGTACGGCAGTCTCAATACGAGCATCATCGGCGATTGGGACAAGCCGACGGTCCGGTTGCCCGGTGCCGGTGGCGCAGTGGAGATCATGCCGAACGCCGGCGAGATCTTCGTCGTGATGCGGCGACACGACCCGAGCGCCTTCCCTGCGGAACTCGACTTCTGCACGTCGCCGAGTCCTGTTCGGGCCCGGGAGGCCGGTGACGGAATCATGCCTCGGGGCCGAGGGGTGACGAGGGTGTTCACGAACCTCGGGGTGTTGTCCCGGCAGGGCCCGTTCGACGAGCTCGAGTTGGTCAGCGTGCACGAGGGTGTTTCCGTCGACGACGTGCGGGCGCAGACAGGCTGGGAGTTGAAGGTGGCGGAGAACCTCACCGTCACGGCCCCGCCGACCGCCGAGGAGATTCACCTGCTGCGGGATGTGATCGACAAGGTCCGGCTCTACCTGCGCTGAGCGGCGCAGCCGCTGGCTCAGCCGAGCGAGTCCAGTACCGCCGTCAGGACCCGGATCGCCCCGTCCTTGTCGAGAGGGTCGTTGCCGTTCCCGCACTTCGGCGAATACACGCAGGACGGGCAACCCGAGGTGCATTCGCACGATTCGATCGCCTGACGGGTCGCGCCGAGCCAGCGGGAGAGTTCGGCATGACCGCGGTCGGCGAATCCTGCTCCGCCGGCGTGCCCGTCGTAGACGAAGACGGTGGGGAGTCCGGTGTCGGCGTGCAACGCGGTCGAGACGCCGCCGATGTCGCCTCGATCGCACGTCGCGACGAGGGGCAGGAGCCCGATCGCGGCGTGCTCCGCGGCGTGGAGCGAACCCGGCACCCGTTCGGCCGGGACACCCGCCTGCACCAGAAGTTGCGGGGTGACGGTGTACATCACCGCGCGGGTGGGGAGGGTGTGCTTCGGCATGTCCAGTTCGACCGCGTCGAGGACCTCGCCCGAGGACAGTCGCCGCAGGTACCCGATGACCTGATGGGTGACCTCGACCTCGACGAGCGCGACCTCGACTTCGCCGAACTGCTTCTGCTCGAGCACCGAGGTGACGGTGATCTCGGTGGTTTCCCGGGCGGACGTCGTCCAATCGGGGTCTTCCGCGTGCACCAGGGCGAGACCCTGGTCGAGGTCGAGTTCGTCGACGACGTATGACTCGCCCTGGTGGATGTGCACGGCGCCGGGGTGCGCGGTGGCCGGTGCCCGGCCGGTGTCGACGGTACCGAGCATCCGTCCGGATTCGGACACCACAATCGCGACCTGGGTGCCGATTCCGCCGCGGATATCCACTGCGCCATGAGGATTTGTCCCGGCGGTGACGAACCAGCCGTGTGCTCGCCGCCGGATCAGGCCCTGCTCCGCCAGCTTGGCGAGCACGTCGAGCGCCCCGAATGCCTCCGCTTCGGCGTCGGACAGGGGTAGTTCCATTGCCGCGCAGAGTAACTGCGGGCCGAGGACGTACGGGTTGCTCGGGTCGGTGACGGTCGCCTCGACGGGCTTGTCGAGCAGCGCGGACGGATGGTGGACGAGGTAGGTGTCGAGAGGATCGTCGCGGGCGACCAGGACCACCAGCGACCCTTCTCCGCGCCTGCCGGATCGGCCGCCCTGCTGCCAGAACGACGCCACCGTCCCGGGGAATCCGGCGACCACCACGGCGTCGAGTCCGGCGATGTCTACGCCGAGTTCCAGCGCGTTCGTCGTCGCCGCCCCCAGCAGGGTGCCGTCGGCGAGTGCCGTTTCGAGCTCACGCCGATCCTCGGCGAGGTAACCGGCACGATACGACGCGACTCGCGACGAGAGTTCGGGATCGATCTCCCCGAGTAGGCGTTTGGTCGCCATCGCGGTCAACTCGGCGCCCCGGCGGGAGCGCACGAAGGTGAGGGTGCGGGCCCCTTCGACCATCAGGTCGGCCATGATGCGGGCGGCTTCCGAACCGGCAGGCCGCCGGACGGGGCTTCCGTTCTCCCCGGTCACCTCCCGCATGAGCGGGGGCTCCCACAGTGCGACCGTCCGGGGGCCGTGCGGGGAACCGTCTTCCACCACCTCGGTGCAGGGTGCTCCGATCAGCCGTGACGCCGCCGCACCGGGGTCCGCTGTGGTGGCGGACGCGAGGATGAAGACGGGGTCGGCGCCGTATCGTGCGGCGATGCGCCGGAGCCGGCGCAGCACGAGCGCGACATTCGAGCCGAAGACGCCACGGTAGGAGTGGCATTCGTCGATCACCACGAACGCCAGATTGCGGAAGAAGTGCGCCCATCGCTGGTGGGTCCGGAGGAGGGAGATGTGCAGCATGTCGGGGTTCGTGAAGAGCCACCGCGAGTTCTCCCGGGCCCAGTGCCGCACCTCCAGCGGGGTGTCGCCGTCGAACACACACGGGCACGCGCCGCGAAGGTCGTCCCCGGCGTCGAGGACGTCCGAGTCGATGAGCGAAGTCACGGACCGCAGCTGGTCGGCGCCCAGCGCCTTGGTCGGGGAGAGGTAGAGGGCGGTCGCCCGCGGATCCGTTGCCAGAGTGGTGAGTACCGGAAGCTGGTAGGCCAGCGACTTGCCCGAGGCCGTGCCGGTCGACACCACGACGTTCGTACCGTCGTGGGCCAGGTCGGCGGCGGCGGCCTGATGGGTCCACGGGCGGGGGATCCCGTTCTCCTGCATGGCCCGGACGACGCTGGGGTGTGCCCACGAGGGCCATTCGGTGACCGAAGAAGTCCGGGCCGGCATTTCCGCGGCGAAAGTGAGCGGGTTTTCGTCTCGGGGTACGCCCTCGAGGACTCGGTTCAGCAGCGCACGGCCGTATGTTTCGCCCGTATTTCCACTGTTGTCCCGTGGTGAAAACGGTGTGCTCACTGATGTCTCCGGGCTGTCGTAGGGGACGGGCGATTAGCTTCGACACCGCCACGACCTGCGCATTTGATGATAACGAGTGCTCTTTCGGCGCCGTCGCCCGGGGTGCGGAGATCGGCTGGTGAATCCGCTGTTCCGGGGCTGTTCGCTACAAGATCAACTTTTTGTGTGAATTGTTCGGATTTCGACTGTTGCGTTCGCGGAGTTCATGGTTGACTACAACTGGTCGCAGCTTCTGTGTTCGTAGGCTTGAAAGAGTGAACGTTCGCAGGATCGATGTTGCGAACGCGGTGCTCTGCTTTTCCTGAGGGGGAAATCTAGAAGTACAGCGGTCGGAACCGGCCCGGCGGACTGTATGTGCTGTCCGCCGAATCCGGTGGTTAGAAAGAGAAGGAAAAGCATGGCACAGGGCACTGTGAAGTGGTTCAACGCGGAAAAGGGCTTCGGCTTCATCGCACCCGAAGACGGCTCCGCTGACGTCTTCGTTCACTACTCCGAGATCCAGGGCAGCGGCTTCCGCACCCTCGAGGAGAACCAGCGCGTGGAGTTCGAGGTCGGCCAGGGCACCAAGGGTCCCCAGGCTACCGGCGTTCGCGCAGTCTGATTCTGCCGTTCACATTCGTGAACACGTAAATCAGATAGGCGGGGTCCTCGTGACCGCGTCTGATTCGTCCCCCATCGCCTGAGGCGGTGGGGGACGAGTCGTTTTCACGGCAACGGTGCCGTGTCAAAGGGGGTACTTCAGTGAGCCAGCTCTCCTTCTTCTCCGCGGAGGCGATGCCACCGGCAGTCACCGACCTGTGCGGCCTTCTCGCAGCGACGGGGCAGGTAGTTACGTCAGCCGGGCGTGCGCGCATCTCGGTCGTGGTCGACGCGCAGTGGCGGGCGGAGGCGATCGCGGAGTTGATCGCGCAGGCCGGACTCGAGGTCGAGATCACGCGCAGCGACGAGGGCAGCCCGCTGGTCCGTACTGCGTCCGTCGTCGACTTGCGGCCTCTCGCGGACCAGTGGACGAGGGGAGCGGTCAAGGCAGTGCCCCCGGGGTGGGTGCCCTCCGGGCGGCAGTTGAGGGTGTGGGCTCTGGCGTCCGGACGGGGAGAAGCGGAGGGGGAGCGGTTCGTCCTCGGACTCGACCCGCATGCCCCGGATACCCACGCGCCGTTGGCGCAGGCGTTGATGCGGGCGGGCATCGCGCCGACGCTGATCGGCACCCGCGGGTCCGGTCCGGGACTCCGAATCTCGGGTCGGCGTAGGCTCGGCAGACTTGTCGAGAGCATCGGGGAGGCTCCCGGAAATGTGGACGACCGTACCGGTTGGCCCCGCGTGTAGAGCCGCGTAGACGGTACTGATCTGCGAGGATGGGTTCCGGGTATGTCACTCTAGTAATAGGCGAACCGGGTATAAAAGGGTTTGTCTGCACAACTGTCGAGTGGCAGCGATCGACTTCAGGAAGGCTCGGGCTACAGGTGGCTAAAGGGGACAACGGCAGTGCACAGGGTGCGGCGGGAGCGTCCGGCCAGCCTCGCCGCCTCGTGATCGTCGAGTCGCCGACCAAGGCCCGCAAGATCGCCCCGTACCTCGGAAAGAACTATGTCGTCGAGGCGTCGGTCGGCCACATCCGCGATCTTCCGCGCGGGGCCGCCGACGTGCCGGCCAAGTACAAGGGTGAGCCGTGGGCGCGGCTCGGCGTCAACGTCGACCAGGATTTCGAACCTCTCTACGTGGTCAGCCCGGAGAAGAAGTCCAAGGTCGCGGAGCTGAAGAGCCTCCTCAAGGACGCCGACGAACTCTTCCTCGCCACCGACCCCGACCGCGAGGGCGAAGCGATCGCCTGGCACCTCCTCGAGACTCTCAAGCCGAAGATTCCGGTTCGCCGGATGGTCTTCCACGAGATCACCGAACCGGCCATCCGCGCCGCGGCCGAGGACACCCGCGAACTCGACATCGACCTGGTCGACGCGCAGGAGACCCGCCGCATTCTCGACCGTCTGTACGGCTACGAAGTCAGCCCGGTGCTGTGGAAGAAGGTCATGCCGAGGTTGTCGGCGGGCCGCGTGCAGTCCGTCGCCACCCGGGTCATCGTCCAGCGCGAGCGTGAGCGGATGGCGTTCCGATCGGCGTCCTACTGGGACATCTCGGCCACCCTCGACGCCGGCGCCGACGCCAGTCCCCGCAGTTTCGGCGCGCGTCTGGTGAGCGTCGACGGCTCCCGTGTGGCCACCGGCCGCGACTTCGGTTCGGACGGTCAGCTGAAGACCAGCACGGTCACGGTTCTCGACGAGTCTCGTGCGCAGCGCCTGGCCGAGTCGCTCGCCGGCGTCGACCTCACCGTCTCCTCCGCGGAGAGCAAGCCGTATACCCGCAAGCCCTACGCGCCGTTCATGACGTCGACGCTGCAGCAGGAAGCGGGCCGCAAGCTCCGCTTCACGTCCGAGCGGACCATGCGGATCGCGCAGCGACTGTACGAGAACGGTTACATCACCTACATGCGTACCGACTCGACGACGCTGTCGTCGTCGGCGATCGCTGCCGCCCGCGCGCAGGCCACCGAGTTGTACGGCGCCGAATACGTGCACGACACGCCTCGTCAGTACACGCGCAAGGTCAAGAACGCGCAGGAGGCACACGAGGCCATCCGCCCCGCCGGCGACGTCTTCCAGACGCCCGGTCAGCTGCATTCCCGCCTCGACACCGACGAGTTCCGCCTGTACGAGCTGATCTGGCAGCGCACCGTGGCGTCGCAGATGGCCGACGCACGTGGCACGACGCTGACCCTGCGGATCACCGGTACCGCCGGCACCGGCGAGGAGTGCACGTTCTCCGCCTCGGGTCGCACCATCACCTTCGCCGGCTTCCTGAAGGCGTACGTCGAGAGCGTCGACGAAGAGGCCGGCGGTCAGTCGGACGACGCCGAGTCGCGGCTGCCGGTGCTCGTCGAGGGCCAGGCGGTCACCGCCACCAAGCTCGACCCCGACGGCCACACCACCAACCCGCCTGCCCGCTACACCGAGGCAAGCCTGATCAAGACCCTCGAAGAGCTGGGCATCGGCCGCCCGTCCACGTACTCGTCGATCATCAAGACCATCCTCGATCGCGGATACGTCTACAAGCGCGGCAGCGCCCTGGTCCCGTCCTGGGTGGCGTTCGCCGTCATCGGCCTCCTCGAGATGCACTTCGGACGGTTGGTCGACTTCGACTTCACCGCCGGCATGGAAGACGATCTCGACGCGATAGCCGGTGGCCGGGAACAGCGGGGCAACTGGCTCAGCAGCTTCTACTTCGGCGGCGATCACGGAGCCGAGGGTTCGGTTGCCCGTGAGGGCGGACTGAAGAAGATGGTCGGCGTCAATCTCGAGGAGATCGACGCCCGCGAGGTCAACTCGATCCGGCTGTTCGACGACGCCGAGGGTCGGGAAGTCCACGTCCGCGTCGGGCGATTCGGTCCGTACCTCGAGCGCATGGTCCAGAACCCGGACGACCCCGAGGGCGACCTCATCTCGCAGCGGGCCAACCTGCCCGACGACCTTCCGCCGGACGAGCTGACGCCCGAGTACGCGGAGAAGCTGTTCTCGACGCCGCAGGAGGGTCGCAAGCTGGGCGTCGACCCGCTGACCGGGAACGAGATCGTCGCGAAGGAGGGCCGCTTCGGCCCGTACGTCACCGAGATCCTTCCCGAGCCGGAACCGGAGCCCGAACCGGCGGTGGTGCCGGTGACCGACGAATCGGCAGACGGGACGACCAAGACGAAGACGGCCGCCAAGAAGGCGCCGGCGAAGAAGGCCGCGAAGAAGGCCGCCGGTCCGAAGCCGCGGACGGGTTCACTGCTCAAGTCGATGGACTTGGCCACGGTGACCCTCGACGACGCGCTCAAGCTGCTGTCGCTGCCGCGAGTGGTGGGTGTCGATCCGGAGTCGAAGGAAGAGATCACCGCGCAGAACGGCCGCTACGGCCCATACCTGAAGAAGGGAACGGACTCGCGGTCCCTCGCCACCGAGGACCAGATGTTCACGGTGACCCTCGACGAGGCCCTGAAGATCTACGCGGAGCCCAAGCGGCGCGGACGTCAGGCCGCCGCCACCCCGCCGTTGCGTGAGCTGGGTGTCGACTCGGTCAGCGAGAAGCCGATGGTGATCAAGGACGGGCGATTCGGGCCGTACGTGACGGACGGCGAAACCAACGCCAGCCTCCGCAAGGGCGACGAGGTGGAGTCCATCACCGACGCTCGCGCCTCGGAACTGCTCGCGGATCGCCGTGCCCGCGGTCCCGTGAAGAAGAAGGCCGCTGCGAAGAAGGCGCCCGCCAAGAAGGCGGCGAAGAAGACCGCCGCGAAGAAGGCGCCCGCCAAGAAGGCGGCCTCGAAGAAGGCTGCGGACAAGAAGGCGTGAGCCGGCACCTCGGGCCGGTCGGGATGTCGCACGACCCGGTTAGGCTGGCGCGGTGACGGTATTCGACCGGTTGGTGGGCCAGGAAGATGTCGAGGCCGAGCTGACGGCCGCGGCCACCGCGGCCCGTCGTGGAGTGGGCTCGATGGGCTCCTCGATGACGCATTCGTGGCTGTTCACGGGACCACCCGGATCCGGTAGGTCCGTGGCCGCGCAATGCTTTGCCGCTGCCTTGCAGTGCACGAGTGAAGGCACCCCCGGCTGTGGCGTGTGCCACGCGTGCACCACGGCGATGGCCGGCACCCACGGCGACGTCCGACAGGTCGTTCCCGAGGGTCTGAGCATCAGCGTCAAGGAAATGCGCGCCATCGTGCAGACGGCCTCCCGCCGGCCGAGCACCGGTCGCTGGCAGGTCGTCGTCGTCGAGGACGCCGACCGGCTCACCGAGGGGGCGGCCAACGCTCTCCTCAAAGTGGTCGAGGAGCCGCCCGACCGCACCGTCTTCCTGTTGTGCGCGCCTTCGGTCGATCCCCAGGACATTTCGGTGACGCTGCGATCGCGCTGCCGGCACATCCATCTCGTGACGCCGTCGGCCGATTCCATCGCGACGGTGCTGAGCGAGCGGGACGGCCTGGACCCCGAAGACGCGCAACTCGCGGCGTCGATCAGCGGCGGGCACGTCGGCCGTGCGAGGCGTCTCGCGACGGATCTGAATGCCCGGGTGCGTCGCAAGGACGCTCTGGACCTCGCCGTCGCGGCACTGCGTCCGGCGACCGCATTCGCCGCGGCGGAGGAACTGGTGCGCTCCGCCGATGCCGAGGCGAAGGAGATGAGTGCGGCTCGGGATGAGCAGGAGACCGAGGAGTTGCGGACGGCGCTGGGCGCAGGCGGCACCGGTAAGGGTGCGGCGGGAGCGCTCCGCGGCTCGGCCGGCGTGCTCAAGGATCTCGAGAAGCGCCAGAAGTCCCGAGCCACCCGCACGGGGCGTGACGCACTCGATCGTGCACTGATCGATCTGGCCGGTCTCTACCGCGACGCGCTCGCTGTCGCATGGAAGTCGAACGCGGCTGCGAACCACCCCGACATGGCTGATCGAGCCGCAGATCTGGCCTCGCGAACCACCCCGGAAGGCCTTCTGAAGTGCATCGAAGCGGTGCTCGAGTGCCGAGAGGCGATCACCGTCAACGTCAAACCGCAGTGGGCTGTCGACGCCATGGTTGCCAGCCTCGGGGACGCGTTCAGGGAGCCGTTTTCGCATACTGGGGGTTGAGGCGCTAGACTCGCCACCGCCGAAAGGCACCGCTGCCTTAGCTCAGTCGGTAGAGCATTTCACTCGTAATGAAAAGGTCGAGAGTTCGATTCTCTCAGGCAGCTCAACGGTCCTCTGGCCCTTCCCGATCTCCGGGGAGGGCCAGAGTCGTTTCCGGAGCCGGACGCTCTCGCCGTGTCGGATATGTACAAGAAGGTAGGGCGTCGTTCGCGCGATGCTGGACAGACCTACTTCTCCGTCACGGAAGGCACACCATGCCCGCTCGTCATGCCGCCAGTACGTTCGACGTCAGCGATTTCAGCCCGCGGGACTGGTCTCCGTCCGTCGGAACCCGGGGTTGCCGCGGGCGACATCGACATGGTGAAGAAGTTCTCCGGTGACATCGAGGGTCGGTCGGTCACCCGATTTGTCGGTGGTCTCACCGAAGACCAGAGTGCGGGCGCCTACGCGGCATGGGAAAGCTTCGAGGGGACGATCAACGGTGTTACCGGCACCTGCGCCCTCGTGCACATGCAGGTGCTGTCGGACGGCAAAGTCGACGCAATGGTGCTGCACATCGTGCCGAGCAGCGGAACCGGCGGGTTGGAGGGGGTCGCCGGCGCCGGTGGAATCCGTGTCGAGGAGGACGGAACCCACCGACTGTGGCTGGACTACTCGCTTCCCGACTGACGCGCGGCCGCCTCCGCTCACCGTGATCTGATCCACCGAACCCCACAGGAATCGTGAACACTGGAGCCGTGGACACCCAGAACGGATCTCCCACGACGCCGGTGATCGGCCTGCGCGCACTCGGTGCGCCTGCCGTCGTCGCCGCGGGCGCTGTGGCCGCCGCCGCGATCCTCCACTTCCGGGATCCTCATCAGCCGGGTTCGTACGGGTTCTGCCCTCTCTATGCGGTGACCGGGTGGTGGTGTCCGGCCTGCGGAGGGCTCCGGGCGGTGCACGATCTCACCAACTTGGACCTCGGAGCGGCGGTCGCCGGCAATGTTCTGATCGTCCCGTTCATTGCGGTCATGGTGTTCGCCTGGATCGGATGGGCACGTCGCCGGTGGTCGGGGCGGCGCGATCGCATGATCGTGTGGGACCCGCGAGTGATGGTCGGTGTGCTCATTCTCCTTGCGGCGTTTACGGTCACCAGGAACACATCTTGGGGAAGCTGGCTCGCGCCGGTCTGACACCTGGTCGCCGCGGGCACGAAACAGAGAGTCGGTTCACAGATGGCAATGCAGGTCTTTTCGTTGATCGCGATCCTCGGCGCGCTGATCGTCCTCATACCCACCGCGTTGCGAGTGTTCGGTAAGAGCGACAACGTGAAGGCGCCGGACGAGACCGAAGAGTGAGCGCGCCGGCACTCTCGACAACCCACCGCCGCACGACCATGATTTCGATATGAGCGATTCGCTGAAGGACCGGGTGCGCGAGAAGCTGCTGCGTCAGCTGGCCGAGGATGGGGGGCACCCAGTCCAGGAGGCGGAGGGGGACGATCCGAGGTTGGTGTCCATCGACTCTGATCTCGCGACGTTGGAGCAGGCCTCCGAGGGGGATGTCGTCATCGAGGAGCTTGCAGCCAAGTACTGGGTGCCCTGAATCGGCGGTTTCGCAACGTTGACCTGGCGATTTGGTGTTCTTGTTTCCCTTCGCGTAACTTATTCCAGGTCAGAGCGACACGGACACCGACCCCGGCCGGAAGGCGGGGGACACGAGGTTGGACGAAGGCGCCTGGTTAATCTGAAGTTCACCATCGTGTATGGTTGTGCTTCAACCCCGGTTAGATCTTGATCAGCGTCCCGGCTTGCGCCGGTGAGGCTGGTAGGATAAGATGGAACGGTTGCCCCGGAGCGGCCAGCGAGTGTGCTGGTGGTGATGGTGTGCGCGTGTTCTTTGAGAACTCAACAGTGTGTCGATGAATGTCAGTGCCAAATGTTTTTGGTACTCCGCATCACGGAT
>RRBB01000410.1:0-5185 GCA_006543605.1 Rhodococcus sp. WS4
CTGGATCGACGCATGGAACGACGACCCAAAACCCTTCGTGTGGACCAAAACCGCAGACGAAATCCTGGACAACCTCGCCAACTACTGCACGCGAATTAATCAACTGAACAACGACTCAGGACACTAGTGGCGGAGGCTGGTGGAGACATTCGAGGTGCGTACCCGGGCTGGACAGTCCGCCCGATCGGTCGCCGCGACCGCGCACCCCGACTGGCACCACGACCGGTCGGCGGCCCCGCCGCTCAAGGCCCAGGCACGATCGTCAGAAGTCGAGGCGGCACTGACCGCACAATTGCGTTCGTCGTGAACCCGGTAGGCGAGGAGTGCTTTTCGGCGCGACACCGTCGTGCGTCCTGGGGGCGGCAGTTCGTGTGTCCGAACCGCCGCCTCCCCGAGCGGTCAGTCGCCGATGACGGCATCGGCCTCGATCTCGATGAGAAGGCCGGGGGCGATCAGCGCGCTGACCTCGAGGATCGTGGTCGCGGGGCGGATTTCGCCGAAGACCTCGCCGTGCGCGATGCCGGCCTCTTCCCACCGGCTCATGTCGGTGAGGTACATGCGGGTGCGGATCACATCGGTGGTGCTCGCGCCGGCCTCGGTGAGTGCTGCCTCGATTCGGCGCAGTGCCTCTCGGGTCTGTTCACCGAGGTCGTCTCCACCGACGGGGCCGTCGGGACCCGACGCTGTGGTGCCCGACACGGACACGAGTTGACCGATCCGCACGGCGCGGGAATAGCCGATCTTGGCTTCCCAGTCGGAACCGGACGAGACGTTGTTTCTGTTCGACATGAGGGCCATTCTCGCAAGCCCCGATCCGGCGCTCACCAGTGCGGTCGTGCTCGACTCTCGCGTGCCCGAATGGGGCGAAGCCTTGACACCGGTTAGAACAAATGTTCGCATGTAGTCATGAGGTGGGATGGGCAAGCGGTCGATGCCGACGACGGCGCGTTGCCGGGGCTGGAACGCGCCGGTCTCGTGCGCAGCGTGCAGACGCCCGAGTTCGACGGCATCACCTTCCACGAGGTGCTCTGCAAGAGCGCACTGAACAAGATGCCCGAGGAGTCGCAGCTGCCTTTCCGGTTCACCGTCAATGCTTTTCGTGGATGCTCGCATTCGTGTCGCTACTGTTTCGCGCGGCCCACACACGAATACCTCGACCTCGATGCGGGCCGGGATTTCGACAGTCAGATCGTCGTGAAGACGAATGTCGCGGCGGTGCTGCGCAAGGAGTTGGGGCGGAAGTCGTGGAAGCGCGAGCACGTCGCGCTCGGAACCAACACCGACCCGTATCAACGGGCAGAGGGCCGGTACCGTCTCATGCCCGGAATCATCCGCGCGCTGGCCGAGTCCGCGACACCGTTCTCGATCCTGACCAAGGGGACGCTGCTGCGGCGCGACCTACCCCTGCTGACGCTCGCCGCCCAGCAGGTGCCGGTGAGCATCGGAGTGTCGCTGGCGATCCACGACCCCGACCTGCAGAAGTCGATCGAGCCGGGCACACCCACTCCGAAGGCACGCCTCGAGCTGATCCGGGCGATCACCGACGCGGGTCTTCCCTGCAATGTGATGGTGGCCCCGGTCATTCCCTTCCTGACCGATTCGGTGCGGCATCTCGACGGCCTGCTCGAGTCGATCGCCGACGCCGGCGCCTCGGGGGTGACCGTCTTCCCCATGCACCTGCGCGGCAGCACCAAGGGCTGGTTCATGAACTGGCTGGCCACCGAGCATCCCGCCCTCGTCCGGCAGTATCGGCAGTTGTACGGGCGGGCGGCCTACGTTCCGCCCGAATACAAGTCGTGGCTGAAGAAGCGAGTCGATCCCCTCGTCGACCAGTACGGCCTCGGCGGCGGGGCGAAGCATCGCGAAGCAGGTCAGGCCGAGGCTGCCGAGTCCGATCGTCGTGAACTCGTCGGTGTCGGTCGCCCCGGACCGGCCCTCACCCTGTTCTGACGTGAACGGTCCGTCTGGGCTCGTACCACTCTGCGCCTGCCGGTTCTCCCGCCATGTTCCAACTCCACGAGACGGTTGGCGTGATGCGCACATATATTCCGGGTCCGACCATTCCGTCCCGTTCCACCGGCCGCTCGGCCGTGCCATAGACGCGGATGGACCGCGCGACGAACGGTTCGAACGAGACAAGGTCGTCGACGACCAGCGACACCTTGTCGTTCCCGGCCCGGATGTTCCGGAACTTGCGGGTACCGGCGACGGACGGGCCGGTACCGCCCACCCAGAAGTGCGTTCCGTCGAACTCGAACGCCAGCGGAACCACATCCGGTTGCCCGTCGGAGGCGACCGTGGCGACGCGCGCGAGCGGCTGCGAGCGTAGGTAGGCGATCTCTTCATCGGTGAACGACACGAAAATCTCTCCTGTTCGATGGCGGGCGGCGTCTCTGTGTCGACACTAGCCATGCGGGCGAGTAACACTCCCCGCATTCCCGGAGACAAACGGGGAGGGATTCGACGCACACGAGCGAGGAGCAGCATGCCTGTGAGAAATCTGGTTGTCCGTTCGGCGGTCGTGGGTTCGATTGCCGCTCTGGCACTCATCGGTGCACCCGCCGCAGCCGTGGCGGATGCGGCGGCGCTGACACCCACCTTCACAATCGGGCACGGCCTGTACCCCGGCGATGTCAGCATCTGTGGAGGCCGGATCGACGCACAGGCGTCGTCCGACTACCCGGAGCCGCACGGCCCGAACTACGTGCTGTTGACAACGCAATTCGTGGGCACCTCCCGGGTCTGCATGGTCGACGGGACGCTGCACTGGCGCAATCTCGACACCGGCGCCTCCGGATCGAAGCAATGGGCGCTGAGTGGATGGGACGGGCCGGGCGCGCCGACAGCCGTCTACTTCGATCCGGGTGCGGGGCGGGTCAGCGTCGAGATCACCACGAGCACCCCGCACATTCCGGGTAGGGGCGAGTTCACGGCGTCCTGAACCGGGGACGACGGATTCAGGCGAAGACGTTGTCCAGCCACGACTTCCACGCGTCCTGCGACTTCTGCTGGTCGGTGTCGTCGCCGAAGAGGTGGTGCGCGGCGTCGACCGTTCCGCCGAACGCGTTGCGGCCGTAGAAGCGGAACAGTGCGTCGGCGGTCCGGATGCCGAGGAATTGCGGTGTCAGGTAGTCGACGACGCCGTCGACCGTTCCGAACCCGGGCACGTCGACCGACACGGTGTCGCCGGCGGCGGAGGTGCCGGACAGGCCGAGCGCGGTGCGGAGCGTGGACATCGCCTCGGGATCGGAGGAGGCCGCCGGACCGTCCGCCCCGATGTAGGTGGCCGCGCGACCGGGGAAGTACCGGACGTACTGGCCGAGGCTGTGGAGGTAGAACGTGGTGTGCTTGTCGGCGCCGTCGTATTGGGCGTCCCAGTCGTCGGTGAAGATGCCGCTGTGCACGTAACGCAGGGCTGCGGTGCCGCCGTCGCGGGCCTCGATAAGGTACTCGAGCGCGTTGAACCAGCCGTCGGCGCCCTCCTGACGAACCGCGAACTTCTGCGGCGGCTCCCAGGCGACGACGGTGGGGTCGTCCGGTCCCTCGCTGCCGACCCCGGGATCGAGTTCGGTGGGGAACATCCACCCGCCGGTGCCACTGGTGACGGCAGCGAACACGTCTTCCGGGGTGGCGTCGAGGACGACTTCGCGGCGGATCTCGAAATTCTTGGACATGGCTACCTCTCCTCGTGACGGGTGTCGGGTGACTTCGCTTGCTGGGACTGTGTTTTCAGGCTGGGGTGCAGTGCGACGACGAGGCGGTGCCTGCGTCCGGTCGCGGCGTTCTCGTCGTGGTATCGGGCCACCAGGTTCTTCACGGACTCACCGAGTTCGTCGGCGAAGGCCGACCGGTCGGCGGCCGACGCGAATCGGATCTCGCTGTCGATCGCGTACGTGGCCAGGGGCTGACGTGCCGCGGTGGCTCCGGCGATCAGCTCACCGACCTCGCGTACCAGCCGGGCCGCCAGTGCCACCAGCCAGCGGGCCGACAGTTGGTCCGGTGCGCGGTCGGGGTCGGGTGCGAGGGCGGCGAACGCGGCGGGGGAGATGACGTACGACGCGGCGGTGGCCTGGAACACCCGCTCGGTGACGTTTCCCTTCCTGCGTTCCTCGACGAGTTCGACGAGTCCGTGCTCCTCGAGCGCCCGCAGGTGGTAATTGGCCTTCTGGCGTGTCAATCCCACCTGGGTGGCGATCGAACTCGCCGAGCCGGGTTCGGCGAGCGCCGCCAGCAACCTGGCCCGGACCGGGTCCAGGGAGATCTCGGCGGCGGCCGCTTGATCGATCACTGCTACGTCCAACATGCGTCAACTCTCGCACCGACAACAAGTCCTGTCAAGACAAAAATAATTGTCGGTCCGGCCTGCCTCAGCGGAGCGCGGGCGGGTTGTTCAGATCGCGCGCGGAGTGGGTGTCGCAGGCCTGGACCTGACCGGTCCGGTAGCCGGTGGCGAACCACTTCTGGCGCTGCTCCGAGGAGCCGTGCGTCCAGCCCTCCGGATTCACGCGTGCGCCCGCGGACGCCTGGATCCGGTCGTCACCGACCGACGAGGCGGCAGAGAGGGCGTCCCTGATATCGCTGTCGGTGAGGGTGTTCAGGAACGGCGGCCCGCCGTCGGGGCCAGGGAGGGTGTCGGCGTAGTGAGCCCACACACCCGCGTAGCAGTCGGCCTGCAGTTCGGTCCGCACCGCCGCGGAGTCGGCGCCCCGCGGATCGGCCTGTGCCCGCCCGATGTCGCCGAGCTGGTTCTGGATGTGGTGACCGAACTCGTGCGCCACGACGTACTCCTGCGCGAGCGGTCCGCCGCTCGACCCGAAACGGTCGACGAGGAGCTGGATGAAGCTCGTGTCGAAGTACGCCGTCGAGTCCGCTGGGCAGTAGAACGGGCCGACCTCACTGGTGGCGTTGCCGCAGCCGGTGTTCACCGAGCCGGAGAACAGGACGACCTCCGGCGGGACGTACGCGGTGCCGGTCTGGGCGGCGAGCTCCTGCCCCCACACGGAGTCGAGGCTTCCCGCCGTGAACACGACGCGGCAGTCCACGTCGCGGTTGGCGTCGGCGCCGGTCTGGCAGTCCTCGAGTCCGGCGGAACTCTGGGCGGAGGAATCCGTGGTGCCGCTCAGTCCGCCGAGCAGCGAACCGGGATCACCCCCGAGGAGCAGTGCGAGTACCAGCACGATCAGAC
>RRBB01000411.1:0-5120 GCA_006543605.1 Rhodococcus sp. WS4
GCCCGGACGGCAACCTCACCGGAAACGCTCGCATGGCCTCTCGCTTTCAGGTCGACAGTCACAAAACGACTACCAGCCACGAGCACCACACCCCCGGAGAAACGCCGCACCACCCGCAAGATCACCCAGAACGAGCGACATCATGCAACAGATCCATGACCCCCGGAGAAGGCATGCGAATCGGTGAAGCACTCTCACTTCAGCATCGAGACTGGAACACCAGCCGTGGAGACACGGCATCGGTTGCCATCGTGCCACGACCACACCCCCACGGACTGATACCGAAATCCGGCCACCGCAAGGTCTTCGTCGGCAGCCGCCTCGACCGCCTCTACGGCGATTTCGTGTGGTGGCTCTGCGAGCACGGCGCAGACGGTGTAATCGACGACTGGGACAGTGGATACATCTTTTGCAACACCCGACGCGAACCGCTCTACGCACCGCTGCGCGGCGAAAGTGTGTATGCGCACCTGCGGGCGATGAAGCGGAAGGTGCCGCAGCTACCGGAGGCGATGACGCCGCATTGGTTCCGTCATTCCCACGCCACCGCACTGCTGCTCGCGGGAACACCGCTGCATGTGGTCAGCAGGCGCCTTGGGCACCGAGACGTGCAAACCACGATCAACAGGTATGGGCACGTCACCGAGGACGCTGAGCTGGAAGCGCTGGCGAACTGGCGCGACGTCGTATCGGGATGGGAGACGAAAACCGATGTCCCGTAACCCAAGACGCGAGCCCGGGCCAGAACCTAAACGTCTCGAAGGCCGCGACCTGCGGCTGCCTGTCTCGGAGATGTTCGACCCCCTTCGGGCACGGCAGCTGTGGGATTCACTGCCCGAGCCATGCCGCAGCGATCATTTCGACAAGAAGAACATGCCCGACATCTACGCCCCCGCGGTCGCCGAGCGCAGTGTGGGAGGAGGACCATGGACGTCGGTAGCCCTGAACTTTCGCTCGCTGCCGGAACCGATGACCTGGGAGCTGGCCTGGCTGATCCACCGGGAGGTGGAATTGGGCAGAATTATCCACCCGACGCACTTCAACGCCACCACAGGAATCCTGCGCGCCGCTACTGGCTATGGCGGGAAAACTGCCCGGTCAGCGGAGTCATTGCTGCACCTCACCCCCGAACAGTGGCTGAGAGAGGCGCAGCGGGCGCAGTTGCGCGGCCTGCAGCGCGGGACCAGCAACGACAGCAAGGCTCTCCACCGTTTGCGTCGCCTGCAGGACATTCTCGTCTACCCCTACCATCAGGGCCCGTGGTGGCAGCTGAACCTGTGGAATCCACAACTCGACCCCCGCGTTCCCCAGCGTGAACACGAACCGATGAGCCACCACACCGCCAACTTCAGTCGACTGAGCAGTGACTGGCTCCGTGAGGGAGCCAAACTATGGCTCTCGGAGAACCTCGAGAACGGCCGCTACAGCTGGAGCACGATCAAATCGCGTCTCGACGCACTCAAATGGCTTCAACGCCATCTCGACACGGTCGGCGACGCCGGCCCCACCCTGACCAGCGACCCCTCCGCCTTCCGGCCGTTCGTGCGGGGATTCTGCGAGATGCTACGCACGCACACCGTCACCACCGGAAAGAACAAGAACCAGCTCCTGGGCAAGAATCCGCGCCGAAACATCATGACCGCAATCGAGCAGTTCTACCAATGGATGTTTGACCATCGCGACGAAGCGTCCCACACGCTGGGCCAACCCGAATGGCGGCTGCTGCGCCCCGAGCACTGCGTGTTGTTCCGGCCCGAAGACAAACCACGCCTGACCAACAAGCGACACGACGATGACATGGTCCTCGAAGACGCGGTGGTCACCAGGATCGCCGCCGGCGCCGAACTGCTCGCGAAGCCACGCACCGAGGGTGGCCTCGGTGACATTCAGGCCTTTCACATATTGATGCTCCTCATTCGCACCGGACGCCGAGTCAACGAGATCCTCATGATGGACTTTGACCCCTTGATCCCACTCCAGAGGACATCGAAGTCGCCTCCCGACACGGTCGACAGCGCAGACTTCGTGGCCCGCCTGCGCTACCAACAGACGAAGATCGAATCCGCACACCCCGCCTCGATCCCGGTCGACGCCGAAATCGTCACCGTCATCAGGGCTCAACAACAGGTCGCGCGAGAGCACATGGCGCGAGTCGGCAGACCAGATCAGACCCCCAGATACCTTTTCCTGAGACGTATTCAGAACCGCAACGGCACCGCGTCCTACCCGATGCCCACGTTGCATACGCACCTGGCCGCACTCGCGGATCGCTTGGCGATCACCGACAGTGCCGGACACCCGGTAATGATCAGTAAGACACACCGCTTCCGACACACGGCCGCCACCAACCTGCTCAACGCGGGCGTTCCATTGCACGTGGTGATGAGATACTTCGGACACGTCAGCCCGGAAATGACCATGCATTATGCGGTGACGCTGTCGGAAACCCAGGAGCGTGAATTCCTGCGCTACAAGAAGGTCACCAGCGACGGCCGAACCCCCGGGATCGATACCTCGGATCTCTACGACTTCCTCAAGCTCGACAGCCGGGCCGATCGCGTTCTGCCGAACGGTTGGTGCACCCTCCCACCGAGGCAATCCTGCGACAAGGGAAACGCGTGCTTGACCTGCCCGAAGTTCGTCACTGATGCCACCCACGCCGCCGAACTCTCCCGGCAACTCGAGGAAACCCAGCGGCTCATCGAGATCCGCAAGGAGACATTTGCGGCCCGCTACGGAACGCAGATGAGCGAGGACAACGTCTGGCTACAAGGCCGCACCGACGAGGTCACCTCACTCAACCAGATCCTGCTCGCGATCACCGACACCGCCGACCAACACGGAATCCGCGGCGCCGGAGTCCGAGACCAGACCGCCTGACAGGAGTCGACATGTCCGAACACCTCCAGCGAGCTGCGCGCCTCCGACACGACCAGGCCATGGCACGGGCCACCGACGCACTCCGCGAGCTCTCCGCCGCGGGCCAGCAAATCACCTTCGTGAGTGTCGCCCGCAGGGCCCATCTCTCGACCGACTTCCTCTACAAGCACAGCGACCTCCGCCTAAAGATCGAAGACCTTCGCGCCTCGACCGGTCACCGCAGCACGGGCCCCGACGCAGCACCCGACGAGCAACCGACCACATCCTCCGCAGTCCGCGCACTGGCCACCCAGCTGAAGGAAACCCGCAGCCGCCACCACGCAGAAGTGCTGGAGCTCCGCCAAGCCCTCGCCGCCGCCCACGGCGAGAATCTCACACTCCGCCGCGAAATAGCCCAGCTCAGACCGCTCTAACTACACGGCGGTCATACGGCCCCCATCGGCCAGGGCAATGCCTCAATGCCGCGCTTGCCTACGACCGGTTCCGGCGTCATCGGCATGTCGATGACACTATGACCTGGGCTTATTCGGGGATATATCGTCGAAGTGACGGATACGACGTGGTCGATCTGAACGGCTTTCGCGTCGGCACGGTCGAACGGGAGCATGTCACCGGAGTACGGATCGGCGAGGACGCCGCTGAGCACCACACAGTTGCGGGTGCCGTCGCGGAACGCGACCGAGCGGAGATCGATCGCGAGAACGTTGTTGCGGGTGTCGCACGTGGCCGCCCGTCGCGTCCTGGTCGTCGGTCCACGCCGGGCCGAAGACGCACGACTCCCTGCCGGAGCACCCGCGCTCGTACCCGCCGGGGTGGGGTCGGGCCGCGACTGTCGTGACCCGGCCGAGCAACTCTTCGATGTGTGCGCGGGACGGACTGCCCGGCGCCGGACCGGGACCGCTGAGGTCGAGCAGCGACACCCCGCAACCGCAGACCGACAGAATCGCGGCCAGCAGCACGGTCACGTGCAGAACTCTCATGCGTCCCCCCGGGCGCTCGGTGACTCTTCCCCCTACCGCGAGGAGTATGCACCGGGTCGCCGACACGTCACGTGAAGGGGAGGCGGATCGCCGCGATCGAGGCCAGGTGCATGCCGTCGTGACCGATCACCCAGGAACCGCCGCTCTGCCTGCATTCCGCGAGCAGGTCGAGGGTGCGGAGGAGGAAGAAGATCGCCTCGCTGGGAGTGGGGGTGACTGCAAGCCTGTGTGACTCACCGTGTTTCATTCCGTCGAGCCAGACCCCGGACTGCCCGTCCAGTCGAATGGTGACGATGTGCGTGGCATCGACGAAGGCGTACTTCCGTTGCTCCCACGGGGTGGTGAGCGCGTACCCCTGTTCGAGAACCTGGATGAGGATGCTCATGGCCGACTCCCGACTCTCCCGGCGGCAGCTACGTCTTTCCAGCATCTACCTCGGAACGGGTGAAAGCCAGACCCGCTAACCGATCTCGATCACGACCTTGCCACTCGTGTGACCCGACTCGACCACCGCGAGCGCGTCGCCGGCGTGCGCGAACGGGAAGCGGTGGGCCACCCGCGGGTCGAGGGTCCCGTCGGCCACCAGTGCGGCCACCTGCGTGAACACCGCGGACGTTCGGCGGCGTTCCACTCCCGAGCCGCCGAGGTCCCGTGCGGCGAGCGGGTCGCCGACACTGACGATCGCCGCCGGATCCGCGACCACCCGCGCCGCCTCGGCCAGCGCGTCGCCGCCGACGAGATCGAAGACGGCGTCGACGGGGCCGGGTACCCGGTCGGCCAGCCCGGGTCCGGACGCCACCCAGGTGGCGCCGAGGGACTCGACGACCTCCCGCTTGCCCGCGCTCGCGACCCCGATCACCGTGACGTCCCGCGCCGCGGCCAATTGCAGCGCCGCCACGCCGACGCCGCCGCCCGCGCCGACGACGAGCAACCGACTGCCGGGAGCCAGGTCCAGGGTGGTCAGGGCGTCAAACGCGGTTCCCGCCGCGACGGGCAGCGTGGCGGCACCCGACTGCTGCCCGCCGGCGCGCCGTTGTCGGCGAACGAGACGATATCGGGCTTGTGCGCCGCAGAAGCCGTGTTGACCAGGGTGTGCTCGGTGTACCCGCCGAAACCGGTGGCCGTGGCGCCGAACACCGCGTCGCCGACCGCGAAGTCGGTCACCCGGGGGCCGATCTCCGCGACCACACCGGCGACCTCCCGGCCGAGGACCGCGGGCAGGGTGACGGGCACGGTGTCCTTGCGCGTACCCGCCCGCAC
>RRBB01000412.1:0-5084 GCA_006543605.1 Rhodococcus sp. WS4
CACTCCGCGTCGCGCTCGAGGGCGAGACGGCCAAACCTGTCGGACCTGTGGTACACAATGATCAGGTGAACGCAGCCTGATGCTCATCGGGCCGCCACCGAAGTTCCACGGAACTCGGGACATCCTCTCCGCATCATCCCGACATAGTCGGACTAATTCGCGTGCACCAGTTGCGTTCTGGTCCATCACCAGGGTGGCCTCGCCAGCGGTGCGCAGCTGATCCGCCGGGACTGCTCACTCTGAGACCGGGACGTCAGGACTCGGGTCGGTCGGCCGGAACTTCACACGGGCACTCGTCCTCTCTGCGGAGGCCGCGAGTTGAGCTGCAGACCCGGCCGGGGGTTGAGAGGCGTCAAAGATTGGTCACCACGATCGCGGCAACGACGGCGAGGAGCGCCGGCAGCGAGATGACAGAGGCGGGCGAACCGATCTCCATGGACGAACCGGCCAAGGACGCTGATGACGTCGGCCGTGGGCACGTAGAGCATGCCGAGGTCCAATCATTGTCGGACAGTTAGCTGTCCAGCGCTCACCGGCGCATGAGCACGCAGGCCATGGCGAAGTGCCGCTGTACCTATCTGCGGATTGCGGAGAGTTGGGCGACCTGGGCGGGTTGGAGGGGTCGCGTCGCGCGGCCGTGAAGGAGAAAGAACAATCGTGCTGTTTCTTCTACTTCCTCAACCGCGTCTACTGCTTGTGGCAGGGAAGGCGCGGAAACGATGGGTCCGTGGTTGGCAAGCAGCAGGGCCCGGCTCGATGCTGCGGCTTTTTGGGCCGCCTCGGCCAAGGTTTGGTCGCCGGGTGCGGAATATGGCAACCGGACCAGCCGTCCAACCTTCATCACAAAGTAGGCCGTCAAGGGTGGCAGAACGTTATCGTCATCCAGGTCGTCCAGGCTGGAAAGGGCGGTGGCGTAGGTGGAATGCAGATGGACTGCGGCATGGTCCTGCGGCCTCGCCCTGTACATCGCCAGATGCAGGAATGCCTCTTTGGACGGGCGGGGGCCGAACAGGTGTTCGCCGGAGTCGGAGACCACTGCCAGATCGTCTGTTCTGAGTTCCCCCAGGGAGGCGTTGGTGGGGGTGACCAGCATTCCGCCGTCCACACGTGCGCTGAGGTTTCCAGATGTTCCCTGGTTAGCCCTCTTTGGTGCAGGGACCTGGCCAGTCGGACGAGTTCGTTGCGTGTGTTCAAGTCGGTCATCGGCCTTGGTCCCATGCGTCAAGGAAGAGTTCCGGCTCTCCGAGGTTTCCGGATTTGAGCAGGATGGACAGCCCGGGGTCAGTTTCCGTTTTCAGCCATGGCACGCCGGGGCAGACTTCCTTGCCGACATGGGCTGTGGTGATGCCGAGCCTGCGGACGACAGCGCCGGAGGTTTCTCCGCCGGCGACGATCAGTTGTCGGCAGCCTATGCCGACGAGTCCTTCGGCGATCGCGGAAAGGCTATCTTCGGTAATTTCGGCGGCCCTGGACCTACCAAGTTGCCCTTGCGCTCTCGAGACTTCCTGCGGGGAGGCGGTGGAATGGATCAGTATCGGGCCGTCCGGAAGGTTGTCCCGCGCGAACATCAGCGCTTCGGCGACCAGGTCCTGTCCGTCTGCGATGGCGGCAGGGTCGACCAGGAAGCAGGGGCGGAGGCGGCGGAACACGTCGATTTGGACGTTCGTCATCTCCGAGCAACTCCCGGCGACGACCGCGGCCGGGCCCGTTGGACGGGCGGCACGCGCCGATTCTGGTTGGAAGCGGAACCCGCGGGTGGCTGCCAGCCCTCCGACCAGTCCTGACCCGCCGGTGACGAGCGGGTGATCGAGCACCGCAGCCCCCAGCACTGCGAGATGGCTGTCATTGAGCGTGTCGACGACGGCGTACTCGGTACCTTCGCCGCTCAGGTACTGCGCAGGGCGTCTGCCACAGGGCCGATGTTGCCTTCCGGGGTTGAGTCGAACGTGGAGCAGTATCTGAAGTAGAGCTGCTGGACGCCAAGGGATTTGAGGGCGTGTGCAACCGCCAGAGACTGCTTTACTGCCTCGGCGGCGGGCACGCTGCGGGTCTTCAGGGAAACAACTATGCAGTCAACGTCGTGCAGCTGCATCGATGGGTCGGGGATGCCGAAGGTCTGCACGACGCGTATCCCGGCGCCCACGAGAGTGCCGGCCACGTCGGAGGCTCCTGTGAAGTCGTCGGCGATAACTGGTCCCGGCCTGTCAACCGTCAGGTGGAGGGGTGCAATGCCTGTAGGCTGGCGCCGTCATTGCGCAGCCGGGTGATGGCGTAGGCGAGTTGGGCGTCGGTGACCACGCTGGGCTCTGCTCGGAAGTGCACTGCGGGCGCCCACTCCGTCCGCCGTCTGTGTGCCTTCTTCGGGTCGATGGATCACATCGATCGTGGCCGCGTCGGTACTGGTGATCATCGTCGTCGCGGGACGCGCCGCTGGGGTCGCTCATCGTGCTGGCGGTGCTGGCGGTCTCATTCGCCAGTGCCACCTGGGGCGCACTCGTCGAGTCAGCAAGGACGGAGGGGCAAGCCAAAGTCGAGGCCCCGTAGCGCCGTCGACGTCGACGACCAAATGCGAAGAATTGATGGGAGACCGGGTACGTGAACGCGGGTACTGATGGACGACGCACGCGCCGACGGTGGTCGTTCCTCGACGATCTACAACGCGCGACACCCACCGTCAGGCTGCTCGTTCTGACGCAGTTGACATTCAACGTCGGCTTCTTCATGGTCCTGCCCTACCTGTCGGTGCACCTGACCAGCGACCTGGGTCTCGGTGCGGCCCTGGTCGGCGTCGTACTCGGTATCCGCACATTCTCACAACAGGGGCTGTTCTTCGTCGGTGGCACTCTCGCCGACAGGTTCGGAATCAAGCCTGTGGTCCTCGTAGGCTGCGTACTGCGCGTACTGGGATTTCTCGGCCTGGCTGTCTTCGACTCCCTGGCCGGAGTGCTGGTGGCGACGGTCCTGGTCGGGTTCGCGGCCGCATTGTTCTCTCCTGCAGTCGAATCCGCGGTCGCCATCGAGGCCGGCAAGAGCGAGCGCCTCGGTGGTCCGGGCCGGGTGGAGACATTCGCCCTGCTGTCGGTATGCAATCAGATCGGATCCTTCACCGGACCCCTTGTCGGATCGGTGTTACTGCTGGTCGACTTCCGCGTCGCCTGTCTCGTCGCTGCGGTGGTCTTCGTCGTCATCATCGCCGCGCACCTGAAGTGGCTCTCGAATGAGCCGGGCGAGCATCACGACGACCCATGGCACGCGGGATGGACAGACGTCGTGCACAACAAGCCGTTCGTGTTGTTCGCGATTGCCATGAGTGCACAGTTGGTCGCCTACAACCAGTTGTACCTCCTGCTCCCTCTCGAAATCGAACGGGCGTGGGGATCGCAGAAAGTATTGGGTTGGTTCTTCGCGCTTTCGGCGGTCTTTGTGGTGACGTCGCAGTTGCCGATCACCCGCAAGGTTCGGAACCTCTCCCCGCTCCTCGTCTTGCCAAGCGGGTTCGCAGTTATGGGGGTGGCATTCTTAGTCGTCGCGGCGACCTCTCCCTTTCGACTGAGTGGTGCTGTCGGTCTGATCCCAGCGGCAGGGTTCGTGCTGTTGCTCGCTTTCGGACAGATGATCACGATGCCACAGGCACGCGACCTGGTGCCCCGCCTGGCCGCCGAGCGGAGACTGGGTTCCTACTACGGATTCATGGCGTCACTCGGGGGCATCTGTGTACTCGTCGGATCGGTGGCTCTCGGCGCGGCGATCGACGCTGCTCCCGATACCGGTTGGGGTGCGGCGATTCCCTGGTTGGCGGCGGCTGCATTCCCCGTTGCGAGCGTGTTGGGCCTGCGGATCGTCCTGGCCGAATTGCATTGAGTTCGATGTCGTCGTGTCGCTTCGACGGACGCGATATGGGTGGCGCGTCATTCCTACGCGTCAAAGGCACCACGCCTGCTCCTTATTAGCGGTTGCGGCCCGCTCCGTCGCGTATTCGTTCGGACTATGCTCGGGTGATGGTCACGGCGGGTAGCCGTGGCACCGATATGTGTTCCGAGGCGATCGGATGGTTCACGGCGACCCGCTGTCGACACAGCGTGATCTACACGCCGGGATACCGGCGGAGCTGACAACCGCCGGGTTCGAAAGCCCGCAGGAAATCGGGCGCGGCGGCTTCGGCGTCGTTTACCGCTGCGTCCAGCGCGCACTGGATCGAACGGTGGCGGTGAAGGTCCTGACCGCGGACCTCGATCCGGACAATCTCGCGCGATTCGTCCGCGAGCAGGTCGCGATGGGCAAACTGTCCGGGCACCCACACATCGTCAGCATCTTCCAGGTCGGCGCAACCGCCGCCGGTCGGCCGTACATCGTGATGCAGTACCACCCCCACGGTTCCCTCGACGCCAAGATCCGACGCAGCGGCCCCATCGACTGGCAGGAGGTCGTGCACGTGGGGGTGAAGATGGCCGGCGCCTTGGAAACCGCACACCAGCGCGGGACCCTGCACCGCGACGTCAAGCCCGCGAACATCCTGCTCACCGAGTACGGCGAGCCGCAGCTCACCGACTTCGGCATCGCCCGGATCAGCGGCGGCTTCGAAACGACCAGCGGGGCGATCACCGGGTCCCCCGCCTACACCGCCCCCGAAGTGCTGCAGGGCCAACCCTCGGCTGCGACCTCGGACGTGTACAGCCTGGCGGCGACCCTGTTCTGCGCCGGTACGGGGCATGCACTCTACGAGCGCCGCAAGGGTGAACAGGCGGTCGTCCAGTTCCTCCGCATCACCAAACATCCGATGCCGGACCTCCGCGATTCGGGCCTGCCGGCCGACATCGGCGAGGTGATCGAGCAGGCAATGTCCCGCGAACCGCGGGACCGACCGGCAACGGCGGCCGAGTTCGGCGAGCTACTACGAGCAGTACAGCGCCGGCACGGCATTGCGGTCGACGACATACCGGTACCACTCCCGGCCCCGCTAGGGCCCAGTGTTTCCGGTCCCTCCACCGGGTCGTTGCGGCGGGTACTGGGGCCGCAACGACCCGGGGGAGGGACCGGAAACACTGGGCCCTAGCGGGGCCGGGAGTGGTCCCGGTATGTCGTCG
>RRBB01000413.1:0-4980 GCA_006543605.1 Rhodococcus sp. WS4
CCCAATCCGATCATCGCATTTAGCCGAAGATCGGGCCGAAGATCGTTATCAGTGGGTACACCGTGTACCAGTAATGGTCACCGAGCCAGTACCACATCGGGGCAGGCGACATCGGGGATCCTCTCGTTCGCACGACAAGTGCTCGCGGCCACCCCGACTACGTCAACGTTCGCCCAGGTGGCCAGGCTCTGTCAACGAGCCCCGCACGTCAAGGAGGCCGGGAACTCTGAAGGATCGACCGGTCAACGATCGTTGACCAGCTATCGCTTTCCTGGCCTTTCCGACCGGTGATAGCAACTCTCGGCGGCTGCAGAGGCAGATCAGATCGGCACAATCGCTTGGTCGAGGACTTGAGGCGGTGGATCTCCAAGACGACGCGTTTTCGGTCGACGCCGATGGTGGGCCATCGGTACTGGATTTCGAGGGGGGTGCCCGTGGGGCGCCCATTGATGAAATAGGAGAACTCGCGGACGTAGTGCCCTTCCTCAGTGTGCGGATTCTGGCTCGATCGCTCTATGTAGATGTTCAGTTCGGGCGACACCACCCATGACGTGCTGCCGAAGGCAGACCACCGGCCCCGTAGGGGATGCGGAACTGGGCGGCAAGCTCCGCCGACTTCATTCCCGAAGCGGAGACAGTCAGAGCCATATCCATGACATTCCGATGTGCGAGGAGGTATCGAAGTCCCGCGCGGTAGCTGTTCGAATCGAACAGCGAGAGCGGCCCGTGCGCGATTGCACCCAGTTCCGGGGAGACGGGGCTGTCGATCCAGCTGAACTGCGACATCGTTCGAGTATGAACGGACAGAACTTAACTGCGGGGAACTGTGTGCGACAGACGCTGCGCTAGGGCCTACCTCCGCTGTTTGTCCCGCTCGCGGATCCGCGACCGGGGATGATTGCCATAGCAAGGAAGCCGGACAGCGTCGTGCCCATTAGCCTTAGACCTGTAGATGATCACCGGTACCAAGGAGCCCTGTGCGCAAGCGCCTTTTGTTCGCGGTCGCCGTAGTGGTGGTTGCCGGTGTGGGGGTGGGGGTGCTCATCAACGGGGCAGCCTCCGACCTCATTCCTGCCTCAGTTCCCGACGCACCTGATGGCGGCACTGAAGATACTCGACCGATGCCAAGCCGAGGGGTGGTCCGTAGCTGGGATATCGAGGGTATGCAGGGCGTTATCGACGGCGACGATATCCCAGGCGGATGCCACATCATGTTCGGCGCGGTCGCGGTAGACGGATTCCCCGCATTGTCCAAAGGACAACAGGTGGAGTTCGAATGGTATCGCGACGATCGGTCCGAGTCGGGCTTCCTATACGAATGCAGTCGGGCCTGGCCAGCCGGGGAACAGCCATATGACGAACCGAAGGCTTTCAGGTCGAGAGCGTGGACGGTTCACGCGGACGGCACCGTCGAGGAGATCACCGAGGCGGATCTGGCAGAGCCTGTGCCAGCTCTGCCCCGTGTTACCGGCCAGGCAATAGGCACCGTGCAGATGTGGAATAGCGAGGAGGGGTGGGGAGTTATCGACTCCGCTCAGACACCGGGAGGTTGCTGGGCCTTTTACAGCGACATCGTCGGAGAAGGGTTCCGAACCTTGGTTGTGGGTGCCACCGTCACGCTCGACTGGGAACAGGTAACCGATCAGGACGGCTATCGGTATCGGGCCACGCGTGTGGAGCAACACGGAAGCTAGCACCCTGCGGTGGTGGCGGAGCCTCTCCCGTTGGCATCCCGAGCGCGGAACCTTCGGTGGAATGAATCCCTGGCTCGTTTCGAGCGGCAATCGGCGCTCGTTCCGTAAGCGGATCCGCTGATGGAACCATCTGTCCGCCGGCGCGCGAGTCCACTAGGTGCGCGATGAATTGGCTCGCACCGAGAGTCGATTACCGTTGTGATCCCGGGGCGGTGGACATGCGAGGGGTTAGGCTGCGGACGTGTCGAGAGCAGTGTGGTGGGCCTTAGCTGTGGCCGCGTTGGCGATCACCGTGGATGTCGGGACCTCGTCGTCAATGGCTGAGGTGTCCATGGAGTGCCGGAAGATCGGCGAGAGCCAATCCTTCTTTCGGTGCGATGACCGTATCGTCCACGTCCTGGGGGTATGGCCGCTGGTCGGTCTGGGACTGTTGCTCGCGGTACCGCCTGTGGTGGCGGCCCTAGCAATGCGAAAGTGGGTTTCCTGGTTTGCCGTCGCGGCACTCGTTGGTTTGTCGATCGCAGGGCTGGTGAATTGGGCGTCTACCTCCTACTGGGGATTGCTTCTCTTCGCTGTTCCCTTGGCGGTCCTTGGATCAATCGCCGCGACGTTCCAGCGAACTATCCCGCGCCCCGGGACGTCAGGGCGTGATTCTGCCGCGGCGGCATAAGGGCCGCGCTGAAGACTCCCCGGGGCGACACATTTTTCAGGCACGCTCTAACTTCGGATGAGGCTCCACAGCGCAGTAATCGGGCTCCCATCGTTACCGGTGAAGGAATCACTGACCAGAGAGAGCTTCCTGCATCATCGGGAGATGACTTCCCTTGGCGTCGTCCGCTTCTGGAATAGTGAAGGCGGTTGGGGCGCCATTGACTGTGCCCAGACCCCGGTGGGTGCTGGGTGCACTTCAGAGAGGTCGAGATCGTTGGATTCAGAAAGCTCGACCCTGGTCAAGAGGTCGACTTCGAGCGGAAGAAGCCGACTGGTCCGGTAGAGGGCTTCCTATTTGTGGCCACCCAGGTACGACCAGTGCAGGCCGACTGACGATCGCTCACAGGTCACTGCTTTGCGATTTCCCTGGCTCGCAATTGGATGGCTATCCGTCAGGCTCGTCCTCGAGACACACACAGATACGCATATCTTTCTGAACGATACGGCTCGACATCACTCGGATCAGAGCGACTCGGTCCACCACCGGCTATAGTCGGTTCTGAGGCGGAAATCTCGAAGTCGCCCATCGTCGCTGTCTCCCGCCAACGGCACTGACCGGCAGAATGATTCGCTCTGGTTCTGCGTGAAACTCGATGCGGAATGAGTTTGGAACTCCGGGAGGAATCGTGTCGGCCTGCCGAGATCGGTGATGGGTTGGGCACGTGAATTGGCGGTTCGGGTGAGCTTTTTGATTACCGGGAGTGCCCTCCTGCCGCTACTGTGTGCGTTCGACGGTTGCCCGGGCGAAGAAGGAGACACATGGCGGTATCACCGAGGAGTTCTGACGGTTCGGCGAAGAACACGACCAAGGAGATTCGCCAGTGGGCGATCAAGGCGGGACGCGAAGTGTCCTCCCGTGGCCGGGTTCCGGCCGAGATCGCGCAAGCCTTCCATGACGCTCACGCGAAGAAGGTTCAGACGAAACCCGCTCCGGTGAAGGAGGCGGCCGTGACGAAGTCGCCGGTGGCGAGGACGGTCGTGAGGAAGGCGTCGGTGAAGAAGTCGTCCGGGGAGATTCGTGAGTGGGCGATTGGGGAGGGCTTCAAGGTGTCCTTACGTGGCCGGATTTCGTCCGAGATCGAACGAGCCTTCCACGACGCTCACGCAAAGAAGGCTCAGGGTAAACCGGCGCCGGAGAGGAAGATAGCCGCGACGAAGATAGCCGCGACGAAGATAGCCGCGACGAAGATAGCCGCGACGAAGACAGCCGCGACGAAGACAGCCGCGACGAAGACAGCCGCGACGAAGACAGCCGCGACGAAGACCGTCGTTAAGAAGCCGGTCACGGTGAAGGCGGCCGCGGAGAAGCAGATCGCAGCGAAGGCTCCGGCGACGGGGGCAGCGGCGAGCACAGTTCCGGCGAAGAAGTCGTCCAGGAAGATTCGTGAGTGGGCGATCGGAGAGGGCTTGGAGGTGTCCCTACGTGGCCGGATTTCGGCCGACATCGAGCAAGCCTTCCACGACGCTCACGCAAAGAAGACTCAGGCTAAACCGGCGCCGGTAAAGAAGACGCCCGCAGAAAAGACAGCTGCGAAGAACACGGCGGCGGCTCCGGTCAAGCAGGCGGCGAGCAACGCTCCGGCGGAGAAGAAGGACGCGAAGAAGGCGGCTGCGCAGAAGACGCCGCCGAGGAAGGAATCCGCGACGAAGACGGCCGCGAAGAAGAAGGCTGTGGAGACGGCTCCGACGAAGAGTGTGCCGGTGAGTACCCCGCCGGCGAAGAACACGACCAGGGAGATTCGGGAGTGGGCGATTGGGGAGGGTCACGTAGTGTCCTCCCGCGGCCGGATTCCCACTGATATCGAGCGGGCCTTCCACGACGCTCAGGCAGCGAAGGTTCGGACAAAAACTGCGCCGGCACGGAAGGCTTCCTCGACGAAAGCGGCTGGCAAGACGCCCGCGTCGACGGGTCCGGTGAAGAAGTCGGCGGCGAGCAAGGCCCCTGGGACGAAGGCGTCCGCGAAAAAGACGCCTGCGAGGACTTCGGTGAAGAGTGCGTCGGCGAGCAAGGTTCCGGCGAGGAGGACGTCCAGGGAGATTCGTCAGTGGGCGATCGGGGAGGGCTTGGAGGTGTCCTCACGTGGCCGGATTCCGGCTGAACTCGAGCGAGCCTTCCATGACGCTCAGGCGCCGACGCCGGTCGCGTGAGTTGGGGCACTGCCCTGATGGCCATCCTGGTGCGAAAGACTATGAGCCTGTGGGAATCCTGATCGTCGGGGCCCTGTGCTGGGGTGGGTGTCCGGCTCCAGTCGTGGCGGTTCGGGTCTGAGGTATCCCGGCCGCACCTGACGTGACCATTCCGGTGCGGGAGTGGAGTGGGTGCAGCAGTTCCGGTCCAGGGGCAAGCCTGAGCGCGGGTGTGCGTCGCGCTTGGGTGCGGCGGGAAACCTGGATGCCGCGGTGCGTGAGCGGGCGCCGGCACATAGAGGGCAATCGCGCACACTGATGGGTCTCCGGGTCGCGCTGTGGCCGGTGGCGTTGGTGCGGGCGCCGGTACCGTGGTTTCGGCGCTTGGTGCTGTGGGGGCTTGACGGGAATCGGCTGGTGGGAGTGCCGGAGCCGGTGGGGCGGCGGT
>RRBB01000414.1:0-4958 GCA_006543605.1 Rhodococcus sp. WS4
CCTCCACGATCTGTTCGACGAAACATACGTCGAGGCCCTGCTGGACCGATACCTGCGTGTTCTCGGAGCCATACTGGCCGATGCGGGGAGTCGGGTCGGTGACCTCGACCTCCTCGACGCCGACGAAAAACAGCTGATCCTCGAGGACTGGAACCACACCGATCATGCGACAACCACCGACACACTGGTGTCGATGTTCGGTGCGCAGGTGGCGCGCACACCCGACGCGCCCGCGGTGGTGGACGGAAACCGAACACTGTCCTACGCCGAGTTCGATGCACGCGTCAATCGTCTCGCCCGACACCTGATCACCCAAGGAGTGGGCCCGGAAACCATCGTGGCACTACGGATGCGCCGCTCCATCGACTTCGTCGTCGGCGTCTACGCGACCCTCACCGCCGGTGGAGCCTATCTGCCCATCGACCCCCACCACCCGGCCGAGCGCACACACTTCATACTCGCAGTGGCACAACCCACCTGCATTCTGACCACCACCCACGACGACCAAGACGACCTGCCCGACCCGGTACCGGTCCTCCACATCGACACCCTCGATCTGTCACCGATGTCCGGGACGCCGGTGACCGACGCGGACCGTCGTGCACCGCTACGCCCGCAGAACACGGCCTACGTGATGTTCACCTCGGGATCGACCGGCCGGCCGAAGGGCGTGACCGTGGCGCACAGCGCGATCGTCAACGAGGTGCAGTGGGTTGCGTTCGACTACGGCTTGGGTGACCGTCTTCTGCAGAGCAACGCGGTGACCTTCGACGCATCGACCCCCGACCTCTTCGCCCCCCTGCAGATCGGCGGCTGCGTGGTGTTGGCAGGGCCCGACGGCCAACGCGACCCCGACTACCTCGCCGAACTCATCCACACCCAAGCGATTACCCACATGTCGTCGGTGCCGACGATCCTGACCGCCCTGATGGCCAGCCGATCACCCGACGTCCTCCGCGGCGTGCGGGTGATCTACCTCGGCGGTGAAACACTGACCGGGCAGACGGTCGCGCGGTTGGCGGAGGTCGGTCCGGCGACGGTATGGAACCAGTACGGGCCCACCGAAACCACCGTGAGCGTCATCTGCCACCGCTGCACCCAACACGAAGAGTCGGTGGTACCCATCGGCACACCCCAGCCCAACTGCCACGCCTACGTGCTGGACCACCGCTTGCATCCGGTACCGGTGGCGGTGGCGGGCGAGTTGTATGTGGCCGGGGTGCAGCTGGCCCGCGGATATCACGGCCGACCCGCACTGACCGCCCACCACTTCGTCGCCAACCCCTACGGCCCACCCGGCGAACGCATGTACCGCACCGGCGACCTCGTCCGCTGGCACCCCGACGGCAACCTCGAATACCTCGGCCGCCGCGACCTCCAAGTCAAAATCCGCGGCCACCGCATCGAACTCGGCGAAATCGAAACCACCCTCACCACCCACCCCGACATCACCCAAACTGCGGTGGTGGTGCGCGAGGGCACAGTCACCGCGCAACTGGTGGCCTACGTTGTGCCGGCCCCGGGAGCCCACGTCGACTCCGAGACCCTCGCCGCGACTGTCGGTGCGCGCCTACCCGACTTTATGGTGCCGTCGGTGTTCGTGATCCTCGACCGGATGCCGATGAGCGTGAACGGCAAGATCGACCGACGAGCACTACCCGCCCCGGCACCGTTGAACCGGCAGTTCCGACCGCCGGTCACCCCCACCGAACAGACCATCGCCGACGTCTTCACCGACGTCCTCGGCGTCGACCGGGTCGGAGTGGACGAGTCGTTCTTCGCTCTAGGTGGCGACAGCATCGTCGCTATTCAGTTGGTGTCGCGTGCGAAAGCCCGGGGCGTGGTGTTCTCCTCACGTGATGTATTCGAGCGCAGGACTGTCGGCGGCTTGGCTGAAGTCGCGCAGCTTTCCGAAGACTCCGGACTGCCGGTGGTGCTCGAGGAGTTGCCGGGTCGCGGTGTCGGGTGGATGCCGCTGACCCCGGTAGCGCGGGCGCTGACCGAGCGGGGTGGTGGCTTCGGTCGATTCTCGCAACACATGTTGGTGGAGTTGCCGCCCGGAATTGAGCGCGGTGGGTTGGTGGCAACGGTCGAGGCCGTGCTCGAGCACCACGACATTTTCCGCTCGCGACTTGTCGGCGACGAGCGCGGGTGGGGTCTCGAAGTCGGTGGGTCGGATGCCATCGATGTGGACGGCCTTGTTCGTCGGGTGGAGGTCACCGCCGATCTCGACGAGGAAGCCGCGGCGGCGTTGGCGTCGGCGCAATTGGATGCGGCGTTGGGGCGGTTGGCGCCGACGACGGGCGTGATGGTGCAGTTCGTGTGGCTCGATTTCCGGTCGGGATGCAGCACCGCGCAGCGGCCGGGCTGGTTACTGATCGTCGCGCACCACCTGGTGATCGACGGGGTGTCGTGGCGGATAATCCTGCCCGACTTGGCCTCCGCGTGGGCGCAGGTGTCCGCTGGGCACACTCCGGTGTTGGATCCCGCCGGAACGTCGATGCGTCGGTGGGCGCACGCGTTGGTCGAGGAGTCGTCGGCCCCGGCGCGGCTGGCGGAGTTCCCGATGTGGCAGGCGCTGTTGCAAGCGCCCGACCCGGTATTGGGCCTCCGCCCGTTCAACGCGGCTATCGATGTGGGATCCACCCTCGACCGGGTCGAGGTGAGCGTACCGGCGCCGGTGACGGCATCACTACTGACGACCTTGCCGACACTGTTCCACGGCGGCGTCGAGGATGGACTGTTGGCGGCATTGGCATTAGCCGTCTGCCGGTGGCGGCGCGCGCGAAAGGTCTTCGAATCCTCGACGCTGATCCAACTCGAGGGACACGGCCGTCAGGAGCAGATTGCCGCGGGAGCGGATCTGTCTCGGACGGTGGGATGGTTCACCACTGTGTTGCCGGTGCGTCTGGATATCGGGGCCGCCGATCTCGACGAGGCCTTCGCCGGTGGCGCCGCGGCCGGTGTGGTGGTCAAGTCGATCAAGGAGCAGCTGAGGTCTCTACCGGACAGGGGAATCGGCTACGGGCTGCTGCGCTACCTGAATCGGGAAACAGCCGAGCAGTTGCGGTCGCTGCCGGTCGGCCAGATCAGCTTCAACTACCTGGGCCGGGTGTCTGGCAGTGGTGTACCGAACGAGATGCCGGGGGCGGAGTGGGCACCGTGCGGCCATCTCGGCGACATCGCCGCTCCGGGAGATGCCGACATGCCGGCGAACGGAGTCGTCGACATCAATGCGATCGTCACCGACGGCAGCGAGGGTCCGGTGCTGGGCGCCACGTTCACGTTCCCGACGGGTGCAATCGGGCGGACCGATGTGCAGGACTTGGCGGGAGAATGGTGTGCTGCGCTCGCCGCGCTCGCCGCGCATGCGCAGACCCCCGACGCCGGCGGGCTGACACCGTCGGATCTACCGTTGGTCACCGCACGTCAATCGGACATCGACCGCTGGGAGGCAGCGTATCCGGCGGTCACGGACGTGTGGCCCATGACGCCGCTGCAGTCGGGTCTGCTGTTCCACGCTCTGTTGGCCGCGTCGTCGGTCGACGTGTACTCGATGCAGGTCGTGTTCACCCTCACCGGCCGGGTGGACGCCACACGGTTGCATACGGCGGCACAGGCGGTGCTGGATCGGCACCCGAATCTGCGGGTGGCGTTCGTCGAGGCAGCCGACGGCATACCCGTGCAGCTGGTGCTCGACAAGGTGCCGGTGCCATGGCGCGAGGTCGATCTACGCGACGTCGACGACACCACTCGCCCGGACGCGTTGACGCGACTGCTGGCCGCGGACCAGGCCACGCACTTCGACATGACCGCATCGCCGTTGATCCGGTTCACACTGGTCACGGTAGCCGAGGACCGGTACGAGCTGGTCGTCGCCAACCACCACATCCTGCTCGACGGCTGGTCCATGCCACTGCTGATGACGGACATGCTCGCACTCTATGCCGCCGGCGACGAGGCGTCGGCGTTGCCTCCCGCCCGTCCGTATCGCAGTTATCTGGAATGGCGCGCCGACCAGGACGAGGCGACGTCGCGGCAGGCCTGGGCGGCGGCGCTCGAGGGTGTCGAGGGCCCGACTCTGCTCGCCCCGGCCGACCCGGGCCGAGAGATCTCCTCGCGGGCGGGTGAAGTAACCGCCGACCTCGGCGAGCAAAGGACACGTGCCCTGTCCGAGTTGGCCGCCCGGCTCGATGTCACCGTCAACACGGTGATGCAGGCGGCCTGGGGAATTCTGCTGATGCGGATGACCGGCCGCGACGACACAGTCTTCGGCAGCACCGTGTCAGGACGGCCACCCCAGCTCGCAGGCGTGGAATCGATGATCGGACTGTTCATCAACACGGTGCCGGTCAGGGTTCGGGCGGATCCGGACGAGTCGATCACCCGACTACTGACGCGGATGCACGGTGAACAGGCCGACCTGCTCGACCACCTCTATCTCGGGCTCACCGAGATTCAGCAGTCAGCCGGGACAACCGACGCCCTGTTCGACACGCTGACGGTGTTCGAGTCGTATCCCGTCGAGCAGGCCACACTGGCCGAACAGGCCGGCGCACTCGACGGCATGACCCTCGCCGGTGTCAGGGCCAACGACAACACCCACTACCCCCTCGCCCTGAAAATCACCGTCGACACCCAAATCCGACTAAGCCTGACATACCTCCACGATCTGTTCGACGAAACATACGTCGAGGCCCTGCTGGACCGATACCTGCGTGTTCTCGGAGCCATACTGGCCGATGCGGGGAGTCGGGTCGGTGACCTCGACCTCCTCGACGCCGACGAACGACGGAACCTGCTCGACCGCACCGGCGGCCCCGCACACCCCGCAACGACACTGCCACAACTGCTCACCACCGCCGCAGCACACAACCGCACCGCACCGGCGGTGACATACGGAGACCACCACCTGTCCTACGATCAACTCGACACCGCATCCTCCCAACTCGCACGGA
>RRBB01000415.1:0-4935 GCA_006543605.1 Rhodococcus sp. WS4
GGCCCCCGTCGTCGTCCTCGATCATCGCGGCCGCGGCACCGATCTCGACGGCGCCGGCGGGAATCAGCGGCAGGGGTGGTTGTGCGGTCATCACCATCATCGTCCCACCCCCGAATTCGACCTTAAACCCTTCACATATTTTATCGCATTCGGGTGGGGAAGGCGTCCTCAACACGCAACGAAATCGCAGCTCACAACGGCCGCACTACCGACAAGGCCCTGCTGCATGTCCGGAGTCCTGATCCTCGAGCCGCGCTCATTTCACGGCGACCCACATCCTCGAGCTGCGCTTCACGCAAAGTTATTCCGGGTCGGCCTCCCCAATGTCGGAGTGACGATATCGACTCGACTGCGCGGTCGCCCGCCGACCGGGCACCCCCCAGACCGAGCTAACTTCCGGCCGAGGACGGCGGCAGGGACAGGCGGCGACCTCGCCGGTGATCGTGCTGATCAGGGCGGTGGCCCGGCCGCCCCCAGGTAAGCCAGGCCACCGCTGTCCCGGATTGCTCCGTCGATCAGGTCAGTCCGATGCCGCCGCCGAAGGCGACGCTCAGCCACCTCCCCCGAACGCGACGTCGAAGTCGATTCCTGCAGAACCCATCAGAAATCACGCCTTTCCCGGTGATGAATCCACGGGATCGTCGATCCCCGCTTACGGTGCCTATCGCACTCGGGGCCGAGAAGCGTTTCGCAAAAAAGCGAATTTCTCACATAATGAAATTAACAACCGCCCATAATGTTCTGGCAAATTAACAACCGCCCATAATGTTCTGGACAATCGATTTAGGCAATCGGAGGTGACTCCAAATTAATCGGCGCATTTGTTTCTCGTGTGCATTTGCGTGATCCACGAGGTCACGAATGTGGGGCCACGCGCGGCCGAGGCGGGGTGGGCGAACACTTAACCTCGTTCCGCGCGCGGCGGGACACCCCGCCGGCCGAGGGGGTTCGGCGGCCGGAGCGGGGCTGGCCGCCCGATCCGCCTTCGCGGCGCGGGCAGCGTACTCTGCGGGTACCCGCACCCGAGTGCACTACGCGGGTATCCCTGAACGCCCGCAGACAGTGCGAGGATCGCCGGTTCCCGGCGTGACCCCCGGAGGCCTGAGGATCGATCGTGCAGCGGCCGCGGCGCCGTCGTGCTTATGATCCGGGCGCGTGGCCGAGCGTGGCCGACCGGAAGGTGTAGACCGATGCCCGAGAACAAGAAAAACCCGACACCCGAGCCCGGTCCGTTGGGCACGGGCGCGCGGGTGCTGGTGCGGCGGCCGTCCGAAGAAGCTCAGACGGGTCGGATCATCGAGGACTACGCCGAGCTGACCGACGCCGAGGAGCGCGGGCACGCCTGGGCGCCGGTGCACCGGTGGGCGGTCGCCCTCGACGACGGGCGCCTGGTGTTCGCCGACACCGACGACCTGACCGCGGACCCCGGCGGCGCAACGGGAACCGCGGGGTAAGCCCCGCGGCCCCCGGCCGGGTGTATCACCGACCGGAGGACGCGTCCCCGGGGCCGGCTCGGTGCGAACTCGTGCGCGGAGGGGCCAGGTAGCCGGGCGATTACACCGTGACGCTGCCGGTGAAGAAGAACGGCGCCGCGCCGCCGAAGCAGAAGACGGTCACGTTCGACCCCTTCGCGAAGCCGCTCAACTTCCCTACCCCGGGCGCGAAGGCACCGGTCTTGAAGTTGAAGCCGGAGTCGAAGCCGAAGCAGGTCCAGTTCTCACCGGCCGGCACCGAGACGGTCACTTCGCCCGAAGCGCCTGCCCCGACGCTCAGTGTCGGGACCGCCGTCGCGGTCCCCGTGGCGAAGACCATCGCGGGAGCGATCACGGCCGACGCGATGGCCGTGCGCAATGCGATTTTCTTCATCGTGCTCACCTCATCCGTGAAAGTCCCCGACTCCTGCAGCGAACGAGCACTCCGGGGTGGGCGCGAGGGCCGGGTTCGACTTTCCGCTCGGTTCGGAGCACGCATTCTGTGAACCCTTCCCGCTTTCCCGGAAAACGGCAGGTCAAACCGGCGCGGCGGTGTCGAGCTTGGATGCGGATGCACCAGTCCCTGCCTGTTCACGCGCGCCTATTACGGGTACTCCGGAACCGAGGCTCAACAAGCCCGCCCAAGCCTTGATCATTCTCCCGACTTCCGTGGACCTGTTGGGTCCCAACCCGCTGTCCGGAAAGGAAAAAGAGCATGTCAGTCGTAATTCGTCACCACGCACCGGGCATGACCGCCGATCAGTACTCGGCGGTCGACGTCACGGTCGATGATCTCCAATCGGCGAAGGGATTCATCGCCCACTACGCCTTTCTCGAAGGCGACGGCCTCACCGTCTCCGAGATCTGGGACACCCAGGCCGATCACGACGCCTTCTTCGACAAGCACATCAAGCCGAAGCTCCCCCAGGAGATCCCCACACCGGCGGTGTTCGAGGTCCTCAACGCCACCACCGCCAGGACCATGGTCGGCGGGGCCGCACACACCGCCAAACATGCCGCCGGGATGCTCGGAGGAGCAGCTGGCGACGTGTGGTCCTGGACGCGCGGCAAGCTAGGAGAACTGACGCACAGGCCGGAGAATGCCGAAGCAAAGACCGGGGCCCAACCCGAGATCACGGCCACCCCTGAGCCGGAGGCATTGCCCGCGACGGGAGGCACCGCCGGGAAGGCGGTCGCGAAGCCGACGCCGACCGCACCCGCACCCGCACAGTCGACGCCATCGGAGGTGCCGCCCGCAAAAGGAGGCGCCACCGGCAAGGCGAAGGCCAAGGCGGCGCCAGCCACCGGAAGTGCCGACGACACCTCCGCATAGCGGTGCACCCCGATCACCGCGCCGAGCGCCCCCAGACCTGTGTGGGTTGGCCCTGGCGGTCGGGCCCCGTGCGACGGCGCGGACGGACGCGACGAGTCCGGCCACAAGCAGAGCCAGAAGGGAAATCACGAGCAGGACCCGGAACCGGGTGGACGACGTCCGGAGCCGACCGGTTGGACCGTTTCGCCGCTCGTCACACGAACCGAATTTCCCGGCCACTTCCGGTCTTTGACCGATTGAAGGCCCTGCGTTGCGGGTAGTCCGGTTCGGGGTGGTTCACCCAGCACTTGCTGATCTCGAGTACGCGGGCGGCCCGCTCCGGGGTGCCCGGCGTCGACCAACGGTCGCCGATCCGGGTGAAGGGAGTCGACGATGATGACCCGAGTGCAGATCGCGGCAGCGGTGATCGTGGGCTACTGGATGGGGCGAGCACACCGGAAGAAACTGGGACTACTGCTCGCCGCGGCGAGCGCCGGTCGTCTCGCCGGTGGCCCTCAGGAGATGGTGGACCGGGCCGCCAAACTCCTCCAATCCTCACCCCAGTTCGCCGAACTCAGCGAATCGGTGCGTGGCCAACTCCTCGACGCCGTGAAAGTGGCAGCCATGAGCGCCGCCACCGCCCGGGTCGACGCCCTCAACAACCGGTTGCTCGCCGGCAGCGACGAGGTCCTCGAGACCGCCGAAGACTTGGTCGAGGACACCAGGACTCCTGACATGGTGCAGGAATTGATGTTCGGTCACCGGTGGGGTTTGGTGCTGTAGCGCAGGGCGAGGGCGGTGCCGGGGTAGACGGTGTTCGTGTCGTTGAGCAGCTGGCAGAGTTCGTCGATGGCGGTGGTGTGCCTCGGCGCGGGGAGCGGGTCGAGCCGGATGTGCAGGGTTTTGGTGGTGGGGTCGGGGATGATGTCGCCGGATGCGGCGAGGGCGGTGCGGATCAGGGTGTGGGCCTCGTCGTGGGCGCGGGCGTAGCCGGTGCCGGTGCCGATGGCGCGGGCCAACGATTGTGCGGTGTTGAACGCGGCGATGCGGATGGCGTGGTGGATCAGTTTCGTTTCGGTGTCGAGGACCTGCTGGCCGGGGTTGACCTGCGCGAGCGGGAGCCGGGCCGGGACCGCCTTGTGTGCGGCGAGCGCGGCGTCGAGTGCGGCCTCGGCGGTGTGCACGTCGGCATTGATGGTGTCGAGCTGTTCGTTGGTCAGCACGGTCGTGACACCCGGTGGTGGCGAGGACGCCGCCAGTAGGTCACGGTCCCGTACTGTTTCGGAGTGGCGCAGGGTCCGCCGGGCTTGCTCGACCAGCTGGTAGGCGGGTTTCTTGGCCGGGTTGGGCACCATCCGGGTCGGGTCGTCGTCGCCGGCGCGGTAGCGGTCGTGGGAGTCGAGATCGAAACGCATGCGGGCGTAGCGGAAGTAGTTCTCCTGCCGCCAGCGTGATCCCATCCGGTAGCGGACCTCGGCGGCGGGCAGGTCGGCGCGGGTGGTCAGGATGTGCATCTGCCGGGTGCGGGCGGGGTCGAACAGGCTGATCTGCCGCATCCCGAACACCTCACCCTGGCGGGGCCCGTCGGCGATGTCCAGCTCGACCCGGGTGTCGGCGAGTTCCCAGCGGTGGCGGCGGCCGTGGGAGTCGGTGTGGATGTACTCGGCGAACAGGGCCTCGTCGACGTCGTCGGTGTGACCCTTGCGCCAGGTCAGGGTGTCGAACCCGGCCGCATCGAGGTCGGCGAACAGCGCCGGGGACCAGCCGCCGCGGTCGAACCCGACCAGCACCCGCCGGTCGTCGCCGACCACGGCCCGCAGGTCGGGGATCAACCGGCGCAGCTCGGAGGCGAGGGAGGCGGCGGGGTCGGCCATCACCACCAGCAGCGGGTCCCCGGCGGCGTCGGACACCCAGGTTTCCACCGTCGCCGGGGCGGGGAACTTGAGCCGCGGCACATGGGTTTTCCCGATCCTGCGGGTGCCCTGATAGGCGCGGACGTGGCCGTCGACATACAACACCGCCGCCTGCTCGGGGCGCGCCCGCACGTGGGCTTTCGCCATCGCGGCGATCCAGTCGCCGACCCGGCCCGCCTCGGCGAGGAACCCGATCTTGCGGCGGATCGTCTTGACCTCCGGGGCCCGGTCCAACCCC
>RRBB01000416.1:0-4931 GCA_006543605.1 Rhodococcus sp. WS4
CGAACACCGTCTACCCCGGCACCGCCCTCGCCCTGCGCTACAGCACCAAACCCCACCGGTGACCGAACATCAATTCCTGCACCATGTCAGGAGTCCTGGACCCGGGGGCGGCTCGTCGCCGTCGTCGGGGCGACCGGTGAACGCGACCCCGGCAAGCGGGCCCCGCTCGGCGCGACCGCGGCCTGTTTCGCCGACACCGTCATCGTCACCGACGAGAGTCCGTACTCCGAGGACGCGGGGCGCCTACGCGAGGACGTGGCGCGTGGAGCGCGGGCGGGAGGGGACGCCGAAGTGCTCGTCGTTTCCGATCGTTCGGAGGCGATCCTCACCGCCGTCGGCCTCGCCGGCCCCGGTGACGTGGTGGTGGTCGCCGGTCGTGGGCACGACCCGGTTCAGGAGTACGGCGGGCACCAAAGGGTATTCGACGACCGCGTCGCACTGCGGGAGGCCCTGCTCCGGCTCGCCGCACCCTGAACTATGTCCTCCGCGCCTCGTGCCGGGCGAGTTCGGCGAGGATCCGCGCGACGAGGTCGTCGAGGTCCGCGCCGGTGGTGTCGAACGCGAGGTCGGGGTTCTCGGGGGCCTCGTACGGGGCGTCGATTCCGGTGAGGCCGCGGAGTTCGCCGGCCCGCGCGCGGGCGTAGAGCCCCTTCGGGTCGCGTCGCTCGCACTCCTCGACCGGTGTGCTGACGTGGATTTCGAGAAACGACAGGTCCGCGGCCTCGTTGAGGGCGCGGGCGATCGCCCGGTCCGACCGGAGCGGCGACACCATCGACGCGATCGCCACCACCCCGGCGTCGGCGAACAACCGGGTGAGATGGCCGACGCGCCGGATGTTCTCGGCCCGGTCACCCGGCGAGAACCCGAGATCGTCCGAGATGCCGTGCCGCACGTTGTCGCCGTCGAGGAGGTACGCGGTCCGACCGGCGTCGACGAGGGTCCGCTCCAGCGCGACCGCCACCGTCGATTTCCCCGATGCCGGCAGTCCGGTCAACCAGATCGTGGCGCCCCGCTGCCCGGTCGCGAACCAACGCCGACCCCGCTCCAGCGACGACGGGTGCCACTTGATGTCGCGCCGAGTCTGCTCGCCGGGAACGACTTCCCGGGCTTCGCTGACGGTTCCGGCACCGACCGTGTCGTTGCTCTGCTCGTCGATGAGGATGAACGCGCCGGCGTCGCATGGTGACATAGGGGTCGGCGAGCACCACCGTGCTCGTCCGCAGCGTGATCCGGCCGATGTCGTTGAGGGCCAGTTCGCTGGGCGAGTCGTGTTCTTCGAGGGTTTCCGGGTCGAGCCGGGTGTGCAACTCCTGAACCGTGGCGCGCACGGTGCGGCTGGTGTGCTTGAGCGCCACCCGGTCGCCTGCCCGCAGCGGTGTCTCGCTCAGCCAGCACACGGTCGCGTCGATCTCGCGGGCGGCGACCGGGGCCGTCGCCGCGGCGGCCGCGCTCACGACGAGGTCACCGCGGGCCACGTCGAGGTCGTCCGCGAGTTCGAACGACACCGACAGCGGTGCGACCGCGACGGACCGGTTTGGATCGAGGGTGTCGAGGGCCGTGACCGTGCTGCGGGAACCCGCGGGCAGCACCACCACCTCGTCCCCGACCGCGAGGGTGCCGGCGGACAGCCGGCCGGTGTATCGCCGTCGCTGCTCGTCCGTGGGACGCGCGACCCACTGGATCGGCAGACGCAGTTCGGACGCGACCGCCGACGGCGCGGCGAGTTCCACCCCCTCGAGATACTCGAGGATCGTGGGCCCGTCGTACCAGGGTGTCGAATCCGACCGGGTCACGACGTTGTCGCCCCGCGTGGCGGACACCGGGATCACCGTGAGGTCGCGGCCGCCCAGCCGGTGCGCGAGCAGGCCGAGTTCGGATTCGACCTCCTTGAACCGGGTCTCGTCGAAGTCGACGAGGTCGATCTTGTTGACCACCGCGACCAGGTGCGGCACACCGAGGAGGTCGGCGATCCGGGCGTGGCGGCGGGTCTGCCGGAGTACGCCGGCTCGTGCGTCCACGAGCAGTACGGCCACATGGGTGTTCGACGCACCGGTGAACATGTTGCGGGTGTACCGCTCGTGCCCCGGCGTGTCGGCGAGGACGAAACTCCGGGTGGGTGTGGAGAAGAACCGGTACGCCACGTCGATGGTGATGCCCTGCTCGCGTTCCGCCCGCAGCCCGTCGGACAGGGCGGCGAGGTCCGGCTCGCCGTCGGCGTTCGTCACCGCCTCGAGGTGGTCGGTGGGCAGGCTTCCGGTGTCGTGCAGGAGGCGGCCGATGAGGGTGCTCTTCCCGTCGTCGACGCTGCCCGCGGTGGCGAGTCGGAGCAACTGGCGGGGCCGGCTGGTGGTGGTCATCAGAAATACCCCTCGCGCTTGCGGTCTTCCATCGCGGCAACGGAAGTCCTGTCGTCGGCCCGGGTCTCGCCGCGTTCGGAGACCGTGGCCGCGGCGATCTCCTCGATCACGCCGGCGACGTCGCCGGCGTCGGAACGCACGGCGCCGGTGATCGTCAGGTCCCCGACCGTGCGGTACCGCACCCGGAGCCGTTGCACCAGTTCGTCTTCGGTGGGCAGCGTGTACTCGGACAACCCGAGCAGGATGCCGTCGCGCTCGAACACCTGCCGATCGTGCGCGAAGTAGATCGACGGCAGCGCGAGGTTCTCGAGTTCGACGTAGCGCCAGATGTCGAGCTCGGTCCAGTTGCTGAGCGGGAACACCCGAACCTGTTCGCCCCGGCGAATTCTCCCGTTGTACAACGACCACGGCTCGGGACGCTGGGAGCGAGGATCCCACTGCCCGAATTCGTCACGGAAGCTGAGCACCCGCTCCTTCGCGCGGGCGCGTTCCTCGTCACGGCGCGCGCCGCCGAACGCGGCGTCGAAACGGTGCTCCTCCAGGGCGTCGAGCAGCGTCCTGGTCTGCAGCCGGTTCCGGGACGCGCCGGGACCACCCGATTCGGTGACCCGGCCCTTGTCGATCGACTCCTGCACCGACGCGACGATCAGCCGGTGCCCGCCCTCGTCGAGCCTGCGGTCGCGGAACTCGATCACCTCGGGGAAGTTGTGCCCGGTGTCGACGTGCAGGACGGGAAACGGCAACGGGGACGGCCGGAACGCCTTCTCGGCGAGCCGCAGCAACACGATCGAGTCCTTGCCCGCGGAGAACAGCAGAACCGGCCGCTCGAGTTCCGCGACCACCTCGCGGATGATGTGCACGGCCTCCGCCTCCAGCGCGCGCAGTTCGTCCACCCGTGCGGCTGTGTCGGTGGCGCCGAGGGCGGTCACAGGGGATATCCGTTTGCCGCGGCCTCGGACCGATAACGCTCGACCCACTCCTTGGAGCGGCCGTCGCTCTGCCGCTTCAGCGGCGGCGGGGGTGCGAGATCGGCGTCGAGGTCGAGTTCGACGAGCACCTTCGCCGCCGTCGCCTGTGGGGCCGCGACGAGGTCGTCGAAACCAATGTCGATGTGGTCGAGTCCCTCGGCCTCGAACCAGTTGCGCCACTGGCGATCTTGATCGCGCAGAATGCGGACGAGGTGCGCGATGCCGCCCGCGTGGTACTCGGCGCCGTCGTGCGGGGCGGGCGGGGTGGCGTCGTCGCGCCACACCTGAGTCTGCACCGCCCGCCACATCGACACCGCCTGTGCGACGACGTCAGCCCGGAACACATGGATGAAGACGAGGTCGCGGTCCAGGATGTCGTCGAGGGCGGACCGCAGGTCGTCGCCGGACCGGTCTGTGAGTCCGGCGGCACGGTCGAGGACGAGCGGCACCTGGTTCCACATCAGCTTTCCGCCCCACACGCCGTTGGGAGTGCGCCCGAGGCTCAGCAGTTGATCGCGCCACTGTTCCGACGTCCGGGTGTCGGCCGTTCCGGGTTCGAGCGGGGCGAGCCTCGAGAGTACCGTCTCGTCGGTGACGCCGTCGAACCACTGCCGCGGTTGCGGTGATCGGCTGGTGGACGGCAGGTACTGGAAGAACTCTTCGGGGTTGCCGGCCACGGTGGTGGCGCGTAGGGATTCGACGAGCAGGGTGCTGCCGCTGCGCTGAGACGCGCAGACGAGATATGAGCGTGGCTCCGACATGCCGGAAACTATAAACGCGAAATCGGGTGCCGCAATCGGGGGGAAATCTAATTATCGTGATCGAAACACTTGATTATTCTGCGGCGCGTGTATTTGTCGGATTAGTTTCGCCACATCTTCTAATTGTGCTGCTCACAACCATTTTCCGGCAGCGGAATGCGACGCCGATTCTCGCTCGAGTAATGGCGAAGCGGCGTGTGAATTCGAATCAGGCTGATTTCAAACGGGACGTGCGATGAGGGAGGTTTCAGCCCTTCCGGCAAATGAGCACCGGGCACCGCGCGTGGTGGATGAGGCTCTGGCTCGTCGACCCCACGATCGACGCGGTGAACGGATTCCGCCCGTGACTGCCGACGGCGATCAACTGCGCCCCGAACGAGTACTCGAGGAGCACCTTCATCGGCCCGCCACGCTCGAGGCAGCGGGTGACCTCGACATCGGGATACTTCTCGCGCCACCCCGCGAGACTCTCGGCGAGCCACGCCTCCTCGTGCTGCACCAGGTCGGACCAGTCGGTGAAGCGCCTTTCCTCCGAGTACCACGCCCCGAGAGTGGAGTGCTCGGCCCAGGTGTGGACCGCGACGAGGGGAACACCGAAGAACGCCGCGAACTCGAACGCATGGGCAACGGCCATGTCGCTCAGTTCGCTACCGTCCACACCGACCACGACGGGCCGGGTTTCGCTGACCTCGTGGCCCTGGATGCCGCGCCACACGACCACGGGGCATTCGGCGCGATTCGACACGCGCACGACATCGGAACCGGCAACCACCGATTTCATCTCACTCGTCGCCGCGGGTCCGAGCACCAGCATGCGGGCAGTCTTGGACAGTTCCACCAACGCG
>RRBB01000417.1:0-4902 GCA_006543605.1 Rhodococcus sp. WS4
CTGGATCGACGCATGGAACGACGACCCAAAACCCTTCGTGTGGACCAAAACCGCAGACGAAATCCTGGACAACCTCGCCAACTACTGCACGCGAATTAATCAACTGAACAACGACTCAGGACACTAGGGGGACGACATCAAGTCGGCCGTGTTTGAGTGTGTTTCTCTCGCAACGATGCGGAAGGAAGTGTACGCGGATTTCAGCAGCGTTCCCACCGAATTCATGATTGCAGGGACGGTTGGGCGGGTCACGACGTCGCGGCGCACGATGTGACTGTCTGCGGTCGGCGATGATCCGATTCCGTTTGGTGTCAGCGGAATTTGACTCCAGTCGCAGGTAGGTGGTTCAGGCGCGTCGGACGGGCATGATCGAGCGCAGGAATAGGCATGATCGAGCGCAGGAATAGGGTAGTGCTGATGATCGGCTGCTCGGTGAGCATGTTCGCTCCATCGAGGTATCCGGTCAGCAGCACCGCGCCCAGGATTGATGTGGCGGGCACGAGGTAGAGAATCGGGCACACCAACAGAACCACCTCGATGACACGGTTGAGGTTCTCGGCAAAGCCCAGATCGGCCATGACCTTTGGCTATCAGCGCGAGTATTGCGCTCGCTTCGGCTTTGGTGCCATTCGATGCACCGACAATATGTACTTCTTTCATCGTGATGCTGGATATGGAAACGGAGGTGGCTCCGACGCCCAACCCGACCTCGACGATGCGGCCGCCATGCCGGATGACGCCGATTGCCGAGTCGAGAGTCCCATCTGCGCCTGCGAAGTCGATGATCACACTCCACACCGGCGATTTCGGCACCCAGCTGGTGGGCATCTTCATGGACGCAACCCCTCGATGTCGAAGCACCTCAACACATCGCACACGGGCCCGTGCCCTCACCAGGTCGGGGCGTGGCAGGCAGGCAGGAAGCGCTGCGTGGCGTTGACCGGTTCGGTGGCCGATTCACCCCCCCGGGGTGGGATGATCGGTGCACTGTCGGGCTCGACGCACGAGGCGCGACCGTGATCGCCGTCATGCTGGAGACCAGCGGCGGCTGGTGGCCGGCCCACCCCGCGCGCATCGCCCGCGCCTCATTCCCGAGTTCGGTCGTGCTACTGCGTGATCATCTGGCAGGGGGCACCCGGGCTGTCCGCGGACCCCGACGACGGCAGCTCCACCTCCGCTGAGAGCGGCCGGAATGACTTCCGAAGGTATGTGCAGCCCGTTGCCAGCGGTACTGGTTGATCTACCGGGGATCGCCCTCGACCGCGATGTCACACGAGGGTGCCTGAAACTTGAGTTGCAGATTACGAATACCGCGCTTGCCTGGCACCCGGGGGAGCACGCGCTGCCACGGATGCCGGCACGGGGGTCTCTGTGTTTGGGGGGTGTCTTCCCGAACGGCGTCGGCGAGGTCGGCCGCAGGCTTGGAGATGGCGGAAGCACCTGCTGGGATGCGATGCCCCTGGGGTGAGGAGATTCGCCCCCGGGGTGGCGGATATCTACCCCTAAGGGTGGTCTGTCTTTGCCTGAAGGAGGACAAGGGTGGAAAGTCCACCTGGGTATTCCGATCCGAAAGGATGCCCGCCCTCTGCGAGGAAACTATGTCTCATCCCTGTCTAATCGCGTACGAACGGTAACTACGGTGGCCGAGAATATCTGGGGACTTCCGAGTGGTGTGTTTCTGATCGGCTATGTCACGGCGGCCGCGCTTTCGGTCATCGCGGGTTTTCAGTTGCGGCGCATTTCGACCCGTCATTTGGACGGCAAGAACCGCGTTCTCGACGTCCTGACTCCCGTCGAACTCGGTATGCTGACAAGCCGCGATAGGGCATTGGTCGCATCACTCGCCTTGCTGCGGGTTGTGGGGGTGATTGATTCGACCGGTACTCCTATCCGCTGGATTCATCCCGCCGACCGATCGTTCGACCCGCTCAGCCACTCCGTTGTGGCTGCGCTGGCCTATTCGCCACCGGTATTGAGGCGATTCTCGTTCCTCAAAACGGCCGTGCACCGCCAGCTCGACGAACTACACGCGAGTTTGAACGCCCGCGGCATTCTCGCTGGAAGGGATTATCGGTGCGCTCGGGCGTCGGCAGCAGTGCCGATCGTCATTGTGGTGATCATTGGGATTGTCAGTTTCACCGGTATTGATCCGTTTCTTCTGCTCCTGGTTCTTCAGGTTCTTGGTTCGGCCGCGTATTTGGTGGCCCGCACTCAGGGTCGAACTAAGTTGGGTGACGCTCACCTGGCGCAGGCGGTCGCGGCCAGCGGTCACTTACGACCCCAGTACAAGCCCTATTTGTGGTCGTACGGACCGTACGTCGCGGCCCTGTCTGTTGCGCTGTTCGGAAACGCGTCGTTTTGGCTATTGGATCCGGGATTGGCGCACACCCTCGGCGTCAAGAGGTCCGATTCGTCTTCCGGTGGCGGGTTTTCTTCTTCCGGAAGCGGTTTCGATGACGGAGGCTCGGGTGGCGGCGGCGGCGACTAGCTGCAGTTCCCAGGGAAGGTAGTTTTTTTGCCGAACTGACCGTGGCCGACGACATCGAAGTTGCCGTGCTCGATGGGCAACGGCACCTGATCAAATCGGGCCAAGACGCCTCCCCGACAGCCTGAACCTGGAGGGGCTACGGACAGATTGCGGTATCCCGCCTTGGGCGAGTAGATTTGGGTTTGCGGATCGAGATAGTAATCGGCAACGGTGAAACACTCGAGAAGCAGAGATCCGGCCGAGAATGTGAGATCATTCCCGGCCGAACCCCTGTCTGGGGCATGCGCCGTCACCTTTCCGGCGTCAGCGCAACCGGGGACATTCGCGTCGTCGCTGTCCGACCTCGGCCGCCGCGGACGGATCAGTTGGACGGCGTCAGCGGAGGTCACAGTGTAATGTCACCGGTCTAGTGGACGACAAGCGGCGCGGGCCGAGACTGCAATTCGATGTACTCGGTCCGGTGCAAGTGAGAATTGACGGGATCGCTCCTCCGTTGGGTGGGCCCAAGCAGCGTGCCGTGCTTGCCGCCCTGATCGTCAACCGCAACCGCTCGTTGTCCGCCGATGCGCTCGCCGACGGGGTGTGGGACCGTCGGCCGCCACCAGAAGCCAGGGCAAGCCTGCAGGTATTCATCTCGAATCTGCGCCGAATGATGCGCAATGCGGGCATCGATGCCCGCGCGGTGCTGGTCAGTGCGCCGCCGGGGTACCGGCTGGTCGTGCCGGACCAGGATTGTGATCTAGGACGATTCCTCGTCGAGAAGCGGGCCGGAATCCTTGCCGCCGCCGCGAGGCGATTCGAGGACGCGAGCCGACACCTTTCCGCTGCGCTCGGAGAGTGGAAGGGTGCAGCTCTCGAGGATTTACCCGATTTGGAGTTCGCCGAGACGTTTGCCGCTGCGATCGAGGAGGAGAAACTGACGGCCCTCGCCGCCTGGGCGGAGGCCGAAATTGTCTGCGGACGAGCCGAGTCAGTGATTCCTGAGTTGATGTCCCTCGCATCCGTTTACCCGCATCGCGAGCCGTTGTGGGGTCAGCTGATCACTGCGCTGTATGTGTGTGGCCGGCAGTCCGACGCCCTCGGCGCGTGTCGACGACTGTGATCGAACCTGGCGGAGGATCTCGGCATCGATCCTGGCGGTGGACTGCTGGAACTGGAAGGCCGTATCCTGCGACAGGAACCGTTGGCGGTGATTGAGACCGCGCGGGCCACCGCCGCCCATACGGTCACGGTTCTCGAGACGTTAGAACGTGCCGTCGCGGCACAGCTTCGGGATGGTCAGGGCCGTACCTTCCCAATCGGATCGACGGGGCTCAGAATCGGCCGGATGCCCGACAACGACATCGTGCTCGTGCAGAGCAAGGTCAGTCGTCACCACGCGATCATCGTGGACACCGGGATGAACTTCGTGTTGCGGGACCTGCGTTCCTCGAACGGCGTATACGTGCACGGCAACCGCGTCGTGGACAGCGTCTGGCTCGTCGATGGTGACATCATGCGGATCGGGGACAACGAGTTCACATTCGAGATCGTGGTCGAATAGCGCTTCCGCTGATTCGCCGCGTTCATGGTCTTGATACCGCTCGAACAGTGCCCCGCCACGTTGACATCGCGGGCGAAGTTGGACGCCCCGGCCACGGGCGGATCCAACCATCGGACGGCACCGAGGGCATGCCCCACGGCCGGTTCGCATCCTGTATGGCAACCAAATCAGCGGGGCGTTCGGCCGCTGAATCAGGCCGGTATCGCGTAGGTGAATTGCGGGCAGTACACCGATACAGCGCTTCCAATGATGTAGCCGAACTCGTACGCCGAGAAGGACGAGTTGAGCAGGCCATCCAGCCCGATTTCGTAGAAGTGGTAGCCGCTCTCGAAATCCCCGCAGACAGCGTACGCGGCCGCCACTGCGTAGTAAGCCGAGCTGTAGGGGATGCCTTCTTCGTCGAGGGCGGTGAGGTATGCCTCCTCAGGCGTGAGATAGCTCGTGGCGCTGGCGACACCGACTCCACCCACGGTGGCGACACCGAGGACCGCGGTCACGACTGTGACGGCGGCGACACGATTGGCGGATTTGACGAACTTGGTGAACATGGCGGGTCCTTTTCTGTGAGTACCTCGGCGGGTATGAAAAGGGTCTGGCATGCCGCTTGTCGGATTCTGAATGAAATCTTGTGATGGTCTCACGAGCTCCATGCGGGCTTGGTAGTGGTTGCACCGCAGGACTGCCGCGTCGATCGGCTGGGATCTGATGCTGCCTCGAATTCGGTGCCTGTGGGCCCGCCGACCACCAGGACTCCGGACATAGCGCAGGAATACGTGCAGAGTCACCGGTGCGGTTTGGTGCGGTAGCGCAGGGTGAGGGTGGTGCCGGGATAGACGGTGTCCGTCTCGTTGAGCAGTTCGCAGAGTTGCTC
>RRBB01000418.1:0-4894 GCA_006543605.1 Rhodococcus sp. WS4
CGGTGTCGATCTCGAGATCCGCGACGAGGAAGGCGCCGTCGTCGCGGCCGGGGAGGAAGGCCAGATCTTCTACGGAGGGCCGGGAATCTTCCTCGGCTACTGGCGCGATCCCGCGCGTACGGCTGCATCGGTCGACGGTCGAGGCTTCCTCTCCTCGGGCGATCTGGGGCGCGTCGACTCAGAGGGGTATCTGCGGGTCACAGGACGGATCAAAGACCTGATCATCCGCGGCGGCATGAACATCTCAGCGCGTGAGGTGGAAGAACACCTTCTGGCGCATCCAGCGATAGCCGGCGCGGCCGCGGTATCCATGCCGGATCCCCGCCTAGGCGAGAAGGTGTGCGCCTTCATCGTTGTGAACGGTCCGGCGCCGACGTTGGACGAGCTCGCAGACTTCCTCCGGAACGAGCGGAAGGCCATGATGCAGAAGATTCCCGAGAAGGTGGTCGTCGTCGATCAGCTTCCCACCACCGCCACTGGAAAAATCCAGAAGTTCTTGCTCCGCAAGCAAGCGGCCGAACTGGTTGCCGACGCCTAGGTTCGGCAAAACACGACGGGTGCGCCATCGAGCGAGTGGATGGCGTATCCGTCCCAGCGGTCGCGATACTCACGGCAGCGCACGAAGCGCTTCAGGGTCCGGGACGTAAGATTCATCAAATCCGGCACCGTCCTCGGCGGAGGACACATCAGGCCAGGATCTCCCGATAGTCCTCGGCGTTCACCTCCGACGGGACCACCGCATGAACAACACCACCCGCCTGTTCTCCCGCACCTCGAGCCCGTAGGCGTTGGTGGTGACGTAGGTGTAGGGGCCATATCCAACGGTCGCTTGCGGAATTCATCGACCTGGAAGTCGAGGTTCCTGGCGATGACAAACCTCTGCGGTTTCGCCCTGTGCACTGTGCCGGGACGGACCCGAGGCCAAGGCCTGCGCGCCATAACTGCAGCGCCGCCGGAGAACTACCTCCGAATCGAGGGAGAAACCCCCCATCGGGGTGACGCATGCGTGTCGTTGATGCATGAGACTCGAGTCACAGCATCAGTAGAACCCGCGCAACATCGCCTGCACACCCAGGCATTGTTCAGTCGACAATAGAGAGAAAGTTGATCATGACAACGGTCGAATCCGCCGACATAACGGCAATTCCCGATCAATTGGCACGGGAGACGATTACGAGTCGCAGGCAGCAGGTGAAGTGATGACTCAGATGCGCGGGACCACCGCGATGAATGTCCGGCACGCCTTCTACCTCGCGGTAGGGATCGTGGCCCTCCTCCTGACGTGGCCATTCGCCTTCGGCTGGATCGGCGACGGCGGCAACATCCTCAATCCGATCGAGTTCTTCGGTGACGGTATCAAACCGGGCGGAACAGCTGCCTTCCTGAGCATCGACATGCTGATCGCGTGGACGGTCTTCATCGTGTGGGTACTCACGGACACCGTTCGGATCGGAATGGGCCGGAAGTGGGGAGTGGGCTTCGTGCTACTGTCCTACATCGGCGTCTCGATGGCCTTTCCTTTCTATCTTGTTGCCCGCGAGCGTTTCCTGGCGCGCGCTGCAAGCGGTCGATCAGAAACAGCGACGATGGACAGCCCGGCGTCCGAAGCCGTGTGACGATCTTCGCATCCACACTGGCGACCGTGCGAGCCGAGAACTGGGACGAATGTTCCGCCGAGGACCAAGAGGGCGGCAACGTCCCAGCCTCTCGGCGGTGTATACGCGGGTGAGCCCGATTTCACAGGGGATCGTCGCCGGCACTGGCCATTGTGAATCGGCTGCGTCCCCCAAACTGTGATCGAGCGGCACCAGACCTACGCCTCAGCGACCGCGGATCGTTCTCGACTTCCCGTCGATGCCGCGGTTGGCAGGTGCGCTGGACCGAAATCGCGTAACCGACACACATATCCGAGATACACGAATCTTTGCCCTCGGATCCGAAGTCTCGCCGAGCGATCGGCGTCTGGAGAGTATTGCCCAGACGTGTTGGAAGCGACCGTAATTTCTTGTGCCACGCTGCGCGTACGGACCTGGCCGGTGGTCGTGGCGCAACGGCTGACCGCATTCTCCACCACCACCGCCCAGATCCGACGCCGGATATGGAGTTTGCGACACCGCCGCACAGGCTCGCGGCGAGCACTGTATTCGCCATGCGAAAGACACAGACCTGATGACCTTTCCGTTGCACGATCGGGATCGCAATCGGATTTGGCTCTCGACCGTGCAAGTCGCGCACGAACGAACTAATCGCGCGGCGCAGGTACGCCTGCCCGTGACCACAAGACTCGGTCGTGGAACCAAATAGAACACACACGCAGCGGATCTCGATTGACGGTTCCATCATCCGTCGTTGCTCGCCGCACCCACTCACCGCCGACGACGACTCGGTCGACGCTGGGCGCCGGCGGAATTAGTCCGCAAGAAGACGGCCGGGCTGCCTCCACAGTGGGATCGATAACCCCCAACGTGGTGATGCACGGAGGCCGCTCGGCGGTCAGGCTTAATTCACCAGAAAGACGCGCCTACGGCGTCCCACTTCGGACGAGCGACAGCCACGCCAGCAGGGAAAGGGATACTTGCGATGACTGGTGACCGGAGCGCAGACCAATGACCCGCCACTATGTCGATGACCCAGTGGCGCCGTTCGGCAGAATCACACAGAGCAGCATCCGCTGCGAAATGGCCCCGGAGGAACTCCATGCTTTCCATGTCTTGCGCAACTATCCATCTACCGCCTACCACTCCATAGCTCATGCCTGCACCCGCGATTACGACATGGGCGGATACAGTGCCCAGCATTGAGAGCGATGAGTTCAAGGCCGACCTGGTAGTCCGCAACCGCAGCACGCCCTCCGAAGGGGTAGTCCTGCTGGACCTTGCACACCCGGAAAACGATGCTCTGCCGGGTTGGGAGCCAGGGGCACATATCGATTTGCTCCTCGCCGATGGACTCACGCGCCAATATTCGCTATGCGGGGATCCTGCCGATTCAGAGACATGGCGAGTCGGCATCCTTCTCGACCCCAACTCTCGGGGCGGTTCGCACTTTGTCCATGAACGGCTCTACACAGGGGCAACCGTTCGAGTAGGAGGTCCTCGCAACAATTTTCCGCTTGTCGAGTCCCCCCGCTACCGCTTCATCGCGGGCGGTATCGGTATCACCCCAATAGTTGCAATGATCGAGGCGGCTGAGCGAGCGGGCAGCGATTGGACCCTGCTGTACGGCGGGCGCACAAGAGCATCCATGGCCTTTGCAGACGACCTCACCACGCAATACGGCAGTCGAGTCACTGTCTGGCCACAGGATGAACGAGGTCTGCTCGATCTCGGGGGTTGCTTGAAAGAGCCCGAGCGCGACACGCTCCTGTACTGCTGCGGGCCCGAGCCACTACTGACCGCCGTGGAGCAGCACAGTGCACACTGGCCGGCAGGGCTACTTCATATCGAACGGTTCGCGGCGAGGACGCTTCCAGCCGTCTCATCCGGTGACGAACTGGCAGAGTTCGAGGTGGTGTGCCAGCGTTCCGGTGTCACTTTGCCAGTGGCGGCTGGAAAGTCAATCCTCGAAACCCTCGAGGACGCCGGCGTCCCTATCATCGCCAGCTGTCGTGAAGGCGTATGCGGCACTTGCGAAGTACGGACACTGGAGGGGACCCCAGATCATCGTGATTCGGTCCTCTCCCAGGCTGAGCAGGCTACCGGAGAGGTAATGATGGTGTGCGTGTCGCGTGCCTGCACGAAGAGATTGGTACTGGACCTGTAAAGCAACGAAGAGTGCCCGTACCGCGATTTCGCACACACTGAAAGTTCACTCACCGGTCGCCATCAGCGCCGCTCTGAGCCGCGGCTTACGCATAGTCGAGTTTTCCGTCAGCCGGGCCGTACGGGGACGTTATGAAACGAGGGACAGCTATGAAAGAGGAGAAGCTATGAAAGTTCGAGATATCGACATCGACTTTTCGACGGCCGAAGTTTTCTGGACGCCGAAGTCACCCGAGTTTGCTCAGTTCTGGAACGCCACCTCGAGCTATCTACCGTACCTGGAACCATTTTTGAACCGGGTCGTCCGCGAGGGCATGGGCCAGCTTTCCGACGGTGATGCGCAGTTCCGCGAGGATTGCCGAATCTTCATTGCCCAGGAAGGACAGCACTATCGTAACCACGAGAAATTCAACGCCATGTTGAGGGCATCGGGATACCCGGAATTAGACGACCGCGAAGCGGTCATGAAAGCCAACTACGAGGGATATCTGAAGGAAAGGGGCCTCAAATTCTGCCTCGGGTACGCCGAGGGCTTTGAGACGCTGGGACCCATCTTGGCTTGCTATTTCCTGGAAAGCGCACGCGAGTTGCAAGATCCCGAACTCGATGATCCCACGGCCGATCTGTGGCGCTGGCATCTCGCGGAGGAATATGAGCACCGTCATGTCTGCAACCATCTGTTCCATAAGCTGTTTCCCGGGTATTGGTATCGCCTCTTCGGCATCTTCTACTCGGGCCGGCACATGTTCGCGTACATGATCCGCACCACGTTGTACCTGTTGAGTGAAGATTATCGGGCGGGTCGCATCCGTAACCCGTGGCGAAGTCGTCTGCGGTTGTTGGGTGTAGGCGGTCGTATGCTCGCCTACGTCCTTCCGCGCTTGATCAAATCCATGCATCCGGCTTACGATCCGGTCGAGATCCCGCCGCCCGAGCGCTCGATGGAGGTTCTCGCGAAGGCGGAGGAACTGTGGGCTCGCAAGCGTCCTTCGTGACTTGGTCGCTCAGCTTGTCGTTTAACCTCGGCCATCGCGTGGGGCAGTTGGTGCTGGTGTTGTTCGGCGTGTCGCCGCGGCATGAGGCGACCACCGCCTGATCATCTTGAGGTTCCTTCCACAGAACTTTCGAGACGA
>RRBB01000419.1:0-4838 GCA_006543605.1 Rhodococcus sp. WS4
GCCTGGGCCGGGGTGAGGAGGAGCAGATGATCAAGAAGAAGCCCCCCGACCGGGAAGGCGTGCGGGACTGGCGGAAACCGGTGCGCGTGGACGGACCTGCGGGCGCGACCGAGCCGGTGTGCCATCTGGTGGTGGGGTTCGACCGGTATCCCGCCAGCCATCAGGCGCTGTCCTTCGCCATGGGCCTGGCGGTCCCGCTCCGTGCGTATCTGCATGTCGCCCATGTCGTCGACCTCGACGATTTTCCGGTCGAACCGGACCGCGACGATTGGGAACGGCGCATCGTCGAGACGGTCGAGCGGGAACGGACCGAGGCGTGCACCATGCTCGCAGCGCTGCCCGGGAACTGGAGCTACTACTCCCACGAGGGCAACCCGGCGCACCTGTTGGCGACGATCGCCGACGCGAATGACGCCCTGATGATCATCATCGGCAGCGCACGGGGAGGGCTGGTGTCCGTGCTCGAGCGGGCGTTGGGGGAGTCGGTGTCCTCGCACCTGGTCCACCACGGCCGCCGTCCCGTTGTCCTGGTCCCCGAAACACGCGTCGGCGCCGCGGGACCGGCGGGCGCTGAGTGAGATGCCACAGGCAGTTCCGGACACCCGCACCGACCACCGGACAACGCCGCGAGTCTGTGATTCACCCGCGGTCGGATATCGACGTCGGACCCCGCTGCGGGGCCGGGAGGGAGGGGCCAGCCGCGGGCGAGGCGGCATACGGAGCCGCGGAGGGTGTTGGTCTCCGCGGTCGCCCGCATCACCGGCAATCGGTCGAAGTCCGCTGATACGCGAAGCTGCACCGGCTCATGGCGTTTCGTCGTTATTCGGACCTAGCGCCGATCGTTCGCCGGTGCGCCGGTGGGGAGTGGTCCTCGACGACGGCCGCCTCGTTTTCGTCGACGACCCGGACATCGATCGGCAGGTCGACTCGGAGGCCGCTCGCCGCCGGTAGCGAAACCCGGCCGCGAGCCGGCGACAACGATCCATACGGACCGGAGGATGTCATCTTCTCCGCCGTGTTCCGGAGTTGCCGCGGTGGCGCCGGCGGGCTCTGCCGCGAATCGGGGTGGCGGCGCCGATGGGCGTGCTCGTCGGGCATCGCCGACCAGGGGCATCGGTTGGGGGTGTGGCACCGCGGTCGGTGCGGCTTCCGACTGCGGTGGCCGCGGTCCGCTCGTGAATTTGAGATCGCGGTATTCGGAAAGCCTGTGACGGTGTGATTCAGGGACTTCCCCCGGTAGGTCGCAGCGACTGCCGTGCGGTTGTCTGTTCCTGGTGGACCTCGGTGCGCGCGTGGAAGGCTTGCGGTGGCGGGTGGTCGGTGCCGGCCGCCGGGGTAGGAGGTCACGATGGCATCCGTTCTGTCGAAGAACGCACTCGATGCACTCTGTGACACTCGGATTGAGAACACGCCCACGATCGGGGTGGAGGAGGAGTTCGTTCTCGTCGATCCGGTCACCGGCCGGCCAGATCTGGTCGGCACGACGGTGGCGGCGGCCGCCGCGGCCGTGGGCATCGATCTGCAACTGGAGCTGTCGAAGTGTCAGATCGAAACCTGCACACCGGTCTGTGCGGGTGTGCCGGCGTTGCGCCGGGAACTGGGCAGGTCCCGGTTCGTGGCGGCGGAGGCGGCGGCGCGATCCGGGTCCCGGCTGCTGGCCGTGGGGGTCCCGCTGTGGTGTCCGCCGACCGGGTCGGTGACCGACACGCCCCGGTACCAGCGGATGGCTCAGCGGTTCGGGGTGCTGGCCGAGCAGGTGATCTGTGGGTGCCACGTCCATGTCTGCGTGCCCGACCGCGATGTCGCGGTGCAGGTCAGTAATCATCTGCGGCCGTGGTTGCCGACCCTGTTGGCGTTGACCGCGAACTCCCCGATCACCGGCGGCGCCGACACCGGGCACGCCAGCTGGCGGCACCTGCTGTGGGCGCGGTGGCCGAGCGCGGGACCACCCCCGTATTTTCGGTCGGCCCACCACTACGACGAGGTGGTGGCGATGCTGTGCGAGAGCGGCAGCATCCTCGACACCGCGATGGTCTACTGGGATGTGCGGTTGTCCGCGCATCTGCCCACGGTCGAGATCCGCATCAGCGACGTGCCCGCCACGGTCGGGGAAACTGTGCTGCTGGCCACGTTGATCCGGGCGCTGGTCACCACCGCCCTGGGCGCGGTGGCCGTCGGCCGCCCCGCGGACCCGATCGGCCGGGACCAGTTGCGGGCGGCGTGCTGGCGGGCGGCACGGGACGGCCTCGCGGGTTCGGGACTCGACCCCGGCACGCGGCGCCTGGTTCCGGCCACCCAACTCGTGGGTCAGCTGCTCATCCACGTCCGGCCGTGTCTGGAGGAATCCGGTGACTACGAACACACGCGTACGGCGGTGGCGGCGGTCCTGGCCGCCGGCAACGGTGCCGTCCGGCAGCGCCGCGCCCTGCGTACCGGGGGCCTGACCGGCGTCACCGAGATGGCCGCGCGCTGGACAACCGAGGGGTGCGGATCCACCGACCGCGACAACCGCGACCACCACGCGGTCGACCGATGAGAACGGAGATTCCGCCGGAATCAGGGAAGCCTCGTGGAGACGAGGTGCTGGAGAAGACGAAACGTGACCCACGATTTCGCAGGGTGACTGGCGTATGGGCGAAGATGCGACCCGACTGGATCGAACTGCTCTCCGACAATGAAACCCCGGAGTTGGCGGCGGTCGTGGGCGCGTGAGCCAACTTCCGATGGCCGAGCGCAAGATGACGGCGAAGGACCTGGGCGAGATCATCGAAAACGAGCTCGACGCCTACACCTCCGGTTTCCACTCGACGCCCTCTCCAGCGGCGTCCGGCTGGGCGTCGACCTCAACGCGATTCCCGCACCGGGAATTCGAAGTTAGTAGCGAGTATCCCCGTTGGTGGGAGGTCGTGGTGGGCTGTCGGGAACAGACGAATGTCACACGACTTTGTATCCGAGTTTGTCGGCGACGCCGGCGAGTCGGGTGGCGAGTGCCGGGTCGGTCAGCGCTCGTGAGGTGAGGGGAGCGGTCGGCATCGCGTCCTGCGCTCGGGAGAACAGGGCTGCGCAGAGGGCCCCGGTGAAGCGGCTGTTGTAGCTGATGCCGTCGAGATGAGGGAATGCGTCGACGATGGCGCGGGCCCACCTCTGGGTGTGGTCGTGTCCGGCTGTGGAGATGGCATAGGTTCCGCCGGCGCGGGTGGGCCAGTGGCCGGTGCTGTCGGTGGAGACGTCGAGGAGGTGCAGGGTGCGGGTGAAACGCAGGCCGGTCAAGTAGGGGATCTCGAATGCGCGGTCGATGGTCCGATCGTTTTGGAACGCTTCGCCGAGCGCGGCACCGGGGTTGGTTGCGCCGTACCAGACGCCGTGCGCGGGGTGATGCCCGCGCGGTTGCGGGTGGGGATCGAATCTCAGCACAGGCCCGAAGGTGCGGAACGCGTTCCACGCCAGGGTGTGCACGGCGGTGGTGCGGTGCACCCGCCACCAGGTTTCGGTCGTATCGATGAGGCGGTATTCGTTCGGTCGGATTCCGATGGCGCGCAGTTCATCGGGCGACGGAGGTGGGGGGAGAGGGAGGATGGACATCCGTCAGGCGCTCGCCCATCTCTGCTGCTCCACGACGCAAGAGGCGGTCGCGATGTCGCCGCCCGAACGTAGCCAATGCAGTATGGATGCGGGCTTGCCCTCGTCGTCGCGGAGTTGGTCTTGCGGAGTAGTCAGGAGCCCTTCGACGGCCAGGGGGTGCAGCCCGGCGGGCAGGGCGGACAGGATCTTGTCCAGGCCGCGTACCAGGCCAGGTCGGGGTCCATCGGGTTCGAACTGTAGTGCCGGGAAGAGCCATTTCCCCTGGTCCTTGAGCGCCCATAGCGTGCGGTCGGCTACGCGCTGCCGGATCCGCGACGGATCGACCTCGAGGAGGGCGCTGACCTCGGCCGATGTGCGCGCGGTGCTCAGCAGGCGGGTGTAGGCGGCGACGTTGTCGAGCATCTTTCGCCGGTAGGCGTCCTGGTCTTCGCCGAAGTCGGCGGCGTCGTACATCGCGGCCTCGGCAGCGGGAAGGGCCACTGAGGCTTGGTGGATGGTGGGGAGCGCGTCGAGGGCGCGTTCGATGTCGAGTCGGGCCATCTTGATGCCGAACTTCTCGCTGAGTAGTTGCTCGAGCGGCTGAGTGCCGCCACCGGTGTCTCGCGTCTCGATGTCCGCCGCCATGATCACCAACTCCTCTCGTTACCTAACAGTGTAGCCGTGCGTTAGAATCGGTGCACCCGGCCGGGCCAGGACGACGTGAACCACTGGATCTTCTCGCCCGCTACATGGAGGGAAGCTCACGGGTGTTGGCCCGGCCTTCTCGCACCCGTGAGTTGAGGGTGGACCGCTGTGCCGGCGGAGACCCTAAGGTCCGTCGCGATGTCGGTGAGTCGCTCACGTGAGGGACATGTCGTTACTGCTGGCCGAAGGGAGTATTGACCGCAGTAGTTCAGAGGTCCGCAGCCCCCGCAGCGCGGTCCGCAGACGTGTACAGGGGTCGGCGAGCACCTTCTCGGCGCCGGTGAGGGGGAGCGGGGGGCAGGTCGGTTCGGATGCGGAGGAAGTACAGCACCGCTCCGCCCGAGGCGGGTGAATCCACTCGTCGTCGGCGGAGACGAAGACGAAGCTGTCGCCCCGGACCAGGAAGGTGCGATCTCGGGCCGCTTCGACAAGCTCGACGTCTCGGTCGTGAGCACCGTCGAGAAGGTCCTCCCTAGCTGAGCCTGCGTCTCTGACGCCGTCCTGCACCCTACCTTCTGGGGCGGGGGCAGCATGTGTGTGATGTGGCTGTGACCTGGTGTTCTGTTTTGTTG
>RRBB01000041.1:0-64275 GCA_006543605.1 Rhodococcus sp. WS4
CGACGTGACCGAAGCCGATCATCCCGACCACACCCAGACCCGCACCATCGTGCACGTGCTCCGGCACGGCGAGGTGCACAACCCGCGCGGAATCCTCTACGGCAGGCTCCCCGGGTTCCGGCTGTCGGTGACCGGTGAGGCGCAGGCGCGGGCGGTGGCGTCGGTGCTGGCCAAGCACGACATCACCCACGTGGTGTCGTCGCCGCTGCAGCGGGCACAGGAGACGGCGGTCCCGATCGCCGACGCGCACGGCGTCGAGATCGCCACCGACGAGAACCTCGTCGAGGCGGGCAACGAATTCGAGGGCCTCAAGGTCTCCGTCGGTGACGGCGCGCTGTCCCGCCCGCGGCACTGGTGGAAGCTGCGCGATCCGTTCACCCCGTCGTGGGGCGAGCCGTACCTGCAGATCGCGCACCGCATGCTCGCCGCCGTCAACAGCGCCCGCGTGTCAGCCGTGGGCCACGAGGCCGTCGTCGTCAGCCACCAGCTCCCCGTCTGGACCCTCCGCCGGTTCCTCCAGGGGGAGCGGCTGTGGCACGACCCGCGCCACCGTCAGTGCGGTCTCGCGTCGCTGACGTCGCTCGTCTACGAGGGCGACACCCTCATCGACATCGTGTACTCGGAGCCCGCGGGCGCATCGGATCCGAGGGTGACCGGGGCATGAGTCGGGGGCGCTTCGCCGGGCTTCTCGCGGTGATCTGTACGGCCGCGGTGTCGCTGTCGGCGTGTGCGTCCGGCGACGACGCCGTGGCTCAGGGCGGCACGTTCGACTTCGTGTCGCCGGGCGGCCAGACGGAAATCTTCTACGACCCGCCGGCCGACCGCAGCACCATCGGCACGGTGTCGGGGCCCGACCTGATGACCGAGGGGAAGACCACGTCACTCGACGACTTCGAGGGCCAGGTCGTGGTGCTCAACGTGTGGGGGCAGTGGTGCGGTCCGTGCCGGGGTGAGGCCGACGACCTCGAGCAGGTGTACGAGGAGACCAAGGATCAGGGTGTGTCGTTCCTCGGGATCAACGTGCGGGACAACCACCAGGACAAGGCGCAGGACTTCGTGATCGACAACAAGGTGTCGTATCCGTCGATCTACGACCCCGCCATGCGGACGATGATCGCGCTGGGCCAGAACTACCCCACGAGCGTCATCCCCACGACGATCGTGCTCGACCGGGAACACCGCGTGGCCGCCGTGTTTCTGAAGGAACTGCTGGTCGAAGACCTGAAGCCGGTGGTCGAACGGGTGGCGCAGGAATCGTGAGCACCAGCACTGCCCTTGTCGCCGGCGGCGTCGGCGACGCCTTCCAATCCACCGCGGCGTCCGGCCCGCTGCTGCTCGCGCTCGGTGCGTGCGTCCTCGCCGGACTGGTGTCGTTCGCGTCGCCGTGCGTCGTGCCGCTCGTTCCCGGATACCTGTCCTACCTCGCGGGTGTGGTCGGCGCAGATGCCCCGGCCGTCACCGCGGAGGAGGCCGCCACCCGCACGAAGACGGTCGCGGACGGACGGTTGCGGGTCGCGGGCGCGGCCGGGTTGTTCGTCGCCGGTTTCACCGTGGTGTTCGTGCTCGCCACCGCCTCGGTGTTCGGCGCCATCTCGGCCCTCGCGATCAACCGCGACATCCTGATGCGCGTCGGCGGGGTGGTCACCATCGCCATGGGCCTGGTGTTCATCGGCCTGATTCCCGCCCTGCAGCGGGACACCCGGCTCGAACCACGCCGCATCTCCAGCCTCGCCGGGGCCCCGCTGCTCGGCGCCGTGTTCGCGCTGGGCTGGACCCCGTGCCTCGGCCCCACCCTGGCGGGCGTCATCTCCCTCGCCGCCGGCACCGACGGTGCCACCGCGGCCCGCGGAGTGGCCCTCATCGTCGCGTACTGCCTCGGCCTCGGGTTGCCGTTCGTGATCCTGGCGCTCGGCTCGTCCCGTGCGCTGCGCGGTGTCGGCTGGCTGCGCCGCAACGCGCGCACCATTCAAATCTTCGGCGGAATCATGCTGGTGGCCGTGGGCTTCGCCCTCGTCACCGGCGCGTGGGACCAGTTCGTCGGCTGGGTTCGCGACGCCTTTATCTCGGAAGTGACCCTGCCGATTTAACGGTTCCCCACTGATGATGCCCGGGGATCTTCAACTCGGACCGCACTCACAACCAACCCAGAGGAGGGCTGCAAGTGTCTTATATCGTCAACGCTGGTGTGGCCCCGCTCTGCCACAGCCAGGATCACCCTGGCGGCGTTCCGGTCACGATGAGCGGCACGGCCGCACTCGTAACATCGGAAAGTTCGTTCGCCGAGCCCCAATTGCTGCTTGGCTCTCGCGAAGCAACTGGAGCACGTCATGGTCGTGTACCTGGGCGAGACGAGCACCACCTGACGGTCGAACCGGTGGGCGAATTCGATCAGCTCCCTTTTCACCGCCCCGATCGTGGCATCAGCAGTCTTCCGCGCCATTGTCGATTTGACGAGGAACTTCGGTTTGAAGTCCTCCACGGCGATCAGCTGATGGTGCTCGACGACCCTTCGTGCCCAGATCCTGGAGTCGTGCTGCGTCTGGCGAGCCGCCTTCTTCTGCAGGCGCGCGGCCTGCCTCTTGGCCGCTATGTACCCGCGCGATGGTTTCGCGCCTACACGTCGGCGTCGCGCCATCTTGCGTTGTACCTTTGCGAGCTCGGCGGCGCAGCGCTTCCGATGCCCAAGGTATGGCAAATCGTAGCGCTGGTCGGTGGTAGTCGCGGTCGTCGAAACACCTCAGTCGATACCAATGGCGCCTTCTACTCTGGGAATCGGCGTAACCGGTCGTCGGACGACGAACGACGCATACCAATGACCAATGGAATCCTGGTACACACGGACAGAGGTTGGCTTGGACGGCAATTCGCGGGACCACACTGCGGGGATCGTTGTACCTTTCGGCAGCATCAAACGCCCGTCGCTGATCGAGAAACCCCGAGTCGTGAACTCCAGCGAGGGGAGAGCGCGCTTCCGCGCTTTCTGCCGCGGTCGTCCCCTGTCCTTCAAGCTGAACGAGTCGGTCAACGCCTGCCAGTAATTGCGCAGCATCTGCTGTTGCGCGACCTGCGAGCCCGCTCGCAGCCACTCGCAATGGGCTCTTGCCTCGGTAAGCATCCGAGAGAGAGAGCCCATAGTCGGCATAGTGCCGGAACTCTGTTGATGCACTGCCTCGTTCCACAAGAACCGGCACCGATGCCACTCCGCGACAAGTGCAGTTTCTGCCGTCGCGCCCGGTCGCAGACGGTAGGTGTAACGCACGATCTCCCCCATTCCCGAACAGTAACGAGAGGCACCGACATGTATCGGCAGCCATGCAGTCTGCGCACTGCGCGAGCTGAATCCGCGGGTTCGACGGGAGTGACGCGATGAGCGACACCCAGATTCCCGAGGCCCCGGAAGCCGCACCGGTGCCCCGTCAATCGTTGCCGGGCCGCGCGTTCGCGCTGGTCCGCAACACCTGGCGCGGGCTCACGTCCATGCGCACGGCGCTGGTGCTGCTGTTCCTGCTGGCGCTCGCCGCCATTCCCGGCGCACTGCTGCCGCAGCGCAGCCTCAACGCGGGCAAGGTCGACGAGTACATCGCGAACCGGCCGACGCTCGGTCCGTGGATGGACAAACTCGAACTGTTCGACGTGTTCGGCAGCTTCTGGTTCACCGCGATCTACGTGCTGCTGTTCATCTCGCTCGTCGGCTGCATCCTGCCGCGCTGTGTCGACCACGCCAAGGCGCTGCGCACCCGTCCGGTGCCGGCCCCGCGCAACCTCGCGCGACTCCCGCACCACCTCGAGGACCGGGTCGACGAGACACCCGAGGAACTCGCCGCCCGCATCCGCACCCACCTGAAGGGGTGGCGGGTCGAGACCCGCGCGGGCGGGGAGCGTGCCGCGCACGACGCCGAGATCACGATCTCGGCGGAGAAGGGATACCTGCGCGAACTCGGCAACCTCGTATTCCACCTGTCCCTCGTCGGACTGCTCGTCGCGATCGCCGTCGGCAAGCTGTTCGGCTACGAGGGCAACGTGATCGTCGTCGCCAACGACGGTCCCGGCTTCTGCACTACCTCGCCCGCCGTCTTCGACTCGTTCAAGGCCGGCAACACGCAGGACGGCACCGGTATGACGCCGTTGTGCGTCAAGGTCAAGGACTTCGCGGCCGACTACCTCGACACAGGTCAGGCCGAGATGTTCACGTCCAACATCTCCTACCAGGCCGGCGACGACCTCGAGACGAACACGTGGCGGGACGGGCAGTTGCAGGTCAACCACCCGCTGCGCGTCGAGGGCGACCGCGTCTACCTGCAGGGCCACGGGTACGCGCCGACGTTCACCGTCACGTTCCCGAACGGGGAGACCCGCACCGAGACGCTGCAGTGGCGTCCCGACGACGCGACGACGTTCCTCAGCAGCGGCGCCATGCGGTTCGACCCGCCCGGCGGCATGTACCCCGACACCGACGAGCGCCGGAAGAACCAGATCGCGATCGAGGGACTGTTCGCTCCCACCGCGTTGTTCCACGGCAACCTGCTGGCGTCGAGCTATCCGGCGATGAACGACCCGGCCGTCGCCATCGACATCTACAAGGGCGACACCGGACTCGACACGGGCAACCCTCAGTCGCTGTTCTCGCTCAACACCGAATTGATCAACCAGGGCCGGCTCGTGAAGCAGGACCGGGTGAACCTGAAACCGGGGGAGAGCTCGACGCTGGCCGACGGCACCCAGGTGCGGTTCGACGGCGCCGTGGACTTCGTGAACCTGCAGGTGTCGCACGACCCGGCGCAGCAGTGGGTGCTGGTGTCGGCTCTGACGATGATGGCGGGACTGCTCGTCTCGCTGCTGGTCAAGCGCCGCCGCATCTGGGCCCGCATCTACCCCGCGGACGCCGCGGAGCCGGGGCCACGACGTACTGTAGTAGAGCTTGGTGGACTCGCCCGGACCGATCAGGCCGGCTGGGGCGACGAGTTCGGCCGGCTCTGCACCCGTCTGCTCAAAGACGACACGAAGCCTGACGCGCAGGAGAGCCAACGATGACGACCAACGAGACACTGGCGCAGTACAGCGACTGGGCCTTCCGATCAGCCTTCACCGTGCTGGCGCTGGCGCTCGTGCTGCTCATCGTGCAGTACGCGTCCACGCGGGCGCGGGCCGTGCAGGACCGGGAACTCGTGTCGGCCGGCGCAGGCGCACCCCCGGCCGCGACGGCCACCGTTCCGGGCCGGCTGATCGAGAAGCCCAAGAAGCCGCTGTCCGAGCGGTTCGGCGGCATGGGCGCGGCTGTGCTCGTCGTCGGCACCGTCCTGATCTTCGCCTCGATCGTGCTCCGCGGATTCGCAACCGAACGGTTCCCGCTCGGCAACATGTACGAGTTCGTCACCATGGCCTGCGCGGCCGCGCTCGTCGTCGGACTCGCGCTGCTGTCGAAGCCGGCCTACCGGTCGATGTGGGTGTTCCTGCTCGTTCCCGTCCTGATCCTGATGTTCCTCGCGGCCACCGTGCTCTACGCGGACGCGGCCCCCGTGGTCCCCGCGCTGCGCTCGTACTGGCTGCCCATCCACGTCACCATCGTGAGCGTGGGCTCCGGTGTCTTCCTGGTGTCGGGTATCGCGAGCCTGCTGTTCCTGCTGCGCATGCGGTACCCGCGCGGCGAGGAGGGAACCGGCGTCTTCGCGCGGATCGCGGAGCGCCTGCCCGACGCCCAGACCCTGGACCGACTCGCGTACAAGACCACGATCATCGGGTTCCCGCTGTTCGGCGCGGGCGTCATCCTCGGCGCCATCTGGGCCGAGGCCGCCTGGGGCCGATTCTGGGGCTGGGATCCCAAGGAGACGATGTCGTTCATCGCCTGGGTGATCTACGCGGCCTACCTCCACGCCCGCGCGACGTCCGGATGGCGCGACACCAAGGCCGCGTGGATCAACGTGGCGGGCTTCGTCGCCATGCTGTTCAACCTGTTCATCATCAACATGGTGGTGTCGGGGTTGCACTCGTACGCGGGCCTGAACTGACCGTAGCCACCGACTGATATCCTTCCGCCGCGACGTCTCCGACCGGTGCGATTCCGGTGGGGGCAGGTCAACCAGCCACTGCAGGGGTGCTACAAGATCGCGCTGCTGAGCCTCAAGGGCGGAGTGGGCAAGACCACCACCACCGCGACCCTCGGGTCCACGTTCGCGTCGCTGCGCGGCGACCGCGTCATCGCGGTCGACGCCAACCCCGACCGTGGCACGCTGAGCCAGAAGATTCCCCTCGAGACCCCCGCTACCGTGCGCAACCTGCTGCGCGACGAGCAGAGCATCGAAAAGTACAGCGACGTCCGCAGTTACACGTCGCAGAGCCGGCATCGCCTCGAGGTGCTCGCCTCCGACAGCGACCCGGCGGTCTCCGAGGCGTTCAGCGCGGACGACTACGCGCGGACGGTCACCATGCTCGAGAAGTTCTACAGCATCGTCCTCACCGACTGCGGCACCGGACTGATGCATTCCGCCATGCAGACCATCCTCCAAGAGGCCGACGCGCTCGTCGTGGTCAGTTCGGGCTCCGTCGACGGCGCCCGCAGCGCCCCCGCCACACTCGACTGGCTCGATGCCCACGGATACCGCGAACTCGTCTCCAGGTCGGTGGCCGTCGTCAACGCGGTGCGCCCGCGGTCCGGCAAGGTGGACCTGCCGAAGGTCGTCGAGCACTTCGAGCAGCGGTGCCGCCTGGTCCGGTTGATTCCGGTCGATCCGCACCTCGAGGAGGGCGCCGAGATCGAACTCGAGCGGCTGCGTCCGAAGACGCGCAACGCTCTTCTGGAACTGGCCGCCGCGGTGGCGTCGGACTTCCCGGCGTCCAGTTTCGCGCTACAGGACCGTCGCTGAGGTAGTGACGCCGGTGGTGCCGGGCCGACCGGCACCACGGCTTCGCGTCACCCGGCGGGGTCGGCCGGACCGGTATCGGGTTCGTCGGACTTCTTCCGACGGGTCTCCCGGTCCACCTTCCACAGGAAATCCGGATCGTCGTCGGGTCCCAGCACCCGCTTGCTGAGTACTGGCCTCGTGTTCGGGCCGAACGCTTTCCAGAGCAGGACCGCCACTGTCACGAGCCCGATGAGTGCCAACAGATAGATCACCGCGCACCTCCTTACACCGCTCGAGGGTAGCCGGTATCCCTGAGCGTAGCCGCGTCGGCGGCAGAGGGCACCTACCCGGCGTGGGGGCGTCCGGGTGGTGCGATCGCGGTCAGCCCTACGGCCGCCCGCTCAGTATCAGGGTCGGCCCGCCTCCGTATCAGGGTCGGCCTGCCTCCGTGGTGAGTGAGCGGAGCAGCTGCATGACCTCGGCCTCGCGGAAGCGGCGGTGTCCGCCGGGTGTGCGCAGCGATCCGAGCCGGCCCGCGTGCGCCCATCGCGTCACGGTCTTCGGGTCGACATGGAACAGGGCAGCCACCTGGCCCGGCGTCATGAGGGCTTCGTTGGATCCGCTGAATCCGGGTCCGTTGTAGGTGGGTGCGCTCATCGACGATCCTCCACTGCTTTCGACTGGTCTGTGCTGAAGCCGGCCGCTGTTGCGACTGATCTCGGTCATCGTGACATCCGAGCCCCCGGGTACTCGAACGATCTAATGTTGGTAAAGGGGAGGTAATAGACAAATCGGATAAGTCGGACGTGTGAGGAGCGGCCCGAGCGATGGGTAACCTGGGGGCGTGAGTGAGTCATCCGAGAAGCCAGAAGACCAGGTCGAGCGCCCCGCTGCAGCCGATTCGAGTGCACCGGCGAAGCCGGACGGGCGGGTGACCAAGGGGCAGCTTGCGCGCGACGTGGCGATCTATTCGATCGCCCGGCTGCTGCTGGTCGTCGTGATCGGCGCCATCATCCTCGGGGTGGCCGCACTCGTCGGTGTCGCCGTGCCGCTGCTCGTCGCGGCCATCTTCGCGGTCCTGATCGCGCTCCCGCTGTCGCTGCTGCTGTTCGCGAAACTCCGCCGGCGGGTCAACGAGGGCATCGCCGCGTTCGACGCGCAGCGTCGCGCCGACCAGGCCGACCTGCGTGCCCGGCTCCGCGGTGAGGGCACGTCCCGGTGACGGACGGCGACTGCGTCGTCATCGACCGAAGCCTTCCGCGTGACTGGGTGGACAATGCCGTCCGTCTCATCGACGCCGACGCGCAGCGCAGCGCCGACACGCACCTGCTGCGCTACCCGCTGCCCGTCGAGTGGGGTGTGCAGCTGTATCTGAAGGACGAGTCGACCCACATCACCGGCAGTCTAAAGCACCGCCTGGCCCGCTCGCTGTTCCTGTACGCGATCTGCAACGGGTGGATCACCGAGGGGACCACGGTCATCGAGGCGTCCTCGGGGTCCACGGCGGTCAGCGAGGCGTACTTCGCGAAGATGCTCGGACTCGAATTCGTCGCCGTCATGCCGCGCAGCACGAGCGGCGCGAAGATCGCCCTCATCGAGGCCCAGGGCGGTCGCTGCCACTTCATCGACCGGCCGCCGGAGATCTACAGCGAGGCCCGCCGCCTCGCGGCGGAGACGAACGGTCATTTCATGGACCAGTTCACGCACGCCGAGCGGGCCACCGACTGGCGGGGCAACAACAACATCGCCGAGTCGATCTACCACCAGATGACGCGTGAGGAGCACCCGGTGCCGGAGTGGCTCGTCATGAGCGCCGGGACCGGCGGCACCAGCGCGACCCTGGGCCGGTACATCCGCTATCGCAGGCACGCGACGCGTCTGCTCGTCGTCGACCCCGAGAACTCGGCGTTCTTCGGCGGCTACGACACCAACTCGTGCGAGTACGCGACGGGGATGCCGTCGCGTATCGAGGGCATCGGCAGGCCGCGGGTGGAGCCGTCGTTCGTCGGGCAGGTCATCGACCGGATGATGCGGGTGCCGGACGCCGCGTCCATCGCCACGGCGCGGCACGCCAGCGCGGTGCTGGGGCGCCGGGTCGGCGGTTCCACGGGCACGAACCTGTGGGGGGCGTTCACCGTCGTCGCGGAGATGCTCGCGGCCGGACGGTCCGGCAGTGTGGTCACGATCCTCTGCGACGGCGGCGAGCGCTACGCCGACACCTATTTCGACGACGACTGGGTAGCCGGCGAGGGCATCGACCTCACCGGTCCGACCGCGGTGCTCGACAGCTTCGCGGCAACCGGGCAGTGGCCCGGTCAGCCCGCCTGAGGCGCGGTCGCCGCGGTACGCACCGGCGCCGTCACCGGGCGGGACATCGTGACCCGCGGCCACGCGGCCAGACCGTGCCGGGCCTCATCGTCGCGGATGCGCGACAGGCCCGGGGTCAGGGCGTCTTCCGGCAGGGGGCGGAAACCCAGCCGCTCGTAATAGGGGGCGTTCCACGGGACGCCGACGAACGTGGTGAGGGTGAGGGCTGGCAGCCCGCGGACGGCCGCCCACGACGAGATCTCCTCGATGAGCTGTGCGCCGAGGCGTTGGCGGGCGTGGCTGGGATGAACCGACACCTGCTCGATGTGGGCGGCCCCGTCGATCACGGCGACGAGTGCATATGCGACCGGGGCATCGTCGGCGTCGACCGCGACCCAAATGCATTCCAGCTGGAGGTATTCGGTCAACTCGTCGAGCGTGAACGGGGGATCGTCGGCTACGGCGTCCATTCCGATGTCACGAAACGGCGCACCCGCCGCGATTTCGATGTCTTGCAGAGCGGGCAGGTCGGTGGAAATGGCCGGGCGGATCACAGGTCTTTTGTACCCGAAATCGCGCTGTTCGCACAGTTTCCCTGCACTTTCCCAAAACTTACTGCACCGTAGGCTACGCAACCGTAGGTTGGTAGCCTGGCGACAGGACGACGGAGCGGGGACGAGCATGGACAAGCCCGAGGTAACTCTCGAGAACTATGAATCGGTGTACGCGTACTACCGCGACCATCAGCAGAATCGGGTGCTCGCCACGTTGGCGTACGCGTCGCTGTATGCGAAGTACCGGCCGCGGGTCGTGTACGCGGACGACGCGAAGGCGCAGCTGGCCCGGCTGGTGAAGTCCGGCAGGGTGCTGATCGTCGCCGCCAACCACATCACCCACAGTGATCAGTACACGCTTGCGGCCACGGCCTGGAAGACGCCGCTGCGCCGCGCGATCGGACGCACCCGGGTGCTCGCCAAGGATGAATTGTTCGTCGATCCCGACCTGCACAAGAAGGTCGACATGATGGGCGGCATCCCGGTGTTCCGCAGCAAGAACTACGGCCTGCGGGCGGTCGCCGACGCGGGCCGGCTCATGATGGACATCTCCGCCGAACGGCTGTGCCGCGGTGACAACCTGGCGATCTTCCCCGAGGGCACGTGCAACGAGGAGGACCCTACCCGCCTGCAGCACATCAACAGCGGCATCGGTCACATCGCGAAACGTGCGGCTGATCGCGGAGTCTCACCCGTGCTGCTGTCCATCGGCATCAGTTACGGACCGGACGCCCACGGGCCCGATCCCGAGAACGTGAAGTCGGCCAGCGTCTTCGTCGGGGAGCCGCTGTTCGACCTCCCGGCGAAACCGATGGACATCGCCCACGTCGTGCAGAAGGAACTGCAGATCGCGGTCGACGGGGCGGTCGCGGCGTACTGACGGTTCCCCCGGATTCTGTCAAGGAGGGTTGACACCCGGGGGGTGTCAACCTAAATTGACATGCATGACCGAAGCAACCACGCTCGCCGCAGCGGCGGGCAGCCCCGACCCCGCCGAGGGGTTGCGGGCCGTGCGCGCGCTGCGGCGTCTCCTCGAACGGCTCGAGGCCATTCAGGTGGCCAACGCCCGCGCCCAGGGCTGGTCCTGGCAGGCGATTGCCGACTCCCTCGAGGTGAGCAGGCAGGCCGTCCATCAGAAGCACAATCGGAGAGGGAGGTAACGGCGCATGTTCGAACGATTCTCGACGGACGCCCGGGCCGTGGTGATCGGCGCACAACAGGAAGCGCGCGAACTGAAGTCACCGCAGATCGGGCCCGAACACCTCGTACTCGCCCTTCTGTCCGTGAAAACCGAACCCGTCCACGGCATCCTCGCCGACGCCGGCATCGAGGAGGAGAAGTCGCGAGCGACCGTCGCGACGCACGGCACGGCCCTGAGCGACGCCGACGCGGAAGCGCTCGAATCGATCGGGATCGACCTCGACGCCGTGCGCCAGAGCCTCGAACAGAACTTCGGCAAGGGCGTGCTCGACCCCGAGGAGCCGCCCGAGAAGCGCGGATGGTTCGGCCGGAAGTCGGGGCACATCGGGTTCACCCGCGACGCCAAGAAGGCGATCGAACTGTCACTGCGGGAGGCGCTGGCGCGCAAGGACGATCACATCGGCGCCGAGCACATCTTCCTCGGAGTGCTGAGAGTGGCCGACGGCACGACACGGGAGATTCTCGAGGTCCAGGTCGGTGTCGGCGAACTCCGCCGTCGCGTGCACGCGGCACTCGACGACCGCGCGGCCTGACCGTCCGGCTCCCTGACCGTCCGGTTCCCGTATGTCCGATCGGTGTGCCAGCATGCACGCATGACCTTCTTGGTACGCCTCGTCATCAACGCGTTCGCGATCTGGCTTGCGGCCGCCTGGGTGTCGGGCATCGACATCTCCAGTTCGGGCAACGGAACCGGATGGGACATCGTGGTGCTGCTCGGCATCGCGGCGGTGTTCACCGTCGTCAACATTTTCGTCAAACCACTGGTGAAGCTGCTGTCGCTGCCGTTGCTGATCCTGACGCTCGGCTTGTTCACCCTGGTGATCAATGCCCTGATGCTGCTGCTCACCGCATGGCTGAGCTCCCAGACCGATTACGGCCTGACCGTCGACGGTTTCTGGACCGCCGTGTGGGGAGGCCTGATCATCTCGATCGTCAACTTCATCCTCGGCATCGTCCTCCCGGACGGCGACTGAACCGCCGAACCGCTGAGCCGCTCAGGCGGCGGACAGGGCCACGGCGGTGGCGGCGCCCCAGATCAGCATCGCCAGCCCCGAATCCCGAAGCGCGGGAATCAGTGCGAGGCCCAGGCCACCGGAGCGGACCGGGGCGTTCGCCCGGACCGCGAGGGGCAGCGCGAGCAGTCCGACGAGCGCCCACGGTGTGCGCAGCACCAGGACGAGGGTCACGACGAAGGGCACCGTCAGCGTGACCAGATGAAGGATGCGGGTGCGGGAGTCGCCGAGTCGGACGGCGAGCGTGCGCTTGCCGGACTCGGTGTCGGTGGGGATGTCGCGCAGATTGTTGGCGACGAGCACCGCGCTCGAGAACGAACCGACGGCGATCGCGGACGCGAGTCCGGCCCAGTCGACCGTCTCGGCCTGCACGTACTGGGTGCCGAGCACGGCGACGAGCCCGAAGAACACGAAGACGGCGACTTCACCGAAGCCGCTGTAGCCGTACGGCTTCTTGCCGCCGGTGTAGAACCACGCGCCCACGATGCAGAGCGCGCCGATCAGCACGAGCCACCAGGCGGTGGTGACGGCGAGTGCCAGACCGGCCACCGCGGCGACGGCGAAGCAGGTGATGGCCGCGGCCTTCACCGCCGACGGCTTCACGAGCTTGGACCCGACGAGCCGCAGCGGTCCGACCCGCTCGTCGTCGGTGCCGCGAATCCCGTCCGAGTAGTCGTTGGCGAAATTGACTCCCACGATCAACGCGAGAGAGACCACCAGTGCCAGTAGCGCCTTCCACCACACCGCGCCGCCGAGCGACGCCGCGGCGCCGGTGCCCACGAGCACCGGGGCGATCGCGTTCGGGAGGGTGCGCGGACGAGCGCCTTCGATCCATTGAGCAGCCGTTGCCATGTATCGATCTTTGCACCGAGCGAGAAGACGCCTGCACCCACGCCGTGCAATACCATCGAACGCGGTGGACCAGCACATGAGCGTCGACGAGAGGGTGGCACCGGCAAGCACCCCGATTCAGGTCGCCTTGTTGGGTGAGGTATCGACGTACCGATCGGGGGTGCTCGCACCGCTGCCCGGCACCCGCGCGCGCAGCCTGCTGGTGGCCCTGGCCCGCGATCCCGGCCGCAGCCGGTCGGCGCAGGCCCTCATCGACGAGGTGTGGGGCAACGATCCGCCCCGGTCTCCGATGAACGCCCTGCACACGCAGGTCTCCCGGCTGCGCGCGGCGTTGCCGGACGGGGCGCTGGAGATCGGTCCGGCCGGGTACCGGCTGAGGGTGCCGCGCGATGCCGTCGATCTGACCCGGGCAGAGGACGTGGCACGCCGGTTGCGGGGCCGCGATCACGGTCGCAGTGTCGGACCGGACGAGATCCGCGCCGCGCTCGCGTTGTGGCGGGGTGAGCCGGGCGCCGACCTTCCCGGCGGCGCCGCCGCAACGGAACTCGCCACCGACGCCGCGGTGATCCGGGGTCGACTCGAGACCGCGGAGCTCGCAGCACTGGTGGAAACCGGAGACTGGGAGGCGGCTCTCCCGAGGGCACGGGTCCAGGTGGCCGCGGAACCCCTGGGCGAGAGGGCGCACGCCGACCTCATGCGGGCGCTCGCCGGGCTCGGGCGCGACAACGAGGCGCTGGACGTGTTCGCGACCTTCCGCAAGCGGCTGGTGGATCGGCTGGGAGCAGACCCGTCGCCGGCGCTCGTCGCCCTGCACACCGAGATCCTGCGCGGCGGCAGCCCACGGGAGTCGGCCGCCGCGCGCCCCGCGGCGCCGGACCGGACGGCGATCGGGCTCCGCGCGGCTCCCAACGCGCTCCTGGGACGCGACACCGACATCGTGGAGATCGAGGGACTGCTCACGTCCTCGCGAGTGGTGACCATCCTCGGGCCCGGCGGTGCGGGAAAGACGCGACTCGCGAACGAGCTGGGTGTGCGTGCCGCCGCGGGGACGTCCGTGGCGCTGGTGGAACTCGCGTCGCTCCGCAGCAGCGAGGACGTCGTCGCGGCGATCAGCAGCACCCTCGGTCTCAGCGAGGTCGACATCGCGCCGGGACGGCTCATCGTGAGCCGCGTCCACTCCGCGCGGGAACGGCTCCGGGAAGCGTTGTCGGCCGGACCGATGCTTCTCATCCTCGACAACTGTGAGCACGTGATCGGCGCCTGCTCCGAGATCGTCGCCGACCTGGTGGCGGCCGGCGACCAACTGACCGTCCTCGCGACCAGCCGATCGCCCCTGATGCTGGCGTCCGAGGTCGTGTACCCGCTGCCGCCGTTGTCGAGCGAGGACGAGGACGCACCCGCCGTGCAACTGTTCACCGCCAGGGCCCGCGCGGTGCGACCCACCGCGCGTCTGGATCCGGAGACCGTCCGCAGCGTCTGCCGCACACTCGACGGTCTCCCACTCGCGATCGAACTGGCCGCGGCGCGGGTGCGCAGCATGAGCGTCGAGGACATCGGCCGTCGCCTCGAGGACCGCTTCGCGCTGCTGCGGTCCCACGACCCGACGTCACCCGAGCGGCATCGCACCCTGCACGCCGTCATCGACTGGAGCTGGCAGCTCCTGGGCGAGCAGCAGCAGGTCGCGTTGCGCCGACTGTGCCGGTTCCCGGCGGGGTTCACCCTCGACGCGGCCAGGACGATCGCGGAGTGGGACGACGTCGACGACGTCGTGGACGCCGTCGAGGGCCTCGTCAACCAATCTCTCCTATCGGTGTCCGAGACGTCGGACACGCTGCGCTACTACATGCTCGAGACGGTGCGCGAATACGGTGAGGAGCAACTCGCGGCGGCCGCCGAGGAGTCGGAAGTGTTTGCCCGCCAAGGAGTGTGGGTGCGCCGGTTCGCGTCGGAGGCGCTCGGGCGGTGCCGTGCCGACCAGATCGCGCTCGCGGACGATATCGACGCCGACCACGACAACCTCCTGGCGGTGCTGCGGTGCTGCGGTGCTGCGGTGGGCGCTGGACCGCGCCGACGCCGAGACGGTCGCGACCGTGTTTCCGGTGCTAGGCGGACTGTGGGCGATTCGGGGCGCGCACTCGGAGGTGATGAACTGGACGCCGCGGGTCCTCGACGCGACCGCCGATTCGGATCTGAAAGACGTGGATTCGGAATTGGTGGCGTACACGTTCCTGCTCGCGGCGATGCATCTGGTGTTCGGCGGTCAGGCCCGCACCCTCGCCCGCACCCGGACCCGACTGCGGCACATCGTCCGCGGGCGCGCCGACCTGCCCCCGGTCTCCGCGTTCGCGGTGAAGCTCATCCTGTCCCTGGGTTCGGGGCGGCGACTCGTCAGGGCGGTCGCGGAAGGGGTGCGCTCGCACGATCGGGAAACCCGTGCGGCGGCGCTGGCTGCGCGAGCGAGCATGCGGGAGAACCTCGGCGACTTCCGCGGTGCGCTGCGCGACGCCCGGGCCGTCTCCGAGCTGTGCGTCGGGATCGGTGACGTCTGGGGTACGGCGATGGCGGCGCAGTTCCTCGGTTCGCTGCACAGCCAGTCCGGGGAGTACCAGGCCGCGGTGGGGCATTATCAGGTCGCGGTCGAGGGGTTGCGGAAGCTGGGTGCGCAGGAGGAGGCCGATCAGCTGTGGGGTTTCCAGGCGTCGGCGCTGATCGCGGACGGTGATGTGGAGGCGGGCCGGAAAGTGCTGGCCGAGACGGTACTCGAGCATCGCGGTGCGGTCGCGTCGGCAGGCGGAGAGCAGGACGAATGGCGGGTGGCCGCCATCAGCAGTCTCGCGGAGGCCGATCTGGCGGACGGCGACATCGAGCGGGGGCTCGCCCGGTACCGAGAGGCCCTGGACATGATGTATCCCCGGATCATGTCCGAGCCCTACGCCGATCCGTTCGGACTCATGCTGGCCGCCTCGGTGGTGTGCGCTCACGTGCTGTACGGCCGGTCCGAGATGATGGTGGAGCTCGTTCCGCAGCTCGCGGAGTGGGCGTTGGCCCGGCTGGGTGTGGGCGCGTATCCGGATCTGCCGGTCACCGGGGCCGTCGCGGCCGGCATCGGATGCTTCGAGATCGCGCGCGGTGATTCCGAACGCGGTCTCGCGCTGCTGGCGCTCTCCGTCCCGGCCCGCGCCCGTCAGGACAGCGCCTCGCTGCAACACCACCGGCACGTTGCGTACGCACTCGAGAGAGTCGATGCGGACCGCTGGGAATCGGTGCAGGCAAGGGTCGACACCTGGTCACGTCGCGCGGTGCGCGCCGAGATTCTCGACGTACTCGTCGACCTGCGCTGAGTCGAGGATTCAGGCGGGCACCCGGCCGCCGACCCGGGCCGCGCACGAGCGCAGGAGGTCGGTGAGCTCGGGATCGTCGACGGCCAGCCGTCCCGTCTTGCCGATCGCGGCGAGGCAACCGACCACCGCGTTCTGCGCGTCGTGCACCGGAACCGCGACGGCGCTGCGCCCGACCCGCACCTCGTCGATCTCGCGGGCCGAACCGGTGCGCCGGACGGCGTCGAGTTCGCCCTGCAGCGCGCCGAATTCGGTGACGGTCTGCGCCGTGACCCGTCGCAGGTTCTGTGGTACCAGTTCCGGCCGGGAGGCGAGGAGGATCTTGCCGATCGCGGACGCGTGCAGGTGCGCGGTGATCGCGGTCTCGCCGCTGAGTTCGTGATCGGGGTCCCGGTCGACGAGCCGGACCCGGCCACCGGCGAACGACGCCAGATGGATCCCGAAACGGACCTGCTCCCGCAACTCGTCGAGCACGGCGCGGTAGTCGACCGGGTCGGGCGCCGGGTCTGCCCCCGCCAGCTGCCGGGTTCTCCGGCCCAGCGCGAACCCGGACAGGTCGGCGATCCGCACCAGATAGCCGTCCGCGGTCAGGAGATTGAGCAGTCGGTACGCCGTGGCCTGGGGGATACCCGTGTGCGCGGCGATGTCTCTCGCGGTGGCGCCGGACCCCAGCTGCGCGACCGCCTCGAGCAGCGCGAGAGCCTTCTGCACGGCGCGTGGTTCGTGGCCCGCGATCTCCCCGGCTCGTGCGCCCATCACTGGGGCCCGGGGGTACGTCCAGTCGCCGTCAACGCGAGGTTTCCGGCGGCGTCCGTGGCGAACACCCCGGCTCCCGGCAGGACGTCGTCGGTCTCCGCGCTGTCGAACACGCCCATCGACCGCAGGCTCGCCGGACGCCGCCACTGCAGGTACAGCTGCCACGCCGAACCCGACAGCAACAGGGTGAGCACCACGGCGGGGACCATCGAGAAGCCGTGGGCCACGTTCACGAACAACATGTAGGCCAGCACGATTCCGCCGGCGGCGCTGCCCGCGACTCCCGCTGCCAGAACGAGGGGAGTGTGTTCGCCGATCCGGCTGAGGAACCGCACCGACGCCACGGCCACCAGTACGTACGCCGCGACCACCGCCGTCCTGGCGATCAGCTGCACGTGACCGAACGCGGCCGACTTGCCGACGATGCCGAACGTCGCGGCACCGAGGCACACGGCGCACACGATGACGGTGAGGGCCGCGAACGGGGTGCGGTAGCTGCGGTGCACCCGCGCGAACAGCCGGGGGACGACAGTTTCGATCCCCATCGAATACAGCAGGCGCGACGCGGCATTCGACGACGCCATCGCCGACGCCAGCCACGACGTGCCCAACCCGAGGTTCAGGGCGATCACCACCGCCGGTCCGACGCCGGTACCGGTGCCGTGCAGGTAGGCGTTGACCAGGGTGTCCGTGCGACCGGACCAGGCGGCCCACGCCGAGAAGATGAACAGGCCGCCGCAGATCATCGGCGTGAGGATCACGGTTCGGGTGACGGTAGCGAGGGGACGCTTGGCCTCGGGGCCGAAGAACGTGGCGCTCTCGAAACCGGCCAGGGCGAACACCGCGGCCAGCGTCATCAACAGCGGCCCGTACGCCGAATCGGACGGCGGCACCGCCGCGTGCTGTCCGCCCGCGCCCGTCACGATCATCAGACCCACGATGAACAGCAACGAGCACGATTCGACGGCGAGGATGGCGAGGGCCGCGAACCGCACCCCGCGGACCAGGCAGCCGAGGATCACGATCGCGATCCCGGCGTAGATCAGGAGGCGTTCGGCGGGGCTGCGTAACTCGAGCCCGAGGAAGCCGAGCGTCGCGATCACGGCCTGGCCCCCGTGGTAGAGCGTCATCACCGCGCTGCCCACGTATTTGGTGAGCATGGCGACGCCGGCCGTCAGCGCGGCCCGGGTGCCGAGGCCCTGGAACACGAAACTGTAGAGACCGCCCGCGGCCGCCATGCGTCGCGTGAACTGCGAGACACAGATTGCGATCAGGGAGACCACCACGGTCGCGGCGACGATCGTGATCAGACCGCTCAGCAGCATCTGGTGGGTGAACATGGTGACGGGCAGAACCACCATCGACACCGCCGGCGCCGTTGTGGCCACCGACTGGGCGAGGACCTCGACGCCCGACAACTGCCTCCGGCCCAGCGCCCGCAACGGCGACAGTGCCTGACGTTCGGGCTCGCCGGTGGCGAACGAACGCGCGATGGCGTCGGAAAGGGCTGACATGCGCGTGAAACTAATCGGGCAGTGTTGCGGAGACGTTTCGGTTTCGCGTCGAACTCCGACTTCGGAGTGAGAACGACGCGCGCCGGTTCTCACTCGGTTGCCTCACATTGTTTCGCCGCCGACAACTTCCCGACTCGCATCCCTCCCAGGATGAATCCGGACAACTTACCCGGGTCGCCGGGCGCAAGAATGGGAGCGCGAATTGGCATTCACACGTAGATCTTTCATGAAGGGCCTCGGGGCCACCGGGGGCGCAGGCCTCGCATACGGCGCGATGTCGACGCTCGGGCTCGCCCCGTCGACCGCCGCGCCCGCCCGCACCTTCCAGCCGCTCGCGGCAGGCGACCTCATCGGCAAGGTGAAGGGCAGCCACTCCGTGGTCGTCCTCGGCGGCGGCCCCGCCGGACTCTGCTCCGCCTTCGAGCTGCAGAAGGCCGGATACATGGTGACCGTCCTCGAGGCCCGCACCCGGCCCGGCGGCCGCGTCTGGACCGCGCGCGCCGGAACGGAGGAGACCGACCTGAACGGTGAGACGCAGAAATGCACGTTCTCGGACGGACACTTCTACAACGTCGGCGCCACCCGCATCCCGCAGAGCCACATCACGCTCGACTACTGCCGCGAACTCGGCGTCGAGATCCAGGGCTTCGGGAACCAGAACGCGAACACGTTCGTGAACTACACGAGCGACACGTCGCTGTCGAACCAGTCCGTCACCTACCGCGCGGCGAAGGCCGACACGTTCGGTTACATGTCGGAGCTGCTGAAGAAGGCCACCGATCAGGGCGCCCTCGACCAGGTGCTGACTCGGGAGGACAAGGACGCGCTGTCGGAGTTCCTCAGCGACTTCGGTGACCTCTCCGACGACGGCCGCTACCTCGGATCCTCCCGTCGCGGTTACGATTCCGAGCCCGGTGCCGGCCTGAACTTCGGCACCGAGAAGAAGCCGTTCGCGATGCAGGAAGTGATCCGCAGTGGCATCGGCCGCAACTTCAGTTTCGACTTCGGGTACGACCAGGCGATGATGATGTTCTCCCCGGTCGGCGGCATGGACCGGATCTACTACGCGTTCCAGGACAGGATCGGCACCGACAACATCGTCTTCGGCGCCGAGGTGACGTCGATGAAGAACGTGCCAGAGGGTGTCACCGTCGAGTACACCGCGGGCGGGTCGAGGAAGTCGATCACCGCCGACTACGCGATCTGCACCATCCCGCCGCATCTCGTGGGGCGACTGCAGAACAACCTGTCCGCCGACGTGCTCACCGCGCTGAAGGCGGCCAAGCCGTCGTCGTCGGGGAAGCTCGGCATCGAGTACTCGCGCCGCTGGTGGGAGACGGAGGACCGCATCTACGGCGGCGCGTCCAACACCGACAAGGACATCTCGCAGATCATGTTCCCGTACGACCACTACAACTCCGACCGGGGCGTGGTCGTCGCCTACTACAGCAGCGGCAAGCGGCAGGAAGCGTTCGAATCCCTCACCCATCGGCAGCGGCTCGCCAAGGCCGTCGCGGAGGGCTCGGAGATCCACGGCGACAAGTACACCCGCGACATCTCCTCGTCCTTCTCCGGCAGCTGGCGCCGCACCAAGTACTCCGAGAGCGCCTGGGCGAACTGGGCGGGCAGCGGCGGCTCGCACGGCGGGGCCGCCACCCCCGAGTACGAGAAGCTGCTCGAACCCGTCGACAAGATCTACTTCGCCGGCGACCACCTCTCCAACGCCATCGCCTGGCAGCACGGCGCCCTGACGTCCGCCCGCGACGTCGTCACCCACATCCACGAGCGCGTGGCCCAGGAAGCCTGACCTTTTCCCTCGAACAAGGAGTTGTGCACTGTGAAGTCGATTCGTACCAAGGCCGTCACCGCGGCTTTCGCGGCCTCCGCTCTGATCGTGGGGGCGACGTCGTGCTCCTCCGACGAGGCGGCAGCGGAGGCGCCGGGCAGCACCTTCGTCTCCAGGTCGGTTCTCGAAGCCGGAGAAGCGAATCCGATGATCGCGCAGGGTGTGGCGATCGGCGGCGGCACCGCCGTCTACAAGTCGAGCGGAATCGGCCCCGGCGCGTCCAACAAGACCGCACCCGAGGGCACCCCCGAGTCCTACATCGACACCGACGTGTTCGCGGGCGGTGCACTCCCCGCCGGGGTCACGATCACCGAGGCGCAGGGAATCAACGCGCTGAAGCGGATCCGCGACAATCTCGAGGCGCAGGGTCTGACACTCGAGGACGTCGTGACAATGCGGGTGTTCCTCGACAACGCCCCGGGCACCGACCGTGCCGACTACGCCGGCTGGAACCGCGCCTACCGCCAGTTCTTCGCGAACACCAACCTTGACACCGGAGACACCGAACTGGTGCCGCTCGGCACCACGGAACCGGCCGCCCCGATGGAACGGAACTCCGCGCGGCCCAGCCGGTTCGCCCTCGAGGTCGCGAGCCTGCCCGCCACCGGCTGGCTCGTCGAGGTCGAGGTGGACGCCGTGTACCCCGACGGTGAGGAGCCGCAGTAGTGGGGGCGCTCAGCCCGAGCCACTGGGCGATCATCGCGGTGGTCCTCGTGGTGTTGTTCGGGTCGAAGAAGCTCCCGGAGGCCGCCCGCGGCCTGGGCCGCTCGATGCGGATCCTCAAGTCCGAGGTGGGGGAGTTGCAGGCGGACGGCCCCGAACTGGAAAAATAGGCGAAGCGAGCCGGTGGACCCCGCGTCCACCGGCTCGCTTCGTATTTCGGTTGTCAGGCCTTGCGCATGTACGTCCGGACCGTCAGCGGTGCCATGACCGCGACGATCACGGCGGCGCCGAGCAGTGACCACACGACGTGGACACCGAAGTGGCCGTCGTTGACGAGTTCCCGCACCGCGGTCACGACGTGCGACACGGGGTTGACGTTCACGAACGCCTGCATCCAGCCGGGCATCGTGTCGGCGGGCACGAACGCGTTGGACATGAACGTCAGGGGGAACAGGATGAGCATCGAAATGCCCTGCACCGAAGATGCTTTGCTCATCAGGACGCCCATCAGCGCGAAGATCCAGCTGATCGAGAACGCACAGATGATGACGAGCACTCCGGCGGACAGCACACCGACGACACCGCCGCCGGGCCGGTAACCCATCGCGATGCCGACGGCGAACGTGATGGTCGTGGCGATGCCGTACCGCACGACGTCCGCCAGGAGCGCCCCGGACAGCGGCGCGATACGGGCGATCGGCAGCGACTTGAAACGGTCGAAGACGCCCTTGTCCATGTCTTCCCGCAACTGGGTGCCCGTCACGATCGACGTGGTGATCACCGTCTGGACCAGGATTCCGGGGATGATGATCGGCAGATACGAGGCCACGTCGCCGGAGATGGCGCCACCGAAGATGTACGTGAACATCAACGTGAAGATGATCGGCTGGACGACGACGTCGAACAGCTGCTCCGGGTTGTGCTTGATCTTGAGCAGTCCGCGGTACGCCATGGTCAGCGTGTTGGCGACGGACTGCTCGAGGCTGATCCGGTTGCGGGCCTCCGGAATCGGCTGCGGTCCCGCGTGTGCGCGGGATTCGAGGGTGGTGGTCATGCGACGCTCCGTTCGGTGTCGGCTTCTGCGGCGTCTGCGGCGTCTGCGCCGTGGCCGGTGATGGTGAGGAAGACCTCGTCGAGACTCGGCTTCTGGACGGTGATCTCGTCGACGGCGATCCCGTGGTCGCGCAGGCGGATCAGCAGTTCCACGGTCAGCGAGGGGTCGGTCATCGGCGCGGTGAGACGGCCGATCTCCGGGGTGATCGCCACCTCCACACCGAGAGTGTGGGCGATGACCGCACACGCGTCGTCGGTCTGTGCACGATCGACCAGGGTCAGCTGCAGCGACGAGACGCCGACGGACGCCTTCAGTTCGTCGGCGGTGCCGTCCGCGATCACCTTTCCGCGGTCGATGACGGCGATCCGATCGGCCAGCTGATCCGCCTCGTCGAGGTACTGCGTGGTCAGCAGCACCGTCGACCCCTCCGCCACGAGCCGGCGAATGGTGTCCCACATCTGGGCGCGCGTCCGGGGGTCCAGACCAGTCGTCGGCTCGTCGAGGAACAACAGCGGCGGGTGCGCGATCAGGCTCGCCGCCAGGTCGAGTCGACGCCGCATGCCGCCGGAGAAGTTCTTCAGCGGCTTCGTCGCCGCCTCCGTCAGGTCGAACTCCTCGAGCAGTTCGGTGCACTTGCGGCGGGCGTCACCCCGGCTGAGCCCGAGCAGCCGGGCGAAGATCACCAGATTCTCGACCGCCGACAGGTCCTCGTCGACCGACGCGTACTGGCCCGTCACACCGACCAGTGAGCGCACCGCGTTCGGTTCGCGCACCACGTCGTGGCCGAAGATGCGGGCCTCGCCGCCGTCCGGACGCAACAACGTCGCGAGCATCCGCACCGTGGTGGTCTTGCCGGCACCGTTCGGGCCGAGCACTCCGTACACCGACCCGGTCGGAACGGACAGGCTCACGCCGTCGACGGCGCGCTGACGGCCGAAGAGCTTCACGAGCCCGTCGGCCTCGATGGCTGGGGGAGTTGCAGTGAGGTTCATGCCGTAGACGATGCAGCCCGCCACTTGCAGCGGCCTTGCACGGCTCTTGCACCGGCTTGCGGTCGCCCACTACCTGCAGATTCACGGACATTGGTCGGATTCACGGGCTATTGCGTGGGAATCTGACCAATCGGTGTGCGGATGGGGAATTCCACACCCTGCCGGTTATCCACAGGGGACGAGCGAGAACAATCGGACAACTCGTGACCGTCGCGGCGGGGGTCTACCTCGACCGCGAAGACTCCGCATCGCTCGACGCGATCGGGATGCATCGAGCCCGGGTCGCTGCGGCCGTCGCGGCGCACGGCACCGAGGTAGTGGTCAGCCATGTGTCCGCCGCGGTACTCCACGGACTCGACGTCGGCGCGGCAAACCTGGATCGGGTGCATCTGAGCGGGGAGCGACGCTCGGGCGCACGACGGACCGCCACACTGCACGTTCACATCGCTCCACTGGGTCGTGACGACGTCATCGAGGTCGACGGCGTCGCAGTGACCTCTCTCGCGCGGACGGTCGCGGACGTGGCGCGATCGGAATCGCTGGATCAGGCTGTCGTGATCGGCGACTCCGCCTTGCATCGAGGTGGTGTGTCGATCGATGACGTCCACGCCGTGGTGGAGCGTCACCGACGTCGGAAGGGCATCGGGGCCGCGCGCCGCGCAGTTGCGTTGTCCGACGGACGCAGCGAGAGTCCTGGCGAGTCGCTGAGTCGAATCAGGATGCGGGAGTGCGGAATGCCGACGCCCGAGCTGCAACACGAGGTGCGCACCGAGCTGCGTGCGTTCGTGGCCCGCGTCGACTTCTACTGGGAGCGTTGGGGAGTTGTCGGTGAGTTCGACGGGATGGCCAAGTACAAGTTCGGAACCGGACAGTCGGGCGACATCGTGGCGAAGGAGAAGTTACGTGAAGACGCGATACGGGACACCGGACTCGAGGTGATCCGTTGGGTGTGGGCAGACCTCGGGCGGTTCGAGGTCGTCAAGGCGCGATTCGAGCGTGCGTGCGTCCGCTCGCGACCCAGGTAAGTCCTCCGCACACCGAATCGTCGGAGTCACACGCTACTGCATGGGAATCCGACGAATCGGTGTGCAAACTCGGGGACCGCTACCCGAACCGCGATTCGAGTGCACGCCGGTCGACCTTGCCGGGACCGCGGAGGGGGAGGGTGTCGACGAGGTGCAGTTCGCGGGGTGCGGCGGTGGGGTCGAGGGTGCGTTCGACGAACGAGCGGAGCTCGTCGAGCGTCGGTGCGGTGCCGGGTTCGGTGACGACGACGGCGGTGACGCGGCGTCCGAGCCGGTCGTCGGGGAGGCCGATCACTGCGCATTCCCGGACCGCGGGGTGGGCGACGAGAGCCGCCTCGACCACCTGCGGGACGACGGTGAGGCCGCCGGTGGAGATGGCCTCGTCGAGTCTGCCGGTGATGCTGAGGACGCCGTCGGTGAGGGCGCCGGCGTCGTCGGTGCGGAACCAGCCGGGTTCGGCGAACGCGGGGTGGTCGGGGAGTCCGCGGTAGCCGGTGGCGAGCATGGGTCCACCGAGGAGGACGCGGCCGTCGCCGTCGAGGCGCACCCGGGCGCCGTCGAGGGGCACGCCGTCGTACACGCACCCACCGCAGGTCTCGCTCATTCCATACGTACGGACGACGGTGACGCCGGCGTCGACGGCGCGGCGCAGGACCGGAGCGGGGGTGGCGGCGCCGCCGAGGAGGACGGCGTCGAGTGCGGCCAGTGCCGCCACCGCGCCGGGGTGGTCGAGGGCCTTGACCAGCTGCGTCGGGACGAGCGAGGTGTAGCGGCGAGGTCCGCTCATCGACTCGACGGCGGCGGGCAGCGCGTCGGGGTCGAAGCCGCCGGTCACGTCGATGACCACAGGCTCGGTGCCGGCGAGGACGCTGCGCAGCAACACCTGCATGCCCGCGATGTGGTGGGCGGGCAGGGTCAGCAGCCAGGAGCCCGGACCGCCGAGCCGGGCATGCGTCGCGTCACCACTGGCGCGGAGTGCGGCCGCAGTGAGCATGGCACCCTTCGGCACACCCGTCGTGCCCGACGTCGCGACGACGAGTGCGACGCCGTCGTCGATGGGGTGCCCGGGGCGCAGTGCGTCCGTCAGTCGGCGGGTCTCCCGTTCGTCCGCGGCGGGCACCGGGAGCGCGGCCCGGGCGGTTCCGTCGAGTACCGCGGACAGCTGCGGCAGGATGCCGAGAACCCCGACTCCCGACGGGACGGGCAGGACCTGCAGTGCGTTCACTGGGCGGGCCCGGCAAGCGGCCAGCCGCCCGCGGCGAGGTTGCTGCGCACCCGGTCGACGTCCGATTCCAGCGGCAACTCGTCGGTGACCTTGGTGATGAGCACCTGGATGTCGGTCTTCTCGATGGGAATGTCGCCCTCCTCGACGAGGGCGTCGGCGACGGCGTCGACCTCGTCTTCCGACAACCGTCGGGTGAGCAGCGCGAACAACGGAATGTAGTCCTGCTCGGGCACGCCGTTCGGGTAGCCGGCACGCAGCCAGCCGATGATGGAGGAGAGAAACGGTGGGAGGCTCATGGCTAGCCTGCGTCGCGGGTTTCTTCCGCCTCGCCGGAGCCTTCGCCGCATTCGGCGTCGGACCCGACCGGCCACCCTCCGGCCTCGAGGGTCTCCGTCACCCGCGCGATGTCCTCCTCGGACGGTTCCTCGTGGGTGATCTCGCTGATGAGGCGGCGAATGTTGTCGTAGTCGACGTGACGCTCGGGTGTCTCGTGGGCGGTCTCGATGGACAGCGCGACGACCTGTTCGATTTCCTCGTCGGTGAGACGACGACGCAGAACGGCCAGCAACGCGAAATGGTCCTTCGCCGGGATTCCCTCGGGATACCCGGCGCGGAGCCAGTCGAGCACGGAGCGAAGTGAGCTAGTGGGCACGCGTTCTGCCTCTTTCGTCGATGGAACGGGGACTCGGGGTCGCCGCTCAGAAGATGTGGATACCGAAGCTGCTGGCCAGGAAGTCCTGCATCAACAGAAGTATCCCAGTGATGATCGCGATCAGCACCACGGCGAAGCAGGCCCACGCGCCGATCCGGCCGGCGACCGTCGGCTGGGAGACTCCGCCCGCGGTGTCCGTGCCGCCGAGCGACTTGAGCCCGAGCGCGAAGATCGCGGGTAGTCCGGCACCGAACAGCAGACCGACGAGGACGACCTGCCAGAGCGAATGAATGGTGGTGGTGAGGAGTGTCATGAGCGGCCCTCTCAGCGATTCGCGGCGGGACCGGCGGAGTCCGCGGTCTCGGCCACGCCGGGTTCGGGACGGTCGGTCGTGTCGGCGGCACCCTCGGGTTCGCCCGACTCCCACTCCGCGTTGACGTTGCCGGACGTCACCGGCTGCAGGCGGGAGCGCAGGTACATGAATCCGGCGAGGACGATCAGGGCGGCGAACACGACGAGAACGCCGGGCAGACCGCCGATCAGGTGGGCGATGACCCAGCACACGGCGCCGACGATCGCCGCCGACGGCAGCGTGACCAGCCACGCGACGGCCATGCGTCCGGCGATGCCCCAGCGGACTTCGGCGCCCTTGCGTCCGAGTCCGGTGCCGAGGATGGATCCGGTCGCGACATGGGTGGTGGACAGCGGCAGTCCGAGGTGGCTGGACGTGAGGATGATGGCGGCGGACGAGGACTCCGCGGCCATGCCCTGCGGGGCGGCGATCTCCACCAGTCCCTTGCCGAGTGTGCGGATGATGCGCCAGCCGCCGAGGTAGGTGCCGAGCGCGATCGCGACGGCGCAACTGAGCTTCACCCAGAACGGCATCTCGTCGTCGGCGGACAGGCTTCCGTGCGCGACCAGTGCGAGGAAGATCACGCCCATCGTCTTCTGGGCGTCGTTGGTTCCGTGGGCCAGCGACACGAGGGACGCCGAGCCGATCTGGCCGATCCGGAACCCGTGCTCCTTGGTGCCCTCCGGCACCGTCGACGTGATCCGGTAGACCAGCTTGGTGCCCGCGGTGGCAACCAACGCCGCCACCACGGGGGCCAGCACGGCGGGGACCACGACCTTGCTGAGCACGCCGCCCCACTCGACACCGCTCATGCCGATGGACGCGATTGCCGCACCGATCAGACCGCCGAACAGTGCGTGGGAGGAACTCGACGGCAGGCCGAGCAGCCACGTCGCCAGATTCCAGATGATGCCGCCGACCAGGCCCGCGAACACGATGAGCAGCAGATCCTCGCCGCCCACTTCGCCCAGGTTCACCACGCCCTTGGCGACTGTCGCCGCAACCTCCACGGACAGGAAGGCGCCGACCAGATTCAACGATGCGGAGAGCGCGACAGCGGCTTTGGGTCGCAGAGCTCCCGTCGCGATCGAGGTGGCCATGGCATTGCCGGTGTCGTGAAAGCCGTTCGTGAAATCGAAAGCGAGGGCGGTGACGACCACCACCAGGAGAACTACGAGCTCTGCGGTCACACCCAGATTGTGCGGATTTCAACTGAGAAAGTACAGCTGACGTCTGGTGCAGCAGGATCACTCCTGGGTATGGCCGTCGGGTCAGTTCTCACCCTTCGGACGGGAGTCGCGGCGGATGGGGTGATCCTCCGGGATCTGGACCAGCACGATCGGGATTCCGTCGGGGTCCGCGATCCACATCTCGAACAACCCCCACGGTTCCTGCCGGGCCTCGCGGTCGATCTTCACACCGCCCAGCACCAGCTCGGTCTGGGCGGCGGTGAGATCGCGAACCTGCAGCCACAGGGCGCCGTCGAAGGAGGACGACCGGCCGGTGCCGCCGTGCGCGGCGATCTCGATCAGGCCCTGACCGGCGAAGAACACCGTGCCCCCGGGGTATTCGCGGGCGGTGGCGAGCCCGAGGATGTCGCGGTAGAAGCTCAGCGTCGTCGGGTAGTCGCGCGGCCGCAGAATGGTCCTGCTGCTGAGGATTTCCACCCGTCACCCTCCTTCGCCGGGCCGGGCCTCGTGCCCCGTGCGGCCGTGTGTGCGTCGATCTTCCTTCATCTCCGCCTCGAACAGGTGCCGCCGACCGTCCACCAGTTCGTGACGTGCGCCACGTTCGTGCTCGCGCAGCGGCGTCCAGTAGTGGTCGTCGAACTCCTCGACGAGCTGGAACGTCCACCGGCCCTCGACGACGTTGCGACCCACCAGCTCGGACTGCACCCGATCTGCGACGTCCGCGTGACCGGCGTCCCGCAGCGCGTCGACGGCCTCGCCGAGCTGAAGGTCGGCGTGGCCGATCAGCTGATGGAACGAGTAGAGGTGCCCCCGGGCCCGCTCGACCGTTTCGAGCGCTTCGGACAACTTGCCGAGCGCGGCGACGGTGTCGTCACTGACTCCGGGCGGACGGCGGTGTTCCGGTGCGGGGAGCTCGCGGTCGATGCTCATGTGGGTCAGTGTGCCCGAATCGCCGACGCCGTGCCCCCACTCCTGGCCCCCACTCCTGCCGAGGCGACGAATCAGCGCGCGTATTTCGGCCTCCGAGGGTCTACTCGCCCGCGGCCGCCCGGTGCTGGACTGGAACGACAGCGTCGGACGACGAGGGGGACCGGGCCATGAGTTCGAGTGTCGAAGCCGAGCCGATACCGGGTGGGGAATCGTTGCCCTTCCCGCCGACACCGTCGGGCAGTGTCGCGGGCCGGACGATGCAGGAGTCCGTGTACAGCCCCCGTCCGAAGCAGAAGCGGCTTCACGACGACGCCCCGAACATTCTGATCGTCCTCATCGACGACGCCGGGCCGGGCCTGCCGAGCGGACTCGGCGGTGAGGTGAACACCCCGACGCTCGACGCGATGTTGCAGGACGGCGTCGGGTACAACCGATTCCATACGACCGCAATGTGTTCGCCGACGCGGGCGTCGCTGCTGACCGGCCGCAACCACCACCGCGTCGGTAACGGGCAGATCGCCGAGCTGGCCAACGACTGGGACGGCTACTCCGGCCACATTCCCAGGTCGAGCGCGACGGGAGCCGAGGTGCTGCGCCACTACGGCTACAGCACCGCAGCATTCGGGAAATGGCACAACACCCCCGCCGAGGAGACCACCGCCTCCGGTCCGTTCGACAACTGGCCGACGGGTCTCGGGTTCGAGTACTTCTACGGCTTCCTCGCCGGCGAGGCATCGCAGTACGAGCCGAATCTGGTGCGGAACACCACGGTGGTGCTGCCCCCGAAGACACCGGCGCAGGGCTATCACCTCAGCGAGGACCTCGCGGACGACGCGATCGGCTGGCTTCGCAGGCACAAGGCATTCGACGCCGACAAGCCGTTCTTCATGTACTGGGCCAGCGGCTGTCTGCACGGACCGCACCACATCATGAAGCCGTGGGCCGACAAGTACGCCGGGAAGTTCGACGACGGCTGGGATGCCTACCGGGAGCGGGTCTTCGCGAGGGCGAAGGAGAAAGGCTGGATTCCACCCGAGGCGGAGCTGACCGACCGCGACCCGACGATGGCCGCCTGGGACGACATACCCGAGGACGAGAAACCGTTCCAGCGCAGGCTGATGGAGGTGGCGGCCGGGTTCGCCGAACACTGCGACGTGCAGGTGGGCAGGCTGTTCGACGAGCTGGACCGGCTGGGGTACCGGGACGACACCCTGATCCTGTACATCTGGGGCGACAACGGCTCGTCGGGGGAGGGTCAGAATGGCACCATCAGCGAACTGTTGGCGCAGAACGGCATTCCGACCACACCGGCGCAGCACATCGCGGCCCTCGAGCAGCTCGGCGGCCTCGACGTCCTGGGGTCGCCGAAGACCGACAACATGTATCACGCGGGCTGGGCGTGGGCAGGCAGTGCACCGTACAAGGGGATGAAGCTGCTGGCCTCGCATCTCGGTGGGACACGCAACCCGATGATCGTCCGGTGGCCGGCGAAGGTGACGCCGGACCCGTCGCCGCGCACGCAGTTCCTGCACTGCAACGACGTGGTGCCGACCCTGTACGAACTCGTCGGGGTCACACCGCCGCGGACGGTGAACGGTGTGCCGCAGGACCCGTTGGACGGCGCCAGTTTCGCGCAGACGCTCGTCGAACCCGGCGCGACGGGGGGAAAGCTCACCCAGTACTTCGAGATCATGGGCAGCCGGGCGATCTACCACGACGGCTGGATGGCGTCCGCGTTCGGGCCGCGCGCACCCTGGGCGGCGGGTGTCCCGGGCGGCATCCGCGACTGGAGCCCGGACGACGACGTGTGGGAGCTCTACAACCTGGACGAGGACTGGACCCAGAACCGGGACCTCGCCGAGCGGCACCCGAAGAAGCTGGCGCAACTGCGGGAACTGTTCGCGATCGAGGCCGCGAAGAACAATGCGCTCCCAGTCGGCGGTGGACTGTGGGTCATCGCACTGCATCCCGAACAGCGGATCACGACGCCGTACACGAGCTGGGAGTTCTCCGGCGACACGATCCGCATGCCCGAGTTCTGTGCTCCCGCGCTGGGCAACAAGAACAACAGGGTCACCCTCGACCTGTCCGCGCCGGAGAACCCGAGTGGAGTGCTTTATGCACTGGGGAGCAACGCCGGCGGACTCACGTGCTTCGTCGACGACGGCTGCCTCTGTTACGAGTACAACCTGTTCATCCTGATGCGCACCAAGATTCGCTCGACCGTGCCGATCCCGCCGGGCACCCGCACGGTGCAGGTGGTCACGGAGTTCGCCGAGGCGCGGCCCGGAGGACCGCTGAACGTGACGCTCTGTGTCGACGGCGATGTCGTCGGGGAGGGGCAGGTGCCGGTGAGCGTGCCGTTGCTGTTCACAGCCAACGACTGTCTCGACGTCGGCACCTGCCTCGGTTCCCCCGTGTCGCTCGACTACTACGACCGGGCGCCGTACCCGTACAACGGCACCATCGACCGCATGCGGGTCGAGTACACGTAGCGTCAGACCAGCTCAGAAATACCAGGGGTACGGCTTCCAGTCGGGTTCGCGCTTCTCGAGGAAGGAGTCGCGGCCCTCGACGGCCTCGTCCGTCATGTACGCCATGCGGGTGGCCTCGCCGGCGAACAGTTGCTGACCGACCAGACCGTCGTCCTGCAGGTTGAACGCGTACTTGAGCATGCGCTGCGCCTGCGGGGACTTGCCGTTGATCTTGGTGGCCCAGTCGATCGCGACGTCCTCGAGTTCGGCGTGGTCGACGACCTTGTTGACGGCACCCATCTGGTGCATTTCCTCGGCGGTGTAGGTCTCGCCGAGGAAGAAGATCTCGCGGGCGAACTTCTGCCCGACCATCTTGGCGAGGTAGGCGCTGCCGTACCCGCCGTCGAAGCTGCCGACGTCGGCGTCGGTCTGCTTGAACCGGGCGTGTTCGCGGCTGGCGAGCGTGAGGTCGCACACCACGTGCAGGCTGTGTCCGCCGCCGGCGGCCCAGCCGTTGACGAGGCAGATGACGACCTTCGGCATGAACCGGATCAGTCGCTGGACCTCGAGGATGTGGAGACGTCCGGCGCGGGCCTTGTCGACGGTGTCCGCGGTTTCGCCTTCCGCATACTGGTATCCGCTGCGTCCGCGGATGCGCTGGTCGCCGCCGGAGCAGAACGCCCAGCCCTCGTCCTTGGGGCTCGGACCGTTGCCGGTGAGCAGCACGGCACCCACGTCGGACGTCATCCGGGCGTGGTCGAGCGCCTGGTACAACTCGTCGACGGTGTGCGGGCGGAAGGCGTTGCGCACTTCGGGGCGGTCGAATGCCACCCGGACGATTCCCTGGGTGACATGCCGGTGGTAGGTGATGTCGGTCAGGTTTTCGAAACCGGGAACCGGGCGCCAGTGCTGCGGGTTGAAAGTCACGGCACCGAGGTTATCGGGTGCCGTTGGCGGGTGTCCGCGCGCGCAGGAGTTTTGCCCGGGTTTACCGTGCAGGTATGAGCGAACAGGCTGCCGACGTCACGGGTCTCGACGGCAAGGGCGACGACGAGTACGAGCACCACGGTGGGTTCCCCAAGTTCGAGCCCGCCACGCCGGGTCCGGACTGGCCGCGGTTCGTCGAGGGAATGCGCACGTTGCAGGACCTCGCGGTGTCCGTCGACGCCCCCGAGGACGTGCTCGTGCAGGCCGCTGACCAGGTGGAGAAGCTGGCCGAACTGCTCGGGCCGTACGCGGCGCCGGAGGGGCGGTCGCCGGCCGGGCGGACCATCGAACTCCCGGGCCGGGGCAGCCTTCTCATGCCGCCGTGGAACATCGAGAAGTTCGGGCCGGACGGGGTGCGCAGCACGGGCCAGTTCCGGCGCTACCACCTCGGCGGCAACGGCGCCGCGCACGGCGGCACCCTGCCGTTGCTGTTCGACGACCTGATGGGCATGATCGTCCACGCGTACGGCCGCCCCATCAGTCGCACGGCGTATCTCCACGTCGACTACCGCGCGATCACCCCGCTGAACACCACCCTCACCGTCGAAGGCGAGGTGGACCGTGTCGAAGGCCGCAAGACGTACATCAGCGCGCGGCTGACGCACGGTGACACGCTCCTCGCGGAATGCGAGGCGCTCATGCTCGTGCTCCTGCCCGGACAGCCCTGACCCCGTGACGTCGCTGCCCTCCGCCCGGGAGGTCCTGGCCGACGCCGTCGTGGTGAGTCTGCCCATGCGCGTGCGGTTCCGCGGCATCACGACGCGAGAAGCGTTGCTGCTGCGCGGCCCCGCCGGGTGGGGTGAATTCGCACCGTTCCCGGAGTACGCGGACGACGAGGCGGCGCACTGGCTGCAGTCGGCGATCGAGGACGCGTGGCTCGGGCCGCCGCCGGCGCTGCGCACCAAGGTGCCGATCAACGCGACCGTCCCCGCCGTCGACGCCGACCGGGTGCCCGACCTGCTCGCTCGGTATCCCGGCGCCCGCACCGCGAAAGTGAAAGTGGCCGAACGTGGTCAGACCCTCGCCGACGACGTCGCCCGGGTGACCGCCGTCCGCGCACTGGTTCCGAACGTGCGCGTCGACGCCAACGGTGGCTGGTCGGTCGACGAGGCCGAGATCGCGCTGCGTGCCCTCACCGCGGACGGTCCGCTCGAATACGCCGAGCAGCCGTGCGCGAGCGTGCCCGAGCTGGTGGAGCTCCGCAGGCGGTTGCCCGGGGTGTGGGTGGCCGCCGACGAGAGCATCCGGCGCGCAGAGGATCCGCTGAAGGTCGTGCGGGCAGGCGGGGCCGACGTGGCGGTCGTGAAGGTCGCGCCGCTGGGCGGGATGCGGCGACTGCTGTCGCTCGCCGACGAGCTGGCTTCGCACGGCGTGCCGGTGGTCGTGTCGAGTGCTCTGGACACCGCCGTCGGCATCGCCGCAGGTGTCGCCGCCGCCGCTGCGCTCCCCGAACTGCGGTTCGCGTGCGGTCTCGGTACCGGCGGCCTCTTCGAGGCCGACGTGGCCCGCGGCCGCGAACCGGTCGACGGCAATCTCACCGTCGGCGCCGTCGTGCCCGACGTCGAACGCGTCACCGCCCTCGCCGCGTCCGCGGAGCGTTCCCGCTGGTGGGTCGAGCGGGCGCGCCGGTGCCATGGCCTGCTCGAACAACGCGGCGCCCGGTTTTTCGTATAGTGTCTGGCCGGACCTGATCGCTCAGTCAATACGGAGGCATTGAAAGTGGTTGCAGCTCTGAACGAAACCCTGCTCGACGAGTCGCGCGTCCCTGCGGTCATCGCAGACGTCCAGGCTCTCATCGACGCGGAGGTTTCGGACAAGTCGGGGGCCTCGGGACTGGCACTCAAGGGTGGATACGCCGCGGTCAAGAAGGTGGGACCGTCGATCGTGCCGGACGCCGTCGAGGGCCTGCTGCCGGCATTCGTCACCAAGCTCGAGCCGTACTGGCAGGCCTTCACCGCCAGTGGTGAGGCCGGATTCTCCGAGTACCTGGTCGCGCGTGGCGACGAGGTCGCGGACTCGCTCCTCGGCGTCACCGACGAGCGCATCGAGGGCAGCGACCGCGGCGCTGTCAAGAAGGTGTACTCCTCGCTGCGTCCGTCGGCGAAGAAGAATGTGATCGAGGCGCTTCCGCGTCTGGGCGCCCTCGTCCAGAAGCACGCCAACTGACCCCCAGGTGAGTGGCAAAGAGTGCTCCGGCACTCTTTGCCACTCACCTGTCAGGGCGCGGCGTGACCGTGGCGCCAGTAGCCGGTGAACGAGATGTGCGACTTCGGGACACGGCGCTCGTTGACAAGGTGACGCCGCAGCGCCGTCGTCAGCTCGCTCTCGCCGGCCACGAACGTGTACGACGGCCCGGTCGGCAATTCCGCCTGCATCACGGTGTTCAGCGCGAGCACTCCCGGACGGGCATCGGCGTCTTCTCGCACCAGCCAGTGCACAGTGACGCCGTCGCCCACCGAAACCTCCTGAGCATCTTCGGCATCGGGGATCTCGATGAATACTTCGGCCCGCAGATCCGCAGGAGCCGACCGCAGAATCCCGACGATCGCGGGGAGTGCGCTCTCGTCGCCGACGAGCAACTGCCACTCCGCGTCCGGCGCCGGGTTGTAGATCAGGCCCTCGTCGAGGATCGCCAGTTCGTCCCCGGCCGCAGCCGTGTTCGCCCACTCCGACGCCGGACCGAGGTCCCCGTGCGACGCGAAGTCGATGTCGATCTCGGTGGTGTCGCCGAACGTTCCCGATCCCGCCACGCGGAGCTCGCGGATCGTGTAGTTGCGCACCACCGGCCGGGAGTCCTTGGACATCAGCTTGTACTGGGCGTACCACAGGTTGCTCGCGCTGGTCGGCAGTCGCAGCGTGGTCTGCCCCTTCTGGGGGAAGAACATCCGGAACCACTGGTCGAAGCCCATCGGAGTCACGGAGTCGAGGTCCTCGCCGGCGATGGTGACGCGGACGAAGTTCGGGCTGATCTGCTTGGCGGCGACCACTCGCGCCGACGCGATCCGGCGACTCTGAGGTTTGACGAACTTGGTGCGTTGGGCCATGGCTGCGATGTCTCCCCGGGTGCGAAGCTGTTTTGTCAGGTAAGCCTAACCAATTGATTGCTATTCGGGGCGGTGTGGGCGGTCGAGCATCACGACCTTCGGTGGCAGACCCCACTCGTTGCGGCCGAGTCGGCTCAGGGGCGCGAGTGTCTCGAAGTCCGGCAGCCCGTCGGCGGCGAGCGCCTCGGACCGCACCGCGATCGTGACCACGTCACCCATCACCACGAACGAATCGCCGACCGGTATCACCTGCTTCAGGGTGCATTCGATGGCGACAGGTGAGCCCGCGACCCGGACGGGCCGCACCCGCTCACTGGGTTCGGTCTCGATGCCCAGCGCGGCGAACTCGTCGACGTCGCTGTCGTACGTGGCGGAACTGGCATTGACCACCGGCATCAGGGGCTCCGTCGCCAGGTTGACGACGAACTCACCCGTCGCCTCGATGTTGCGGAGGCTGTCTTTGCGGGTGACCGACGTGAACTGGACCACCGGCGGCTGCGTGCTGGACACGGAGAAGAAGCTGTACGGGGCCAGGTTGGCCACCCCGTCCGCCGACAGAGTGGACACCCACGCGATCGGTCGCGGCACCACCGACGCGGTCAGTACCTGGTACATGCGGCGTGGCGGCAGTTCGGCGGGATCGAAGAGTGTGCGCATCCGTTCATGGTGTCAGCGCCCGCGATGTGGCCGCGAACTCACCCGGCGAGGTCGCCGGACGAGGTTGCCGGAGTATCTGACACTCTTGATGGCGTGAACCCGTCCACTGCTCAAGCCACCGCGGTCGTCGACGAACTGGTCCGCGGGGGAGTACGCGAGGTCGTGCTCTGCCCGGGTTCGCGCAACGCGCCGCTGGCGTTCGCCCTGCAGGCGGCCGACCTCGAGGGTCGTCTGCGTCTGCACATGCGCATCGACGAGCGCACCGCGGGTTTCCTCGCCCTCGGCCTGGCCGTGGCCGGCAGGCGCCCGGTCCCTATCGTCATGACGTCCGGCACCGCTGTGGCCAATCTCGGACCCGCGGTCCTCGAGGCGAACTACGCCCGGGTGCCGCTCGTGGTGCTCAGCGCCAACCGTCCGTACGAGATGCTCGGCACCGGCGCCAACCAGACCATCGAGCAGCTCGGACTGTTCGGCAGCCAGGTCCGCGCGACGATCAGCCTGGGGCTGGCGGAGGACGACGCCGGGCAGAACAGCCAGTGGCGGTCGGCCGTGTGCCGGGTCCTCGCCGCGGCCCGCGGCACCAGGTCGGGAAACGCCGGCCCAGTGCACTTCGACATCCCGCTCCGTGAACCGCTCGTTCCCGACGTCCACGCGCAGGGCCCGGTCCCGCAGGGACGACCGGGAGGCGCGGCGTGGACCACCACCCAGCACGCGACGCTCGACGTGCCGATGGACCTCGACATCACTCCCGACACCATCGTGATCTCCGGGCACGGGTCCGCGCTGCGACCCGAGCTCGCCGGACTTCCGACGGTCGCGGAGCCGACGGCGCCGCTGCACGGCATCCCGGTGCACCCGATGGCGCTTCCGCAGCTCAAACCGCGGCAGGCCGTCATCACCGGACGCCCCACCCTGCACCGGTCGGTGTCGAAGGTCCTCGCGGACCCGGCGGTGGCCGTGTACGCGCTCACCACCGGCCCCCGATGGCCCGACGTCTCCGGCAACGTGCTGGCCACCGGAACCCGCGCGGTCGTCTCCGGTGAACCCGACCGGGCCTGGATCGGCCGGTGCCGCACGCTGTCCGAGCACACCGACAAGGCGGTGCGCGCCCAACTCGCCGCCCACCTGAAGGCGACGGGACTGCACGTGGCCGCCGCCGTGATGGACGCGCTGACCGACGGTGACCAGCTGCTGCTCGGGGCGTCCAACCCCGTCCGGGACGCGGCACTCGTCAGCTATCCGGCGCCGAAGATCCGGGTGCTGTCCAACCGGGGCGTCGCCGGCATCGACGGCACCGTGTCCGCGGCCGTCGGCGCCGCGCTCGCCTACGAGGAGGGGCGCACCGTCGCCCTGCTCGGCGACCTCACGTTCCTGCACGACGCCTCCGGCCTGCTCATCGGCAGCGGGGAGCCGCGGCCCCGGGACCTGACGATCGTGGTGGCCAACGACGACGGCGGCGGCATCTTCGAATTGCTCGAGCAGGGCGATCCCCAGTACGCGGGGGTCTTCGAGCGGGTCTTCGGCACTCCGCACGGAATGGACCTCGCTGCACTCTGCGCCGCCTACCGGGTCGAGCACCACCTCGTGGGTCTGGGTGAGCTGTCGACGCTGCTGAGCACACCCGACGTTCCCGGCGACCGCGGAATCCGGGTGCTCGAGGTGACCACCGAACGCTCCGGGCTGCGCGAACTGCACGCCGCGGTGCGGGCACAGTTGTGAATGCGCGGGTGACTCGGCGCGTCCGGCGCGGCGTGCTGGTGGCGGCGATCGGCATCTCCGTCCTGGCCGTGCTCCTCGTCCTCGCCGCCTGGCGCAACGACCACACCATCGAATCCGACCGGGGCGTGGCCACGGCGGAGGTGCTGTCGGCGGGATCGCTGCGTTCGGCCATCAGCTTCGTGACCCCGGACGGGGTGACGCACAACCCCGAACTCGGTGTCCTGTACCCGACCAAACTCACCGTGGGCCAGCGGATCGACGTCGAGTACGCGCGCAGCGACCCCGACCTGGTGCGGGTGTCCGGACGCGACGCCAGTGTCGCCGTCGTGCCGGCGGGCTCGCTGATCGTCGTGACGTGGCTGATCGCGGGCCCACTGATCTGGTATCTCCGGCGGAGGGAAGACCAGGCGGTGTCCTCGCCGGCAGCGTCATCCTGAGTTTCCCGGAACTTCGCGCGACCGTCATGTCGATCTCGCTGCTGTGACCACGAGCACTGCCACGCTGAGCGCGTGAGAGTAGCCATCGTTGCGGAGTCGTTCCTGCCCAACATGAACGGTGTGACCAACTCGGTGCTGCGGGTTCTCGACCACCTGCAGCGCACCGGACACCAGGCGATGGTCGTCGCCCCGGACACGGTCGGGTCGCAGACGTCGGCGCCGACCGAACACGAAGGCGTGCCCGTCCACCGGGTGCCTGCCGTGATGGTCCCGAAGGTCAGCTCGCTGCCCGTGGGACTGCCGCAGCCGGGACTCACCGCCGCGTTGCGCGCGTTCGGCCCCGACGTCGTGCATCTGGCGTCGCCGTTCCTGCTCGGGGCCGGCGGGCTCGGGGCGGCGCACCGGCTCGACGTCCCCACCGTCGCGGTGTACCAGACGGACGTGGCCGGTTTCGCCGAGAGCTACGGCCTCGGCATCACGAGCCGGGCCGCGTGGGCCTGGACGCGTCGCATCCACAAGGGCTGCACCCGCACCCTCGCGCCGTCCACGTCGGCCGTCGAGGCGCTCGCCGAACAGCGCATTCCGAGGGTCCACCGCTGGGCGCGCGGGGTGGAGACCACCCGCTTCGCGCCGTCCCGTCGCAACACCGGCCTGCGGGACTCCTGGTTGCGGGGCTCCGACCGGCTGGTCGTCGGATTCGTCGGCAGGCTCGCGCCGGAGAAGCACGTCGAGCGGCTCGCCGCCCTCGCGGACGACACCGGCGTCCGGTTGGTGATCGTCGGCGACGGTCCGGAGCGGGCGCGACTGCAACAGCTGATGCCGGACGCGGTCTTCACCGGTCAGCTCGGGGGTGTGGAACTCGCCGAGGCCTACGCGAGCCTGGACGTGTTCGTCCACCCGGGCGAGCACGAGACGTTCTGCCAGGCGGTCCAGGAAGCGCTCGCGAGCGGTGTGCCGGTGATCGGACCGGATGCCGGTGGCCCACGTGATCTGGTCGCGCACTGCCGCAACGGCTACCTGCTTCCCGTCGACCGGTTCGGCGAACTGCTCCCGAGCGCCGTCGACGCATTGCGGGACCGCCGGATGCGGGCCCGCTTCGGGGAGGCCGCCCGGCAGTCGGTGCTGCACCGCACGTGGCCCGCGATCTGCGACGAACTGCTGGGCCACTACGCGGAGGTCGCCGGCGGATCGGGCCTTCGCGAATCCCGGGCGGCCTGAGCCCGGGACCGTCTCACGGGGTGAGAGAGCGGCCCGCGATGTGGTCGGTGGGGGAATTCCCCGGCCGCGGTCCGTCGTTGCCCGAACCATGGCCAAGTACAAAACTGTCAATCCCGCGACCGGCGAAACCGTCCGGGAATTCACGACCTTGGACGATGCAGGAGTGGAGTCGGCCCTGGCACGCGCCCACAGCGGATATCTCACGTGGCGAACCACGCCGGCGGACGAGCGCGCCCGGATTCTGGGCCGAACCGCCGATCTCTACGCGGAGCGTGAAGACGAACTCGCGCGGATGATCGCCCTCGAGATGGGCAAACCCGTCCGGGAGGCCATAGGCGAAGTCAAGCTCTCCTCGGCGATCTACCGCTACTACGCGGACAACGGCCCCGCACTGCTCGAAGCGGAACGGCTCGACGTGCCGGGCGCGGACGAATCCGTGGTCTACCGCAGGCCGATCGGTGCGCTCGTCGGCGTGATGCCGTGGAACTACCCGTACTACCAGGTCGCCCGCTTCGCCGCCCCGAATCTCATGCTCGGCAACACGGTGCTGCTCAAGCACGCCCCCAACTGTCCGCAGTCGGCGCTGCTGATGGAGGAGATCTTCCGGCAGGCCGGTCTCCCCGAAGACGCATACATCAACGTCTTCGCCACCAACGAGCAGATCGCCGACATGATCGCCGACCCGCGCGTGCAGGGCGTCTCCCTCACCGGCAGTGAGCGGGCCGGGACCAGCGTCGCCGAGACGGCGGGCCGCAACCTCAAGAAGGTGGTGCTCGAACTCGGCGGCTCCGACGTCTTCGTCGTCCTCGACACCGACGACATGGATGCCACCGTGAAGACGGCAACCCGGGCCCGCCTGTCCAACGCCGGCCAGGCCTGCAACTCGCCGAAGCGATTCATCGTGACCGAACCGAACTACGACGAGTTCGTCTCGAAGCTCGCCGAGTCGTTCAAGGCCACCCCGACCGGTGATCCCCTCGACGCCAAGACCGTCCTCGGGCCGCTGTCCTCGCAGAGTGCCGCGGATTCGCTCGTCGAGCAGATCGAGGACGCCGTCGCCAAGGGCGCGACCCTCCTCGCAGGCGGCAAAAAGATCGACGGACCGGGCTCGTACGTCGAGCCGACCCTGCTCGTCGACGTGACTCCCGAGATGCGGGCGTACAGCGAGGAACTGTTCGGCCCGGTCGGCGTCGTCTACAAGGTCGCCTCCGCCGACGAGGCCGTGGAACTCGCCAACTCCTCCGCCTACGGTCTCAGCGGATCCGTGTGGAGCACCGACCTCGACGGGGCACGCGAGGTCGCCGACCGGCTCGACGTCGGCATGGCCTTCGTCAACGAGCACGGCACCACGCTTCCCGGACTGCCGTTCGGCGGCGTGAAGCGCTCCGGCGTCGGCCGCGAACTCGGCCCGTGGGGAATGGACGAATTCGTCAACAAGAAGCTGGTGCGGGTCTCCAAGAAGTGACCACCCTCCCACCGCGCCCGGCGCCGACAGCGGTGCCGGGCGCGGTTGGTAGCGTTTCGGGCGTGGCAACTACACACGGTTCGCGGGCGTCGCTCGAAAAGGATCCGCACGAGGTCGCGTCGATGTTCGACGGCGTCGCAAAGCGCTACGACCTCACCAATACGATTCTGTCGTTCGGTCAGGACCGCAGTTGGCGCAAGGCGACGCGCTCCGCGCTGGCGTTGAAACCGGGGGAGCGGGTTCTCGACCTCGCCGCGGGCACCGGGGTGTCGACCGTCGAACTCGGACGGTCGGGCGCCTGGTGTGTGGCCACCGATTTCTCCAAGGGCATGCTGCAGGCCGGCATCGGACGCCGCGTCCCGATGGTCGCCGGCGACGCGATGCACCTGCCCTACGCCGACGCCGTGTTCGACGCCGCGACGATTTCCTTCGGGCTGCGCAACGTCTCCGACTTCGACGCCGGGCTCCGCGAGATCGCCCGGGTCACCAGGCCCGGCGGGCGCCTCGTCGTGAGCGAGTTCTCGACCCCCGTGTTCGTGCCGTTCCGCACGGTCTACATGGAGTACCTGATGAAGGCGCTGCCGCGGGTCGCGCGGGCCGTCAGCAGCAACCCCGACGCCTACGTGTACCTCGCGGAATCGATCCGCGCGTGGCCGACCCAGGAGGAACTGGCGCAGCGCATCGAGGCCGCCGGGTGGCGGAACGTGCAGTGGCGCAACCTCACCGGTGGTGTGGTGGCGCTGCATCGCGCCACCCGCTGAACCTCAGCCGAACAGCGGCCGCGAATCGGCCTTCTGCGACACCCGGCCGGACGCCCGCCACGCGCGGGCCGTGAGGTCGCTGTCCTCCTCGGTGACCAGGTTGCCCATGACACGGACCGCGACGGTCATCAGCGCGCGTGAGCGCATCGCCACCGGACCGGACGCCGGCAGCACCCGGGGAACGGTCAGCAGTCCGGCGAGCCGCCGTGCGACGGAGAACGCGCGGCCGTACCGCTCCCGGAGAATCAACGGCCACAGGTGCGTCAGGTCTTCGGCGTCGAGGATCTCCGCGACCAGGCGCCCGCCCTCGAGCCCGTAGTCGATGCCCTCGCCGTTCAGCGGATTCACGCACGCCGCCGCGTCGCCGATGATCGCCCAGTTCCGGCCCGCGATGTGCGACACCGCACCGCCCATCGGCAGCAGGGCGGACGCGACCGCCCGCAACTCCCCGTCCCAGTTCCATTCGGCGCGCCGCTGCGCCGTGTACAGGTCCAGCAGCGGTCGCAGGGCTCCCGGGGCGGGACGTTTGGCGGTGGCCAGGGTGCCGACGCCGATGTTCACCTCGCCGGTGCCGAGGGGGAACACCCAGCCGTAGCCCGACTGCAGCGTTCCCGCGCCGTCGCGCAGTTCGAGGTGCGAGGTGATCCACGGGTCGGCGCTGCGGTGGGTGGCGATGTAGGCGCGGGCGGCCACGCCGTACGCCGTCTCCCGGTGCCACTGCCTGCCCAGTTGCTTGCCCAGCGTGGACCGGACGCCGTCCGCGACGATCAGCGTCCGGCAGCCGATGGTGTGGGTTCCCCCGGACGTCTTCAGGGTCACCGCCGTCACCCGGTCGCCGTCCCGTTCGACGCCGATCGCCTTGGCGCCCTGCACCATGACGGCTCCGGCGTCGACCGCGGTGGCACGGATCTTGTCGTCCAGCTCGGTGCGGGCCACCGCGCTGCCGACCGCCGGGAAGGACCGGCCCGGCCACTCGAGTTCGAGCTCCTGCCCGAAACCACTGAGCCTCAGCCCGCGGTTGGTGCCTTTCGACCGCACCCAGTCGCCGAGACCGAGGTGATCGAGTTCGGCGACGGCGCGCGGGGTGAGGCCGTCGCCACACGTCTTGTCGCGGGGGAACACGGCCGCATCGGCGAGGACCACGTCGCGGCCGTCTCGCGCCGCCCACGCGGCGGCCGAGGAACCGGCCGGACCAGCACCGACGACCAGGACGTCGGTGGCGGTGGGAAGCGGGGATCCCGCGGGCGACTGTTCTGCTGCAACCACACCTACATCCTGTCAGGCTTCGACTTCCCTCCTTGTCCGGCTTCGTCGTCGCGACCACGGTGAGCGGTGCATCGGCACGGCGACGAGGCCGACGGGCAGTGGAACCGCTAGGTTCACTACCGTGGTACCCGAGCCGTCACCGACGGCGCGGGAACCGAGCCGTCACTGACGACAGGAATGGGTACTGAGAACGTGAGCACCGAGGGCGCAGCACACACCGCTGCCGACGCTGTAGTGGGCACTACGGTCGCCGGGATCGATCTCGGCGACCCGCAGCTTGCTGCCACGGTCCGTGAAGGACTGAAGCAGGTCGAGGAACTGCTGGTCAGTGAGCTCTCCGACGGGGAGGATTTCCTGACGGAGGCCGCATTGCACCTCGCGAAGGCAGGGGGTAAGCGTTTCCGCCCGCTGTTCACGGTGCTCACCGCGCAGCTCGGACCGAAGGCCTCCGACCCGTCGGTGGTCACGGCGGCCACGGTCGTCGAACTGGTCCACCTCGCGACGCTGTACCACGACGACGTGATGGACGAGGCGTCGATGCGCCGCGGCGCACCCAGCGCGAATGCGCGGTGGGGCAACAGCGTCGCGATCCTCGCCGGCGACTACCTGTTCGCCCACGCGTCGCGTCTCGTCTCCACCCTCGGACCCGAGGCGGTGCGCATCATCGCCGAGACGTTCGCCGAACTCGTCACCGGCCAGATGCGCGAGACGATCGGGCTTCGCGGCGAGCAGGATCCGGTCGAGCACTACCTCAAGGTGGTCTGGGAGAAGACGGGCTCGCTGATCGCGGCGTGCGGGCGCTTCGGCGGCACCTTCTCCGGTGCGGACGCCGATCACGTGAAGCGGCTCGAACGACTCGGCGACGCCGTGGGCACCGCATTCCAGATCTCCGACGACATCATCGACATCTCCTCGGTGTCCGCCCAGTCCGGCAAGACCCCCGGGACCGACCTGCGCGAGGGTGTGCACACGCTGCCCGTCTTGTACGCGCTGCGTGACGAGGGGCCCGAGGCCGACCGGCTGCGCGTGCTTCTCGACGGTCCCGTCACCGACGACGACGACGTCGCGGAAGCGCTCGCGCTCCTCGAACGGTCACCCGGCATGGCGGCCGCGAAGTCGAAGCTCGAGGAGTTCGCCGTCCAGGCGCGCGGGCAGCTCGCCGAGCTGCCGCAGGGCCCGGCCAACGACGCCCTCGTGAAGCTCGTCGATTACACGATCGAGCGCGTCGGCTGAGCCGTATCGTCAGTACCTGAACTCGTCATCACCCGATTTCTCGTCGTGCGAACGGGAACCGTCCCGCCACCGTGTTTCGTTGAATGATCAAGATCCCCAAATCTCGGACGATCGTGATCGGGTGACAACGACAAGGAAGGCGTGACGTGCGCTACGCAAACGGGGCGAAGACGCTGGTTCTGTTGGTCGGCATGTCGGCGCTGATCGTGTTCATCGGCGCGTTGTTCCGCAACCCGACGATCCTGCTGCTGGCCATCGTGTTCGCGGTCGGAATGAACGCGTACGTGTACTTCAACAGCGACAAGATGGCGCTCAAGGCCATGCACGCTCAGCCGATCACCGAGGTGCAGGCGCCGGTCATCTACCGCATCGTCCGGGAGCTGGCGACCACCGCGCACCAGCCGATGCCCCGGCTCTACATCAGCCCCACCAGCGCGCCCAACGCGTTCGCCACCGGGCGCAGTCCACGCCACGCGGCGGTCTGCTGCACCAGCGGCATCCTGCAGATCCTCAACGAGCGGGAACTCCGGGCTGTGCTCGGGCACGAGCTGTCACACGTCTACAACCGCGACATCCTCATCTCGTCGGTCGCCGGCGCCATGGCCGCCGTCGTGTCGGGGCTCGCGAACTTCGCCATGTTCGCCAACATGTTCGGTGGGCGCGGCGGGGGACAGGGCGCCAACCCGATCGCTCTGCTGCTGGTGTCGCTGCTCGGCCCCATCGCCGCGACCGTCGTCAAGCTGGCTGTGTCGCGGTCCCGGGAGTTCCAGGCCGACCAGTCGGGCGCCGAACTCACCGGCGACCCCCTGGCGCTGGCGTCAGCACTGCGGAAGCTGGAGCAGGGCACCCAGGCCGCGCCGCTGCCGCCGGAGCCGCAGCTCGCCGCGCAGTCGCACCTTATGATCGCCAACCCGTTCCGCACCGGCGAGAAGGTCAGCCGGATGTTCTCCACCCACCCCCCGATGGCCGAGCGGATCGAGCGGCTCGAGCGGATGGCGGGGATGTAGGCGGCTTCGCCGCCTGTGAGTGGTCGACGAGTGCAGGGACTCGTGGGCCACGCACAGGCGCGGAGCGCCTCTAGCGGTAGTTCACGAACTGCAGCGCGATCCCGAAGTCCTCGCCCTTCAGCAGCGAAATGACGGCCTGGAGGTCGTCGCGCTTCTTGCTGCTCACTCGCAGTTCCTCACCCTGGATCTGCGCCTTGACGCCCTTGGGGCCCTCGTCGCGGATCTTCTTGGTGATCTTCTTCGCGTTCTCGGTCGTGATGCCCTGAACGAGGCTGCCGGACAGCTTGTAGATCTTCCCGGACTGCGCCGGCTCGCCCGCGTCGAACGCCTTGAGGGAGATGTCACGCCGGATCAACTTCTCCTTGAAGACGTCCAGGGCGGCGAGCAGTCGCTCCTCGGTGTCGGCCGTCAGGGTGATGGTTTCCTCGCCGGACCACTCGATCGATGCTCCCGTGTTCCGGAAGTCGAACCGGGTCGACAGCTCCTTACCGGCTTGATGCAGGGCGTTGTCCACCTCTTGACGCTCCACCTTGCTCACCACATCGAAGGACGAATCAGCCACTTCACACTCCCGGTTACGTCTAGTTCTCCCCGCCGCGATCCGGCCGGAGGCCCGCCGAATGCCGGCGGGCAGATCCGACGCTATCGGTTCGCAACCGCCCGTATCCACCCGGTTTGCAAAACGGGGGGCCGTTCGTTGTATTCTTCTTTCCGCAGCGGAGAGCGATTTCGCACAGATTTCGCGCTCCTCTTGCAACCCCGGCAGATTGCCCGAGCGGCCAATGGGAGCGGACTGTAAATCCGTCGGCTTATGCCTACGTAGGTTCGAATCCTACATCTGCCACACACAGAACCCCGGTGAGCGAGAGCTCACCGGGGTTCTGTCGTTCGTGGACCCGGCAGGTCCCTGCGTCCCCGGCGCGGTCGCCGCCCCGAACTGTCGGGTGCGGTGGCTGACCAAAGCGACTGACCAGGCAATTTGGTTCTGGACGCGAACTCTGTGTAATCTCGTCAAGGCTTCAGCGCACAGCGATGTGCGAGCGAAGCACGCCCCCTTAGCTCAGTCGGCAGAGCGTTTCCATGGTAAGGAAAAGGTCAACGGTTCGATTCCGTTAGGGGGCTCGCTGGATTGAAGTGGAGCGCTTCGTGCGCGACACTCGACACCGAGGCGGTGTAGCTCAGTTGGTAGAGCAAACGACTCATAATCGTTGCGTCGCCGGTTCAAGTCCGGTCACCGCTACACAATATGCATGATCCACCCTGATTGTTCGTAATCAGATTCACCCGAAAGAAGGCATCCCGTGGCCTCCTCGACTGACGTTCGGCCCAAGATCACTTTGGCCTGCGAGGTATGCAAGCACCGTAACTACATCACCAAGAAGAATCGGCGCAACGACCCCGATCGCCTGGAGATCAAGAAGTTCTGCCCGAACTGCGGAACTCACCAGTCGCACCGCGAGTCCAAGTAACACGGTCCGGAACTAGGACTGCGTTCGCGAAGGGAGTCCTCTAGGCTGCCCTCACGCGCTGACGTCAAGGGTAGAAGAGGTTCTTTCGCGTGACTGACACTGTGACAGAGACAGAGGCTTACGAGCCCGCGGCTGTACCTGCCGATCCTGCCGCGCACGCACTCGCGATGGTCGGGCACCACTACCGCGTCGACGACTTCTACGAGGTCGGACGCGAGAAGGTGCGCGAGTACGCGCGTGCCGTGCAGGACTGGCACCCCGCTCACCACGACGAGGACGCCGCCAAGGGCCTCGGCTACGACGGCCTCCTCGCTCCTCTGACGTTCATCTCGCTCGTCGGCATCATCGCCCAGGGACGTCTCTTCAAGGAGATCGTCACCGGTTACGACCCGAGCCAGATCCTCCAGACCGACCAGCGGCTCGAGTTCCACAAGCCGATCAAGGTCGGCGACCGTCTGGTCTGTGACGTGTACCTGGAGTCGTTCCGCCAGATGGGTGGCAGCGACATCATCGTCACCAAGAACATCGTCACCGATCAGTACGACGAGCTGGTCCAGACCACGTGGACGACACTGGTCGCGCGTACCGGTGGCGAGGTCGACGAGAACATCGCTCACGCAGTCAAGGACGTGATCATGCATGGCGCTTCGTAAGTTCGAGGACGTCTCGGTGGGTGAGGAACTCCCCGAGCGCATCGTGAAGCTCACGCGTGGCGACCTGGTCAACTACGCGGGCGTGTCCGGCGACCCCAACCCGATCCACTGGAGCGACGAGGTCGTCAAGCTCGCCGGTCTGGACAACGTGATCGCGCACGGAATGCTCACCATGGGTCTCGGCGGCGGTTTCGTCACGTCCTGGCTCGGCGATCCGGGTGCAGTCAAGGAATACAACGTTCGTTTCACGAGTTCGGTCTACGTCCGTGAGGACGAGGCCGCGCAGGTCGAGTACACCGGTAAGGTGAAGTCGCTCGACGAGGAAAGCAAAACAGCAGTAGTCGCGATCGTGGCGCGCTCCGAGGGAAAGAAGATCTTCGGTCGCGCCACCGCAACGGTCCGTCTGGCCTGACAGCCGGGTGGATTGGGTTTGTTCCGGGGCTTTGAAGTATACTGAGATTTCTGGGATTACTCAGCGCTGCGCGCTGCCCTACGGCGCTGTTCGGCCGGCAAGGGTGGCGCGCGTGTCATGTGATCACAGAGAGGTCGGTCAAGAGTTGGTCCGAGGCTAGTTTCGGATCAGGTCTCCCGACCAAAGGGGCGTAGCTCAACTGGCAGAGCAGCGGTCTCCAAAACCGCAGGTTGCAGGTTCAAGTCCTGTCGCCCCTGCCCCCGGATGCCAGCGACTGAGAGGAACGACGTGAGCGAGGAGCGCGCCAAGCGCGACGGCGACACTGCAGGGTCGACGCGCCCGGACGGTGCCGACGACACCGCGGCCGACGCCACCACGCGTTCCGCCACTCCCTCGGGTAAGCCCAGCGGTAAGCGCCAGGGCCGTCGTTCGCCGGCAGGTACCGAGGTCGCCGCGAGTTCCGTGAAGTCACCGGAACGCTCGAAGTCGGAGACGGCCACCACGGTCAGGCCGGCAAAGAAGGATCGCGCCGACAAGCCGCGCAAGGAGAACATCTTCAAGCGCCTGCGCAGGTTCTTCCGCGAGGTCATCGCCGAACTCCGCAAGGTCATCTGGCCCAATCGCAAGCAGATGATCACCTACACCAGCGTCGTCCTGGTATTCGTGGTGTTCATGGTGACGTTCATCGGAGTGTTGGATCTGGCGGTCATCAAAGGCGTCACCTGGTTGTTCGGTTGACGGAATCCGCCCCGGTGGATCCGAAGTATGTGAGTGACGAGAGGAAGCGAGTGCCCCAGTGAGCACCCCCGAGAACGACACGAATGAGGCCTTGGCCGAAGAGCGTGTTTCTGCCGAGGCGGCAGCCGAAGTGGATGTCGAGGCTGCCGAGGAGGGCACCGAAGCCGCGGAAATCGTCGGTGACGACGTAACCGAGGACGCCCCGGCCGACGAGGTCGACGTCGACGAGACGCCCGCCGAAGAGGCCGAGACCTCCGAAGAGGCCGAGACCTCCGAAGAGGCTGTGACCGCTGAAGAGGCTGTGACCGCTGAAGAGGCTGTGACCGCTGAAGAGGCTGTGACCGCTGAAGAGCCCGAGGATCCCGTTGCGGAACTCAAGGCCGCGCTGCGTCGCGCCCCCGGTGACTGGTACGTCATCCACTCCTACGCGGGCTACGAGAACAAGGTCAAGGCCAACCTCGAGACCCGTGTTCAGAACCTCGACGTCGGCGACTACATCTTCCAGGTGGAAGTTCCCACCGAAGAGGTCACCGAGATCAAGAACGGACAGCGCAAGCAGGTCAACCGCAAGGTTCTGCCCGGCTACATCCTGGTCCGCATGGATCTCAACGACGAGTCCTGGGGAGCTGTGCGCAACACGCCCGGCGTCACCGGATTCGTCGGCGCCACGTCGCGGCCGTCCCCGCTGACCCTCAACGAGGTGACCAAGTTCCTGCTCCCGCAGCAGGAGCAGAAGAAGCAGACCGCCGCGGCAACCGTTGCGGGCGGGGAGACCGGCGGCGAAAGCTTCGCGAAGCCGCTCATCGAGGTCGACTTCGAGGTCGGCGAGTCGGTCACCGTCATGGACGGCCCGTTCGCCACGCTGCCCGCCAGCATCAGCGAGGTCAACGCCGAGCAGCAGAAGCTCAAGGTCCTGGTTTCGATCTTCGGTCGCGAGACCCCGGTCGAGTTGTCCTTCACGCAGGTCGCGAAGATCTAGCGCCACACACTTGCACTGCAGTAGCAAGAAACACACCCAGCAAGAATTAGGAATTCGAGATGCCCCCCAAGAAGAAGAAGCTCGCAGGGCTCATCAAGCTTCAGATCCAGGCCGGTCAGGCTAACCCTGCACCGCCCGTGGGTCCCGCGCTTGGTCAGCACGGCGTGAACATCATGGAGTTCTGCAAGGCCTACAACGCGGCGACTGAGTCCCAGCGCGGCAACGTGGTGCCGGTCGAGATCTCGGTCTACGAAGACCGGACCTTCGATTTCAAGCTGAAGACCCCTCCGGCTGCGAAGCTGCTGCTCAAGGCTGCTGGCGTGCAGAAGGGCTCCGGCGAGCCGCACAAGACCAAGGTTGCTTCCGTGACCATGGACCAGGTGCGCGAAATCGCGAAGACCAAGCAGGAAGACCTCAACGCGAACGACATCGAGCAGGCCGCGAAGATCATCGCCGGCACCGCACGCTCGATGGGTATCACGGTCGACGGCTGAGTCACCCTGATCACCTGACGACACCGCCGTCGAGAAATCGTGGGAGGGCCGGCCAGGCCCCGACCACTACTGAACCATTCACCACCGCAGGCAAGAAGCACACTGCGGTGAGAAGTTAGGACAGAAGAAATGGCAAAGCGCAGCAAGGCGTATCTCGCCGCCGCTGAGAAGATCGACTTCGACAAGCTGTACAGCCCGCTGCAGGCTGCGAAGCTGGCGAAGGAGACGTCGTCGAGCAAGATGGACGCGACCGTCGAGGTTGCCGTCCGTCTGGGCGTCGACCCCCGCAAGGCGGACCAGATGGTCCGCGGCACGGTCAACCTGCCGCACGGCACCGGTAAGACCGCCCGCGTCATCGTGTTCGCCGTCGGTGAGAAGGCCGCCGAGGCGGAGGCCGCTGGAGCCGACGCCGTCGGCGCCGAGGACCTCATCGAGCGGATCCAGGGCGGATGGCTCGATTTCGACGCCGCCATCGCGACTCCCGATCAGATGGCCAAGGTCGGCCGCATCGCCCGCGTCCTCGGACCGCGTGGCCTGATGCCGAACCCGAAGACCGGCACCGTGACGGCTGACGTCACGAAGGCTGTCGCGGACATCAAGGGCGGAAAGATCAACTTCCGCGTCGACAAGCAGGCCAACCTGCACTTCGTTATCGGCAAGGCGTCGTTCGACGACGCCAAGCTGGTGGAGAACTACGGCGCCGCGCTGGACGAGATCCTGCGTGCGAAGCCGTCCTCCGCGAAGGGCCGCTACGTCAAGAAGGTCACCGTTTCGACCACCACCGGCCCGGGCATCCCGGTGGACCCGAACCGCACCCGCAACCTTCTCGAGGATGCCGACGCGTAAGTCTCGCTTCACACAGTTCGGCCGGTACGGAATCTTCCGTACCGGCCGAACTGCTTTTCCGGGTCAGTCTTCGTCGTCCGGCCCCGGTGCGGGCTTCTTCCGCCAGGCGAGCATCACGGAATCCGTGCGCGCCGGCGCCCACGGGATGAAGATCGCAACGACCACCGCGCAGACGACGACGGCGCCTGCCGCGACGAGCGACGCGGTGTGCGAGCCCTGCAGCACCGTCGTCTTCATGGTGAGGATGAGATTTTCACGCTGCTGTTCGAGGAACGGCGGGATTTCCCGTTTACGGATCTCCAGCACACTCAGAACCGTGGCCCCTGCGAACCCCTTCTCGTCCTCGTTCATCAAGGTCGCCGGGATCCGCTCGAGCAGCGGACTCATCGTCGTGGCGTAATACGAGGCGACGATCGATCCGAGCACGGCGACACCGAGTGTCCCCCCGATCTCCCTGGTCGTGTCGTTCACCGCCGATCCCTCTCCCGCCTCGTCGAGGGGCAGCGACGCCATGATCGATTCGGTCGCGGGACCCTGCACGATCGCCAGCCCGAGTGCCATCGACACCATCGACGGCAGGACGTCCGTCAGATAGCTGCTGTCGACGGCCACCTGACCGCCGAGGTAGAGGCCGACTCCGGTGAGGAGAAGTCCGAACACGATCACGGGAGTCGTCCCGATCCGCTGGGCGAGGAGTGTGGCGACGGGCGCGCCGACCGCCACGGACACCGCGAACGGTAGCGAGGCGACACCGAACTCGAACGGTGTGTACTCGCGGACCCCCTGGAAGTACTGGGTGATGAGGAACAGGAACCCGAACATGGAGAAGTAGCCGATCGCGATCGCGAGGGCGGGCAGCGAGAACCTGCGGTTGCGGAACAGCCGCAGGTCGAGGATCGGGTGTTCGGTGCGCAGCTCCCAGAGGACGAAACCGAGGAGGACGGCGATCGCGAGGGCGACGGCGCCGACCGTGACGGACGACGTCCAACCGTGGTGAGGGGCCTCGATGATCGCCCACACGAGCACGGTGATTCCGATGATCGAGGCGGCGATTCCGACGAGGTCCATGCGTCCGACGACGGACGCGCGCGATTCCGGCACCAGCAGCAGCGTTGCCGCCGCAGCGAAGACTGCGATCGGCACATTGATCCAGAAGACCGAGTGCCAGCTGAAGTGCTCGAGCAACCAGCCGCCGGCCATCGGCCCGATGGCGATCGCGAACCCGGCCATCGCGGTCCAGGCGGCGATGGCCAGCGCCCGTTCCCGCACGTCGGTGAAGATGTTGATGATGAGCGCGAGGGTCGCGGGAAAGACGGCGGCGGCGAAGACGCCCATCGCCGCGCGGGCTGCGATGACCTGGCCGAGACTCTCGGCGTTGGCGCCGGCGATCGACATGACGGCGACGCCGATCAACCCGATGACCATGACGCGTCGGCGACCGAAGCGGTCGCCGAGGTTGCCGAACGCCAGCAGCAGGCCGGCGAAGGTCAGGGTGTAGGCGTCGACGACCCATTGGAGCCCGCTGACGCTGGTGCGGAGTTCGACACCGATGGAGGGGAGCGCGACGTTGACGATGGTGTTGTCGAGCACGACGAGCAGTTCGGCCAAGCAGATCACGGCGAGCGCGAGGAATCGCCGCGTTCGGGAACCGGCCACGACGGCTCGGGCTTCGAGGATTGTCATATGAAAAAGCTAGACCATATGTGTGACTTGACATAACAGGTAACTGATCGAGAGGTGGGTCTGATGAGCCACACCACCGCATTGATAGTGATCCGAGTCACTCGCCATGAGGGCGGTGTATGCCGCGATTTTGCGGTAGCGCAGGACATGCCGTAGCCTGTCCTGCGGAGTTCAATGCAGTATTCGAGCTTCACCCCAAATCATGTTCTACCCAAGACCGTTGGTGATCGCCCCCGCAAGGGTGCGATTGAAAGTCCGGGAATGTCCGGCGGCCCACGCAGGAGGACGAGGTAGGGGGATGCGTATCGGTCGTGCGTTTGCGTGCTGACCGAATGGCTTCCTTTCACGCCCCGTGTGCCCTGCACCGGGGCGTTTTGCATGTCGTGGATTGTGCGCTCCGGGATTCCCGGCGGTGCGCAGCGGCTCCGAAGTGGGATAACGACTGTCATGAGAGGAGGCGAAGTATGGCAAAGCCTGAGAAGGTTTCCGCAGTTGCGGAGATCACCGAGCAGTTCAAGGGTTCGACCGCTGCTGTGATCACGGAATACCGTGGTCTGACGGTGGGCAACATCACGACACTGCGACGCGCTCTCGGAGAAGGTGCCACCTACTCCGTCGCCAAGAACACCCTGGTCAAGCGTGCCGCTGCTGAGGCGGGCGTCGAGGGCCTTGATGACCTTTTCGTCGGTCCGACCGCCATTGCATTCATCAAGGGCGAGCCCGTCGATGCTGCGAAGGCTCTGAAGAACTTCGCGAAGGACAACAAGGCGCTCATCATCAAGGGCGGCTACATGGACGGCGCTGCGCTGTCCGTGGACGAGGTCAACAAGATCGCGGACCTCGAGTCCCGCGAAATCCTGTTGGCCAAGCTTGCCGGCGCGATGAAGGGCAACTTGGCAAAGGCCGCAGGCCTGTTCAACGCTCCTGCTTCGCAGGTGGCCCGTCTGGCTGCTGCACTGCAGGAAAAGAAGGCCGCAGAAGGCGGAGCTGCCGAAGCTCCCGCCGAGGCTGCAGCCGAAAGCTGATCCGCACCCGCGCATCACTGCTATAACCCCGCCCGGTCGCGGATCAGCGACATGGGACTTACAGGAAGGACCGCCACAATGGCGAAGCTCAGCACCGAAGAGTTGTTGGACCAGTTCAAGGAGCTCACCCTCCTCGAGCTCTCGGAGTTCGTGAAGGCGTTCGAGGAGACCTTCGAGGTCACCGCTGCCGCTCCGGTTGCCGTTGCTGCTGCAGGCGGAGCGCCGGCTGCTGCCGAGGCTGTCGAGGAGCAGGACGAGTTCGACGTCATCCTCGAGTCGGCTGGCGACAAGAAGATCCAGGTCATCAAGGTCGTCCGTGAGGTCGTCTCCGGCCTCGGCCTGAAGGAAGCCAAGGACCTCGTCGAGGGTGCTCCGAAGGCCATCCTGGAGAAGGTTGCCAAGGACGCGGCCGACGCCGCCAAGGAGAAGCTCGAGGCTGCCGGCGCGAAGATCTCCGTCAAGTAAGACGGTTTCACCCGCGCTGCTCACCGAGCAGACGAAGAGGGCCACTCCCCACCCGTGGGGAGTGGCCCTCTTTTCGTGTCTGTGGACGCCTCCGGAGTGTCGAGAATAGTGGCCGAAACCTGGACGCGCGCCCAAAAATTTCGCTACCGTTATCCCAGTTCAGACGTGTTGTTTTGCATTGTGGGACCCGCTGTTGGCATCCTTTCTTACTCATGAGTAGCATAGCCTGTCACAGGTAACACTCCGATGCGATAGAGTGACCCAACCCACACGGGGTGAGTGCATCGGACGGTCGCGGAGGTAATGGTGGGAGTCGAGGTATCCGTCGAGGGACTGACCAAGTCGTTCGGCTCACAGAGGATCTGGCAGGACGTCACGTTGACCCTTCCGGCCGGTGAGGTGAGCGCGTTGCTGGGCCCGTCGGGTACGGGTAAGTCGGTGTTCCTGAAGTCGCTGATCGGTTTGCTCCGCCCGGAGCAGGGATCGATCGTGATCGACGGCACCAACATTCTGGAGTGCTCGAGCAAAGAGCTGTACGAGATCCGGAAACTGTTCGGGGTGCTGTTCCAGGACGGTGCGCTGTTCGGGTCGATGAACCTGTTCGACAATGTGGCGTTCCCGTTGCGGGAGCACACGAAGAAGTCCGAGTCCGAGATCCGCAAGATCGTGATGGAGAAGATGGAGCTGGTCGGTCTGCTCGGGGCCGAGGACAAGCTTCCGGGTGAGATCTCCGGTGGTATGCGCAAGCGTGCCGGTTTGGCGCGGGCTCTGGTGTTGGACCCGCAGATCATTCTGGTGGACGAGCCGGACTCGGGTCTGGATCCGGTGCGTACCACCTACATTTCGCAGACGTTGATCGATATCAATGCGGAGATCGATGCGACGATTCTGATCGTGTCGCACAACATCAATCTGGCGCGGACGGTGCCGGACAACATCGGGATGTTGTTCCGCCGGCATCTGGTGATGTTCGGTCCGCGGGAGGTGTTGCTCACCAGTGAGGAGCCGGTGGTCAAGCAGTTCCTGAACGGCACGATGATCGGTCCGATCGGGATGTCGGAGGAGAAGGACGAGGCGCAGATGGCGCAGGAGCAGGCGATGGTCGACGCCGGGCACCATGCCGGTGGTGTCGACGACGTCGAGGGCATCGTTCCGCAGATGAAGGCGACGCCGGGGATGCCGTTCCGGCAGGCCGTCGCCCGCCGGCAGGAACGCGTCCGCCACATCATGCACACCCTGCCGGAGAACGCTCAGATCGCCATCCAGGAAAGCCTCGACGAGACGTCCGGCGGAAACGGCGGCGGAGGCTACGACTACGCATACAGCCAGGAAGATACGCAGGTCATCCCCGCATACCGGGGTGAAGGATACGAAAACACCACTCACGGGCAAGGGTAGGCATAACGGATGGGGGTTACCCGCAGCTCGGTCTTGCGGCCGGTCAACGGTGCGCTGACGCAGGCCGGAAACATCGTCGAGCTCTTCGTCGACGTCGCACGAAACACGTTCAAACGGCCGTTCCAGTTCCGTGAGTTCATCGAACAGGCCTGGTTCATCGCCAGCGTCACGATTCTGCCCACCGCGATGGTCGCGATTCCGTTCGGCGCAGTGGTGTCACTGCAGACCGGATCGCTCATCAAGCAGCTCGGTGCGGAGTCGTTCACGGGAGCGGCCAGCGTTCTCGCCGTCATCCAGCAGGGTTCCCCGCTGGTGACGGCACTGCTGGTGGCCGGAGCTGCGGGCTCGGCGGTCACGGCGGATCTCGGTGCGCGGACGATCCGCGAAGAGATCGACGCCATGGAAGTGCTCGGTATCAACCCGATTCAGCGACTCGTCGTGCCTCGGGTGCTCGCGATGGTCCTCGTCGCGATCCTGCTCAACGGCCTCGTGTCGGTGGTCGGTATCGCCGGTGGCTACTTCTTCAACGTCGTCCTCCAAGGGGGTAATCCCGGTGCGTACCTGGCATCGTTCTCGGCTTTCGCGCAGCTCCCCGACATCTGGGTCGGCGAGCTCAAGGCGGCCGTCTTCGGTGTCATCGCCGGTGTCATTGCCGCGTACAAGGGACTCCATCCGAAGGGCGGACCCAAGGGCGTCGGTGACGCGGTGAACCAGTCGGTGGTGATCACGTTCCTGCTGCTGTTCTTCGCGAACCTGATCCTGACCATGGTGTACCTCCAGGTCGTTCCGGCGAAGGGATCGTGACCCGATGACAATCGCCAAGGGACGCGGTGACCGGACTCTGATGGTGGCGCGCCGCGTGGGGCGTGCGCCGCTGAACGTGCTCGACAAGGCCGGCGAGCAGATGTCGTTCTACGCCAGGGCCATTGCCTGGTCGCCCCACACTCTCGTGCACTACCGCAAGGAAGTGCTCCGTCTACTCGCCGAGGTGACGTTCGGCAGCGGCGCACTCGCCGTCATCGGCGGCACCATCGGCGTCATCGCCATGATGTCCGGTTTCACCGGCGTCGTCGTCGGTCTACAGGGTTTCGCCGCGCTCGAACAGCTCGGCAGCTCGGTTCTCACCGGCTTCCTGTCCGCCTACGTGAACACCCGTGAGATCGCGCCGATCGTTGCGGCACTCGCGCTCTCGGCCACCGTCGGTTGTGGTTTCACGGCGCAGCTGGGCGCCATGCGGATCTCGGAGGAGATCGACGCGCTGGAGGTCATGGCGGTGCCGAGTGTGCCGTTCCTCGTGACCACCCGCATGATCGCGGGATTCGTGGCCGTCATCCCGCTGTACATCGTCGGTCTGCTCGCGGCGTATCTCGCGTCCCGAATCATCAGCACCGTGTTCAACGGGCAGTCGACCGGTTCGTACGACCACTACTTCAACTTGTTCCTGCCACCGCAGGACGTCCTGTACTCGTTCGCGAAAGTGCTGATCTTCGCCTTCGTGCTGATCCTGATCCACTGCTACTACGGCTATCACGCGTCGGGTGGTCCCGCCGGTGTGGGTGTGGCCGTGGGTAGGGCGGTCCGCACCGCGATCGTCACCATCGCCGTTCTCGACTTCTTCCTCAGCCTCGCCATCTGGGGCACGACGACCACAGTGAGGGTGGCCGGATGAGCAACACGACATCTGTTGTGGGCCGACGGGTGCTGGGGCTTGTGTTCTTCCTGGTCCTCGCGCTGTTCCTGGCCTTCACCATCGGCATGTTCAACAAGACGTTCACCAAGGTCGTCAAGATCGACCTCCTCACCGATACCGCCGGAAATGCTCTGCCGCCCAACGCGGACGTGAAGGTCCGTGGCCTCATCGTCGGCGAGGTGCGCTCGGCGTCCTCTCAGGAGGGCGAGGTCACTCTGGCTCTCGCGATCCAGCCGGACAAGGCCGAGTTGATTCCGTCCAACGCGACGGCACGACTGCTGCCCAAGACGCTGTTCGGCGAACGTTATGTGTCGCTGATCGTTCCGGAGGGCGACACCGCGCCGCCGATCCAGGCCGGCGACACGCTGCGCCAGGACAAGAGCGGGAACGCCGTCGAGGTCGGCCAGGTTCTGGACGGTCTGCTGCCGTTGCTGCAGGCGATTCCGCCGCAGGACCTGGCGAACACGCTCGGCGCGCTGTCGCAGGGGCTGAGCGGCCGCGGTGCGGAGATCGGTCTCACGCTGGATCGGCTCGAGGAGATCTTCGGCGGATTGAACACCGAACTTCCTGCGATCCAGGAGGATCTGCGCGGACTCGCGGACTTCTCGCAGACGTACTCGGAGGCGGCCCCCGATCTGGTGAACGCCCTCGACAATCTGCGTACCACCGGAAACACGGTGGTGGAGAAGCAGAGTGAGATCTCCACGCTGCTCGCCTCGCTGACCGGAACCGCATCGAGCACCGCGGATCTGCTGCAGACCAACGCCGAATCGATCGTCAGCATCGCCGCCGATTCGCGTGAGGCGCTGCAGATCCTGGGCCGCTACTCGCCGAGCTTCGAATGCACGTTCGCGGGCTTCGCGAAGTCCGCACCCGTTGCCCGGGAGCTGCTGGCGCCGGACGATCCTTACCCGGGTGTGCGTGCCAGCGTGCAGTTCGTCAACCCGAAGGGGCGCTACGTGCCCAACCAGGACGAGCCGCGCCTGCTCGACGACCGCGGACCGGCGTGCTACGACAACGTCACCGCACCGGGTGGAAAGTTCCCGCAGTATCCGGGCGGGTCTTCCTACAACGACGGCGCCTACCAGGTGCCCTCGCGCAACCCGGGCCCGTCGACCATCGATTTCTTCCCGGCGCCCGCCGGCGTTCCCGATCAGGTTCCGGGGTACGGAGCCGAGGTCACGCCTGCCAGTTATGCGGGTTCGAAGATGGAGCAGGACACGTTGGACGTCGTCTACGGCGAGGCCGGCGGCATGGCGCCGGAGGACGTGCCGAGTTGGACGACACTCGTCGGCGCGCCGACCATGAGGGGGACTGAGGTGAGCTTCAAGTGAGGGGCCTGACCGCACCATTGGTCAAGCTGATCGTGTTCGCCGTGGTCACCATCCTGGCGACTGGTCTGCTGGCCGCCACCATCGCCAACCTCGGCGGCGGCGGTGGCACCAAGTTCAACGCGATCTTCTCGGACGTCACCTCTCTCAACGAGGGCGACGAGGTCCGCATCGCCGGTGTGCGCGTGGGTCAGGTCGAGAAGATCTCGATCCACGACGACCGCGAAGCGGAGGTCCAGTTCACGGTGTCGGAACGGGACTGGCTGCCTGCCAGCACCACCGCGACCATCCGCTTCCGGAACCTCGTGGGGCAGCGCTACATCGCGCTCGAACAGGGTGAGGGCCAGCAGGGGATGAAGATGAGCGGCGGCGACACCATTCCGATGGAACGGACCAAGCCTGCCGTCAACCTCACCACGCTGTTCGACGGCTTCCGGCCGCTGTTCCAGACTCTCAGCGCCGACGACGTGAACAAGCTGTCGTACCAGATCATCCAGGTGTTCCAGGGCGAGTCGGGAACCATCACGGAACTCGTCAAGAACACGGCCAGCCTCACCAACACCGTCGCCGACAAGGATCGGGTGATCGGTGCCGTGATCAACAACCTCAATGACGTGCTCGCCACGGTGAATCAGCGTGACGATCAACTCGATTCGTTGATCGTCAACACCCAGCAGCTGGTCACGGGGTTGGCCGACGAGCGGGGAACCGTCGGTTCGGCGGTGACGTCTCTCGCGGGGCTCACCGACGCGACGGCTGATCTGCTCGAACCCACCAGACCGTCCATCCAGGAATCCATCACGTCGCTGAACACGCTGGCGACGACGTTGAACCGTAACTCCGACACCGTCAACAGCGTTCTCCAGACGCTTCCGGTGAAGCTCGAAAAGCTCGGCCGAGCAGCCAGTTACGGATCCTGGTTCCAGTTCTACCTCTGTGGAGTCGACATCGTCGCAGGACCAGGCACCGCGCCCCAACTGAACCTGCCCACGGGCTTGCCCACCGTCAACCAGCCGCTGTATACGAACTCGGCCAAACGGTGCACACAGGACGGCCTACAGGAGTTGCAGACACGATGAGCAGACGTCGCAGCCCGGCAGTGGCTGGTGCCCTCGGCATTCTCGTGGTGCTGTTGGCCACCCTGTCGGCTTTCTTCCTCGATTCGTTGCCGTTCATCGGTGCCGGGTCGACGTATCACGCCGAATTCACCGAGGCGGCGGGCCTGAAGCCCTCCAACGAGGTGCGTATCGCCGGAGTCAAGGTCGGCAAGGTCACGTCGGTCGAACTCGACGGCGATCACGTGGACGTCGCCTTCAAGGTGTCGGACGCGTGGGTCGGGAACGAGACATCGGCATCCATCCAGATCAAAACGATCCTGGGCCAGAAGTACCTGGCCCTCGACCCCCGCGGTTCCGACACCCTGAACCCGAGCGACACGATCCCGCTGGACCGCACCACGTCTCCGTACGACGTGATCGAAGCGTTCTCGGCTGCCGCGGAGACGGTGGGCGACATCGACTCCGACCAGCTCGCGCAGAGCATGGTGACGCTGTCGCAGGCGTTCGAGGGAACACCCACGGAGATCCGCGCGTCCCTGGACGGTGTCAGCAGGCTGTCGCAGACCATCGCGAGCCGCGATCAGGAACTGCAGAAGTTGTTCGACGCGACCGGCAAGACCACCAAGGTCCTCGCCGACCGCAACGCCGAATTCAACCGGCTGATCAGCGACGCCGGTCTGCTCCTCGGTGAGCTCAACAGCCGTCAGCAGTCGATTTCCCAGTTGCTCACCGGAACACAGCGCCTGTCACAGCAGTTGACCGGACTCGTGCGCGACAACGAGGCCGCCATCGGTCCCGCGCTCGAACAGCTCGACGGCGTCGTCGAGATCCTCAAGGCCAACAACGAGAACCTGGACAAGGCGATGAAACTGTACGAGCCCTTCGTCCGCCTGTACACGAACGTGGTCGGTAACGGTCGCTGGTTCGACCAGGTCGTGGTGAACCTGCTGCCGCCGGGTCTGCCCGACATTCCCGGTCCGCGCGAACCCGTCCGCACGTTGGGGGGTAACTGATGGCAGACGTCGAGAACGGAACCGACCGCGGAGGACGCGGCGGGATCGCCCTCATCGCAGGAATCGTCATCGTCGCGCTGGTGATCGCCGGCGCCCTGTGGTGGGTGTTCTTCCGGGCAGGCACCACGAAGATCACCGCGTACTTCGACAAGTCGGTGGGCATCTACGAGGGCTCGGATGTGCGGGTCCTCGGTGTGAAGGTCGGATCGGTCGACGGCGTCGAGCCGCAGGGCGATCAGGTGAAGGTCGACATGCGCGTCGACCGCGGCGTCGACATTCCCGCCGACGCGAAGGCCGCGCAGGTCACGCCGTCCGTGGTGTCCGACCGCTACATCCAGCTCGCGCCGGCCTACACGGGCGGCGACACGATGCAGAGCGGTGCCGTGATCTCGCGGGACCGTACCGCGACCCCCGTCGAGGTCGACCAGTTGTACGCGAGCATCGAGGAACTCTCGACCGCGCTCGGCCCGAACGGAGCGAACAAGGACGGCGCGCTGTCACAGTTCGTCGAGACCGGTGCCGCCAACCTCGACGGCAACGGTGAAGCGCTGGGGCAGAGCATCAATCAGCTCTCCGACGCTGCCCGCACCCTCAACGAGAGTCGCGGCGACCTGTTCGACACCGTCAAGAACCTCCAGGTCTTCGTGGGCGCGCTGGCGGCCAACGATCAGCAGGTCCGCGACTTCAACTCGCAACTCTCCGATCTGTCCGGATTCCTGGCGGGGGAGAGGGAGAACCTCGGCGCCGCCCTGAACCAGCTCGCGATCGCACTCGGCGACGTCTCGAAGTTCGTGGCGGACAACCGGGAACTCCTCGCCGAGAACGTGGACGACCTGGTCCCGGTGACGCAGACCCTCGCCGACAACCGCGAGTCGCTGGTCGACTCACTGACGCTGCTTCCGCTGGCGATCAGCAACCTCGCCAACTCGTACGACGCGGAGTCGGGCAACCTGGCCTCACGCCTCGCGTTCCCCGATCTGCAGGATCCGGCGGGTGTCGCCTGCAAGTTGATCGACCTCGGAAAGCTGGTTCCCGGCGACCCGCGCTTCGAGCAACTCGGGCGCCAGATGCAGCCGCTGATCGACAACTGCGCCAACGTCACGTCGCAGATCACGCAGTCGGCGAAGACGCCGTCGCTCGTGCTTCCCTTCGGGATCATGAGTGCGGACAACATTCAGCGGACGGTCACGCCCGGCACGGTGCCGGGTGTCGTGTCGCCGCGATTCGAAGGCGCAACGGGTGGTGAGGGCGAATGAAGCGGTCGGTAATCCTCGGCGCCGGCGCGTGCGCCGTCGCCATCGCGGTGAGCTCCTGCTCCTCGGAGGGAATCTACGGAGTTCCCCTGCCGGGCGGTCCGGACGTCGGCAACGACCCGATGCACCTGACGATCCAGTTCGACGACGTCCTCGACCTGGTTCCGCAGTCCGCCGTCAAGGTCGACGGTGTTCCCGTGGGCCGGGTCGAATCGATCAAGGTGGCGCCGGACGGCTGGACGGCCGACGTGGAGGTCGTTCTCGACTCGTCCGTCGATCTCGCGGCCAACGCGGTCGCCGCCATCGAGCAGACCAACCTGCTCGGTGAGAAATTCGTCCAGCTGTCCGAGCCGCCGGAGGACAAGGATCCCGCGCGACTCGAGGACGGCGACACGATCTCTCTCGATCGCACCCGCCACGCCACGGAGATCGAGCAGGTACTCGGTGCGCTGTCGCTGCTGCTCAACGGTGGCGGTGTCGGACAGTTGCAACCGATCGTGCACGAACTGACCACCGCCCTCGACGGGCGCGAGGACCGGGTGCGGGGACTCCTCGAGCAGGCGAACACGCTCATCGACGGTCTCAACCAGCAGCGCGACGACATCACCCGAGCCCTGGACGGCCTGGACGCGTTGACCACCCGGGTGGACGAACAGAACGAGAAGATCGGCCTGATCCTCGATCAGCTCCCGATCGCCACCGAAGTGCTCAACGAGCAGCGCCCGCAGCTCACCCAGATGCTGACGCAACTGGACCGGCTCGGCACCGTCGGAACCGACGTGATCAACAGGTCGAAGAATGACCTGATCGCGGATCTCCTCGCGCTGCGGCCGACGCTCAAGGCGCTCGCCGACTCGGGCGACAACCTGCCCAATTCGCTCGCGTTCATCCCGACCGTCCCCTTCCCGGACGGTGTGGAGAAGATCGCGCTCGGCGGATCGGTCAACCTGTTCCTCACGGTCGACCTGCAGATCGGCGACGCACTGAGCGCACTCGGCGTCGGCCAGGGCGACCCGGTGTACGTGCCGCCGAAGTTCGGTGAACCCAAGCCGATCGTGGACCCGTCGAACCCGTACTACAACGGCAACGGGCCGAAGCCGGGCTGGCCGACGGTGTCACTGCTGCCGATTCCGCCGATCATCCCCGCCCCGACGGGCCTGCGGATCCCGGGTCTCCCCGGGGCAGCACCCGCGGCCGGCAACGGTGGCGCGGAGAACGGCACGACGGACGGCCAGGCGCCGTCGCCGCAGAACCCACTCGGGGGACTGCTGGAGCAGTTCGGAATCGGGGGTGGACAGTGAGGTCACGACTGGTCAGAATCCAGCTCGTCGCGTTCGCCGTCGTGGCGATGCTCGGGCTGGTCTACGTCGGTGCCAAGTACGTTCGCCTCGACAACCTGCTCGGGTTCGGTGAGTACGACGTGAACGCGCAGTTCAAGGATTCCGGCGGAATCTTCACCAACGCCGAGGTCACGTACCGCGGTGTTCCCGTCGGGCGCGTCGGCGACCTGTCGCTCACGGCGGACGGCATCAACGTCGAGTTGAAGATCTCCTCGGGCGGTCCCGACATCCCGGCATCGGCCAAGGCCGTCGTCGCCAACCGATCCGCGATCGGTGAGCAGTACGTGGACCTGCAGCCCGACAGTGACCAGGGGCCCTACCTCGAACAGGGCTCGGTGATCACCGAGGCCGACACCTCGACACCGGTTCCCGTCGAGCAGGTGCTCATGGCCACCGACGGTCTGGTCAGGTCGGTTCCGGTCGACTCACTGCGCACGGTCGTCACCCAGCTCGGAACCGCGTTCAACGGCAAGGGGGAGGACCTGCAGACACTTGCGGATTCTCTGTCGACCCTGACGAAGGACGGACTCGACGTCCTCCCGCAGACACTGGCCCTCATCAGGGACAGCCAGACGGTGCTGGCGACACAGTCCGATCAATCGTCGGCGATCGTCCAGTTCAGCTCGGACCTCGACGCGGTGGCGGCGCAGCTGCGCACCAGCGACCCCGACATCCGGTCCATCATCGACAAGGGAATTCCGGCGAGCGAGGAGATCGGTCAGCTGGTGAACGAGACCGGTCCGAGCCTCACCACCGACCTGACGAACCTTGCCGCTGTGGGCGACAAGCTGGCCCCGCAGGCGATCGCGCTCCGGCCGATCCTGATGTTCCTGCCGGCCATCGCGGCGTCCGCGTCGACCGTGGCGCCGGGCGACGGTACGGTGCACCAGGGCATCGTCCTGGAAACCAACAATCCGCCGTCGTGCACACTGGGTTACGAAGGGACGCAGGAGATCCTGGCCGAGATGAAGCGGCAGGACCCGAACTTCGACGACACCCAGCAGGACTTCCCGTTCAACACGAAGGCCAACTGCGACGCTCCTCAAGGAAGCGTGACGGGTGTCCGGAGTGCCGACCGCATCGTGTTCGCCGATCCGGACACGATCCAGCCGTGGGATTTCAAGCCGAAGGTCATGCCTGACACTCTCAACTTGAATCCCATCGCAACGCAGCTCGCGCCGCTCCTCGGGGTTACTCCCAAGTAGCATTCGGTCCTCACCGAGGGCGAGTAGAAGAAAACAATCAGTAGGGTATTGGTGTGACGCGAATTACCACGCCCCCGGAGTCGGGACAACCGGCTCCGGGGAAGGACAGAACTCTGAAGGCCTCGTTTGCTGCGGTGACCGCACTGGTGGTGATCGCGGTTGTCGCAGCCGGATGGTTTGGCTTCGGGTGGGCGCGCGCTCTCTTCGTGGACAAGCCGATCGCCGACGCACGCGACTCCGCGTTGACCGGCGCCCAGCAAGCCGCGATCAACCTCAACTCGGTCGATTCCGCGGACCTCGACGGATCCTTCGAGAACATGAAGTCGTCCATCACCGGCGACAAGATGAACCAGGACCTCCAGGCGACGATGGACGGGTTCACCGACCAGATGCGTCAATCGGGGGCGGCGAGCAAGGCCGAACTGATTCAGGGCACGCTCACCGAGCTGAACACCGACGACGGCACCGCCAAGGCGTTGGTCGTGGTCGCTGTCACCACCACCTGGCCGGACCGCTTCGACAAGGCCAAGGTGACGATGCGGATGGACGTCCAGGACGTGGACGGGGTCTGGAAGGCCTCGTCGGTCGAACCGGTGGGCGGACGTATCCCGCTCGAGAGCGGTCCGGTACCTGCCAATGGCGCGGCCCCGGCC
>RRBB01000420.1:0-4784 GCA_006543605.1 Rhodococcus sp. WS4
GGCCGCGAGCATCTGCCGGGCACCGTCACGGACGATCTCGTCGAGCAACGACCGCCCGTCGTCGTCGTTGGAGCGGTCGTTGTCGTGTACTACCGTAAGCACGGGCGTACCTTCCCAACCAGCGTTGTAGCGCTGGCCTTGATCGAATACCTGTTTTCTTGCAGATCATCATCCGGGAAGGTGCGCCCTCCCCGATCCACAGGTATTGATCATTTCTCCCCGGCGTGCGCGGAGATCTTGTGGGAACCGAGTTCTCGCGCCAGTTCGATCTCTCGCAGGGAGTACTCGATCGGGAAAAACTCCGCTTCGGTCAGTGCCATGCCCCACCGCACACGCTCGGTGTTCTCGGGGCGAAAATGCGTGGACCGAATTCGGCGGGCGTCGTCCCACACACGCTGCGGTGGTGTGAGGATGCGGGCAGCGTCGTCGGGCTTGCCGCGCTCGGGATTCGGGAACAGGCCGTAGCAGAACACGCCGCCCGCGCCGGAGTCACGGAATGCGCGGATCGCCGCGTCAGTGTGTGCGGGGTGAGTTCATGATGTGGCAGTGGTCGATAAGGGTGGTCGTACCGGCACCCCAGGGCGTCGAGGTAGCCCGTGAGGATCCCGATATAGACGTCCTCGGGTTCGTAGCAAGCGCTGTATACGCCTCTGATGAGGGCGGCGTAGTCGACCAGTGTCGCGTTCGCCATCCGACCCCGCAGCTGCGTTTGCCACATGTGCCGGTGCGCGTCGACGAAGCCGGGCACGACGAGGTGATCCGCAGCGTCGATGACGGTGTCGACCGCTGTGGTGTCGAGGTCCACGCCGATCTGACTGATTCGGGATCCATCGATGAGGGATGTCTGCCCTGGCGATCTCGCCATGGGTGGGATCCATGGTGAGTAGATGACCATTGCGGATGAGCGTGGTCGACATATCTCGATCCTTACAGGGCGGACCCGACGAGTTCTCTTGCGGTTGCGGCTGCTTCGGCGACGGAGCCGTGATGGATCGGCCCGTGCCCGGGCAGGAGAATGTCGGCGTCCAACTCTCCGATGATGCGCAATGACTCCGCGGCCGTACCGCGGTCATGGTCGAACCACTGCGGCAACAACTGAGGTCCGGAGACCGGTGAGGTCAGGTGCCCGGTGATCAGGGCGTCGCCGGAGATCACCACACCGCGATCGGGAAGATGGTAGATGGTGTGACCGGAGGTGTGGCCGGGTGCGAGAACCGGGACCGGGGCGCCCGGGCAGGTCAGGGCGCCGGGTACGGGCATCGCGGTGGGGGAGTCGATGCCGTATTTGGCCGTGCCGCCCAGGCGGATCAGCTTTGTTGCCCACGGCAGGACCCCGGGTCGCCAGATATTGCTGAGCACATCCCAGGGCGTCGCGACCTCGTGGCATTCACGGCGGGCGTGAGCGGCCTCGTCGGGGTGTACCAGTACCGGCGCCCTGTAGGTGTCGGAGAGATACTGTGCGCTGCCGATATGGTCGACATGCGCGTGGGTGATGAGCACGGCCTCGACGCCGTGCGGATCCCGTCCGATAGTCCGGATCGAGTCCTCGACGTCACCGCGCTGCCCCGGATAGCCGGTGTCGATCACGGTCACCGCGTCGCCATCGGTGAGCAGCACCCAGTTGACCATCTCGGAGTGCACAAAGAACACGCCATCGGCGATTTCGACGGGCTTCATCGCGTGACCACCGGTGCGCCGAAGGCGGGTCGGGCGTCCGCCTTACCCTGTGCGCCTAACACCCGGCCGTAGTCCATTCCGTCGCCGACGAGCGTCCCGTGCAACGATCCGACCCCCATGCAGTTTCTCCTCTTGTGTGCTTTCTCCAGCGGGCAGGGTACGTGGTCGACGTGGCGCGGGGGATGACACGGCCGGTTGGTGGGGTCGATCCGCCACTGCGCCGTCGCCCTTGTCGCCGGGTAGTGCAACAGGCGGTGTGCGCTACCCGGCGGCGAAAGATGTGGAAAATGCTGTCGCTCAGCAATTTCGGGTCCACTCATGGGGCGGAGGTGAGGAGTTCGTGGCGCCTAAGTTCGGGCGATGTGACGGTGGGCACTTCTCCTCAACTTCGATGCATGGTGGCCACCTGCCACCTGCCACCTGCCACCTGCTGGCATGCGGGTGCGCCCCTCGGCGATGTGCGGAGCCCATGGACTCCGGACGTGATATGCCCATCTCAGGGCGCGCAACGCGGAATGATGTGCCAGGGCAGTCGTCACTGCGTAGTGCGGCGTTTGCGCCCCCGGATATCGGTGCGCGCGCCTTGGCCTGGTCTGTTGTGAGCCCATTCGATGATTTCGGAGCGCTTCCACAGGGGGGTGCGGCCGATCTTTTCCACCGGCGCGGGGGCATGGCCGCGGGTGACGTAGCCGCGGAAGGTGGCGATCGCCATCTCGGTGCCGGTCTCCTCCTTGATCAGGTCAATGACCTGATCGGTGGTGAGGCGGTGCGGGTTAGCCATCTGCGGTGTTCTCCTCTTCGTCGACAGCGAGGGCGATAGCAGCAGCGGCTCACGAAAAGTGCGCCAGATCTACTTTCTCATGGCCACGGACAAGCTGGAAACGGAGCACCCTGGCCAAGGCCACGAAGAAGAACAGCCGAGCGGGAAACCGTTCTGCTCACAGTGGCTTCGCGACCTACAGCCAGGATCTGCCACCGCGCCAGCTCTCGACCCTACACTCGGTGGTCAGTCAGGTCCTGGGCACCGCGCGGTCACATCTGAACCTATTCGAGGTACCCCGCAAGCGGGCGATCATCGCAGCGGCCGTCACACAGTTGTCGTTGCAGGCAGTTCGAAGTTCGGACACCGCGCTCTCCCGAAAGTCGCGGCCGTCGCCGAGATCGACGTGATCATCACCGAGCCCGGACTGAGAGACCAGGCCAAACGAGACGGCGACAAGATCATGAACGCGGATGGGGACAACCGATAAGTCCGAGTCGTCTTCATCTGTGTGTGTCGTGTATAGGACTGAGCGTCTCGGTGTCGCGATCGCCCTCAGCCCTCGCGGTTCTTTCAGGAGACAAGCGCAGAAGAACGCAGTCTGCGAAGTTCCTTGTTGCTTGTCAGGAGTCGTCGGGTGTGGCTCCCCACACCCATGCGGGCTGCACGGACCAGATCATCAGTGGTATCGACGTCGAGGCGCAGAGAAGGAACTTCCAGCGGTATGTCCTTGTAGCCCAACCGGATATGTCGGTGCGCCGAGTTTTCACCGAACGCCGAGATTACGGTGTTCTGCTGAGTACTCAGGCATGTTGTGCCGGATCCCGTCATGTCGGCGACAAAGGTAAGTGGTCGTCGGCTAGCTGCGTCGAAGAATGCGTCGATGTCGCTTGTGCGTAGCGCCGGGAGATCGGGCAGGACGACCGAATAGTGGCCTTGGTGGCCATGCTCGCGCAGCCAGCGATGGCCGATCTCTACCGCGTCATCGATTCCACGCCCTCTGTCCTCGATGACCGGAGTTCCGATTGAATCGGATAGTGCGGCATCTCTACTGACTACGATCACGGAGGAGATGTGGGGGCTGGACATCAGTGCAGCCAGTGTGTCCCGAAGAAAGGCCAACGCGAGATCCCTGCGGCACGATAGCGCGAGGCGTGTTTTGGCATCCTCGACACTTCTGAACGGCACGGTGACGGCCCACTTTTCCTGGCCGCTCATGCCGCGGCGTCCCGTCGGGCGTGGGTGGTGGTGCGTTCGCGTGCCGGCCGGCCGATGCCCTCGGCGATGGCCCGCAGTTCCTCGACGGTCTTCTCGGATCCGTGTTCCGAACCCGCCATCCGGGAGATGGTCTCCTCCATCAACGTGCCGCCGAGGTCGTTGGCGCCGCCCTGCAACATCACCTGGGTGCCCGTGACACCCAGCTTCACCCAGCTGGTCTGGATGTTCGGGATCCGGCCGTGCAGCATGATCCGGGCCAGGGCGTGCACTGCGCGGTTGTCGCGGTTGGTCGGGCCGGGACGCGACGCGCCCGCCAGATACAGCGGCGCACTCTGATGCACGAACGGCAACGGCACGAACTCGGTGAATCCGCCCGTCCGATCCTGGATTCCGCGCAGCACCCGCAGATGCCCGACCCAGTGCTTCGGATTGTCGACGTGACCGTACATCATCGTCGAACTCGACCGCAGACCCACCTCGTGCGCCGTGGTCACCACCTCCACCCAGGTGGCCGTCGGCAACTTGCCCTTGGTGAGCACCCAGCGCACCTCGTCGTCGAGGATCTCCGCCGCGGTGCCGGGAATGGTGTCCAGACCCGCCTCCCGCAGCTCGACCAGCCAGTCGCGGATGCTCTGCCCGCCCCGGGAGGCGCCGTTGACGATCTCCATCGGGGAGAACGCGTGCACGTGCATCGACGGCACCCGCTTCTTCACCGCCCGCACCAGATCGGCGTACCCGGTGACCGGAAGCTCCGGGTCGATCCCACCCTGCATGCAGACCTCCGTCGCGCCCGCGACGTGCGCCTCCCACGCCCGGTCCGCGACCTCACCGGTGGACAGGGTGAACGCGTCCGCATCCCCCTTGCGCTGCGCGAACGCGCAGAACCGGCACCCGGTGTAGCAGATGTTGGTGAAGTTGATGTTCCGGTTCACCACATAGGTCACCTCGTCGCCGACCGCGTCCCTGCGGAGCGCGTCCGCCAGCGCCACCATCGCCTCGAGCCCCGGACCCTCGGCCGTCGCCAACGCCAGGTATTCGTCGTCGGTGCACCCCGCCGGATCGCGTTCGGCGCTGCGCAGCGCCGCGAGCACGTCCGTGTCCACCCGCACCGGGCCGCTCAACTCCAGCA
>RRBB01000421.1:0-4776 GCA_006543605.1 Rhodococcus sp. WS4
CGCCTGGCTGTTCGTCATCTGGCACTGCTGGCAGGACAACCTCGCCTACGAACCGGACAAACACGGCGCCCTCCAACGACTGATCGCCCACCAACAACCGGCGGCTTGACACAGGGCAACTCATGCGTCCAGCACTCCTGCGAGCCGGCGTGCGGCGATGTCGCGCAGTTCCTCTGCGACCACGATCAATTCGCGGTCCTCGTCGTTGAGGAGCCGCCGGTCGAGCGCGGTGAGGATGTCGGACGTGGTGCGGCCGGCCGCCCGGACGAGGAAGACCCGTCCGAACTTGTCCTCGTAGGCACGATTGCCGTCGGTGAGCCGCTTCTGCGCTGCTGCGTCGGACGAGTCGACGTCCGCCTGCTCCGAGCGGGCCAGGTGCGCCTCGGTGTCGTCGCCGCCCGGGGGTTCACCGATTCGAGGATGGCGCGCGAGGGCTTGTTCGATCTCCACCGCGGAGAGCGGGTCGGATCCCGTCCTCGCTGCGGTGAGGAGTGAGGCTCGATCGGGGTACGGCCGGGCAGAGACGAGTTCGTCTGTCCATCGGGGAATGTCCAGGCAGGTCCGTGCCCATGCCGTTGCCTCGGACTGTGACGCCTCGTTGAATCGTTGGAGTCCTGCATCGAGAACCATGCGACCCTTCTTCCACAATGCGAAATAATGATTCCGTATAGAGAAGCGTGACAGGGGTCACAATTCGTGTCAAGACCCAAATTTGAATTGATCCAGATTCCGGATCGGAGGTGTTCGCCTCGCGCGAACATCGGCGCGGCGGTGACGCCGATCGCGATCGCACCCCAACCGCCCAGTGTCACTTCGGCAATCAGGACGGCGGTGACAGGGCGATCAGGAGCGCCCAGGAATTGAGGAGTACCGAGGTTTCGGCAGTGCTACCTCACGACCGTGAATACTCGGAGGCCCTGCGGATCTCTTCGGGGGACGGGCGCACGCCGGTGTAGAGGACGAACTGCTCGGCTGCCTGCAGTGCGATCACCTCGGCGCCGGTGATGACCGTCTTCCGGCGTTCGGCGGCAGCGCGGATCAACGGTGTGGCGGCAGGCATTGCGACCACGTCGAACACGGCCTCCGCCGCGTCGATCGCCTCGAGTGCGAAGGCCAGGTCCTCGGCCTCGGGGCCGCCCGCCATGCCCACGGGAGTGGCATTGATCAGCAGGCCCGGCCGCGCGTCGCCGAGCTCGGATTGCCAACCGAATCCATAGTGATTCGCGATCGCGCTACCCGTCTTCTCGTTGCGCGCGACAACGGTGACGTCGGTGAAGCCGTAGTCGCGTACGGCGGCGACCACTGCCTTGGCCATGCCTCCGCTTCCCGCCACGGCTACGGAGAGCGAGTGCGGTAATGCGTTGTCGCGCAGCAGGTTCGCGATGGCCTGGTAATCGGTGTTGTACGCGTGCAGTACGCCGTTCTCGTTGACCACGGTGTTGACGGATTCGATGACCGACGCCGATTGATGCATCACGTCGACGTACTCGATGATCTGTTCCTTGAACGGCATCGAGACGCCGGCGCCACGAATCCCGAGCGCGCGGATGCCCCCGACCGCGGCCTGGAGGTCGGTGGTGGTGAACGCTTTGTAGACGTAGTTGAGGCCCAGCTCGCTGTACAGATAGTTGTGAAATCGGGTGCCGATGTTGCTCGGTCGGCCGGAGAGCGAGATGCAGAGAACGGTGTCTTTGTCGAGCTGGTTCATCCGGTAAATACTAGTGGTGGGCTCCCATCCGTGCCTGTTCTCGGCTCCGAATACACGGTGACGACAGCAAAGGAGCAGGGCTGCGATGACGACAACGATCGGTGACCGGCACGAGGCGGCGCGGACGCCGCGAAGGCGGCGGCACCTGTTCTCGCGCGCGCTCGCGGGAGTGATCGCCGCGGGGGTCGTGCTCGGGGTGGGCGAACTGCTCTCGGTGCTGATCGACCCGAACTCTTCGCCGTTCTACGCGGTCGGATCGACGACGGTGGACCGCAGCCCGGCCTTTGCCCGCGAGTTCGCGATCGACACGTTCGGTACCAACGACAAACCCGCTCTGTTCGTCGGCATGACGATCCTGATCGTGCTCCTCGCCGCGGTGGCGGGAATCGTCGAACGGCCCCGCGCGCCGTTCGGCAGCGCGATCCTGGCGGCCCTCGGCCTGGTGGGGGTCTATGCCGCGACGCAGCGGCCGAGTGCCACGTGGGTGTACGCCCTGCCGACCGTGGTGGGGGTGGTCGTCGGAATCGCGGTTCTGCGGGTGCTGACGTCCACCGCGCAGGCGCCCCAAGATTCGGATGCCGAGGATTCGTGGTTGCAGCGCCGCACCTTTCTGCTGCTGGCGGCGTCCGCCGCCGCAGCCGCCGCGGCAGCGGGAGCCGCCGGGCGGTACCTCGGGCAGCAGGCCGCGGGAGCCCTGGACAACCGCCGCGCCTTCGCGGTCCCCGAGGTGACCGACCGGGCGGCCCCGATCGCCGCGGGCACCGACATCGACGTGCCGGGGGCCACCCCGTTCGTCACGTCGAACGAAGAGTTCTACCGGATCGACACCGCCCTGCGGGTACCGCGGTTGACGACCGACGACTGGCAACTGCGCATCCACGGGATGGTGGACCGCGAGCTCACTTTGAACTGGGACGACCTGGTCGCGAGAACGCCGATCGAACGGGTGATCACGCTGACGTGCGTGTCGAACGAGGTCGGCGGAAATCTCGCCGGCAACGCGACGTGGATCGGCTACCCGATCAAGGACATTCTCGACGAGGTCGGGGTCCATCCCGACGCCGACATGCTGCTGTCCACGAGCAGCGACGACTTCACCGCAGGCACCCCGGTCGAGGTCCTGAGGGACGGCCGCGACGCGATTCTCGCGGTCGCGATGAACGGTCAGCCGTTGCCGTTCGAGCATGGTTACCCGGTGCGGCAGGTCGTCCCGGGTCTCTACGGCTACGTGTCGGCCACCAAGTGGGTGGTCGATTGGGAATTCACGCGTTTCGACAAAGCGGAGGCCTACTGGACGAAGCGGGGCTGGTCCTCAGAGGGGCCGATCAAGACCGCGTCCCGCATCGACGTGCCTGCCCCGTTCGCGCCCACCCTGCCCGGGTCCGTGCTCGTCGCGGGAACCGCGTGGGCGCAGCACCGCGGAATCGAGAAGGTGGAGGTGCGGGTCGACAACGGGGAGTGGCAGACCGCGACCCTCGCCCCGCAGTACACCGTCGACACGTGGCGGCAGTGGACGTGGGAGTGGCAGGCCACGTCCGGCCTGCACACCCTCCAGGTGCGGGCCACGGATCTGGACGACAACATCCAGGTCGAGGAGCGGACGCCGCCGATTCCCGGTGGGGCCACCGGCTGGCACACGCGTTCCTTCACCGTTTCTTGACGCGGTCACGGACATCGCTCCGCCACCTCGGCGAGCGCGTCCCGGTCAGCCAGCGTCACCGGAAGTCCGTATTCCACCGCGACCGACAGGTACTTGCCCGCATAAAAGCAGTGGTAGGCCGGGTTCGGCGGCAGCCAGTCCTGCGGGGTCTGATCGCCCTTGTCCTGATTGTCCGGACCGTTGACGGCCAGCAGATTGAATGTGACGTCGTTGGCGAACCGGAGACGGCGCTCGGCCGACCACGTCGACGCGCCCATGTCCCAGGCCGCCGCCAGCGGGTAGACGTGGTATCCGGTACTAGGAGTGTTGTGCCGTTCACATCATCGACATGGGTGTAGTTCATTGGCCATCCTCGTCACGGGTACGCGTATCGGACATTGGCATGCGATGCCGACGACATCGCTGACACACCGGACGGCAATCCCGAGACCGAGGCGTTGAGCGCGTTAGCGTGGTTACGTCGAAGGAGACCAGATGGCGTCCACGCAACGTGTGATGACCGGTGGAGAGACGACGTGGACGGTGGTGTCCGATTCCCACACACTCGTCGAACCGATCGAGCAGTATCTGGAATTCGCTCGTCAATCGGAGTTCTCTCCAAACACCATCAAAACGTACGCGCGTGGTCTAGCGCTCTGGTGGTCCTACCTGGAGAAGTCGGATCGGCAGTGGAATACGGTCCAGCTCAGCGACTTCGGTCATTTCCTGATGGCCGTGCGCACCGGCCAGTTCGACCCGTTCGTCCGGCAACTTCATCCGGAAGCGACTGTCACAGAAGCGACCGTGGCGATCCGCATACGACCGGTGATGAGCTTCTACCGATACCACGCCGCGTTCGGCGTCGATGCCGCATCGTTCCTCTACGAGCACGTGCGATCACGACCGGGTAGATATATGCCGATTCTCGAACATATTGCTCGTCGAAATACTCAGCGACGGGCAGCTATCCGCGTGAGACTCCGAAACCGGCAGACTCCACTGCTGGAGCCGGACTCCATCGATGCACTGATCGCAGCCGAGGCATCTTGCGCGCCGACCAGCGACTGGTCAGGAGATCTGCGGTACCGATTTCTCTGGACCTTGCTGGCCGAGACCGGAATCTTCTCCGGGGGTCAGCCCCGTGTGGCAGCGTGATTCTCTGAGTTTGTGCAGCTCAGAGGCTGATGGGGAGATGTTATCCGCTGCAACAGGTGTGGCGCAAGCGGACTCGCGATGGTTCACTTTTTGGGGCTCGGGGCGTTGATGCGGGCCATGAGTTCGCGGTTGGTGGCGCGGGACGCGGCGAGGTCTTCGTCGCGTTCGTCGAGTTGTTGCTGTAGGTCGATGACCTGTTGTTCGAGATGGGTGATCCGTTGGTGGAGTGCATCGATGTCGGTTGGGGCGCCGAGTCCGGACTCGCGCCAGGTTT
>RRBB01000422.1:0-4521 GCA_006543605.1 Rhodococcus sp. WS4
AGGCAAAGGTCGGATACAGAGGCATATCGGACGAAATATTCAGAACAACTAATGCAAGGAGAAATCATGGGACGCCTTCAGGACAAAATTGCGATCGTGACTGGAGGTGCCTCGCGACCCGGTCTCGGCAGCAGCACCGCCATTCGCTTCGCGCAGGAGGGAGCGATCGTTTTTGTAACAGACATCGATCTCGACGGCGCCGAAGCAGTCGCAGCTGACATTCGCGAGTCCGGGGGACTGGCGACCGCCATTCAACATGACGTAGCGAATGCTGCGGACTGGGACCGACTGTTCGATACCGTACGCTCCCGCCACGGGCGGCTCGACGCACTCGTCAACAATGCGGGGGTGGTGATCCACGGCCTCATTGCGAACTATAAAGACGACCAGTGGAAGCGGCAGGTCGACATCAACCTGAACAGCGTATTCTATGGAACGCAGCGGGCCGTCGAACTCATGCGAGAGGTCGGCCAAGGCGGGTCCATCATCAACATCTCCTCCGGCGCTGGCCTCATCGGTGTTCCGGGTGCCTCGGCGTACTCCGCGACTAAGGGCGGTGTGCGCCTGTTCTCGAAGTCCATCGCCTTGGAGTGCGCCACGGACGGAATCCGAGTGAACTCCGTGCATCCGGGCATGATCCGGACAAACATTTCGGCGATCTCGGAGCGGGAGAACCCGGAAGAATTCCAGCAGCAGGTCAACGCGATCCCTATGCGCCAATTCGGTGATCCCATGGATATTGCGAACATGAACCTGTTCCTGGCTTCTGACGAGTCACGCTATGTGACTGGGACTGAGCTGGTAGTTGACGGAGGATTCACCGCCCAGTAAGACGAGCCTCACAAAGCTACAGTCTGCTAAAGTCCTGCATTCCTGGGAGGTTGTGCACGCCGACCCATTCGATGGGTGACTTGCGGCCGCCGAGCCCTGGCCTGGGGTCGGGTGGTGATAGTAGTTGTGCAGTGAGCTCTGGTAGCTCCCCGAGCGGGCCCGCGTCGGACAGATAGGTGCCGGCGTAGGCCCGCGCGGTCGCAAGGATGCGGTTGTGTCGCTTGCCGGGCGGGACCACGACCGCAGCTTGCTCTCGGAACTGGTCTGTCGATCATGCTCATCCTCGGCGAAAGTGTAGACGGTAATTTCCGCCACACCTCATCGGCGAGAATCAGTTCGAGGAATGCGTCGTAGCTGAGCTGGCGTCGGCGGGCCAGTGCGAGTCATTCGGGCACGGTGTCCTTGCGGGCGCGCCGAGTTTGAGTTTTTGAGGATGGCGATCAGGTTGGCGCCGGTGGGGTTGGCGGCGAAGAACGCACGAGCCCGAAGAACGCTGGTACCTCGACAGTTGCGCGCTGCAAAAGATCAGCCGAGGCGGACGGACACAATGGACCGCCTCCGACCTTCGCTACGCGGGGGCGTCGGTGGTTATCGACACGCCATCCGGACAATTCCCTTTTCGAGCTGACGATCGTTGCCTTACGGCGGGGGCGCTCGCGACAAGTTCATGGAAGTCGTTGGTCTCGGTGGCGGCAACGCGAAATACGCCCGGGGCGGGTGCGGTGCCGGTAGGACGGTCCCTCGGTGAGGAAGGTTGCGTCGTGAAGGTGAGTCGTCGATTGCCGACTGTGCGAGGATCGTCAATCGCGTAATGGAGGACGGCGTAGCCACGCGCGTTCTTCTTGCTATGCCGGTTGCCGATGACCCGGCCCAGTGTGCGGTCCCAATTGACCGTTCGGAGTCTGTCCGAGCTGTGAGAGGAGGTCGCCGGGCCGGAGTTTCTCCATTACTACTGCAGTTGGCCCACTCGACCGTCGAGGCCGTCCTGCGCCGTACCGAATGCCGAACCCGCCCATCTCGATCAGCCCACCGGACGATCCGTTGCGCCGGCCGACGGCGCAGCGCTACGGCATCACCAACCGGAGGGTACCTCCCTGCACGTAGTGCTTGGAGGAAGCGTTTGCGTGATGGCCGAGGACCTCGACGCCCGGTCGAGGCGTTCCGCACCCGCAGCCCGTTCGACGCTAAGTATACTTTCGTCGCGGCTGACGCCTTGGTGTTGAAGGTTCGAGAGAACGGGCGGGTAGTGAACGTGCACGCCCTGATTGCGGTCGGTGTGAACGCCGAGGGCTACCGAGAGATCCGGGGCCTGCACGTCACCCCTAGCGAGGACGTGCCGGCTGGCTAACCTACCTCCGATTCCTTATCGCGCGGGGCTCGACCAGGGTTCGGCTGGTACCACCGACGCCACGCCCGCGTGGGTACGGCGATCGGCGCCACCGTGCCTGGTGCCTCCTGGGCAACGCTGCCGCACGCACTATTCGACCAATCTCAGACGACCCGGGCATTTCATGGTTTGGGTGTATCACTCGCTCGCGGGGGGGAGGGTCAAGACCCAGATGCACTCGGTTTACGCCCAGGCGCCGCCGTCCCCCTGACGGATACGGGGCCGGTCTCCGGAACCTCGGGCGGGTTCTCCACCGCGGCGCTTTGTCCAGCGCGGCGTAGACCTCCAGTATTCAGCGACTACGTGGACTTGTGCATCGCGCCATGGGCAACGTCGAGCATCGTCGCGACGTCGGTGAACTTAGCTCGCGTCCGAAGTTGTTCACGCCCTCGCGCTTTTTCCGCCGCGTCGATTGCCTGCCATCCGCGCAGATCGACGACCTGAGGTTGCCGTTGGGTTACTAAGGTGACCAGCGCCTCGCGGTCGTGGCCTGGCTTAGGTCTCTGCAGTCGGCCTGAGGCCATGTCGTCGAACAACGCCTTGACCGTCTCCTGGGCGCACTTCTTATTGGTGCCAATCACTCCGGAAGGGCCACGCTTGACCCATCCGGTGGTGTAGACGCCAGGGACAGATCGTCCGGTCCGCGGATCTATCACTCGTCCGTCGATATTGGGGATGACGCCGTGTTCATCGTCAAATGGAACTCCCGGTACGCCGGTGCCTTTGTATCCGATTGACCTCAATACCAGGCCGGTCTTGAGGGTTTCGATGCGGTCGGTGGCACGGGCTTTCAGCGTGCCGTCTGCGCCCTGGAGCAACTCGTTGTGCACGAGTTCGATCGATTCGACCCGGTCGGATCCTGCAATTCGGGTCGGTGAGGTGAGGAAGCGCAGCACGATGCGTTTGTTCGATGGGTCTGGAGTCAGTCTGGTGTACTCTTCGGCGACCCGGGTCTTGAGATGCATTGAGAAGGGGCCTTCGATTCCTTGCACCGCAGTGCGGCTGTTCGAATCGAGATCGAGTTCCTGCGGATCGATCACCACATCGACGCCGGGGATGAGTCCGAGAGCGATAAGTTCAGGACTGGTGTATGCCGCTTGCGCCGGACCACGGCGACCCAAGACCACGACCTCGCGGATGTTGCTGGTGCGCAGCGCCTCCAAAGCGTGGTCAGCGATGTCGGTACCTGCCAGATCATCTGGATCCGACACGAGAATCCGCGCGATGTCGAGTGCGACATTTCCGTTGCCGACAACCACGGCGCGCTCACCGCTGAGATCAAAAGTGCGGTCCGCGTAGTCCGGGTGCCCGTTGTACCAGGCGACGAATTCGGTGGCGGCATGGCTGCCGGACAGGGCTTCTCCAGGGATACCTAGCTTGCGATCGCGCAAAGCCCCGACTGCGTAGATCACCGCATGGTGATATTCGAGCAGATCTTCGTGTGTGAGGTGCTGCCCGACCTCGACATTGAGGTGGAACTGGAAGGCCGGTTTCGTGGATGCATTTCGGAACACATCGGTGATTTCCTTGGTGCCGGAGTGGTCGGGTGCGACCCCGGCGCGGACCAGACCCCACGGGGTGGGCAGGCGGTCGAACATCTCGATCTCGACAGCGCCGTTGGGTGCGTGCATGAGCAGATCGTTGGCCGCATAGGCACCAGCCGGACCCGAGCCGACAACTGCGACCCGCAGCGGCACCTCCTCACGCGGCACCTTCACCGAGGACAGAGGCACGAAGGGGAGTCCATCCGACTCGAGCGGATGCCGCTGGAAGTACTCAGCATTGATCTCGCTGTACCTCTCGTACTTCTCCGGCAACTCATCCTCGTAGTAGATCGCGCCGACCGGGCAGGCGTCATTGCACGCGCCGCAGTCGATGCAGGTCTGTGGATCGATGTAGAGCATCTCAGCGGTGCGGTAATCCGGATCCCCAGGAGTGGGACGGATGCAGTCGACCGGGCAGACCTCGACGCACGAAGCGTCATTGCAGCAGGACTGGGTGATAACGTAAGACATCGAAAGCTCCTAGATGTGTGCCGTCGAACCGCATCCGACGAGGTAATCAGTGAGCGGCCCAGCCACCGTTGATGACGAAGGTCTGCCCGGTGATGATGTTGCCGCCCTAACCGAGGAGATGCATGGCCATGGCTGCGACGTCACCGGCTTCCCGAGTTTGTGAACCCAGAGTTTTGCGGCAAGAAACTTTGGTTCGGAAGCCAAAGCCGTTCTGCGCGATATTTTTTACCTTCGCCCATCGACACCGTGACATGTCACAGCCCAGATAGACGGCGGCATCTTTGCCTC
>RRBB01000423.1:0-4775 GCA_006543605.1 Rhodococcus sp. WS4
GGTGCCCGCTGGCATACTCACACCCGGAAGGCGCAATACCGCAACCGATCCGGCCCAGCAGGCCACCACGGCACGACATGATCCCGACACACGTTTGCAGGAGGGGCACTATGAAGCAACCGTCCCGGCGATGATCCACCGGTTGCCGCGACCGAGTTTGGTTGGGCCCTGCGCGGCGCCGTCGTGGGTCCAAAAGGCATGGTGGACCTTCTTGCCCCAGCGGCGGAACAGCGTGTCGTCCACGACGACGATCAACGGCGCGCCGGCGGGCAGCAGTCGGGTGACGATCAGTTCGGTTACGGCGAGACCGAGCCGATCGACGTCCCACACGTGGTGGGAGAAGAACCGGCACGCCGAGTGGAACGAGACCACCGCGCCCATTCCGGCGCCGGCGAGCATCCCGACGACGGTGCGGCGGCGGGTGCGGGAGATCAGGCCGCTGGCCAGCAGCGTGAACAGCACGAACGTGCCCCGGCGACGAAACACCGGACGCAGGGGCTCCAACACCGCGGCCCACGACCCAGGCAAAACCATGGACGGACGGTATCGAATCGGTCGACCACATCGAGGCGGGGCATCCGCCGTCCCGACCCCGCGTCCGGCCCTTACCGCGAGGGCACCATCATCGATCACATGCCCGCCACCATCGACCCGGCCACCCGCTCGGCCGTCACCGCACGGATCACCAGCCACGTCACGCGAGGCTGGCCCCGCCTCGGGCCACCCCGGATACGGTTCCGCGGCCGATTCTGCTATGTCGATGCCGTCCTACCCGGACACCGGGAACCGACACCGATCTTGCGGCTGCGCTACCAAGGATCGGTCGACCGCTGGAACATCGGCATTTACCTCGCCGGCGACGACCGCTACACCGAATCCGAACTCCCCACATCCTTCGGACCCCGCACAGGCACACCCGAAGAAGGCATCGACCACACCTTCATCCTCTACGCCGGACCCAACGATCAGCACTGACAACGCGCACCCACCCGCCCCAACCGACACCCGCGAAACTGCGAAAGTCGAGTCCTGTTTGAGGCTGTGAAAAAGCGCTCAGGACTGAATATTCGGATGTACGAGAACTACGCGGTTCGGACGCGCATGCGATCCGAGACGCACTCGATAAGGAGTATCACCTCGATACACCGTGGTTTACCCCCGCGCGGTGGCTCGAGGGCCACGGGGTCGACTTTTAGCTGTGGTGCTCAGTCCTGGGCACGCGGAGGTACACGTCCCCGGCAGGCGGTTGGACCAGCCGGGCAGCACCGGGTGCGTCCCCGCTGTCTGTGGCCCCGAAATGGCCTCGCAAAGTGAACGAGCCACCAGGCCGGGGGTGTCAGTCGTTGGTGTGGAAGAGGGCGCTCTGTCCGCGGGGGCGGAGGAGGACCTCGAGGGCGGCGGTGCCGCCGAGCAGCGGCATGAGCAGTGTCTTGTGGGTGTTCACGGGATTCCTTGTTATTGGGCGGACATCGGGTGGTGTGTCGGCAGGGTGGCGGTCGGCGAAGAGAGCCGCAATCCGGGTCTTGATCTCCTCGGTGCTGATCGAGATGCTGCGGAGGCAGGGCGTGGGGAGGTGGTCTTGGTGGTCGGTGTGCTTCTTGCCCATCCGGGGATAGCGTGTTGTTGGGTAGGGGATTTCGATAGCCGCGGTGGCCGCGGCGTGGGCGCTGTTTGTGTTTTCAGGCCGACCACGTGTTCGAGGTGGTCGAGCATGGGGTGCAGGTTCGGGAGGATGCACCCGGCAGCCGGTGAGCCCGAATTCGAGTTGGTCGTCGCTGCTGGTGGCGGCGATGTTCAGGGCTTGCCCGGTGACTGGGAAGGACAGCGGGTAGAGGGAGTCGAGTCGGGCGCCGTTCCAGTACAGCGGGGTGACGGGTCCTGCGACGTTGGAGATCGCGAGGTTGAACGGCGGCCGCTGTGGTCCCCGCCGGCCGAGGAGCATTTCGATACCGAGGGAGGCGGCGCCGAGGGCACTTATCGCCAGCACTTGGGGTGGATCTCATCGCCCGTAGGGCGTCTTTGCCTTCGCGCACGCAGGTGCGTACTTGCGGCGAGCCGGTGGGCAGTGTCTGGCCGTCTTCGCCCTGTCGGGGTGATCCATCATCGGCACGGCCGCTGGATGGTGTGGACGAGGCGACACCCGCGGGGTCGGGGAAAGGGGTTGCGGATTTCGCTGGGCGTCATCGCGGGTCTGCTGCGGGGATTTCATTGCGTGGCGTGTCGGCGGGCGTTGCCAGTTATGGGCGTCGAGTAGCGGTCGGGGCGGGTGCTCGACCCTTCAAATGCGCTCGTATCCTTACCTGGTCTTCGTCCATTGGTCCACTCGACGATCTCGCGCATGTTTGCGTCGAGGCATCCTTCTTTGTGCGGTCTCTTACGGTTCCCCGCACGTGCCGCGCCTCGAGCGAATTGCTCGGCGCAATGCTGTACGTGCGCAGATCCGGTTGCCGAGTCCCTAGAGTATACGTACAATTTCTTGTACGTAAGAATGGGAGGTGCGCTGATGCGAACGATGACGTACTCGGAGTCCCGCGCGAAGTACGCAGAGGTGCTCAATGCGGTCGTCGACGATCGCGAAGAAATCGTGATCACCCGGGCCGGGCACGATCCGGTGGTGATGGTCTCGCTTGACGACTACGAGTCCCTGAAGGAGGCCGCCTACCTGCTGCGGAGCCCGGAGAATGCGCGTCGGCTGTTGGCATCGATCGACCGACTGGAAGCCGGTGAAGGGACAGCTCGGGATCTCTCGGAATGAAGTTCGTCTGGGACGAGTCGGCCTGGGAGGATGCCCTGTGGTGGCAGGCTCAGGATCGAAAGATCGTCGAACGGATCAACACATTGATCAAGGACATCGAACGTAACGGCAACGAGGGAATCGGAAAGCCTGAGCCCCTCAAACACGGTTTTCAGAGCTACTGGTCGAGGCGCATCACTGACGAGCACCGGCTGATCTACAAGGTCGTCGACGACCAGATCCGGATCGCTGCCTGCCGTTACCACTACGGACAGTGATTCTTCGACATGATGCGCCGATCGTCTGCGGGCGTCGGCAGGTGAAATCGTGGTACTCGACGTTTCGACAAGAACCGGTTCCACCCAGCGCGCATGCAACTAACCTTCGCGATCTGGCACGTTTGACGACCTATCAACTCTTGTTGCATCACTACGATCATCACCGACCCCACACCGGGTGCCGCATGGATGATGGGGCGGCCCAACAGAAGCGGGGGACACAGGGATGGTCGACGTTCGTCATGTGCTCGTCGACACCGACACCGGAGTCGACGATGCACTCGCTCTGCTCACGATCCTGGACGCAGCAGAAACGGAGTTGGTCGGAGTCGGCAGCGTCTTCGGCAATTGCACGGAGCGGCAGGCCGCATCGAACGCGCTCGTCGTCCTTGCGGCCGCTGACCGAGTCGACATCCCTGTCTGCGTTGGTCGGCCGCGGCCCGGACCGGCGCCGGCTACGTCGTCACCCCACGGCGCCGACGGGCTTGGCGATCGAGGCTTCCGGCCACCGGACGGGGTTTCGCCGGCGGGGGAGTCGGCGGTCGAACAGATCCTCCGACTCGGTCGTGAACAACCCGGGCAGGTGGATCTGCTGTGCCTGGGCCCGCTGTCCAACGTCGCCGCCGCGCTAGCGCAGGATCCGCTGGTGCTGACCCGCTACCGGACGGTGACCATCATGGGCGGAATGGGACCCGACGCCCGAAGGGACACCGAAACCGCGGTGCAACCTCTCTTTCTGGTGAAGGGCGATACGAACACCAATCATGACCCGGCCGCCACCGCGGCGGTCGCGGCCGCTCCCGGGCCGGTGACCTGGGTCGGGATGAATGTCACCGGGCGTCTGCGCATGCCGTGGGCCGACCTCGACGCTCAGGCTGCGCACGCCGGGATCGCCGCGTTCGTCCGTGACATCACCGCCGATTACCACCTGTACTGCACCACCACTTACCGGGCTGACACTCCGATGTACACCTCTCACGACTCGGTCGCAGCCTGCGTCATGCTCGACCCGTCCGTGGTTCTGTCCGCCACCGGCTTGACCGGCCGCGTGCACCGCGGCGACGACGGTCGGGCAAGCCTGTGGGGGCACCTCGCGTCGCAGGGCCCGCCTCACCGGTTCGTCACCGACCTGGACTGCCCGACGATCCGACAACGCATCACAGCGACATTCGGCGGTTCTGCATCCAGCTGAACCGGCCGGGCACGATAAGCAGTGGGCCTACGCGGACACCCACCTCAGCGGGGGTTCCCCCTGGTCGCCGCGTACCACGAGGCCCGGCTGGGGGAGCTGATCGAGTGTGTCGCGGCGGAGGTCGACCGTTTCCGTGTCGGCGAGGTGGACGCGTACACCGTCGATGAGGCATTGCACCACTATCACCTTGCGGCGAAGGAACTGTGGAAGTTCTGTTGGTCCGGTTCCGGCGCCCAGATCGAGTTCACCGCGCGTTTCGTTGGAACGGCTCGCGGCCGACGGCGAGAGGATCGACTGGTGGGAACGCGCCGCACCTCGCCGCCGGGAGTAGTTCTTGTCGGCTGGCGCTCCGCTCCGCCGACTCGAGTGTCGACGCGATCCTGGGACGGTGACGGCCTGTCGCCGTATTGTGGTCAGTGCCGCTCGCTCCCAGACTCGGGCGGCCTAGCTTGAGTTTCCCCGCTATCTGATTGGTCGGCGTGTCTTCGACTGTGGTGCTTGCCTTTCGGTGCCATCGGCTGTATTACCTAGATATGGCTTCGATCGTGGGGAAGCGGCAGGGCGGGAAGAC
>RRBB01000424.1:0-4753 GCA_006543605.1 Rhodococcus sp. WS4
GCATCTACACCCAGGGGCGTCTGCTGTCCCCGCCGCGCAGCGGCTGACGCGTCCGGCCCGCCGGGCTCTGTCATGCCCGTATCGGTCCGTCATCGTGCCGAGCATCGACACTCACAACGACATGGCCGCCGTCAGCGTGCCGACGACGCCGTCAACGTGCCGACGACGCCGTCAACGTGCCGACGAACGCCGACATTTGCGTCTGCATTTTCGGTGACGCCATCGTCTGCAGATTCAGTGACCAGCAACAGGCGATCGAACCTTTCGGGCGACCCGGGACCTACTGATCAGCATCCCGGGCCTCTCGACGACCATCGCTGAGGTGTTCCTCGCCGAGACCGGCGACGACATGCGCGTTTTCCCCACCGCCGGGCATCTGGCCTCCTGGGCCGGCACCGTGCCGGGGTCCAACGAGTCGGCCGGTCGGGTGAAATCCACCAAGACCCGGCCCGGAAACCGGTATCTCAAGGGCGCCCTCGGCACCGCCTCCCGCTCCACAGGAACCTATTTCTCGGCGAAGTTCCGGCGCATCGCCGCGCATCGAGCGCCGATGAAGGCAGTTGTAGCGATCGAGCACGCCGACCGACTTGCGAACACTCATCCAGGCACTCACCGATTGACACTGACTCGGGCCACCTGCCTCGATGCAGTTCCCGATGCCACGCGCAGCCTGTCGAAGAACACACACCGAAGGGGGAGGTGCATACGGTGACCGAATTCGGCAGCCAGATTCAACGGGGTATGTGGAGAACCCTCATTCGCGCGTCGTCCGCCGCCCGGCCCTCCGCGCACTTCCGTATCTCTTTCCCCGCGCTATGACCTGCGGAAACGGCACGTACCCTTCGGATTAGATCCAGTCGATGTGGACGGAGTCGATGTGGACGGAGTGGAATGGAATTGATCGCTGTACCTGTCGAAGCCCTTGTTCTCCAGGTAGTCGAGGGTGGCGTGCCGTTCGAGGAGTGCCACGACCCGGGCGTGGTGTCCACATCTCGGGGGGGAACGCCCCCGGATGCGGCCGTGGTGCCGGACCTGATCCGGCGGGATTTCACCGCGAGCGCACCGAACACCCGATACGTCGGCGACATCACCTACCTCCCAGTCGGTGACGGTGCATTTCTGTATCTGGCGACGGTGTTGGACCTGAGTTCGCGACGGTTGGCGGGGTGGTCGATCGCCGACCACATGCGTACCGAGTTGGTCGCCGACGCGCTGCGGGCGGCCGCTGCCTGTCGCGTCGCCGCAGGTCTCGATGAGTCAATTTTCCACAGCGACAACGGAGCCCAGTATGCATCGGCCGTTCGCCGCCCTCTGCCGCGAGCTCGGGGTAACCCGGTCGCGGGGTGCGGTAGGAACGTCGGCGGACAACGCGGCTGCCGAATCAATGAACGCGACGTTGAAACGGGAAACGCTGAAGGGGTGGAAGCGCTGGAACAGTGCGGGTGAGGCCCGCGCCGAAGTCTTCCGCTGGATCACTCGATACAACGCCAGAAGGAGGCATTCCACTCTCGGCCAGATCTGTCCGATCGAGTTCGAGCAGCGATCGGCTACCCTGGCTACCGCTGCATAGGAATTGGTGTCCACATCTCGGGGGGAACGCCCACCCTCCGTCTCAGTCGCCGTCGGCGCACCAACCCGACCGTCAACTGGTGCATATGACAGAAGGCAGGGGTCAGGGGTCAGATGTGCCAACGGCAAGATTAACCGTATTTCAAGCTCGAACGTGGTCCCGGTCAGGTCGCCGGAATTTCGTACGGGCCAACAGCGTCAAGCGGCGGTCTAGCGATCCCGCGGCTGGATCAACAAGTGATCAACCGTCGAAGGGCTCCGGATCAGCCTCCTCGGAGGCGAGGACAGGCTCACCCAAATCGACCGCCGCTCCCACAACGGAGCCGTCGCCGACCTTCGGCATCCACACCAGACCGAAAATTGAAGAGCCACCATCAGAATGGGATCTCGGATCCAGCTGTGTCCGGTCGGTCTCCCACCTGCCCCCGCGGTCAGCGTGGCGCGCAGCGCCCGCACCCGCAGCCCGTCGAAGGAGTGCGCCCGCACCCCGCGGGATCGCAGTGCGTCCACGATCTCTGGTTCGTCGTCGACGAATGCCGACAGCCACCGCCCGACTGTCGGCGTCGGTGGTCATGTCGTCCCGCATACCGAACTTCGCCGCGGCAAGGTCTTCCGGGCCTCGACCTGCCGACTTTTGGCGTCGAGATGCGCCTGCTTGGCGTCGTCGAGGTCCTTCTGCTTCGCTGCGACGTCGGACTCTGGCCCGGTGCCGTCCTCGACAGCCTTCTTGGCCTTCCGCAGTCGGGCCCGAATCCGGTTGACGGCCTTGCGGGCTTCCTCGGCGTCCGCGTCGGCGGCGGTGACGAGTTGCTCGGCCTCATCGAGTGCGGCCTGCGCCGGGGTGATCGACGGGACGGTAAGTGTCGCGCGTTCGTCTCGGCGTGCGCGATCAGCAGTTTCGCCGACGGTGGGTTGGCGTGGGTGCTCGGCATCGGGGTGTCCCCCAGCACCGAGGGGTCGATTCCCAACGCAGCCATCAGCTCCGGTAGGACGCTCGGGGGTGCCGCCTGCACCGCGGCCGCGGTCAGGGCCATCCCCTGCTCTTTCAGGTGCTCGACCACCTTCTTCCATTCACGGCCCAGTCGTCTGTTCGCGTTCGCCGAAGAGCCGAGTGGGCAAACTCACCACAAGAGAGCGAGCCCTCTCTCTCGCAGGGTGGCAGAATGGCCTACATCGTGTTCGACGCCGAGAAGCGCATCGGGATTTCCGAACCATCACGTCGCTTTCGACCTCGAGTCGCCCCGAAACCAGGAGGAACAAATGTCCATCGCGTCAGATGCGGTACGTACTGCGCAGCTTCTCGGCCGCTCCTTCAGCGTCGGCAACCTCACCGTGCCCAACCGCATCGTCATGGCTCCGCTGACACGGTTCTTCTCCCCAGACGGAGTTCCCGGCCACGACGTGGCGCAGTACTACGCACGCCGGGCCGCCGCGAAAGTCGGCCTGATCATCACCGAGGGGACTTTGGTCCAGCACCCCTCGTCGGGCTCCAGCGACCGGGTCCCGCGTTTCTGGGGCGAAGAATCGCTCGCTGGCTGGCGCGGTGTCGCATCGGCCGTCCACGAGGCCGGCGGAAAGATCATTCCGCAGCTCTGGCATGTCGGCTCCACGCGTACCGAGGGGGTCGGGCCCGTCCGTACGGCGCCGCCCGTCGGACCCTCCGGCCTCGCCCTCGATGGCTTGCCGGCGGGGGTTGCCCTCAGCACCGCCGATATCGACGATGTCATCGGCGCTTTCGCGACCGGCGCTGCCGCCGCGCAGGAGCTCGGCTTCGACGGCGTCGAATTGCACGGTGCCCATGGCTACCTCGTCGATCAATTCCTCTGGGGACGGACGAATCAGCGTACGGATTCCTACGGCGGTGACCTCGCCTCCCGGGTCCGCTTCGCCGCCGAGGTCGTCGCTGCCGTCCGGGAATCCATCGCGCCTGACTTCCCGGTCTTCTTCCGACTGTCGCAGTGGAAGACCGGGCAGTACGACGCCCGTCTTGCCGAGACACCCGCGGAATTGGAGGCGATCCTAACACCTCTCTCCGACGCAGGTGTCGACGTCTTCCATGCGTCCACTCGACGGTACTGGATTCCGGAGTTCGAAGGCAGCAACCTCAACCTGGCTGGCTGGGCCAAGAACGTCACCGGGAAGGCTTCCATCACAGTCGGATCCGTCGGTCTCGACAAGGAGTTCGTGGGTCCGGCTGGAAGTCCGGACCGGTCAGCCATTACGAGTATCGAAGAACTTCTCGACCGTGCCGAACGTGATGAATTCGACCTCGTCGCGGTAGGACGTGCCCTGATCGCCGACCCCGAGTGGGCCCGCAAGGCGCTCGACGGGCGGCTCGAAGACGCCGAACCGTACGACGCGGCCCTCCTCGAGACCCTTCACTGAGGTGATTTCCGAACGCTTGGATGCGGTCTCCAGTCCGTGCATCACCTGTGAGAGCGCACAATTGGCACCTGAGGCCAGTTCATCCGAGACTGCGTCCGGGGATGGTGTACACCACCGACCCAGCGGGTAGAACGAAATAGTCGCCGTATCGCCGACGAAGTACGGCGGCTTGTCGGCTCGCTTCAACATCGCCATCGTGAGGTGCGGGCAGGCGACGCGACGGCCCGACAGACAGGCTCGGCACTTGTGGCACACGGTGTAATAGATGAAGGCCACGCGGGTGCCTTCCGCCAACGGTTGCCATTGGAATCCTCGATGACGCCGTCACCAAGTGCGGCGACAACTCCGACCATCTCGTGTCGAGAACGGTCGGCAGCTCGCCGCCGAGCCTCGGGTCTCGAACGTGCCGTGCCACGCGTGCAGATCCGAACCGCAGATGTTGGCGCGCGTGACCTTGATGAGAATCTCCCCCGGCCCTACGTCGGCCAGACTCACCTTCTCGATCGTGAATGGCTTGCCGGGACCGTCGAAACGGGCGATACGACCTTCATACATCTTCTTATTTCCCTTCTGATGCAGACGAATTCGTGCGCGCCTGCTCGGCCGAGGCGCCGCGGCGGCCGACGCGGGCGATGCGCACGAATCCGCGAGAGCGCCCCTCGGCAAACTCGGCTAGTGTCCTGAGTCGTTGTTCAGTTGATTAATTCGCGTGCAGTAGTTGGCGAGGTTGTCCAGGATTTCGTCTGCGGTTTTGGTCCACACGAAGGGTTTTGGGTCGTCGTTCCATGCGTCGATCCAG
>RRBB01000425.1:0-4677 GCA_006543605.1 Rhodococcus sp. WS4
CAACGAATAGGCGCCAATGGATCACGCCTAATAGCGGACACCACCCGTTTCAGCCGACCGCCGCCGGCGCCTTCACCTCAGCCTCATGGAAAGCCCGCTCGATTTCGACCGAAATCCGACCACGGGAGGACACTTCGTGACCCTCCCCGACCGCCCACTCGCGAATCTCCTTGGACCTCTTCTTCGCCGGAGCCTTGCTCACCACCGCTCCCTTCGCCGGAGTCTTCTCCGCGACTACCTTTTCCACAGCCGCAGTCTTTTTCGCAGGAGCCTTGCTCACCGGAGCCGTGCTCGCCGCCACCTTCTTCGCAGGAGCGTTCTTCGCGACTATCTTCTTCGCAGCAGCCTTCCTCGCCGGCGCCGCTTTTACCTGAACCTTCCTTGCCTGAGCGTCATGAAAATCTCGCACGATCTCCGCCGGAATCCGACCACGGGAGGACACCTCGAGCCCCTCCCTGATCGCCCACTCACGAATCTCCTTCGTCACCTTCTTCGCCGGAGTCTTCTCCGCGACTACCTTTTCCACAGCCGCAGTCTTTTTCGCAGGAGCCTGGCCCACCGGAGCCGTGCTCGCCGCCACCTTCTTCGCAGGAGCCTTCTTCGCAGGAGCCTTCTTCGCAGGAACCGCTATTACCTGAATCTTCTTTGCCTGAGCGTCATGGAAGGTGCGCACGATCTCCGCCGGAATCCGACCACGGGAAGACACCTCGAGCCCCTCCCCGATCGCCCACTCACGAATCTCCTTCGTCACCTTCTTCGCCGAACCGTTGGAGCTCCTCGGTGGTACCGCCATCGTGCTCTCCTTCTTCGCCGGGCAATCGTCGAACGCACACAGTAACGGCAGGCGTCTCTTGGTGATCAGGAAGCTCACCCAAATTGACCTTGCGACGCCTGAAGACGTCGCCCATCCGGGCAGGACAACACGGCCAGCTTCGAGCTCCATACTCACCTCGCACCAAGCGTCACGCAAGACGAGTGACTCTCCCTGGCAAAGCGATTCCCTATCGCACCCCCGAAAAGGCCTCGGTGGCTGCGGCATCACGTTCGTCAGCATTGACACCTTCGGTGTTTACCGATGCCGAGCACGTGACCGCCATAATGCCCCACACCGACCAGCGTCCGCTGGCCGATCGGAGATGACTCCTACCGCTTATTCTGACGCCGACACACGCCACACCACGAGCCGAAGGGCCCGCCGTCACCAGGGCTCAGCCACGGCTGACCGCGCTGACATCGCGCGCGCCATCAATGCTGCCGCCGTCGGCGACAACTGCTCGCCCTCGAGTCGAGGCCGGTGTCGCGCGCTTCCTGATCGGCCTACCTCTGGCGTTGCAGGGGGTTTCAATCATGCCGGATCCCCCGGTGATTGTTCGAGGCTGTGGAGCTCGTCGAGAACCTGGTCGACGGCGGTGGTCGGGATACGGAAGCCTGCTCCCTCCGAATCCCGGAGGCGGCCGAGTACTCAGGCGAGCATGGCGAGTACACGCTCGAGGTCTGCTGCGGGTCGGTCGCTCACAGTCCGATCCTGCCCGAAACGGATCGGGAAGCCTGCCCCAAGCTTCTGACCTGGGACGCCGGAATCGCGGCTCGCCGCGTCAGCTGCGCGTCCCGCGCCGTTCGCCGGTTGTGCGGACACGCCAGTAGGAGCGTGAATGCCCCGTTCAAGTACTGGGAGGCGTGAGGCGTTCGAGCAACTCGGCCAGCTCGGCAATGGTGATCTCGACGGTGCCGAACAGGGGATCACCATCCATAGCGGCGCGGGCCACAGCCCGGCCGAGACGTTCGATGAGGTCGGCGTGCAGCTGATCGGTCATGACATATCAGTCTCCGCGAAACCCCGCACCAAGAGGCCCATTCATGTCGCCCGCGGTGTGTCCCGCACCAGACGTAGAGCAGGCCGATCCTCGCTCAACACGCAGAAACCCACGTAGAGTATGTCGAAGGACCACCTGTCCCCTCACCGGTCGCGTCTCCGTCATGACGCACAACATGACAATTTCTGAAGAGAGGGCCACGCCCCTTCTCCGCCGGTGAACCCGCACAGACCGCGTCGACCGCGGCAAGACGGCGCAGCCATCGTGTACCTCGCGCAATGGCGTCATCGTGTGGAATCGATTGAACGCAGGGTGCGCGACGGACCGCGACCGCGACCGGCACTCGACAACAGAGTGACCATCACCGGCACACTCACCGGATGCCCGGCATGCGACAGTCGACTTCTCGGCGACGGACCCCGGGACCGACTCGAACGCCTCATGCGGCAGGGCGGCCGACGCGCTCACCGTCTTCGCGTCGCAGTCACCCGGCTCGACCAGCGATATCGCGACGCGACCATCGAAGTCGAGGCCCCCGTATCCCTCCCCTGGTGGGACAGGCGGATCCCGTGGGTATGAAAAAGCTGAGCATCCCTCTCACGTGACCCGGGCAACCCGGGCGCTCAGGGCAGTGCACGGCCCCGACGTGGCGTGGAAACAGTGCGGCATGCCACCGAGATGACCCCGCCAGTCGGGCTCCGGCGCGCGGCCGGCGAGCGCCAGCCCGATCCCTAAGATCTGAGGCGATGCACCAAGCGCGCGGACCGGCTAGAGGTGAGCGGCGGCGAACTGTGCAGCCGCGATGGTCATCCCGTTCGCGGGATACAACGCGTGCACGACATTGGGGCGTCCGAGAGGGGAACCATCGCAGATGTTGTCGCCGGGAGCGCACAAATCGATTGTCTTAGGCCCGAATAGCGGCCCGACAACGATCGGCGGACTGCCTGCATCACGCATAAACCGATCCGAGGGTTTTCCGAAGAAGACGACCGCGGCAACGTGGCTCGCCACATCCGGCGACAACGGCCCGGGTAGGACTAGCTCAGTAGGTAATCCGGCTGGATTTCCGTCCGCGGTGACAAACCCTGCCACAGCCGCGCCCTGAGAGTAACCGCCGACCACCATCCTCGTGTTGGGGCAGCTTGTCGCCATGAACTGAATCCGAGAATGCATGTCCCGCATCCCGTCGACGAAGGTGTGGACAAACGCTTGTTTGTCATCAAAATTGCTACCGGCAGGGTAGTTGACGGCGTACACCCCGATCGACCGCGCGCCCGCGAACAAGCGCAGCGATTCGACGAATGAGAGTCCTGTGATGCCCACGCCATCCGGTTGACCGGTACCCCGGGCGAACGCCACCTCGACATCGGGACATGGCTGGGCGGATGCGGGCGGAGGTTCGACGGGTACGCCGAGCAGCGCCGCACACGTCAGCATCGCCGTGCACAGGAATCGAGCGAGCGTGCGTGTCGCCATGAGGTAAACACTACATTCAGTAACGACACGATCATGCTTCATTTACCGACCCGGGAAACCATTCTCCTCCGACCGGTCAATCACCACATTCGACTGCAATGAGAATTGGGGGTTGAAGCCGGTGTGGAAGATCCGATCGACTGCTCGCCATCCCAGTCGATCGGATCGCCAACGCTACGGGGTCAAGTGCCTGCACAACCTGTGAGCAACCTACGGCCAAGAAGTATTGCGTTCCAGCAACGTCCACACGTGAATGACATTGGCGGACAATGATTAGCGGGCTGGCCCGTTACACGGTAACTACTCCATCACCGTCGGCCGGTATCCAAATCCAGTCGGTGGGCAACAACTCTGCGGGTGGGACGCAACCCAGCGGACCGCCGCAACCAACACCGTTCCAAGGTCGGCTGAACCGCAGAGGAGATCGAGGCGTCAGATACACCGAACTTCCAGCCCGCATCGTTACAGCAACGCATCCGCATCGGCACGGTGGCCGTGCGAAAGGAAGCGCGCCACACACGACGCACCCGCACGGCCCGACCCCGGAGGCCTGTCGCGGTGCCGCACCCTTTAACCCGGCGGATTCGAACACCCAGAGCATGAGGACGAAACAGACATGGCCACCGACTACGACACACCGAGAGTCACCGAATCCGACGAGACGGACACGTCCCTCGAACAGCTCACCGCCAGCCGGAAAGACACCCAGTCCCCCGTCGTCGATGTCGAAGATACCGACACCGCCGAATCTTTCGAGCTACCCGGCACCGACCTGTCCGGCGAAGAACTCACCGACCACGTTATCCCGAAGCAGGCGGACGAATTCACCTGCACCAGTTGCTTCCTGGTCCACCACCGCAGCCGACTCGCCGACCCCGCGCAGCTGATCTGCCGGGACTGCACCTAACCGAACACCGAACCCCCGCCGGGTACCTCGGACGCCTCCGGGCTCCTCACCGCACGGGACACCCCGCGTACCGACATCTCGCGGGCCGGGACCCGCCCGCGGACGGCGCGGTCCACCGCCGTCATTCTCCCCGATGCCGGCCGGATGTCCGCACAGCCCGATCGCGGTCCGGGTCCCGGGTGGGGTGGTAGAAACTCGGATCGATGGTCAGGTCCTCGGTGTCGGCGAAGATCAGTCGCCCGTCGTCGACCGCGATCGCCCACCGATGCACCGGCGCCCACTCGTACCCACCGCCGCCGGGGTCCGGCACTGCCGCGTAATCCTCGATGATCTGCCCGGTGACGTCGGCCGCGGCGCTCCTGCGGACCAGCACCCGGACCCCGACCGTCAACACCGGGCCATCGACCGGCCAGTTGCCGCTGTTTCGGACCATGCTGCGCCACCTTCCCTCCGCGAACACCCCAGGATCGAGCATAAGCA
>RRBB01000426.1:0-4643 GCA_006543605.1 Rhodococcus sp. WS4
ACAGCGACAGGGTGCGGATCCCGGCCAGGCTGCGCAGGAATGAGACCTTGCCGTGGTGTGCGAGCTTCGCGCGGTTCTCCGCCTCGATGGTGTCGGTCAGCCAGTCCGCTTCGTCGCGGGTGAGCCATTTGGCTTTGTGCGGGCCGTCGACGAGGACGAACAGGGTGACGATGCCCAGCAACACCGCGGGGATGCCCTCGAGGATGAACACCCAGCGCCAGCTCGAGACCCCGAACCAGTGGACGTGGTCGAGGATCATTCCCGAGAGTGGGCCGGCGATCAGGGTGGCGACGGGCAGCGCGATCATGAATTGGGCGACGACGCGGGCGCGTTCACGTTCGGGGAACCACAGCGTCAGATACAGCAGCACGCAGGGGAAGAAGCCTGCCTCGGCGATACCGAGCACCGTTCGTGCGATGGCTAATTGGGTGAAGTCGTGCACGAAGCCGGTCAGGACGGCTACGGCGCCCCAGCTGAACAAAATTCGGGCAATCCATTTGCGGGCCCCCACCTTGCGCATCAGCATGTTGCTGGGGACTTCGAACAGGAAGTAGCCGACGGAGAACAATCCCGCGATCAATCCGAACTGGGCTTTGGTGATCCCGAGGTCGGCGTTCATCTCCAGCGCGGCGTAGCCGACGTTGGCGCGATCGATGAAGGCCATGATGTACAGGACCACCAGAAAGGGCAGTACACGCATCTTGATCTTGCGAATCACGGTGTCGCGGTACGCGCCCGGCGGCTGATCGAGATCGCTGGACATTGGGTCTCCTTCGTGGCAAAGGCGGGAACGGTGAGCGGCCGCTGACTACAGCGTGCGCCGCGAGTGCGGGTCTGTGGAGCCCTGTGGGGGTTCTCCGAGTTCGGCTTGGCGACTTGCATGGCGAGCCCGTGGGTCTTGTGTCGTGCACCACACTGGGTCCTGGCTCGAACATACAATCTGAAGACAATTTTGGCAATACCGCCGGTGAAGCGGTCCGCTATTTCGGGATTTGTCATCCGAATTGTTCCAGTCGGCGCCAGCCAGGACGACAGACAGCCCCGGTGGGAATCACCGGGGCTCAGAGGGTCTGTCGGGTCACTAGGCGGGCACGCCGGCGGCATACGCGAACGGTTGGATAGTTCGCGTTGGTTGGTGTCGTGGGTGGGATAGCCGACCCAGGGCGATCGGGTACGGGGATGCAAACCCTGGGCCGGCCAGTCTGTGGTGCCGGCGAGCGCTACTTGGGCAGGTTCGCTGCCCTGCTGTCGCGGCGGGCGAGCCGGTCGAGCAGGTAGTCGACTTCCTGGCGTGCGGTGTCGGTGAGCTTGCCCGCCGGTGCGCGCTGCGCGTCGTAGTCGAGGACACCGCGGCGCGCGAAGACATACTTGCGCACAGCAAGTCCGACACCGGGCTGCTGCTCGTAGCGCAGCAACGGCAGGTGGGCGTCGAACAGGTCGTGGGCGGCGTCGCGCTCACCCTTACCGGCCAAGCCGACGAGCTCCACCAGGGTGTCGGGGAAGCAGTACCCGGTCATGGCGCCGTCGGCGCCGCGCTCGGTTTCGAAGTCCAGGAACGATCCGCCGTTACCGCACAGGATCGACAGGCGCGGCATCGCGCCGTCTTCCTCGAGGGCGCGCAGGGCACTGATCTTCTCGAGACCGGGCCAGTCCTCGTGCTTGAGCATCACGGCGTTGGCGTTCTCGTTGGCGATACGCGCGATGACCGAGACGCTCATTTCGACCGAGAACGTCAGCGGGAAGTCCTGGATGACGAAGGGGGTGTCCGTGCCGACCGCCGCGCTGGCGTTGCGGTAGTAGTTCGTGATCTGGTCGTCGGTGCGGAGCGTGCGCAGCGGGGCGATCATCACGCCGGCGGCACCGGCATCCATGACGGCGCCGCTGAGGGACTTCATGGCAGCGAAGCCGGGAGCGGACACCCCCACGATGACGGGAAAGTCGGCGCGTTTGATGATGCGGGAGGCGATCTCGACGGATTCTTCCTGGGTGAGCTTCGGTGCTTCACCGAGGACCCCGAGCACGGTCAGGCCCGTGACGCCGGCCTGGGTGTAGAAGTCGACCATGCGGTCGATGGAGGTGTAGTCGACGGATCCGTCGGGGGTGAACGGGGTCGGGGCGATCGAGTAGACACCGTTCTCGGTGCGGGAGATGGTCATTGGGGTTCTCCAAGTCGCTGCGTAGGTCGTAGGTGGGAGTTGATGGGGGCTGGTGGGTCAGATCGAGGACACGTAGCCGCCGTCGATGCGGATGACCGAGCCGGTGACGTACGAGGCGGCCTGGCTGGCGAGGAAGGTCACGACCTTGCCGTATTCCTCCGGCTCTCCGTATCGGCCGACCGGGATCGAGCTCACGCTCTCCGCGGTGACCTCGTCGACGGGTCGGTTCTCGCGCTTGGCCTTGGCCTCGTCGAGAAACTTGATGCGCCCGGTGGCGACCCGGCCGGGGAGCACGATGTTCGAGGTGATGCCGTCCCGGCCGACCTCGGCGGCGAGGGTTTTCGACCAGCCCAACAGGGTGCTGCGCAGGGCGTTGGACAGGCCCAGGTTCGGGATCGGGGAGATGACGCCGGAGCTGGTGCTCGTGACGATCCGGCCCCAGCCGCGTTCGCGCATGCCGGGAAGGATCCGGTCGGTCAGTGCAACGACGGAAAGCACCATGGCCTGGAACTGGTCGGCCCACAGCTGTGTCGACTGCCCGGACACCGGTGAGGGGGCGGGGCCGCCGGTGTTGTTGACGAGGATCTCGACCGGTCCCAGGGACTTCTCGATCGCCTCGACCTGCGGGGCGATCTGGGAGAGGTCGGCGAGGTCCCAGGTGAAGGCCTGCGCGACACCGCCGGTGCCGTTGATTTCATCCGCGGTCTTCTGGGCGTATTCGGGGCTGATGTCGGCGACCGCCACCTTGGCGCCCTCCGCGGCGAGTTCGCGGGCGATCGCGCCGCCGAGTCCGCCGCCGCCGCCGAGGACGAGCGCGGTCTTTCCGGAAATTCCGAGATCCATGGTTGTTCTTCTCCTGAAAAATATTGCTGTATAGAGGTTCTTGAGTGGAGACCGGTTTAGACGGTGACCGCGGAGTCGGTGTCCGACACGCTCAGCAGCCACGTGACGGCGGAGTCGATCGAGTCGGCCGTCCCGGGCTCCGGCGGGTTCTGGGCAAGAGATTGCACCGTGCGCTCGTAGAGGCCGTACGAGCCGGCGAGCACCGACGACGGCAGGTGCGCCTGATCGAGCTGGGCCACGGCCCGCTCGACCTCGTGCGAGCGGCGCTCGGCGTGCAGCAGGTGGGTGCGGACCACGGCGTTGAGGAACGAGGTCAGTCCCTGGGTGTCGATGTCGGCGAGCACCCGGTAGAGCTCGTCGCGCACCCCCTGCTTCTCCGCGGCGACCAGGCATTCGACACCGAGCGCCTCGAGCCCCTTGGTCAGCACGGTGCGCAACAGTTTGAGCGCGGCGGCATCACCGGGCCGGCCACCGTCGAGTGCGCGGGCCGGGGCGCCGACCGCGGCGAAGTCCTCGACCACGACCGCGGCGGCAGCACCCGAGACCAGCAGGGCAGTGCCCAGACCGGTCAGGCCGATCGCACCCATGATCACCGCGTCGGCGTACTCGACGCCGCGGCCACTCAGGTTCCCCGCGGAGGACAACTTGTCGGCGGGGGTGGCGGTGCTCATGTCCACGAACATCGCACCGGCCCGAAGATGAGCGCTGACCAGGTCGGCGACCGTCGCCGCGACGTCCCCGGTCACACACGACCACACCCGATCCACGGTGGCGAGCCACTCCCCCGCGGACTCGTGCAGGGGCAGTCCGAGGTCGGCCGCCAGTTCCCGCGCCGCCGGAGCCGGACGCGAGTCGCACAACACCACCTCGAAGTGAGCGGACGCCGCCCGCGCATACAGACGACCGACTTCGCCGCATCCGATGATCGCTAGCTTCATGATCTCTCCTGACAACCATGGGTACGAAATTAGAGCGATAGCTCGACTCGACCCGAATGAATCTGCTGATTTCCTCCATCATGACAGATATTGTTCTGATAATGTACTTTTTTGTCGATCAATTTGGCTCAAGTGACCGACGCCGGCGAGCACGGGATGCGCGAGCAGGCAACTTCCGACGAAAGGCAACGCGACACCATGAAGATCGGCAGAGCAACAACCCCGGCAGGCACCACCTTCGTCCGAATCGACCCTCAGACCCGCCAGCACCAGGTAGCCGAGATTGCGGGCACCCCCTTCGGCGAGGTGGAGTTCACCGGCAACACCTGGAACCTCGACGAGGTCGAACTCCTCGCCCCGGTCACCCCGTCGAAGGTGTTGTGCATCGGGAAGAACTACGCCGACCACGCCGCCGAGATGGGCGCCGAGGCACCGGCGGACCCGGTGATCTTCATGAAACCCTCGACGGCGGTCATCGCCTCCGGGCAGCCGATCATGTTGCCGCGCAGCGCCACCGAGGTGCACTACGAGGGCGAACTGGCCGTCGTGATCGGCGCCGCAGCGTTCCAGGTGCCGGCCGAGGACGCCCTGAAGTACGTGTTCGGCTACACGATCGGCAACGACGTGGTCTCCCGGGACCAGCAGCGACACGACGGCCAGTGGACACGAGGAAAAGGACATGACACCTTCTGCCCACTCGGACCGT
>RRBB01000427.1:0-4643 GCA_006543605.1 Rhodococcus sp. WS4
ACAGCGACAGGGTGCGGATCCCGGCCAGGCTGCGCAGGAATGAGACCTTGCCGTGGTGTGCGAGCTTCGCGCGGTTCTCCGCCTCGATGGTGTCGGTCAGCCAGTCCGCTTCGTCGCGGGTGAGCCACTTGGCCTTGTGCGGGCCGTCGACGAGGACGAACAGGGTGACAATGCCGAGCAGGACGGCGGGGATGCCCTCGAGGATGAACACCCAGCGCCAACTCGAGACACCGAACCAGTGCACGTGATCGAGGATCATTCCCGAGAGCGGGCCGGCGATCAGGGTGGCGACGGGCAGCGCGATCATGAACTGGGCGACGACGCGGGCGCGTTCACGCTCGGGGAACCACAACGTCAGGTACAGCAGCACACAGGGGAAGAAGCCGGCCTCGGCGATACCGAGCACCGTCCGGGCGATGGCGAGCTGGGTGAAGTCGTGCACGAATCCCGTGGCGACAGCCACGGCGCCCCAGCTGAACAAAATTCGGGCAATCCATTTACGCGCTCCCACCTTGCGCATCAGCATGTTGCTGGGCACCTCGAACAGGAAGTACCCGACTGAGAACAATCCCGCGATCAATCCGAACTGGGCCTTGGTGATCCCGAGGTCGGCGTTCATCTCCAGCGCGGCGTAGCCGACGTTGGCGCGATCGATGAAGGCCATGATGTACAGGACCACCAGGAATGGCAGGACACGCATCTTGATCTTGCGAATCACGGTGTCGCGGTATGCGCCCGGCGGCTGATCGAGATCGCTGGACATGGGGTCTCCTTCGTGGCAAAGGCGGGAACGGTGAGCGGCCGCTGACTACAGCGTGCGCCGCGAGTGCGGGTCTGTGGAGCCCCGCGGGAATTCTCCGAGTTCGGCTTGGTGACTTGCATGGCGAGCCCGTGGGTCTTGTGTCGTGCACCACACTGGGTCCTAGTTCGAACATACAATCTGAAGACAATTTTGGCAATACCGCCGATGGAGCGGCCAGTTATTACGGGATTTGTCCTTTGAATTGTTCCAGTCGGGGCCAGCCTGGACGACCGACAGCCCCGGTGGGAATCACCGGGGCTCGGAGGGTCTGTCGGGTCACTAGGCGGGCACGCCGGCGGCATACGCGAACGGTTGGACAGTTCGCGCTGGTTGATGTCGTGGGTGGGATAGCCGACCCAGGGCGATCGGGTACGGAGATGCAAACCCTGGGCCGGCCAGTCTGTGGTGCCGGCGAGCGCTACTTGGGCAGGTTCGCTGCCCGGCTGTCGCGGCGGGCGAGCCGGTCGAGCAGGTAGTCGACTTCCTGGCGGGCGGTGTCGGTAAGCTTGCCCGCCGGTGCGCGTTGCGCGTCATGGTCGAGGACGCCGCGGCGCGCGAAGACGTACTTGCGCACGGCAAGTCCGACTCCGGGCTGCTGCTCGTAGCGCAGCAACGGCAGGTGGGCGTCGAACAGGTCGTGGGCGGCGTCGCGCTCACCCTTACCGGCCAAGCCGACGAGCTCGACCAGGGTGTCGGGGAAGCAGTACCCGGTCATGGCGCCGTCGGCGCCGCGCTCGGTTTCGAAGTCCAGGAACGATCCGCCGTTGCCGCAGAGGATCGACAGGCGCGGCATCGCGCCGTCGTCCTCGAGGGCGCGCAGGGCACTGATCTTCTCGAGACCGGGCCAGTCCTCGTGCTTGAGCATTACGGCGTTGGCGTTCTCGTTGGCGATACGCGCGATGACCGAGACGCTCATCTCGACGGAGAACGTCAGCGGGAAGTCCTGGATGACGAACGGGGTGTCCGTGCCGACGGCCTGGCTGGCGTTGCGGTAGTAGTTCGTGATCTGGTCGTCGGTGCGGAGCGTGCGCAGCGGGGCGATCATCACGCCGGCGGCGCCGGCATCCATGACGGCGCCGCTGAGGGACTTCATGGCAGCGAATCCGGGAGCGGACACGCCCACGATGACGGGGAAGTCGGCGCGTGTGATGATGCGGGAGGCGATCTCGACGGATTCTTCCTGGGTGAGCTTCGGGGCTTCACCGAGGACCCCGAGCACGGTCAGGCCGGTGACGCCGGCCTGGGTGTAGAAGTCGACCATGCGGTCGATGGAGGTGTAGTCGACGGATCCGTCGGGGGTGAACGGGGTCGGGGCGATCGAGTAGACACCGTTCTCGGTGCGGGAGATGGTCATTGGGGTTCTCCAAGTCGCTGCGTAGGTCGTAGGTGGGAGTTGATGGGGGCTGGTGGGTCAGATCGAGGACACGTAGCCGCCGTCGATGCGGATGACCGAGCCGGTGACGTAGGACGCGGCCTGGCTGGCGAGGAAGGTCACGACCTTGCCGTATTCCTGCGGCTCTCCGTATCGGCCGACCGGGATCGAGCTCACGCTCTGCGCGGTGACCTCGTCGACGGGTCGGTTCTCGCGCTTGGCCTTGGCCTCGTCGAGAAACTTGATGCGCCCGGTGGCGACCCGGCCGGGGAGCACGATGTTCGAGGTGATGCCGTCCTGGCCGACCTCGGCGGCGAGGGTTTTCGACCAGCCCAGCAGCGTGCTGCGCAGGGCGTTGGACAGGCCCAGGTTCGGGATCGGGGAGATGACCCCGGAGCTCGTGCTGGTGACGATCCGGCCCCAGCCGCGTTCGCGCATGCCGGGAAGGATCCGGTCGGTCAGCGCGACGACCGAGAGCACCATGCCCTGGAACTGGTCGGCCCACAGCTGCGTCGACTGCCCGGACACCGGTGAGGGGGCGGGGCCGCCGGTGTTGTTGACGAGGATCTCGACCGGTCCCAGGGACTTCTCGATCGCCTCGACCTGCGGGTCGATCTGGGAGAGGTCGGCGAGGTCCCAGGTGAAGGCCTGCGCGACACCGCCGGTGCCGTTGATTTCATCGGCGGTCTTCTGGGCGTATTCGGGGCTGATGTCGGCGACCGCCACCTTGGCGCCCTCCGCCGCCAGTTCGCGGGCGATCGCGCCACCGAGTCCGCCGCCGCCGCCGAGGACGAGCGCGGTCTTTCCGGAAATTCCGAGATCCATGGTTGTTCTTCTCCTGAAAAATATTGCTGTATAGAGGTTCTTGAGTGGAGACCGGTTTAGACGGTGACCGCGGAGTCGGTGTCGGACACGCTCAGCAGCCACGTGACCGCGGAGTCGATCGAGTCGGCCGTGCCGGGCTCCGGCGGATTCTGGGCAAGAGATTGCACCGTGCGCTCGTAGAGGCCGTACGAGCCGGCGAGCACCGACGACGGCAGGTGCGCCTGATCGAGCTGGGCGACGGCCCGCTCGACCTCGTGGGAGCGGCGCTCGGCGTGCAGGAGGTGGGTGCGGACCACGGCGTTGAGGAACGAGGTCAGTCCCTGGGTGTCGATGTCGGCGAGCACCCGGTAGAGCTCGTCGCGTACTCCCTGCTTCTCCGCGGCGACCAGGCATTCGACGCCGAGCGCCTCGAGCCCCTTGGTCAGCACGGTGCGCAACAGTTTGAGCGCGGCGGCATCACCGGGGCGGCCACCGTCGAGTGCGCGGGCCGGGGCGCCGATCGCGGCGAAGTCCTTCACCGCGACCGCGGCGACAGCACCCGAGACCAGCAGGGCAGTATCCAGACCGGTCAGGCCGATCGCACCCATGATCACCGCGTCGGCGTACTCGATGCCGCGGCCACTCAGGTTCTCGGCGGAGCGCAACTTGTCGGCGGGGGTGGCGGTGCTCATGTCCACGAACATCGCACCGGCCGGAAGATGAGCGCTGACCTGCTCGGCGACGGTCGCCGAGACGTCCCCGGTCACACACGACCACACCCGGTCCACGGTGCCGAGCCACTCCCCCGCGGACTCGTGCAGGGGCAGTCCGAGGTCGGCGGCGAGCTCGCGCGCCGCCGGAGCCGGACGCGAGTCGCACAACACGACCTCGAAGTGAGCGGACGCCGCCCGCGCGTACAGGCGACCGACTTCGCCGCATCCGATGATCGCTAGCTTCATGATCTCTCCTGACAACCATGGGTACGAAATTAGAGCGATAGCTCGACTCGACCCGAATGAATCTGCTGATTTCCTCCATCATGACAGATATTGTTCTGATAATGTACTTTTTTGTCGGATCAATTTGGCTCAAGTGACCGACGCCGGCGAGCACGGATGCGCGAGCAGGCAACTTCCGACGAAAGGCAACGCGACACCATGAAGATCGGCAGAGCAACAACCCCGACGGGCACCACCTTCGTCGGCATCGACACTCAGACCCGCCAGCACCAGGTCCGCGAGATCGCGGGCACCCCCTTCGGCGAGGTGTCGTTCACCGGCAACACCTGGAACCTCGACGAGGTCGAACTCCTCGCCCCGGTGACCCCGTCGAAGGTGCTGTGCATCGGGAAGAACTACGCCGACCACGCTGCCGAGATGGGAGCCGAGGCACCGGCGGATCCGGTGATTTTCATGAAACCCTCGACAGCGGTGATCGCCTCCGGGCAGCCGATCATATTGCCGCGCAGCGCTACCGAGGTGCACTACGAGGGCGAACTGGCCATCGTGATCGGCGCCGCCGCGTTCCAGGTCCCGGCAGAGGACGCCCTGAAGTACGTGTTCGGCTACACGATCGGCAACGACGTGGTCTCCCGGGACCAGCAGCGACACGACGGCCAGTGGACACGAGGAAAAGGACATGACACCTTCTGCCCACTCGGACCGT
>RRBB01000428.1:0-4640 GCA_006543605.1 Rhodococcus sp. WS4
CATCGTCAATCCCATCCTTCGGCGGTAGCGCAACCCCGACCGCACCCTCGAGCGACACGCCGCACGCGGGCATTCTCGGGTGAGTCAACGAAGGGGGCTACGCGGGCATTTTGGATGAGTCAACGCGAGCTCTTGACGGTCTGGTCTAGACGGCCTAGTCTAAGCGCATTCGGTCGGGCGGGAATTGCAGTGCACCGTCGCCCGCGCGGCGGCGCACTTCGAATCCCGAACGCGTGGCCATCGACACCGCTCAGTGCACTCCATCGGCCGCGCGGCCGCATTTTCGGCAAATGTGCCAGCTCCACCACCGGCCGCACCATATTTGCGCACCAAACCTCGAAGGAACCAGATGTCCCTCATTGCCGATACGGTTGATCCCGGCATTCGCGTGTTGACAATCGACAGACCAGCCAAACGCAACGCCTTCGATATCGAAACCTATGTTGCACTGGCCGAGGGTATTGTGGAGGCCGACCGCGACCATGAAGTACGCGTCATCGTCATTACGGGAAGTGGTGGCGTTTTCACCGCCGGCAATGATCTCGTTGATTTTCGGGATCATCCCGATTCGATGGCTGCATTCGATCTTCTGCGTACCTTGGTCGCGACAGAGAAACCGATTGTCGCGGCGGTCGAGGGATTCGCGGTCGGCATCGGGGCGAGCATGCTCCTGCACTGCGACTTAGCTTTCGCGGGCAGTTCGACCGTCTTCTCGCTGCCGTTTGTCACTCTAGGCCTGACCCCTGAAGGCGCCACAACGCTTGTGTTGCCCCGTATCGCCGGTGTCAAACTGGCCACCGAGTTGCTGATGCTCGGGAAGAAATTCACCTCGAACCGGGCACAAGAGGCCGGCCTCATCAACCGCGCAGTCGCCGACGGGACCGCACTCGCTGCTGCCCTCGAGACCGCAAACTCTCTTCAGGAACTGCCCACCGAATCGGTGCGGATCACCAAACGCCTTCTCCATCGCGACCGACTCGAGGTCCTCCAGGTAATCGACGAGGAAGCAGAGTTTTTCCGAAAACGTTGCCATTCAATAGAAGCCAAGGCTGCAATTGCGCGTTTCCTCAATTGATTCGCGGCCGGCTCCCCCGGCGGCGATAAACAAAGGCCGGTCGACCCCAACACTCTCGCGGCGCAGAGCCGACGGGCCGGCGCGCTTTGGTCGATCCTCATTTCAGTTAGCCACGTTGCCGATATCGGCAGAACCGAACCGGCGACGTTCGTCCCGCCAACAAGAGCTCGCCTTTGGGTGGGCCGCATTGAGTCCAACAGAAGGAGCGTAGAGAATGCCTGAAACGACAATTGAGGCTGGCGTGAAATCCAGCACAGTCACCACCGAGGTACGCGGGAACGTATTGTTGATCGGCCTGAACCGGCCGGACAAGAAGAATGCGTTGACCGGAGAGATGTTCGAGGCTCTGGCCGAGGCATACAAGCGTTACGACAGCGATGACGATCTGCGCTGTGCCGTGTTGTACGGCGAGGGCGGGGTGTTCTGCGCCGGCGCAGATATGACGCAGCTGAAGGAACTGGTCGAAAGCGGTGCACTGGTCTACAACGAAGGTCAGTACGATCCGTTCGGTCTCGAAGGTTCTCGGTTGTCCAAGCCGTTGATTACCGCGGTTCATGGAATGTGCTTCGCGGGTGGGCTCGAGCTCGCTCTCGCTGGTGAAATCATCGTCGCGGCAGAAGGCACATTGTTCGGCCAGCCAGAAGTTCTGCGCGGTGTGTTTGCGTTCGCTGGCGGGGCAGCGCGATGGGCAGAGCGCGTCGGCTATGCCAACGCGCAGCGATACCTGCTCACCGGCAACCACTTGAACGCCACGGAAGCGCACCGGATCGGGCTGGTTCAAGAGGTCGTCCCCGCGGATGAACTCTTCGATCGTGCCCTCGGTTTGGCCAATGAGATCGCGGCTGCGGCGCCGATGGGAGTGCGTCACTCGCTGGCTGTGTCCCGCATCGCTGCCGCTGAGGGAACCCCGGCCGCATTCAAGGCAATTCCTCAGCTGCGGTCCGAGGTCGTCGGAAGCAGCGACGCCGCCGAAGGCGTCGCGTCCTTCCTGGAGCGCCGGGCCGGCGTATACACCGGTAACTGAGCCGGAACGCACCGGCCGACAACATCAACATCAAAGGACAGAAGAATCATGAGAGAAGCGGCAATCGTCTCGACGGCGCGTACACCCATCGGGAAGGCGTATCGCGGGGCGTTCAACAATACCCACAGTGCGACCTTGGGCGGGCACGCCGTCGAGCACGCGCTGAAGAAGGCCGGACTCGAGCCCTCCCGCGTCCAGGACGTCGTGATGGGAGCCGCGCTCACGACCGGAGTACAGAGCGGTGATATCGCGCGTCAGATCGCGATCCGCGCCGGAATCCCTGTCACCACACCGGCACTCACCGTCAGCAAGTTCTGCACGTCGGGGTTGGAAGCGATTGTCGCGGGTTCCTATCGTGTGCTCCAAGAGGGACTCGATGTGGTCGCCGCCGGTGGCGTCGAATCGATCAGCATGATTCAGGTCCCAGGCTACGACTTCATGATCGAAGAGCCGTGGATCAAGCAGAACAAGCCCGACTACTACATGCACATGATCGAAACGGCCGAGGTGGTCTACGACCGATACGGCGTGAGCCGGGAGTCTCAGGACGAGTTTTCTTTCCAGAGCCAGCAGCGTACGGCCGCTGCCCAGGCCGCCGGTCTGCTGGACGACGAGATCGTTCCGATGGAATCGGTCAAGCGAGTCGTCAACAAGGAAACTGGCGAGGAATCGTTCAGTACCGTCACCCTCACCCACGATGAAGGCAACCGGCCCAGCACCACGTTGGAAGGCCTGCAGGCCCTGAAGCCGGTGATGCGTGCCGATGGGTGTGTCACGGCGGGTAACGCCAGTCAGCTCTCCGATGGTGCGTCGGCGGTCATCGTGATGAATCGCGACACCGCGGAGAAGGAAGGGATCGAGCCGCTCGGATACTTCCGTGGCTACACCAGTGTCGGCGTCGAACCCGACGAGATGGGCATTGCGCCCGTGTACGCGGTACCGGCGTTGTTGGATCGATTCGGTTTGAGCGTCTCCGATATCGGCCTGTGGGAGCTCAACGAGGCCTTCGCGGTTCAGGCGGTCTACTGCCGTGACAAGCTGGGCATCCCCGACGAACTTCTCAACGTGAACGGTGGCGCCATCTCGATCGGCCATCCCTACGGCATGAGCGGAGCCCGCATGGCGGGACACGCCCTGATAGAGGGCAAGCGGCGCGGCGCGAAGTACGTCGTCGTGACGATGTGCGCCGCGACCGGCCTGGGTGGTGCCGGCCTGTTCGAGGTTGCCCTGTAATAGCCGGACCAAGACGCGGCCGACCGGACGCACTGAGTCTCGCGGCGATCCGGCTGTCGACCCGCCGGATAGCCGCGAACCCAAGTCCCGCGCTCTCCGCAGTACGGGAAGGTCGGGAACGTGATTTTCACACCGACCGCGGGGACCTGACCATCTTTGTCTAGACTGGATGGTCTAGGTCTTTTCGATCAGGACAGGTGGGTGCCACTATGCGGGAGTCGACGAAAAAGCACGACAGTGGGAAACCTGAAGGCGAGCGGCGTAACCGCAAAGACCTCCCGCACAAAGAACGACTGCTCCGACAGGGTACGAGCCAGTTTTATGCCAGTGGTTTCAGTGGCACCACTGTCGATGCCCTACTCCACGCGACTGGCGTGCCGAAGGGATCGTTCTACCACCATTTCGGGTCCAAAGAGGCGTTCGGCCGAGCTGTGCTGGAGCGATACTGTCACTTCCAGATGGACTTGCTCGCCTCCTGGGCAGCACGCCCCGGACTCGGCACGGTGGAGAAACTGACCGGCTATTTCGACGCAATGGCTGATGGTTTCATCGACTCCGGCTTCCAACGGGCATGCTTGGTCGGAAAATTCTCCACCGAAGTAGCCGCCACCTCCGAAACCTTTCGGCACCACCTCGACGAGGACCTTCGAAACTGGCACTCCGCATTGTGCGACATCCTCACCAAAGGCCAAGCCGAAGGAGACGTTCGCGTCGACCGGACTCCCAACGAACTGGCCGACGCACTCCTCGCCCTGATTCAGGGCGCATTCGTGGTCGCGTTGTCGACGCGCAATGCCGCGTCACTACGGTCAGTCTGCGCGACCATCCCAGTAATCATCACCTGAGTGCAGATCGATCGTTGCTGCTGTCTAACCTCGGCCGGGCTGATCGACCAGTACGGGCAGGCCCTCGGTGAGCTCGATGACCGGATCGCCGAGGCGATTGTTGAGCGTCTCTCGGTATGACGACCACCCAGCCGCCTACCGTCACCGCTGATGCCGACGGGCATCGGACCGACGGACGATCGTCTGCACCATCAACGTGCCGACCACCGCGATCCCCCGGGTCGGAGCTATCCGATTGGGCGATTTGGGATCGCGCACAGACGGCCGCACCATCGTCGGCATCCGCAATGACGGCGAGACGCGAAACATGCTGGCTCCAACACGAACTGACCCCTGGTGCGATCCGGTGTGGTAGTCAAGACTGAACCAACCATGAGCGGAGCTATCGACTGTGATCGTCGTTCGCCGGCCCGAGGAGGCCGACACCTACCTCGACGCCGGCGCCATGCGGTGCCCGTCCTGC
>RRBB01000429.1:0-4603 GCA_006543605.1 Rhodococcus sp. WS4
TGCGACACGCCCACCCCGACGAGCACATCTGGTCCTGGTCGCACTGGCGGAGACGCCGACAACACCAGGCCCGCATCTGTCATTACCGAACCCGCGGCCACCTGCCATAAGTGCCGTTGCAGTACTAAGGCGGGTCCGCGTGACGCTAATGGTACAGGCACGCACAGTCGCAGCGACTTGATCGCGGATCCGCACCGCGCGACCATCGCCCAGGGTGGGCGCCGCCGCCGCCTTCTCGGATCCGACGGCTGACACCACTCCTGATTACGAGCCGAAGAGCCTCTGTGATCGTCCGCAGGTCCAGGTTCACGCCGATTGCGTCTGCGACATCATGCTGACTGCAACACATTTCAACACCGACATACTCGGTCGACATCACACTGCCCGGCCGCACCCATTACACCTGAATTAAGGAGCCTACTTGCTCGCATCGCCGGAGAACGCCCGCCGGTTGTTCCGTAGCTTGGAGGCGACCCGGCGCGGTGAATACACCGAAAGGGAACTACTCGAGTGAACACCGCCTTCACTGACGACGGGTGGGATGACTACACGTACTGGTCCACCAATGACCGGAAGATCTTGCTGAAGATCAATGGGCTGGTCAAAGACATCAAGCGCCATCCGTTCGACCGGCGGAGGTGCCGGCGGCAGGAATTGTCCGGGGTTCGCGACATATTTGCTAGGCGCTGTACGTAATGACCGGCGGCGGGGTGGCGAGCCTATGTGCGTTCCTCGGTATCCGTCGCCGCGGGAGCCGCGCCTGGCGGCATTGACATTGACAAATGTCGGATCCGGTCGTCGAACCAAGTGCTTGCCCTCCTCCTGTAGCTTCGGGTTCGAGGTGATGCACCGTGCATCACCCAACTTAAGGCTATCTGTTGGCTATCTCGATGGCTGGTGATTCTATGCGGTGCCAAGTCGTGTGCCGTTGGATGCATTGGGTTTCGCTGGTGTCGCCGCATCACTGCCGAGCGCTGACCGTTCAACCACCCCACGAGGAGACACGCGACATATGAGATCCGGGGTGACTGTCGGCAGCGCGTTGGGCGACCGAGCAAGTGTCGGGGCGGTATCAAGGGGTATCGGTGGCCGGCGTGGCCTTCAGCTCTCTGATCCGGCAGGCAAGATTGTCGAGAGCAGTCTTTGGGAGCACGCCTGCCAGGGAGTGCACGAGTGTCCCTTCCTCGGCTTCCTAGGCGATTGACGATTGAGGGTCGGCGAAGCACGGAATCGATTGTCTTGGTCAGTTTTCCGAGTTCGAATCCCAGCCGGTTTTTGATGTCGAGTAACTGCATCGGAGTAGCGGTGCAGAGGTTGGGCGGTGTTCATTGGCGTCCCTGTGCTGCAGAGGAGGTTGGCGGTTCCTCATCGTCTGATGCTCGACTTCTCGGCGGTGCTTGCAGGGCCCGTTGTGCGACGGAGGAGGCCAAGAGTTCGGTGAAGAGACGCAGTGCTTCTCGTTCAAAACATACATATCGGCGTCGTCCGTCGGTCACGACAGTCACCAAGCCCCCTTCGGTGAGCATCTTCACGTGGTAGGAGACGGTGGATGCACCGACGTCCGCGTGGTCTAAGAGGTGCGTACACGAGATCTCCCGCGCTCGGGCGATGATGGTAAGGAGGTGCAGTCGCACGGGGTCTGCGAGGATGCGGGCGATGTGGGCGATTTCGTCTGGGAGGTGGGATTCTGAGCTCACTCGTCGTTCTCCGTGTGCAGGGACGTTGTGATGTCGCGGTCCGCACGAATGAGGAGAGCCATCGCGGCTGCCCCGATCACAGGGCCCAGCGCGAGAGTTGCCAGTGCTGCAGACCAGGACAAGTGCTCGACGAGGACCGGAACCAGCCACAGGGTGAGGGTGGTCGTGAGGTAGCCGAGTGCGAGTTGGATCGAGACCGCACCGCCGACGTAGACCGGATCGGCGTGTTCGGTCACCAGCGCCGAGAATTGCGCCGAGTCGGCGATGACCCAGAATCCCCAGAACACACAGACGGTGAGCAGGATCGGTAGCGGCGCGGTGTTGAGGATGCTCAGCGTTATCGCTGCGGTTCCCGAGCAGGTCAGGCAGATCAGTGCTGATTGTGCTCGGCCGAACCGGTCGCTGAGGCGGCCTCCGACGAAGCACCCGATTGCGCCGGCACCGATGCAGGTGAACGAGAGCGCGGATGCCGTCGCGTCGGGGTGGGGGCGGGTGGCGATGGCAGGAATGCTGGCGAGGAAGGCACCGATCCATGCCCACATGGCGTAGAGCTCCCACATGTGCCCCATGTAGCCGATGTTCGCCAGGGTGACGTGTTTGTTTCGCAGACTGGCGATTGCGGCGGTGATGCTGAACGGCCGTCGGGGAAACGGGTACGGGCCGGAGCTGCGCAGCAGCAGGATCAGGGCGCCACCTGACGCCGTCATGGTGGTGGTTGCGATGATGACATGCTGCCACTGGGCGTCTCCGAGCGAGTTGACCAGATGCGGCAGCGCCGACCCGAGTGTGAGCGCACCGATCATGACTCCGAGCGCGGTGCCACGCCCGGTTTGGAACCAGGTGGATACCTCTTTCAGTGCCGGCGGATATACCGCGGCGAGGAAGATGCCGGTGAGCAACCGGAGCGGGAGTGCCGCGGCGAGACCGTCAGCGAAGAGTAGGCCGAGGTTGGCCAGGGCGGCGCCTACTGCTCCGACGAAGATCAGGATGCGGCTGGGTATGGCGTCGGCTAGGCCGGTGGCGGCGGCGGTGACCGCGCCGATGACGAAGCCGAACTGGACGGCGATGGTCAGCAGTGATGAGCCTGCGGTGGACAGGTTCCACGTCGCCACGAGTTGTGGGACCACGAACGACGCCGAGAACCACACGCTCATCGACAGGAAGGTGCTGATGGCGATCAGTGTGAGCGCGGTTGCGGGGCGTTGCGCCGGTGCAGCTGCCGGTGTGTGTGCGGGCGCTGGTTGGAGCTCGGCGTCGTATGGGTTCATTGCAGGTCGCCTCCGGGGTTCTTGCCGCGGCGGTTCAGCCACCGGACACCGCCGAGTGCGTCGATGGCGCGGTCGACGGAATCGAACAGTGCGACACCGGCGGCGGTTGCCATGGGCCGCAGCTGTCGTACCAACTCGTCCTGGTTCTGGTCGAATCCGCTCCGCAGGACCAGCGCGAGCGGGATGCCACCACGGTCGGCGTTGACGAGGTCCTCGGTGAGCGATCGGACCAGCTTGTTTCCGGGCTCGACGGCCTGCATGTCGAACACGGTGCCCAGATCGAGGAACGCGCAGATCGCGTTGATCGAGTCGTCGGCAGCGACCGCGGAGACGATGGAGCCGGTGAAGCTGCCGGTCTCGTCGAACAAGGACCAGATCGGGATGTCGATCGGATTCGACAGGCTGGTTCCGGGGGCCTCGAAGGATGCGAGGCGTGCGCGGGTGCACTCGGCGAATGGCGCCATCTGCAGGTTCCATCGGTCTGCACGGTCGGAGCCGACCACGGCGACACCGCCGCCGCTGCCGACCAGGGCGAGGTTGTCCCCGTCGAGATGGGGAGCGAACTGCAACGCCATAAGGACGTCGAGAAGTTGGTCGAGGTCGTCGACCAGTAGCACTCCAGCTTGGCGGGCGGCATCTTTGAGGAGCTGGGGGTCGCTGGCCAGGGCGCCGGTGTGCGATGCCGCGGCGGCGCCGCCGGCCACGGTGCGACCGCCTTTGAAGAGGACGACGGGCTTGGTCATCGTTTTGGCGAGTCGGAAAAATTCACCGGCCCACCGATCGTCCTCGAGGTAGAACGCGGCGGCGTGCGTCCGCGGATCGGCTTCGCAGAAGGCGAGGAGTTCGGCGGGGCTGACGTCGTCGCAATTGCCGACCGAGCTGACGAAACTGAACTGCAGTCCGAGTTCGGTCCCGCGCCGCAGGATGTCTCCGGCGTAGGTTCCGGACTGCGACACTACCGCCAGGTGCCCCTCGGCCGTGCCGGAGGCGTCGGTGCCGATCATGGTCATCCGCTCGTACGGCGTGTAGTGGCCGATGCAGTTGGGTCCGAGCACCCGTATGTCGTTCGTGCTCAGGATGTCGTCTAACGGCGGGGTGTCGGCGGTGAGGATGTGCGCGGTGCGGGTGCCGCGTGCCCTTAGTGCGCGCAATGTGTCGGGCACCGCTGCGGCCGGTAGCGCGAGGACCGCGCGATCGATGTTTTCGGGAAGCGCGCCGATATCCGGCACGGTCGGCACACCGTAGATGCTGGTGTTCTTGCCGCTGATCGGCAGGATCTGGCCGGTGTAGCCGAAGTCGACGAGGCTGCGCACCGCGCGGAAACCCATCTTCCGTTCGTCTGCGGAGGCACCGATGACGGCCACCGATCGCGGGTAAATTGCCGGCCGCAGTGTCTCGTAGCTGACAGACGGATCGGGGACCGGATGTATATGCCTTGATGGCTCACGGTCTTGATCTGGCGAGTGCCGAGTGGTTTCGATCTTGTTTCATCATGACCCGTCGGGGTGTGTGCATGGCCGATGCCCGGCTGTCGCGTCAGGTGAGCGCCGGATTCCACGGTCCGGGAAGGCGTTTCGATTCGGTGGAGCAGGTCCTGGGCGGATCGTTAGCCGGGTCGGGGCAGCGCCTGGATGCAGG
>RRBB01000042.1:0-63203 GCA_006543605.1 Rhodococcus sp. WS4
CAGTGAACCTTGACGGTGTCTTCCTGACCATCAAGCACAGCGCGGCGGCTATCGCGAATTCCGGTGGTGGATCGATCCTCACCCTCTCGTCCATTTCGGGGACCGGGGGCACACCTCTCGCGGCGGCATATGGGGCGTCGAAAGCTGCAGTTCGTAACCTCACCGCAACAGCTGCAGGTGAACTCAGAGCACTGAACGTCCGAGTCAACGCCCTGGTGCCCGGCTACGTTGATACTCCGCTCGTTGACTCTGAAGTCCCGGTTTGGGAGTCCACCATGGGCCTCGCCCCTGGCGGTTTCGCTCAGGTAATCGACCAGAAGCAGGGGCGGTTGATATCCCCAGAGAATATCGCAGATGCGGCTCTTTTCCTCACTTCGGACCAAGCTTCGATGATCACCGGGAGTGCCTTGACCGTCGACGGCGGTTTCACGAGCCAATTGTTCTGAAAAGTTCATAGGATCTGGGGCCGCCGATCCCGCGGGCAGCCCTGGACGCGACCTACTTTGCGGTAGTCGACGATGAGGACACCCAGGTGTTGTTAGGTGAAATTCGGTCGAAGTTCCTTCCTCGATAGACGTTCCACTCAAGAACCCTGACCGGCGCGTTCCGAATGTCGCCCCATCACCGGAACTCGCTGACCTGCGAGATCCCATAAAGGTCGTCCGTTGACCATTTTCCGCAACGGGGCGGCGGATTCTCACTGTCGTTGCAACACAGTCCTATTGAAATCTGGGTCTTCTCAGCTCACGGGTTACGTTACCGCAGTCGGCATCGCGAGTTCCAGCGCAGTGTGGCGCCGGTGAGCAGTGGCCCGTCGCTGGCATTGAACACCGTGGCGGGAGTTGCGTACTCCAGGTTCTTCCGTGGGCGAGTGTTGAGCTCACGCGTTACCGACCGCACATGAGCGTGTGCACCGACGAATCGGTGCCCTTCGGGAAATACTGTCGAGTGAGCCCGTTGAAATTCTCGTTTGCACCCCGCTGCCACGGACTGGAACGTTCGGCGAAGTAGATCTTCAGATCGAGGGCCGCGGAGATCTCTCCGTGCAAACACATCTCCGTTCCCTGATCCCACGTCAACGTTGCGCATTCATCGGCCGGAGAGAATCTTCGAGAAGAGCGGTCCGACACGCCGCACCGATCAACCCGCGACCTCATCGCGCACATGTAAGCTTCGAATAAGCGCAGGCCAAAGGCGAAACACGGTGTCTACGGTCGGTAAATCCGACGACACCCAAATGACCCTGGCCGTGCACCAGGCCCTGGCCGAGGTTACCGACTTCGACGACATCGAAACGGTCACCGACGCACTCACCCGGCAGTTCCTGCGGTGGCAGGTCGACCCCGACAACACCCGGGCGCCGGGCCGTACCTGCGTGACGTCGCTGCGCAACCTGCGCGCCGGCGCCCGCTGGTACGACACCGACGGCGCCGTCGAATCCGCCGGCTGCGGGGCCGTGATGCGCCTGGTCCCCACCGCATTCGCTCCCGAATCGTATTGGTTGGGCCTGACCGCCCTGCAGGCGGTGATCACCCACAAGCACCCGCGGGCCGTGGTGCCGGCATTGTTACTCGCCGATGCCGCTCGCCACGCGCCGGAGCTCCGCGGCCGGTTCCTCGAGCACGCTCTCACGACTGCTACGCAGATTTCCAACGGCACCAGCGTCTGGACCACGGATCCGTACCTGCGGGAGGTCCTCGCCCCGATCACCGGGGACGTGTCGTCATACCTGGTAGAAGGGCTGGACGACGGAACCGCGGACATCCTCACCGCCGCCGCGTGCCGCCTCGAACATCCGGCGAAAGCCCAAGCGCCCTCCTGTGCGACGACCGAGTCATAGACCGGCTGGACCAAGCTCGCCTGCGTCCCTCGTGCGCACGGGGATTCAGCGTTACGTCGATCCCGAGGTCCTCGAAACAACCCAGGGCGCACTCGAGAAGGAGATCGCTTTCAAGACCCCCGAGCAGGGTGCAGCGACTTCGGTGTACGCCGCAGTCGCGCCAGAGCTCGCCGGCGTGCCCACCCGGTACCTAGAGGACTGCCACGAAGCCCCAGTCGTCATGCAGGCCGGGTTGCGGGGCGTCGCGCCCTATGCGCTCGACCCGGGCAATGCCGACCGCCTGTGGACAATATCCGCCGCAGCGACGATCGCGGACGCCCGATAGCGGCACATTCCCAGGGACGTCGAGACAGGAACGGTTGTGGTAGCCGCCGAGCCGGACGGCGTGCTGGGCATTCGAGCAGGGGCAGTCTTCGCGGGGGCCGTTCCAAAGATGGGTCTGCCTGAAACGAAAGTTCGTTGTTGGCCCCTCCAACTAAAGCCATGCGGGCAGTACGCCGGGGCCAACCCGGCGCCCCAGAACGCCCCGAGGTGACCAACTTCGAAGGCTAGACAGCCATCTCCGAAGTCGCGCTGACCGAGCAGCGCAGTCCCGGGGTCCTATTGCGGGGGAGCCGAAGTTCGCCGCGCGTCCGGACTCGAACGCTACGTGGGGGAGCCTACTGTGAGCCGGTCGCGGTTCTCGATTGCCCACTGTCGTAGTGAGATCGAGGGCCGGCCGGTGACGAACTCCACGTCGTCTCGCACGGTTCCGATGTAACCCATCCGTCCGTCGATGACCTGCCGGGTGAATTCCACCCCCGCTTCGGCGTACCACGCCTCCACCGTGGTGCTGCGATCGGCTATTGACGCCTTGAACTCCTCCGGCCCGAGCACATCGCAGCGGATCGGTGTATTCAGGGCCTCGGACAGGATGGCCGCCACCTCCGGGCCCGAGGCCACCTCAGTGGACAGCCAGTACTGCTTGCCGCCGTGTCGAGCGGGCCCCTGCCGCAGCACGGTTGCGGCAACCGCGGCGATGTCTCGCGCAGCAATCCATCCGACGCGGCGATCACCCCAGAAGACCCTGATTGCACCATTGTCGACCGGTGTCATGGACACCAGCCCCTCCATGAACACGTTGGGGTGCAGGTGCGTCCACTGGAGGCCGCTTCCCTCGATGTAGCGTTCGATCATCTGGTGCCAGACGAAGTGCGGATCGGTGACGTCCCAGTTGGCGAACACGCCTTGATGCACGATGTGGCTGACACTTGCTTTGACGGCGGCGTCGACGAGCGTCTTGCTTTGGGTCAGCATGGCAACGGTGTAGCCGGTCAGCAGGTATACCCGGTCCACTCCGTGCAGCGCGTGGGCGAAGGTGCTCGGATCGTCCAGGTCGAGGCGTACCGCGTCGCGTCCTGCGGCGCGCAGCTCGTCGACCTGCGTGGGTTTGCGTGCGGCGTAGCGGACCCGGACGTCGCCCGGGTCGCGGTCGAACTCGTCGACGACGAGCTTGCCGACCTGACCGGTTGTCCCGATGACGAGTACGACGGGTTTCGTCGCATTACTTTCTACAGCGGGGTTTCCCACTATGTCCTCCTTCTCGTTGCTGAAGCGGTTTCGGTCGGGCGTCTCGGCAGCGACTCGGCCACCCCGACGCGCATCAGAGGTCCAATGCCGCGGCGAGTGTCCGCAGAGTGGGTAGCGGGTCATCGGTCGGCGCATCGACGGCGACTTGTACGACCACGTGGTCTGCGCCGGCGTCGAGATGTGCGGTGACCGAGGCGGCCGCATCCTCGGCCGAACCCATACCGACCAACGCGCGGGTCAGCCGTTCGGACCCACCGTTCACCAGGTCGGTGTCGTCGAACCCTTGTCGCAGCCAGGAGTTTCGGTAGTTGTCCATCCGCGAGTAGGGAGCCAAGTGGCTGTGGGCGCGACGCAGTTGGTCTGCGGCGCTGCCCCCGATGTCGACCGCTTGCTCGGTGACGATCCATGGGTCGTCCCCGAGGATGGCGCGGGTGTGTCGGGTTTGTTCGGGCAGCACCAGATACGGATGCGCGCCGTCGGCAAGCTCGCCGGAGAGTCCGATCATCTTAGGGCCCAGTGCAGCCAGCAGACGGGTCGGTCGTGAGCCGGGCTCGAGTTCGACCGGCACCGAGTTCATGCGCTCCAGATACGTACGCATCATCGACAAGGGCTTGCGGTAGGCACCGCCGAGCGAACCTTCGACGACGGGGGCGTGACTGACGCCCAGGCCGAGGACGAACCGCCCCGGGTACAGGGCGGTGAGCATCCGGGCGCCGCTTTCGGCCGCCGTCGGCACGCGGAAGTGAATGTTGGCAATTCCGGTTCCGACCACCAAGCGCTCGGTGGCACCGAGGAAGGCGCGGATTCGACCAGCGCGTCCTTGCCTCCGCCCTCGGGCATGAACAGCGACCCGTACCCGAGCGCCTCGATTTCCCGCGCCATGATCTGCGCGTCGGCGATCGGCCAGGGCTCGCTGTTCCAGAACACACCGATCTTCGACGGAAACGCAATAGTCCCTGGTTTGTTCGTCACTGTCAGAACCTCTGTTCGTAGAGTGGGCGCACCCTGCACATGCAGATTGTGTGCGTCAGTGAAAATCGTTCTGTAGGCCGGTTTCCTGATCATCCGTGGCGGGCGGTGTGGCTATTGCTCGGCTCCGGTGATGCGCGGGTCGGGTCCGTACTGGTGCGGAACGCCGAGGTTCGCGCGCAGGGTGGTGCCCGGGTAGTCGGTGGGGTAGATGCCGCGTTGTTGCAGGATCGGCACCACCTCGTCGACGAATGCGTCGACGCCGTCCTCGTAGATGTCGGGTGTCACCCAGAAGCCGTCGGCGGCTCCCGCCTCGAACCACTCCTGCAGGTGGTCGGCGTGGAGCTGGCCCGGGCCGACGACGGTGGGATGGAAGTCGATCACGCCGTGGGCGAGGACATCGCGCGGGGACCACCCCTCGCGTGCCACCGCTAGAGCGTTCGACGAGCGCGGGTCCCGCGGTGAGGGGTGCGCGGACGCCAACTGATCCGGCGTGAGAGGTTCGTCGAACCGATCCGGGTGGATGTCGATCCCGAGCAGCGCGCCGAGGTGGGGCAGACGGGCCTCGATGACCTCGCTCGAGTATTTCAGGCGGCGGTCGAGGCCCTCGCGCACGGTCGGTGCGACGGTGGTCATGATGCCGGCGATGTACTTGATCTCGTCGGGGTTGCGGCCGGCGTCGCGTGCGGCATTGCGCACGAGATCGCGCTGGGCGCGTGCCTCCTCGATCGTCCACACCTCGGCGATGAAGCCGCTCGCGTAGCGGCCCGCGATCGACAGGAGGTGCGGGCTGGGGCCGCCGGAGGTGAAGACGACGGGCTGACCCTGTTCCGACGGTGGGATCGCCAGGGGGCCTCGCGAAGCGACGTACTGGCCCTGCAGGTTGACGGGTTGCAGTTTCGTCGGGTCGATGAAGCGGTTCGCTGCCTGGTCCTTGAGCCACGCGTCTTGCTGCCAGCTGCCCCAGAGCGCCTGAACGATCTGAATCGTCTCGTGCGCCCGTTGGTAACGCTCGGCGCGGTCGGCGACGGGCCGTCCGTAGTTGGCGGCGACGACAGGGTCACTGGTGGTCACCGCGTTCCAGCCTGCGCGCCCGTGGCTCACCACGTCGAGGGCCTTGAACTGGCGTGCCGTGTTGAACGGTTCCTGGAACGTCGTCGACCCGGTCGCGACGAAGCCGATGTTCGTCGTTGCGCGTGCGACGGCGGTCAGCTGGATGAGCGGGTCCATGAGGTTGCTGATCGTGGCGTGCTCGACATCGCCGCGTACGGCGGGGAAGTCGGGAGTGAAGAGGAATGCGAACTTGCCGCGCTCGGCGGCTCTTGCATGACGCACGGTGGCGTCGACGTCGGCGTAGGTCCCGGGGTCGACGTGCGGGGCACGCCAGGCGCCGTGCAGGCCACCGTATCCGTCGACCAGCCCCATCCCGAGGACGAGCTTGTTGTCCGTGGTCACCGGGCCCCCGCCTCGCACACCTCGTGGTCGATTGCCGATGCGCCTTTGGCGGTCTCCTTGCCGACCGGCCCGGCAGCGGCCAGCGCGGCAGCGACCGTCCCGTCGGTGGCTGTCCCGTCGGTGGCCGAACTCGGTGTCCGGCCGACGAAGAAGGCGCCCACCAACACGATCAGGCCGATCACCCAGGCGGTCAGGAAGGCCGCGTGTCCGGCGGACTCGGCCTGGGCGGTGCTCAGCACGCCGGCGTCCCGGGCACCGGAACCGATGGTGTACGCCGAGATGAACACCGCGCCGAAGGCGGCGCCGGCGAGCTGCTGGACGGTGGCGAAGGCCGCGGAGCCGTGCGGGAAGAGCTCGGTTCGCAGGGCACCCATCGCACTCGTCGTGAGCGGCGCCCACATCGTGGCCATGGCGCTGGTGAACACCAGCCAGGCGATGATCAGCGAGACGACGCTCGTGCTCTCGTCCACCCGGCTGAGGAACCACAGGACGGCCAGCCAGACGATCGCAGCCGGTATCACCAGCGGGCGCGCTCCGACGCGGTCGTACACCCGGCCGCTCAGCGTCGCCATGATCGAGATCGCCGCGCCGCCCGGGATCAGGAAGAGGCCGAGCTGCAGCGTGCTCAGGCCGGTGACGTTGGTCAGCACCAGCGGGACCACGACCAGCAGTCCGATCCCGTTGCCCGCGACGAAGACCATCAACAGGATCGGCAGGGTGAACGCCCGCCGGGTGAAGATCCGCATGTCCAGGAATGCGCTGTCGCGACGCTGCAAGGGGATCTGCCGCAGGACGAACGCCACCAGGCCCACCAGGCCCACCGCGATCGGTAGGTACGGGGAGATCGGGGCGTGCCCGGCAGACGCTTCGCCGAGCAGGGAGAGTCCGTAGACGAGGCCGCCGAACCCGATCGCGGACAACAGCAGCGACGGAAGGTCGAGGGTCACCGGCTCAGGGGTGGTGATGTTGCGCAGTTTCCACGCGCCCAGCGCCAGGGCAACGATGGCGATCGGCAGCATCAGGATGAACAGCCAGCGCCAGCTCAGCACGGACAGCACCAGACCGGACAGGGCCGGGCCGAGAGCTGGCGCCACGGATGGGACGGCCGTCGTGATCGCCATCATCTGGCCGCGGCGACTGACCGGGACCAGGCGCATGGTCGTGGTCATCAACAGGGGCAGGAAGACGGCGGTGCCGGACGCCTGGATGACCCGGCCGGCCACCAGGACGCCGAAGGTCGGCGCGATTGCGGCGAGCGTTGTCCCGGCGATGAACAGCGACAACGCGACCAGGAAGATCGTCCGCATGTGGAATCGACGCATCACGAAACTGCTGGCTGGGATCAATACGGCCATGGTCAGCAGGAAGCCGGTCGTGACCCATTGCCCGGTGCTCGGGGTGACCCCGAAGTCCGCGATCAGCGTGGGCAGGGCGACGCCGAGGAGCATCTCGTTGAGGAAGACGATGAACGTCGAGGCCATCAGGACCCCGATGACCAGGGCGACACCCGGTGGGAGCCGGTCGCCGGAGTGGGTCGTCGGTGCCGCAGTTGCGACGGCAGGTGTCGATGGGGTGGTCATGTGTGCGTGCTCGCCATCTCGTGAGGTGTGGAAAAGATTTCAGTCGCTGCGACGTGCCCGGCCCGTGGGGGCGCGATCGAGTCCGGCCAGCGGCGCCTGGCATACGGAGGCGTCAGCGGGCAGTAAGCGCCACGGGCGATCCCGTGGGACACCAGGGCCTTGCCCGATGCTTCGGTGAACCGGACGTCAAACGGACGGTGCGTCCACTTAAATGAAGATACGGAGACGGTGTCCGCTTGTCAATGAGGCGTGAGCAGACGTGACCGAGGCCACGGAAAGCGCGGGGACGCAAGCAAAAACGGACGGTATGGGCTCACGGTCGGCGGCGATCAGCACATCTCGCACCGGGAGCCGGTCGAACAGACTCACCCGGGCGGAGTAGTCGCGCACCGCGCAGTCAGCTCGTCACGACGTCGGAGTGGGATTCCGTAGAGCGGGCGGCATGTGCCATCCTTCTCGCACGATGGCCCGCAGCGAGTCTCCAGACCCTTCATCGGCCAGCTGTGCATCACTGACCCACTCGGAAGCCAGCACAGTGAGGACGAGGTCCCGATCGCGCACCCACGGACGGGCGCACCCCGCCGCCTGGGCGGCGGTAAGGAACTGCCCCGTAGTCTCGACGAGCAATTCGCAGGTGATCGCCAGCGGTGAGGTGGTCTCCCTGAGAGCCTCCCGGAGAGGGCCGGGCAGGCCGTCAAAGACCGTCACATAGTCACCCAGCGCGGTCAGCCACAGCTCCAGCGCTGCGAGGGGGTCGTCGTGTTCGGCCTCGATCTCGACCCGGCGTGCGTCCAACTCCTCCCACCGGGCCTGTAAGAGCGCCGCGAGGAGAGACTCCCGTGTCGGAAAGTGGCGATACAGGGTGCCCGGCCCGAGGCCGGCTCGCTTGGCGATGTCCTGCATGGCACCACTCACGCCGTTCTCGGCGAAGAGCTCCTCGGCGACGTCGAGGATGTGCAGCCGGTTCCGCTCTCCGTCGGAACGCGACTTCCGCGGTGACGCTTCCCGGTGCACCATCATCAGACCTCCTCGTTGAAACGGACAATACGTCCGTTTGACCGTGAGGGCAAAACCCGTGCGAGTTTCTTACGCACCCCTGTGGGTACCGGCTCGCTGGTACCCACAGTCGACAAGTGCCGTCGATCCATGATGGTCGCGTCCGGGGCATTGATGTTCGGTGGACCGCCGGGTATCGACGCGCCGACCACGTCGTGCAATCAATGGCGGGCGGCTGGCGTGCGGCGTCGCCCAAGGGGGTCAGATGCTTCGCAGACAGATGTCGACGCACGACGCCGAGCGCACGCTGCGCGTGTATCGATCACCGGTGCAGCGGGAACGGTCTCAGATACCCGTCCCGACATCCCTGTCACCGATACCTTCAAGGGTCATGTCAGCTTGGGTGACGCGTATTCGATGTCGTTGTCGAGAAATCCTTTCAAACCACCACTGAAGACGTCCTTGTCGTCGCCGGCGACCATATGACCCGCCCCGGCAACGTCTATCAGTGTGGCGGTCGGTATCAGCGCGAGCAGTTCCTTGGCGCCTTCGTTGCTGACCACGTTGGATTGCTGGCCACGAACACCATGAAGACCGCGCGCATTCATCATAGACACCAGAGTATGCGTATGGTAACCATACAAATATGGCCCTACATAAAGCACAGATCGGCCGATTCTTCGAGGACTTCGAGGTTGGCGATGTTTACCAGCACCCGCTCGGTCGAACGATTAGCGAGGCGGACTGCACATGGTTCACCTTGCTCACGTGCAATCTGAACCAGAATCACTTCAATGCCGACTATGCGGCGCGAAACCCCGTCTCGGAGGGACGCATTTTGGTCAACTCTGGACTGACGATCGCGTTGGTGCTCGGGTTGTCCGTGCTGGACATGAGTCAGAATGCGGTTGCCAATCTGGGATTGACGGATCTGGCACTCACGCACCCCGTCTACGTCGGAGACACCGTCTACGCGGAAAGCGTATGCACGGGTGCGCGTCCCAGCTCGTCGCGCCCCGGTTTCGGAATCATCGAGATGCGTACACGTGGACTGAATCAGGACGGGGACACCATCATGTCCTGGCAGCGCTCGGCGTTGATCCCCTTTCGGGAGACGGGCCTCGGCCAGGACTATTTTCCGGAGGCGAAGTCGGGACCTCTGGCCTGACCGCATCCTCGCCAACTCAAACAAATGGGTCCGACTCGGCGGCGAGAGGCGGGCACCAGTTGCATGTATTAGTCCAATCGGCCTTGTCCGCCGAGCGTGGATCCCATGCCCGACGAACCCATGGGATCCATTGACTATGTATCCGATTTATACCTATAGTAAGACTGATTACGAGGTTCACAACGTTTGATGGAGGTGCTCGTGGCTGGATCAGAAGGGGCCTTGGCTGGTCTCAAGGTCGTCGAATTTGCGCATGTGATTGCGGGTCCGCTGGCAGGAACGTTGCTGGCCGACCTGGGCGCGGAGGTCGTACACGTCGAGGACCCGGGCATCGGTGATCCCCAACGCGCGGCGGGCCCGCACAAGGAGGGAACGCACCTGTGGTGGAAGGTGTCGGCGCGAAACAAGAAGTCGGTGACGCTGAACCTCCGCACAGAGGAAGGCCGCGCGATCGCACGGGAGTTGACCGAGTGGGCCGACGTCGTGATCACGAACTTTCGAGTGTCGACCCTCGAGAAGTGGGGATTGGACTACACCTCACTGCAGGTTGTGAACCCGAAGATCATCGTTCTGCAGGTAACCGGCTACGGTGCAACTTCATCTCGCCGCGACCAGCCTGGGTTCGGCAAGGTCGGGGAAGCGATGAGCGGCGTCGTCAACATCACCGGCTTTCCCGATGGGCCTCCGGTGCATACCGGGTTCTCGCATGGCGATTCGGTGACCGGATTGATGGGCGCGTTCGCGATCCAGGCCGCGTTGTATCGACGAGACCACGACCCCGATTTCGCGGGCGAATGGATCGACCTGGCACTGTACGACGGTCTCTTCCGACTCATCGAGTGGCAGGTGATCTTCTACGATCAGCTGGGCGAGATTCCGGAACGTGTCGGCAACCGGCTGGCTGCGGCACCCGCCGCCGTGATCAACACCTTCAAGACCGGGGACGGCCAGTGGCTGACGGTGACCTCCGGTACCCCTCGCTCCGTCCGTAGCGTCGCCGAGCTTGTCGGTGAACCGGCCGAGGATTACGCCACCTCGGCAATGCAGGCGGAGCGGCGGGAGCGCCTCGATGGTCTGGTTGCCGAATGGATCTCGAAGCGTCCCCTGGCTGAATGCACCAAGACCATGATCGAGCTGGGCGTCGTGGCGTCACCGATCTACACGGTCAAGGACATTCTCGACGATCCAACCTTCCGGGAGCGAGGAAATGTCGTCGAGGTGGACGACGCCGACCTGGGAACCGTCAAGATGCAGGGTGTCATCCCGAGAATGACCAACCACCCTGGCGCAGTGCGGCACACCGCGCCGGCCCTCGGCGCTGACAACAAGGCTGTCTTCGGTGACTACCTCGGTCGCGGGTCGGACGAGATCGACCGCCTCTCTGCGGCCGGTGTCATCTGAGAACGATGCAACACCAGTTGCAGAGAGGTAAGACATGCAGGACGCATCGGAACTGATCCTCCCGGAACTCTCGCGGAACGGCCGGCTCCAGGGCCGCACCGCGATTGTCACCGGGGCCGGATCCCACGGAGAGGTTGCCGGTACAGGCGCAGCGATGGCGATTCTCTTTGCTCTCGAGGGTGCGCAGGTTCTCGTCGTGGATGTCGACCGGGGGCGCGCAGAACACACGCTGCGCGCCGTGAGGGCCGTGGGGGGAACGGTCGAGGTGGCGATTGCGGACATCACCGTTCCCGACATGTGTAGGAGTGCAGCGGATTTTGCTGTGGAGCGGTTCGGATCTGTCGATGTTCTGGTCAACAACGCGGCGATCGCTCCGGACGAATCGACTACGTCCGACGAGTTGTGGCAGCGGGTGGTCGACATCAACCTTCGCGGCGCACAATTGATGTGTGATGCCGCTATCCCTCACATGCGACAGGCAGGGGGCGGGTCGATCGTGATGATCGGTTCCATCGCGGGACTCCGCGGTGGTGCAGGCGTCGCCTACTCGGCGGCGAAGGCCGGGATGATCGGCATGGCGAAATCTATGGCCTTCACCCATGGTCGGGCAGGCATTCGTATCAATGTTGTCGCTCCCGGACATGTCGCAATTCCCATGGGTCTCGGCTACAGCGGCGCAGGTTGGGACGGCGAGGTCAATGCGCGGGAAATGCGCGCGCAGGCCGGCCTCAGCGGCACCGAAGGCACTGCGTGGGATGTCGCATACACAGCGCTGTTCTTCGCCAGCCCCGAATCACGCTATGTCACGGCAGCGACAGTGGCAGTCGATGCCGGCACCACGGAGGTGATGCCGATCGTGATGCTCCCCTACCTCGCTGGATCGGTCGGCAGCTACAGCACGTCCGGCTGAGTATTCGACACCGCCGTGGGGCCTTTGCTGATCATCAGCAGAGGCCCCACGTGCTGTTCGAGTCCGTCTGGCTCACGAGTCTGTCACGCTAGTCGGCGCACCGCAGGCGGCGGCGATCGTCGGGGTGGGCGACGTCTGTCAGATTCTTGCGGCGTTCATCGGCGCTCTTGCCTCGAAGGACGGCGATGCCGAACTCAGTGACGACGAAGTCGACATCGTTGCCGGACGATGTCACCCGTTTGTGCGAATCGGTGAAGGGAACGATTCGAGAAGCCCCGGTGCGTGTGCGAGAGGGGAGGGCGAGCACCGATCCTCCGCCTTCGCTGATGTGCGCGGCGCGCAGGAAGTCCGTTTGTCCACCACCCGACGCAATCCGAACCTCCCCTGCGTACTCGGCGTTGACCTGACCGGTGAGATCGATCTCGAAGGCAGAGTTGATCGCCCACAGGCATTGCTGTTCGAGGAGCTTGGCCGGAGAATGCGTTTCGGAGATGGGCGCCAAGTGCAGCGAATCGTCCCACTCGGTGTCCCGAACCCCCTGGGACAGCACTCCAGTCGCCACATGAAGTCCCCGCTCCTTCGACTTACGGCTCCCGGTGAGAACGCCGGACTTCATCAGAGAATGAAGGGGACCGGCAATTATCCCCGAGTGCACCCCGAGGTCGGACTTTCCCTGCAGCGCATCGATCACGGCAGTTGGCACAGCTCCGAGTCCGATCTGAACAGTAGCCCCATCGGGCACCAGCGATGCGACGTGACGGGCAATCTGCGCCTGCTCCTGGGTGATCGACGATCTCTTCGGGACTGCGCACTCGGGAGCGGACGCCGACACGAGCACGCTCGCGCGATCGGTCGAAACATCGAAGGGCGCAAGTGCACCGGCGCTTTCCGGGACAACCTCGAATCCAGCAACAGCGGATGAGGCCAGAGCGGAACTCGTGTAGCCGATCATGTGTCCGAGTGACACTCGATCCGGCCGTGGCCCCTGCACGACCCGTGCCACAACGATGTCGATCGACAGCTCGCCACCCGCGATCAAGCGATCGGTATCCCACAGCGAGTTCGGCAGGTGATCAACGTACGGACTCAGTGTCCGTGGAACAGACCCGGCGATCGATGTCACGCGCAGGTGCCCATGGGTGAGATCGGAAACGCCGGCCTCGTCGAGAAACTGAAATATGCCGGTCAGGTCCGCCACGATTAGCTCCAAGTCGACACCCGATTGCCGGGCAGCGCTGATCAGGGCAGCAACAAGCATGTCGGGTTGCTGAGGCGACATCGCCACGAGAACTCGGGCTCGGCTGCGATTGCGAAGAAGTGTGCGAGCAGCCTCGAGATGGCCGGCATCGATATGGAGCGGCATGCATCCTCCGGTATTGGGCCTTTTCAGGGCAGGATCAATCGTATATCCTTATTATACGTATAGATCGGTTTATCTGTCTGTCTCGGTGAAATGCACCGCAAGGCGGCACCGCAGGGGAAGGTTCCATCAAGCGTGACCATCCAACAAGAACGACCGCCACTCGTCGATTGCGACGTGCACCCACTGGTCAAGAGTGTCGAATCCATCTACCCCTACGTCTCGTCGTCCTGGCGCCGCCACTTCGAGACGCGCGGCGCTCGAATGTACGCACGTGCCCGAGATCGGTACAACCATCCGAACCGCACTTACCGGATGGATGCCGTACCGGAGTCCGGAGGGCCGGCCGGGTCGGATCGAGACTTCACGCTCGAAGACCACATGACTCCCTTCGGCGTCGCCTCCGCTCTGCTACTCCCACAAGAGCCGTATGGAGTGACAACGTGGAGTGACCCGTCGGCGGCGGGTGCCTTCTGCTCGGGAGTCAACGACTACTTCCTGGAAACCTGGGTCGACTACGATTCCCGCTTCAATCTCGCGATCAGCGTATCCCCCCACGATCCACAACTCGCTGCACAGGAGATTCGTCGGCGCGGCGGCGAAATCGGCGTCATCGGAGTGCAACTGATGCTCAACGAACAGATGATGGGTTCCCGTTGGTTCGACCCCGTCTATCAAGCGGCCTGCGAGATGAACCTGCCGATTGTTCTGCACCAGACTGGGAACGAAGGCTGCTACACCACATCACAGGGTCCATCGGGCGGAGTTCCGAGATCCTACGGTGAACGACACGTCGTGCTGACGCAGGTCGGCGCCGCAAATGTCGTCGACATGATCACCAACGGTGCCTTCGAGCGATTCCCGACGCTGCGAGTCGTCATGGTGGAGTGGGGGTTCAGCTGGCTGTCGAGCTTGCTGCCCCGGATGGACTTCCTGTGGGAAAACGACCCCGACGCCGCACCTCTGGTAAAAAAGCTCCCCAGCGCCTATGTCGCAGAGCACTTCACGTTCACAACGCAGCCACTCGACGAACCCGACACACGCGACGAGCTTCAGTCACTCTTCCGCATCCCGAACATCGAGAAGATGCTCCTGTTCAGCTCCGATTATCCGCACTACGACACCGATGATCCCGACTTCGTCATCAAGCGGATCCCCGAAACGATGCGGACGCGTGTGTGCTTCGAGAACGCGGTCAACGTCTTCGGCGACAAGGTACTGCGGTCCACCCCTTGACGGCAGCTACGGGTTGGCACGGAGCCACCGGATGAAACGGAGTTTGACACCATGATTATCGACACCGACCGGCATGTGACGGTCGAATCTTACGAAGATCTGTTCCCTTACATGTCTCTTTCCTGGCGCAAGCATTTCGAGCGGGGCGAGTGGCTCGAATCTGTCACCGTTGCGGGGGACCATGTGCGGGTTTCGGACAGGTTCGTCCACGAACCACCGACTGACACTGGTGCGGAGAGCGACGCCGACTCGTTCAGCCTCCTCCTTCCTCACCACGGTTTGACCGTGAACGGGTGGGCTGATCAGGTTGCTGCCCGGGTGTTCCTCGAAGCGATCAACTCGTACGGCGCGGAGCACTGGGTATCGCCGACCGCCCTTCCCGTTACAGTGGTCTCACCCGCCGACCCGACATGGTCGGCGCAGGAGATTCGACGCCGCGCTGCGGCGAATACCACCGGCGCCGTATCGCTTCCGTTAACGACGACGATGCTGGGTTCCCAGGTTTGGGACCCGATCTTCGAAGCCTGCGTGGAAACTGATCTTCCTCTCGTTGTGCATTTCTCCGGAGTGGAAGGACGTTACGCGGGGGCTCCCGCTCTGGCCGGCGGCGTGCATTCCAATGCACTGTCGCGGCTGACGCTGATGCCGCATCTGGCCGAGTCGAACATTGCAAGCCTGACTTACGAGGGTGCATTGGTCCGGTTCCCCGAACTTCGCATCATCTTTACCGGTTTCGGCTTCACCTGGCTGCCGTCCTTGCTTTGGCGACTCGATCGGGAATGGCGCACCTTCCGGCACGACATCCCGTGGGTCACCGAACCGCCCAGCGAACAGGTGCTGAACAACATGTGGTTCAGCACTTGGCCGGTCGGTGAGGCGGCAGACACCGACGAGTGGGAGTCCGCCTTCACCGAGCGGCTTCGCGACCGCGTGGTGTACGGATCGCACAGCCCTCATGAGGGCGATACGCCGGCTGACCTCGAGACCCACCTTGGCGCCAAGTGGACCAACAGAATCGTAGGCAGCGGTGCAGCTGCTCTCGCACGACCAGTCCTGTTGGAGGTCTGACATGAGCGTCGATCAACAATCCCCGGTCTCACAGCATGTCGTCACGGGTAGCGCTCGCAAGGCCGAGCATCTCGTGGGTCGACTCGAGGACTTCCCCATGCACGCGATTCGCACTGTCCAGATCGAAGGACGCGACGTGGGAATCATCCGGACCGCGGACAAGGTGTATGCGATCGGTAACCGATGCCCGCATCAGGGCGGACCGATGTGTCTCGGGAAAGTCACCGGAACGATGGTTCCTTCCGACCCGAACGAGTATGTGTACGAGCACGATGGGCTGGTTCTGCAGTGCCCGTGGCACGCCTACGAATTTCACGTCGATACCGGCGAAAGTGTCGCCGGTGCCCTGCGTGGTCGCGTCCCGGTCTTCGAAGCGACCGTCCGCGACGGAGAAATCTTTTGTTCACTGAACCGTCCCCAACTCGGAGGTGGAGCACGATGAAAATCTACGTCGATCAGATCGAATGCACAGGATCTGGGCAGTGCGAGCAAATCGCGCCTCGATTCTTCACAGTGCTCGATACCGGCCTCGCCACCGTCGTCGACGACGAGGGCAGACCTTTGCGCGATGGCGGAGCGGGCGTCGGCACCGATGTCCCGGAGGCGTCGATCGGTGAAGTCCGCGACGCCATAGACGTGTGCCCCGGTGCATGCATCCGTGAGATCGCAGGAGAGCCGCACTAGTGAGCATCCGCGCCGACAAGTCACTCGACGGCGTGAGATCGCTCCTCTTCGCCCCGGGTGACGACGCACACAAGCTCGAAGGTGCCCTCGTCAGCTCGGCAGACGGCGTCATCGCGGACCTCGAAGATGCGGTCGCACCCGACAAGAAGGACGGGGCCCGCCGCACCGTTCGGACGGTGCTCACGAAACATGACAGTGCTGCGAAGCGGTTGGTGCGAATCAATGGCCTCGATACACCCTGGGGACGAGAAGACCTCGCCAGCCTGGAAGACATCACACTCGACGCGGTCGTCGTCCCGAAGGCCTCACTCGACACCATGAGTGATCTTTCCACGAGCGGCGTACCGATCGTTGCCCTGATCGAAACGGCGATGGGGCTGCGGCAGGCGTTCGACATCGCACAACACCCGCGAGTGGTTGCCCTGATGCTCGGCGGCGCAGACCTCGGCGCAGAGCTCCGCTGGCAACCCCGGCCGGATGGGTTCGAACTACTTCACGCACGGTCCACACTGGTCCTGGACTCCGCAGCTGCTGGTATCCGGCCCCCATTCGACGTCGTCCATCTCTCGCCGCGACAAATCGACGATCTCGTCACCGAATCACAGTTCGCCCGGACGATCGGCTTCGGCGGCAAAGCATGCATCCACCCCTGTCAGACCGCCCCGGTGAACCGCGCGTTCAGCCCCTCGGAATCCGAGCTCACGTACGCACGCGAGGTCGTGCAGGCCTTCGACTCGGCACTCGCCGCAGGGTCGGGCACGGCGGTCGTTCGCGGCCAACTGGTGGACGAGCCCGTTGCGCGCCGAGCTCGTTCGATTCTCGCGCACCCCACCCCGAACGGTATCCAACCGGCTCACGAAGCAGCCGTCACCAGCGCATTGCACTAAGAAGGGCAAGAAAATGGAATTGACTACAGAGCAGCAAGACATCATCAAGGTGATCCGAGATTTCGTCGACCGCGATGTGCTGCCGAAAGCATCCGACTTCGACCACGCGGACGAATTCCCCGAGTCGATGGTCGACACCCTCCGCGAGCTCGGGTTGTTCGGCATCACCATTCCCGAGCAGTACGGTGGTCTCGGTCTTGATCTCGTCACCTACGCACTTGTGATCAAGGAACTCTCCAGGGGATGGATTTCGCTGGCCGGCGTGGTCAATACCCACTTCATGTCCGCCTGGATGATCGAGAATTTCGGCACGCAGGAACAACGGGATCACTACCTTCCGCGGATGGCAACGGGGGAGCTTCGGTCTGCGTACTCCATGACCGAACCCCACGCAGGGTCCGATGTGCAGGCCATTCGCACCCGCGCGACCGAGGCCGTGGACGGATTCCGGATCGACGGGCAGAAGATGTGGGCGACCAACGGTCTGCGCGCCGGCATGATCATGCTGCTCGCAGTCACCGATCCGACCGCCGAGCCCCGGCACCGCGGAATGACGGCATTCATCGTGGAGAAGGACGCCGAAGCCCACGAGCAGCCAGGTCTGATCGTGCCGCCCCAGCTCAAGAAGCTCGGGTACAAAGGCGTCGAATCAACGGAGTTGGTCTTCGACGGTTTCCGTGTCGGCCGTGGTGCCGTACTCGGTGGTGAGGCGGGGCTGGACCAGGGGTTCAAATACTTCATGGCCGCTGTCGAGCTTGGACGGGTCAATGTCGGGGCACGGGCGGTGGGGTTGGCGACAGCTGCGTTCGAGGCGGCGATTAGCTACTCACAGCAACGTGAAACGTTCGGCAAGAGGATCAGCCAGCATCAGGCAATTCAACTCAAGCTGGCTCAGATGGGTACCAAGATCAGGGCGGCCGAGCTGATGGTAATCGACGCTGCCCAGCGCAAGGCGAGCGGAGAGCGGGCGGATCTCGAAGCCGGAATGGCCAAACTGTTCGCCACGGAAACCGCTCAGGAATGCGTTGTCGAGGCGATGCGCATTCACGGTGGCTACGGCTACTCCCAGGAGTTCGTCGTCGAACGACTTTATCGCGATGCGCCACTGCTGATTCTGGGCGAGGGAACCAACGAGATCCAGCAGCTCCTGATCGCCCGCCGCCTCCTCGAGCAATACGCCATCTAGGGCGCTGGTTGCGGGCAGGCTCACCCCGCGACTCGTCTGCGCCGGCGTGAGGAGTGTTGGTCGGCGCAGACAGGCGTGCACCCTCGTTTCGAGGCCGCGATCGGCATCTGATCCCGGATGCACCCGAAATAAAGGACGCACGAACGAACGTGACCGACATGGCCCGTACCGCCCTGGTTCAGGTATGGGGGGCAGCGGCCTCTCAGGCTCCAGTACCGGACGGTCCCATGCCTTCCTCGGCCGCCGGTCCGAAACCGTCCATCGACAACCCCCACGGAAGGGATGCGACTGCACATGAATGAGGAAACTTACCCGGATGGTGGCACGTCCAGTCCAAACCGCCGAGCGTTCATAGGTGCCATTTCGGGGAACGCCTTTGAAGCGTATGACACCGCCATCTACGGTTTCCTCGCGGTGCAGATGGGCGCATTGTTCTTCCCCGGAAGCAATCACACGGCTCAGACCTTGGGCAGTCTTGCGCTCTTCGGCCTCACCTTCTTCGTGAGGCCACTCGGGGCATTGATCTTTGGCCCACTCGCGGACCGCATTGGTCGGACCCCGGTTCTCGTCCTGATGATCTCGCTCATGGCGCTGGCCACAGCAGCCGTCGGTTTGCTTCCGACCTACTCCAGTATCGGTATCACCGCAACGGTCGCTCTGGTGGTATGCCGAATGCTTCAAGGTCTCGCGGTGGGGGGCGAGTACGGCACCGCCACGAGCTTCCTGACGGAATACTCCCGGCGCGGGCAACGAGGCTTCGGGACCAGCTGGTACATCTTTTCGAGCCTCAGCGGGTTTCTGCTCGGCAGTCTGATGGTCACCGGACTGTCCGCCTTGCTCACTGACGACGAGATGATGAGTTGGGGATGGCGTATTGCCTTTTTGATCGCCGCGCCGCTCGGATCAGTAGCGATATTCATCCGGCTCCGAATCGAGGAGTCGCCGGAATTCGCAAGGATCTCGGCCCAGCACCAGACCTCCCGCGCACCACTGAGGGAAACACTCTCGTACGGCAAAGAGCTCCTACTGACTGCCGGCGTGGGAACGCTCCACTCCGTCGCCTTCTACATGGCATTCTCCTACGCCACCACCTATGTGGCTGTCGTTGCCGGACAGGGACATTCCGTCTCATTCGCCTCGACGGTGGTGGCATGCTGTGTGGGGCTCGCCGTTCTGCCCTTTGGAGGAAAGGCCTCCGACAAGTGGGGTCGCCGCAGAATTCTCATGATCGGGGCGTTGTGGTGCGTGGTGGCCGCCTATCCCGCCTTCCTCCTGATGTCGAGTGAGCCGGCGGCGGGCGCCTTCGCCGGCCAGGCTCTCCTCGCGGTGGGCGCGGGAATATTCTTGTCGACGTCGGTGGCCACGATGGCCGAACTGTTCCCGACGCGAGTCCGTTCAACAGGGTCATCGGTCGGATACAACGCCGCGGCTGCACTGTTCGGTGGGACCGCGCCTTTCATCTCGACCTTCCTGGTGAGCACGACGGGCAACGACCACTCTCCCGCGCTCTATCTGTGCGCAGCGGCGATAATCGCACTCATCGCCGTGTCGATCATCCGAAATGATCGGCTACACACCGGAGCGGAGGTGACCGCACGCACCGTGGACGCTGACCGGCCCTCCGCGCGGCAGCGCTGAGTCGTGTGCCCCCTGATGGCGAGCCGGCGTAGGAGACGGACGACGGCACAGCAGGTTCCGGTGCGGCCATGCGGATTATCGCGGCTTGACCTTGATCAGGAGATGGCTTCCGTTACGGTTACTGCCCTCGGCCGCCGTCTCCTCGGGTTCTACGCCAGTTGAGGACTGGGTTGCGGGCAGGCTCACCGCCCGTGACTCGTGTGTGCCAGTGAGGGAGCGTGAAGGCTGGCACAGGCGGACGCACATCCACGCGCTGAACTGCGTTTTCACGCTGCAGACTTCGGCGTGTGGATGTGCGTTGGCCGAACAGGCGGCGTGCGGGCGCCCCGCGAGGCGACCGCTTTCCCGCCCATCGCGAGTACCCTTTACGAGTCTGGTGTATCGGTGGAATAGCGGGTTCCCTGGACACCGCCCAGCGACCAGTGGCCGGAGCCTTGGACGCCCAGCCCGTGACTGATGTTCTCCTGTAGTCCGCGCCTGAACCCGATCGTGATCGCCGCCTTGGTGTAGCGCAGGACCGGCAGGCTCCGGGCCGCCAAGCCGTCGCAGAGCTCCCATGCTCGATCGTGCAGCTCGGGGAGGGGGAGGACCTCGTTAACTACTCCGAGTCGGAGAGCTTCGGGGGCAGTGATGGCTTCGCCGGTGAGAAGGAAGTACTTCGACCTGGTCGGACCGAGGAGCTCGCCCCAGATGATGTTCACGCCGTCCCCCGGGACGGTGTTGCGGACTGCGAAGTGCGCGCGGTCGGCGAACAGTGCATGGTCGGCTGCCAGCACAATGTCACCCATCACCGGGATTTCGGAGTGGATTGTGGCGGGTCCGTTGACTGCTGACACGACGGGCACGTCGATGTCGTCGAGGCCGGTCAACATCCGGCGCCCCTCCCACCACAGTTCGTCCCAGTCCATTTCCGCGAAGCCCCGGACGTCGATCTCGGAGCAGAACGTCTCACCCGTTCCGGTGAGCAGGACAACCTTCGTTGCCCGGTCCGTGCCGACCCAGCGGAACGCCTCGGTCAAGTCGCGGTGAGAGTCCGCACTCCAGACCAAAGACCGACCGTCTGTGTGAAACCTCAGCTCCGTGACGCCGCCTCGATGTGACACCGCGACATTCGGCCACTGCGGTAATGCGGTCATGACAACACACCCCTTTCGATTTTCGCCCAAGTATCACCCCTGTTAGACGCCGCATCCGATGCGTTGGGGTTGACAAGGCTCACACAGAGGGTACGTAATATAGGTATAAATCGCAGCCTTATGACAAGGAGTATGCCGTGCCGCATCACAGGTTCCAGGATGGCTGGCTCGAGGTCGATGGACTTCGCATTCACTACACGGAATGGGGATCTCCGACCGCCGAGCCGGTCCTGCTCCTCCACGGGCTCAACGTGCAGTGCCACACGTGGGATCCCATCGCGGCCGAACTCGCCGACAACTATCACGTCATCGCGATGGACATGCGCGGACACGGCGACAGTGACTGGTCGAAAGCCGGCTACCGCGTTCAATCGATGGCGCGGGATGTTCACGGGCTCATCAGCGCGCTCGGCCTCGGTCCGGTCAATCTCGTGGGCCATTCGGCGGGCGTGCGGGTTGCTATTGCGGTTGCAGGTGAACGCCCCGAGACAGTGCTTCGACTTGCGCTCTCCGACGCGGGCCCCGCCAACTCCGCGTCGGGTGCAGTCGCGATGCGCGACTTCATCCAGTCGACAACCAACCTGCGCGGCTTCCGAAGTGAATCAGAGGCGAAGGAGTTCTACCTGGGATTCCATCCGGAATGGCGGGAGGATTTCATCGACCTACACGTCGAGCACCAGCTGCGACGGAACTGGGCGGGCAAATTGGTGCCGAAGGCGGACCCTGACGTCCAGTGGATCACCGGCTCCGTCAGCCTGCCCGACGTCAAATACCTGTGGAAGATGTCCGAGCTCCTGACCATGCCCACACTGCTCATGGTTGGGAAACGGAGCAATGTTCTGGACGAGGAGGTCGTGGGTCGCATGCTGGCGGCTATGCCCAACTCGTCGGTTCGGTGGTTCGACACCGGCCACTACGTACCGCGTGAAGCTCCGGAAGAGTTCATCGAGGTGCTCGGAAAGTTCCTCGCGAACGGCTGACTCGATCCAAGACAGAGGACGTGCAATGACAAGTGCCCGGCGCCGTTACGCGCAGATGAAGAGCCTCCTCGAGGTACCGATCCTGAACGAAAAATTCTGGTCGAAGGTTCCGACGGTCTCCGCCGACGCGATCATGTTGGACCTCGAAGACTCCACAACGCCGTCCAACAAGGAACTCGCCCGTGATCGAATAGTGGAAGCCCTCGGCGCACCGGAGTACTTCGGCGGGCGACACGTGATCGTTCGTGTCAACAACCTGTCAACGCCGTGGGGCCGAGACGATCTGTCCGCACTCGCCGCCGCCGATGGTGATTTTCTCATCAGCTACCCGAAGGTGGAGACAGCAGAGGAAATCGGCGAGGTTCGGTCGGTGATGGAATCCTCGGGTGAGCTCCGTGGGTTGCACGTGATGATCGAGACCGCACGTGCTGTGCTCGAACTGGACCGCATCGCCAGCCAGGATGGCGTCGCCGGTCTGCATTTCGGGTACGTCGACTACGCGGCAGACGTGGGCTCTCGCCCGTTCAACGACGAGGGAGACGACCTCTACGCTCCGTCCACTCACTACGTACGGGCGAAGATCGCCATCGCTGCCGCCGCCTACGGACTGTTCTGCACTGGCGGCACTCTGATCCCCGAATACCAGGATCACGAGAAAGTGCAGAGGTTCGTTCGATCGTGGGTGGACCTCGGATACACCGCATGCATCGCTGTTTCTCCGAAACACCTGCCCATCATCAACGAAACGCTGACGCCGAGTGTGGAACAACAAGCGCGCGCGAGAGAGATCTGTGATGCCTACGAAGAATCGGTACGGAAAGGCGATCCCGCTGCGGTGCTCGCCGGCAGGGTGATCACCCTGCCGGATTATCGTGTAGCGAGTTTGGTGTTGGTTCGTGCCGGGCACGATCTGGTGGCCAGCGTATGACCGCGACTAGGGTGCCCACGGACGAAGGGCTGAGTGCAGCGCTCGCAGACACGCTGCACGGAGCGCTGCAGGGCGGGCTGCCGTCAGTCGTCGTTTCGTCAGCAAAGTTGCGACTGTTGCACACGATTCGCGTGTCGATGACGAGTCGAGATCTGCCGCCCGCGGTCCTTGCCTGGAATGCCGTCAGCGCGGACTCCGGCAGCTGCGCCGTAATCGGTAGAACGCAGCGTTTGAGCGGTCCGGATGCCGCCTTCGTCAATGCGGTGGCAGCCCACAGCAGCCTCAAAGAGGACTGCGGTCCGGGAGGTTTACGCGAAGGTAGCCATCCCGGCACCTACGTCGTTCCGGCCGCATTGGCAGCAGCCGAGATGTCCGGGGCATCGGGATCGGATCTGCTGCGCGGCATCATTATGGGATACGAAGCAGTGAGTCGACTCGGTGCCGCTAGTCCGCCTGGCATCGGGCAGCGACGTTTTCGTCCGGTCGGAATCATGGGTGCGTTCGGGGCGGCGGCCGCAGCCGGCGGGGTATGGGGACTCGATCGAACAGCGCTCTCCCGGGCGTTGGCGATTGCAGCGAACATGGCCGGCGGTGTCAACCAAGGCATATTCGACGGAACGATGGAGCCCTATTTTCACTCCGGCATCGGCGCTCGCAACGGGCTGCTCGCGGCGCAGCTCGCCAGAGCAGGAGCGATCACCTCGGATCGCAGCCTGGAAGGAGATTTCGGATTCTTCCAAACATACGGTGGCGCAGCTGGATCCGAAGATCTGCTGGTCGGAGCACGTGACGACTTCGGCGTGACACGCGTGGGAACGAAGCGATTCGCCGCCTGCTTGCAGAATCAAGAAACCATTGCGTTGATCACCGACACGGTACCGGGCGGTATCGATGTTCGAGACATCGTGAGGGTGACGATTCGCAGACCGGCCACAGGGACCAATGGGCTCGAAAGTCCTGGAGTCTCCAGGATCCCACCCTATTCGAATATGCTGCAGGCCCAGATGTCGGCGCGGTTCACCGCTGCCGCGGCCTTGTCAGGGGCGCCGGTCGACGATGCCACCTACTTCCGAGACTGCTTTGCCGACTCCGGTGTCACTGCGCTGGCCGGAAGGATCGAGCTGGAGAACTCGACAGATGGATCGGTCCGTGTCGAAATCGAGCTCATCGATCGCGTGATCACCCTGGATTCCGATGTATCGAACACCGTATTCCCCGAGGCTGCGGAGATTCGCACACGATTCTATCGCGACGTCGCAGCACATATCGGCGCGGACGCCGCCGAAGAACTTCTACGCCTTGTCGACAGTATCGACGAGGACGTACCGGTTTCTCATCTCACAGCAGCGCTCTGTGCACCGACAGCTACCGCTGCCTCGTAGACGACATTCGTCTCAATACTGTCAAAAACGGAGGGTCTCGTGGACAACATCGTCATCGCAGGAGCATCGATCGCGGGCTTGAGCGCCGCTCGGCAGCTGCGCAAATCGGGTTTCACCGGAACCGTGCAGCTGGTCGATGAAGATCCCCACGGACCCTACCGTCGACCAGAGGTATCCAAAGGCCTACTCAACGGCAAAGCCGACAGCGACAGCGTCAAGGTCAAGTGGCCGGACGAACTCGGGCTGGCACGGATCACGGGTGCTCGACTGGAGGGACTCGACCTGCATTCCCGCGAGCTGACCGCCACCGCGGAATCGGGTTCGACGGTCATTCCATTCGATGGCCTGATCATCGCGACCGGCGTACATGCTCGACCGAACCCCTTCACCCGTCTGCACGGCGTGTACACCCTGCGCAGTCTGGGCGACTCCCGTCGCATGAGCGAAAAGTTGCGAGGATCGACATCCGTGGCGATCGTCGGCGGTGGGTTCATCGGACTCGAGGTCGCGGCCGTGGCGCGGGCGATGGGCAAACGAGTGACCGTACTCGAGGCGTCCGCGCGCCCATTGGGGCGGGTCCTGGGGCCCGTGTTCAGCGACCACCTTGCCCGGATTCACCGCGACAGAGGCGTCGAGTTGCTCTGCGGGGTGTCGGTATCCGAACTCGTCGAGGGTACAAGTGGTGAAGTGCGCGGCGTCTCATTGAGCGATGGTCGAATCGTCGAAGCGGACACCGTACTCGTTGCGATCGGATCGGCGCCATCGGTCGGGTGGATGGCCTCGTCAGGCCTCGATCTCACCGATGGAGTGCGCTGCGATGCCACATGTGCGGTGGAGGGCGCGTCGGGTGTAGTGGCCGCCGGCGATGTGGCCAGTTGGTGGAATCCGCTCTACGGCAGACGAATGCGAATCGAGCACTGGACGAACGCGATCGAGCAGGGAACGTTCGCGGCGCGAAGACTTCTCGACGACCACGAGGAGGACGGATTCTCCAGCGCTCCGTACTTCTGGTCGGACCAACACGGGATGCGCCTGCAGAGCATCGGCACGACGATCGGCCACGACCGGGTGGACGTCCTCGACCAGGACGGCGACCGACTTCTCGTTGCCTACTCGTCAGCCGGACGCCTGACCTGCGTGGCTGGGATCAACGCTGGAACAAAGGTCCAGAGCTACCGCAAAATGGTGCTCGACGGCGAGGGCATCGCGACCGTTCGCGGCGATCGCCTGGACGCGCATTCTGCCGACATCGAGGCCCAGGTGTCGGCTACCACCGGCTGAAACGTGCGCGAGGCTAGTTCCTCCCATTGCCGACGTCACAACACTGTCTGCGGTAAAGGTGGTCAACAGTATTTGGCAACCTGTAAGTTGGAGAGTATGGCTAATAATCGCACAGTCTCCGCGCTCGACGAGCCCCTGGCGCAGCTGGCTCCCTCGGCGGCACCACTGTCGCGTGGAACCAAAGTCTCCGAGCGAATCGCTAATGCGCTGGTCGAGGACATCATCCGGGATCGGCTCGGGCCGGGGGATCGTCTGCCCAACGAACAAGCAATGGCCGACCGGTTCCAGGTGGGTCGTGGTTCGGTCCGCGAGGCGCTGCGCTTGCTCGAAACCCACGGCATGATCAAGCTGAAATTGGGGCCGCGCGGCGGCCCGCAGATCACCGCCGTCGATCCCCGAGAAGTAGGTCGCACGCTCTCGCTGTATCTAGGACTCCGCGGCGCGACCATCGAGGAACTCGTGCAGACCCGCCTGTTCCTCGAGCCGAAGGTGGCGCGTCTCGCCGCCGAGAATCGCTCGGACGAAGACGAACGTCGGCTCCGAGCTGCCCTCGCTGCAGAAGCGGCCAGTAACTCAGACGAGACCGGCTATATCGACGCAGCCAACGAATTCCACTATGTGCTTGCAACCATGACCGGCAATCGAGTGCTTGATCTGGTCGCTACGGCCCTCAAGGACCTATATACCAGTCGGATCGTGAACGACGGAGTGGCGCGGGCGGCAGCCGGCCCCGGCATCTGCCAGGAGCACAAGACGATCGGCGACGCGATCCTCGCAGGTGACGCGGATCGAGCAGAAAGCCTGATGCGGTCCCACATGGACTTCTACGTCGAGAGGGTCCGAAGCGTCGCTCCAGCATTTCTGAATTCCCGGATCACCTGGGGATAACACGCAGCACGCACTTCGCACCAGCGCCGTTTACGCTGGCTACGCATCGGACTCGACATCTGCGTGGCTGGCTCGACGGGTCGATACGTCGGCCGGTAACCATCCGCCAGTCCGAGTCCGTCCCAATCGGGCGTGCGGAGCATACGAATAGGGCGCACGATGCGCGTGCACCCACCTGAGCCCGGGCTCATCTCGGGGGTCACCGCGCCCCGCCACCATTGCCTTCGGCGCGACCCTGCACTGTTACGTGCAGGGTCTGCACGTGGTTGAACTGCGCCGGCCGTCTTTGCGGATACCAAATATATATACGAAGAATAGTATTCATGCGGGTACTTAGCGCGTATGGTGAGTGTCACATCCACTGATCTCAGGTGGTAGCACCAATCCGTCAGCTCCCGCGACCCGCCACGCAATGAGTCCCATTCGGCGACCATCAACGCGCGCACATCGCGGCTAGGGCGGAATCTGTTCCTTCACTCACTTCCTTCCGGCATGAGAGGCCCGTTGAAGCATGACCAATGCAGAACGTACGGACAACGCGCACGGCATTCTGGGTGTCGACACCCCCGCATCTGCCCCTGATCGACAAACCATGATCCGCGTGGTCGCCGCTGCCTCGGTGGGGACATTCGTCGAGTATTACGACCTCGCGATCTACGCTTTTCTCGCCACGACGATCGCCGGAGTCTTCTTCGCGTCAGGAGACGACGCCACCGCACTGCTGTCAACATTTGCAGTGTTCTCGGTCGCATTCTTTGCCCGGCCCGCCGGCGGATTGATCTGGGGCGCGGTAGGAGACCGCATCGGTCGCAAGAGAGCGCTGGTGATCATTCTCAATCTGATGACGATAGCGACCGTCATGGTCGGCCTCCTACCGACCTATTCCGCCGTCGGAATCGCTGCCCCGGCCTTGCTGATTCTGCTTCGCCTCGTCCAAGGCATCTCGGCGGGCGGCGAGGTCACGGGTGCTGCGGCATTCATCGCCGAACACGCGCCGCACGGGCGCCGCGGATTCCTCACCAGTTGGCTGCAGGTATCGACCACCGCGGCCCTGCTCGCCGGATTGATCACCGCATCCGCCTTGAACGCCCTGCTGTCGGACGATCAGATGCACAGCTGGGGTTGGCGTATTCCGTTTCTGATCGCGCTTCCGCTGGGATTAGTGGGGCTCTACGTTCGGAGCAAACTGGACGAGACCCCGATGTTCGTCGCGATGCAGCAGTCACAAGACCCGAGCGACGCGACCGCGCTTCGTAACACCCTTCGCGTCCGGAAGAACTATCGCCAGATCGTGCTTGCCGCCGGCATCGGCGTCGTCCACACCCTCGCCTTCTACATCATTCTGAGCTATATGCCGACCTACCTCACCAAGGGCGTCGGGCTGTCCAGCTCGGACTCATACATCGTGTTGGGTGTCGCAACGGCTGCGTATCTCATTCTGATACCTGTTACTGGTGTCTTCTCGGACCGATTCGGACGCCGGCCCAGCTTCTTCGTCAGCGCTCTCGGACTTCTCGGACTTGCCCTTCCAGCCTTCCAGCTGATGATCAGCGGGTCCCTGCTTTTGGCGCTTATCGGACAGATGCTCCTCGTGGTACCCGGATCATTTGCCGCGTCGGCGATGTTGATCACCCAAGCCGAGATGTTTCCCACCAAGCTTCGCTACACAGGTCAGGGAATCGCGGTCGGTGTGGTTGCCGCCCTGTTCGGCGGGAGCGCGCCGTTCGTCGCACAGCTACTCGGGTCGATCACCCACAGTCTGTATGTCCCCGCCTTGATGATCATGTTCGCGGCAGCAATCTCGCTCATTGCGTGTGTTGCAATGCGTGAGACCGGACGCGAGCCTTTGCCTTCCTGATCTCCAGGTATCGCCCGGCCGTTTATGTCTGCATGGACCGTTGACAACCCCAACCTATTTATCGCTATAGTACGTATGTATGACGTACTTCACCGCTAAGAGGAAGTGTGTGCACGATGACTGAGGAGCTAGTCGATATGGCCAAACCCCAGTGGCCGTTTCCCCGAACCTGCCCGCTGCAGCCCCCGCCGGCGCTGGACGAGATCCGCGAACAGACCCCTATCACGAAGGTCGAACTCTGGGACGGCTCGGCAGCCTGGCTGGCGACGAGGTACGACGACGTGCGAACCCTCCTCGGGAACACCCAACTGAGCTCCGACACATCGGCGGAGGGCTTTCCGCAGTCCAGCAAGACCGTGGTTTCGCAGCGCTCGGGCCAGAAGAACTTTGCCCGTTTGGATCCTCCCGAGCACGATCGGCAGCGGCTGATGCTGACCGCCGACTTCATGGTCAAGCACGTCCGCAGCTTGCGCCCGTATCTCGACCAGCTGCTCGACGACTGCTTCGACGAAATGGAGCGAGCCGCGGGTCCGGTCGATCTGGTGAAAGCCCTTGCTCAACCCGTTCCCGCGAACATCATCGTGCAGATGCTCGACCTGCCGCCGGACCGAAGCGACTTCTTCCTCGACCGCGTCAACCAGTGGATGAGCCTGGACAGCACGCCCGAAGAGTCGGATGCGGCCGGGGCGGAGGTCTTGGACTACTTCGGCGCACTGATCAACCAAAGGAAGGGCAGTTCCGCGGATGATCTCGTCAGCCGAATGATCCGCGATCACCTGGAAACCGGCGATCTGACAGAATTCGAGCTGCAGCACATGCTGCATCTGCTCCTCGTGGGCGGCTTCGACACGACCGCGAACATGATCGCCTTGGGCACCCTGGTATTTCTGCAAAACCCTGATCAGTGGGATCGAATTCGTGAGGACCCCACATTGGTCCCGGGTGCGGTGGAGGAACTCCTCCGCTATCTGAGCGTGGCACACCATGTCGGATTCAGATTGGCGAAAGAAGACGTCGAAATCGGGGACACGTGCATCCACGCCGGCGACGGTGTGATCGCGCCCATCATCGCCGCGAATCACGATCCCGCGGTGTTCGAGAACCCCCACAGTTTCGATGTGACGAGAGACGCCCGCCGCCACCTTGCCTTCGGATACGGGGTACACCAATGCCTCGGCCAAGCCCTCGCTCGCGTCGAACTGCAGGCTGTGTTCACCAAGTTGCCGCAGCGCTTTCCGAAGCTTGCGCTCGCCTGCGACTTCGACGAACTGCGTTTCAAGAACGCGCTGATCTACGGAATCGAAGAACTACCGGTCACCTGGTAGCACGGAAGAGAGTGGAAACAATGTCTGACAACACATTTCACATCGACGTCATTCACGAACGGTGCATGGGGGCGGGCAATTGCGTCGAGGCCGCCCCGGACTACTTCGATCAGAACGAGACGGACGGGACCGTCATCGTATTGAAGGAGTCCGGCGACATCGCCGACGAAGCGAAGGTCACCGAAGCGGCTGCTATCTGCCCGGTGGCAGCACTGGGTATCAGCCGCTGATGTCTGGCCGCGTCGAACGAGCATATCGGGAGGCCTGCACTCCATGTCAGGGCTAGCGGGACAGACCGCGTTGGTGACGGGCGCCGCGCAAGGACTGGGCTTGGCGATCGCAACGAAACTTCATTCACTCGGCGCACGGGTGGCGTTGGTCGACATCAACGAAACCGCTCTGAAGGAAGCGATCGCACATCTCGATGCGTCCCCCGGTCAGGTCGAGTCGTTCTGTGTGGATCTGCAGGACTCGGCACAAACGGCTGCACTTCCTTCGGCGGTGGCCGAAAGTCTCGGTGATGTCTCGATTCTGGTGAACAACGCTGGTATTCGGTCGATTGTGCCGATCGTCGAGCACTCGCTGAGCAGCTGGCAAGCCACAATCGCCGTGAATCTGACCGCTCCGTTCACACTTGTCCAGGCAACTGTTCCACAGATGCTCGCGCATGGCGGTGGGACGATCGTCAACATCACCTCCGTGGCTGCCGAACTCGGGTTCAAGAATCGATCGTCCTACAACGTGTCCAAAGCAGGTTTGGAGATGCTGACGAAATCGGTAGCGCTCGAACTGGGAGCGCAGGGCATACGATGCAACGCCGTAGCCCCTGGGATCATCGAGACTCCGCTGAACGCACACTATTTCCGAGACGAGGCGTTCGCCAAGAAGATTGTCGACAATACTCCGGCGGCCGCCTGGGGTCATCCAGGCGATATCAGCGATGCGGTGGCCTTTCTCTGTGGCGACGGCGCGAGGTTCATCAACGGTGCGACAATACTCGTCGATGGTGGGTGGAGTGCCGGAAAAGGCTACTAGACCAGGGGCTCCGGGACTCCGGGTGGACCACCAACGTGTCCCACCCGGAGTCGACACCACGCAGGTGGACAAGCTGTTCCCCATCCGCTGCCGTCCGAACTTCGATGGATAGCGCCTCCCACGATGGTCCGAAAGCGGCGTGGCCGGCGGTCCTGCTCCTTGCACTGTGTACGGCTATCGCACAAGGCATGGCGCGATTCTCCTACGGCCCCCTTGTCCCGGCGATGCTGGGCCGCGAAGTAGGATCCGCTTCGACGGCCGGGGCGCTCGCCATGGCCCATATGACCGGATACCTCATCGGATCCGTGTTCGTCCTTCGGTTGGGTTCCAGATGGGCACCGATCCAATCGGTTCGAGCTGGAATTTTCCTCACTACACTGGGATTGGGTGTTCTAGCAGTATCGCCCACCACATCGGCCTTGGCGGTGGGGCTGATCGCGACCGGTTTCGGGGCTGCCATGACGTGGATCCTCGCGCCGAATATCGCAGCGTCCCTGTGGCCGGCGCGTCGCGGAGTGGCCATAGGTCTCGTGGCCGGCAGCATGGGCATCGGGCTCATCGCGGCCAGCGGTCTCGCGAGTGCGGTGCCTGAAAAACATTGGCGGTCCGTGTGGGCAATCGAGTGCGCCGTCGCTGCCGTGATCTGGGTATCTGCAATGAAGGTGCTGACCGCCCCGCACATGGATAGAAGCACCCACGAAAAGATCCGGCTTCCCTGGCGGATCGACGCCGCCTGGAGCCGGTCGACGGCTGCGTTCGCGACGTTCAGCTTTGGAGTTGCGATGTGTCTGACATTCTTGGTCGCAGGCCTCGAACACAGCATGGGTGGGGGCCAACTGTATGCACGCCTCGCGTATGCCTCGATCGGAATCGGAATGCTTGCAGGAGGTGTCCTGTTCGAAAGGCTGTCACGACGCTGGGGTCGGACCGTCACGTTGTCCCTGCAATATCTGCTGTTTGCACTCTCGCTGTCGGCCGTCCTCCGTGTACCGGAACGCGGCGTCGTGATCGTGGTCATCATCGTCATCGGCGCAACGATGACAGGAACCGCTGCAACGCTGATCGCAGACCTGACCGACCGGCACTCCACATCCGTTGCCACAGCACTGTTCGGCTCAGTCTTCCTCCCCGTGGGACTCGGGCAGGTCCTGGGACCGATCTTCGGCGGGTGGGCCATCGACACCTTCGACTTCGAGACCGCCTTCACAGCATGCGGCGCACTGTCAGTTGCCGGCGCTGCGCCTCTTCTGTACGGAGCACTCACGACGCGCCCGCGCTGACGAGGCCTACAGGCTCGATCCCACAGTGTGATCATGCCGTCTCTTTCCATAGGAGTATCGAACCTCGGGGGTACTGGCCTTCGGCGGACCGGTCGATCTGGAACCGGCAATGCGGCTGCGTCTCAGCAACTCCCGACGTTGCAGGAGTTATCGAGGTTGCGCGCCCCCGAACATGAGCGCGAGTCGATTTCGGAGCGTCGGGCGACCTTGACATGTGATGTGCGTCAGATCACTATATGTATATAGACCGATTTATAGCCATATATAACCAGAGGGGCAGCACAGTGCACGCCAGTGTTCGAGAGCTCGACCTTGAAATTCCCGGTGCAGACGCGGTGTTCATCGCGGGGGAGTGGCGCAAGCCCGCCGCGGCCGGTCTGATCGACGTAATCTCCCCATCCACGGAGAATCTTCTGATTCAGGTCGCGCGACCATGCCCGGCCGACGCGGATGCCGCCGTCGCGGCGGCACGCGACGCTTTCGACAACGGCCCATGGCCACGGATGCCGGTCGCGGAGCGAACACAGATCGTCAGCCGATTCTGTGACGCGCTGGAATCAGCCTTCGGGGAGCTGAATCGCGCGTGGGCACACGAATCCGGCGCACCACTCAAACACGCCGTCATGATGCACGAAGGAGCGTCGACAATGGCGTGGCGCGCTGCCGTCGAACTCGCGCCCGAACTACCGTGGGAACAGGACCGCGGTGATGCTGTGATCAGACGTGAGCCAACCGGAACAGTACTGGCTATTCTCACATACAACGGCCCGGTCCCCCTCATGGCGATGAAGGTCATACCCGCACTGCTCGCAGGATGCCCCGTCGTCGTGAAACATGCCCCTGAGTCCCAGCTCACCGCTCATCTCATCGCCGAAGCCTCACTCCAGGCGGGCTTTCCCCTCGGAGTCCTCAGTTTTCTCCCCGCCGACACCGAAGTGACTCAGCATCTTGTCTCCCATCCCGGAATCGACCTGGTGACCGTTACCGGAAGCCAGGCAATCGCTCGCGACATCCTCAATCGCACGTCTCCCCGGCTCGCCCGCACGGCGTTGGAACTGGGAGGCAAGTCACCAGCCATCTTGACCGAGGACGTCGACCTCGACGAGGTTATGACGACACTCGCCGAAGGCTCCAGCAGCTTCATGGGCCAGATCTGTGTGCTGTTGTCGCGCATCATCGTTCCTCGCTCACGGTACTCCGAAGTGGAGAACGCTCTCGTCGACTACTACACGTCACTCACAATCGGCGACCCTTTCGATCCGGCAACGGATCGAGGCCCTCTGTCGGTCGGACGAGCAAGAACCCGAACCGAAGCATTCGTCGCGGGAGCAGTATCCGAAGGTGCAAGGGTCGCGTGCGGCGGCAAGAGGCCGGCCGGGATCTCGCGCGGCTACTACTACGAACCCACCCTCCTGGCCGACGTCGACAACCAGATGACAGTCGCCCAGGAGGAAGTGTTCGGCCCAGTGGCGTGCCTCATTGCCTACGACGACATCGAGCAAGCAATCGACATCGCAAACGACACACCCTACGGCTTGGCTGCAGCGGTGTACTCCAAGGAAACATCCACAGCACTCGACATTGCACGCCGAATCAGGTCGGGCTCCGTAGGCGTGAACGTTGCCGGAATGTCACTCTCTCAGCCATTCGGCGGTGTGAAACAGTCCGGCTGGGGACGTGAATGCGGGCCAGAAGGCATCCTCGAATTCACCGATATGAAGCAGATGCTCGTAGCCGGTGGGTCGAGCTTCCTCAGTCAATAGGGAATTCGACCATCGAATCTGATCCACCCCGGACCCCACAAACTCAGATGCGAAGTCAATCGACCTTCGAATCAACTTCGAGAAAAGGACATCCCATGACAGATCGACTCGCCGGCAAGGTCGCGTTCATAACCGGAGCAGGCCGCGGCCAAGGTCGCGCACATGCAATCCGCCTCGCCGAAGAGGGCGCAGACATCATCGCAATCGACGCCTGTGCGAACTTCGATACCGTGCGATACGACATGGCCTCGGAAGAGGATCTCGCCCAGACAGTCAAAGAAGTCGAAGCCCTCGACCGTCGAATCATCGCGACGAAAGTCGACGTTCGAGACGCTCCAGGTCTGACGAAGGCTGTCAAAGAGGGCGTCGCGCAGCTCGGACGACTGGATATCATCGTTGCCAACGCGGCAATCTGCTCCTGGCAGAAATGGGATGACACCTCGTCGCAGGTCTGGCAGGACACTCTCGACATCAACTTGACCGGAGTCTGGAACACGATCACCGCTGGCGTCCCGCACCTCATCGAAGCTGGCGGCGGCTCCATCATTTGCACCAGCTCGACGTCCGGACTCAAGGGCACTCCGTGGCTCGGGCCCTACGTCGCTGCGAAACACGGTGTGGTCGGCATCGTGAAGATGATGGCAAACGAGCTCGCACGTCACAACATTCGCGCGAATACTGTGCATCCGACCGGGGTCGACACCCCACTGGCAACGAACGGATTCGAAGTCCTCAACAAGTTCATCGAAGAAGACCAGAAAATGGGACCGATCTTCGTCAACCCCATGCCGATCGAACTGCTCGAGCCTCGTGAAATCAGCAATGCTGTTTTGTTCCTCGCATCCGACGAGTCTCGGTACGTGACCGGGACGCAACTGAAAGTAGATGCTGGCAACTGCAACATCTGATCGCGCGAGTGGCGACCCGGTTGCGGGGCATTCCAACGCCAAGATCGCCCGCGGCGGTGGTCGAGGTCGATCGCCGGAAGGGACCACGTAGAGCACGGAGTCCGCGATGCAGCGATGGGTGTGTAGGTGTGATTCGTCGTCGGAATATCAGATGCTCGACCTGCGAACTAGTCACTCCATGTCAGCACGCTTCGTCATCAGATGTCAGTCGTTCGGTGCTGAGCTGCGTGAACTTCGGGACCTGCCAGGGTCGCGAATAGCTTGCGTGACTGCCCGCCCGCCCCCGATCCACTCGCGAATGGACTACTGGCATCCACGTCTCGGTGTCGGTCTTTCAGATTTCGTGTCGCTCCGTGTCGGTTGGCATGCCGCCGATGTCCATTTGCAGGATTTGGCGGTCGTGGCCGACGAGGTGGTGCAGGTGCACGATCCGTTCGGCGATCTCGCCGGGGTTCCCGGCGAAGACTATGCCACCTGGTTCGAGGTCACGCTCGCACCCGGGGTGCGGGGGTGCCGATCGGCCGCCGCAGCTCGTGATCATCGACCGCGCACGGAACATCTGTGGGCTCAACTGACTTGGCGGAGATCCTGTTCTGAAAGCTTTAGCGCGCAGCGTTCAAGGAGGATTCGCTTCGAACTAGCGTCGACGACGGCCGAGTAGTTCGTTCTGAGAATTGTTTGCAGCCGTCGATAGAAGATATGCGGCATGATTCCGAACTGGGGGAGAATGTGCTCGTCGCCCCCGCCGTAGGGCAGCCACCGGAGTGCGAACGCAACGAGTTCATATTCGTCTCGGGTCATCATGAAACTCTTTCACTCGAATTTCGCTCGAAACTGAGGATGGCTCTGAAATTTCGAAACGGTGTCGGCAGTACCCTCAATCCCGTGAATCATCGCGTCGGCCCCGGTCCGGGATGCCATCATCACCCCGCTCCCGGTCGGATGACTCAGACCAGGAGCGAGGCCGTGTGGTTGCGGCGTTGGCCCGGCTGGGCCGGGGTTGTTCGGCGGCCGGGGCTTATTGGGCTGTAAGTCCGGCATCGATGACGTGTTCCATCCCACTGACGTACGAGGAATCGTCGCTGGCCAGGAAGAGGACAAGCTTCGAGACCTCCGCTGGTTCTGCCATGCGGCGAAGGGGGATCTGGGCGCTGATTCCTCCACCATCGGCACCGCTCGCCGCGGCCATCATGGGAGTCTTGATGTAGCCGGGGTGAACGGAATTCACGCGGACATTGTCGGGCCCATACTGGACGGCGACATGCTTGGTCATTCCTCGTGAAGCGAACTTACTTCCCACATACGCGATGTTCGGTGAACCCACCACGGAGACCATTCCTGCGGTGGAGGAGATGTTGACGATTGCGCCACCGCCTGCCTTCTGCATTGATGGGATGACCGTTTTCATGCCGTAGAACTGCGAATGCTGGTTGACTGCAACAACTTGCAAGTAGTCGGCTTCGTCGAGTTCCAACGTCGGCGCAACTGGGCCGATAATGCCGGCGTTGTTGACCAAAATCGTGACCAGCCCGAAGGCCTTTTCAGTTTCGGCCAGGACACGGTGCCACTCCGCCAACGAGGTGACGTCCTGGCGGATGAACAGTGCGTCTTCGCCCAGTTCGGCGGCGATGGCTCGTCCGCGCTCATCGTTGAGGTCGGTGAACGCAACCTTGGCGCCTTCGGCGACGAACAGTCTCGCGTGCGCTTCACCCATTCCTTGGGCGCCGCCCGTGATGATAGCGACTTTCCCGTCAAGCTTTCCCATTTTATTGGTTCTCCTTGGTACCTAGATGCGCACGCCATACGCGTCAGTGGTGTTTTGCGTGCTCCGCTGGTCGAACTGTCTGAAGACAAGCCCATCTCTCCCGTCAACTCGGGGAGCGGAAGATTGCGGAGGTGCGGGTATTTCTGCTTCGTCGGGCGAAAAGATGAAACGACTTCGAAGGAGCTCAGTACGACTTGGGTAGATGCAGCTCACGTTCGGCGATGTAGTTCATGATCTGCTCTTCGCTGACCGGTGCGATACGAAGCATGCGAGATTCGCGGAAGAATCGTTCGACCTGGTATTCGGTGGCATAGCCCATGCCGCCGTGGGTCTGTACGGCGCGATCGCAGGCGAAGAAGGCGGCTCGGCCAGCGAGGAACTTGGCGGTATTCGCCTCGGCGGCACAAGGCCTGCCGCTGTCGTAAAGGCGCGCGGCCTGCTGTACGACTGCCGCAGCGCCACGCAACTGCATGTACGCGTCGGCCAACGGGTGCTGGATGCCCTGATTCTGTCCGATGGGACGTCCGAAGACGACTCGTTCAGATGCGTAGCGGGCGGCGCGGTCGAGGGCCACCTTGCCGAGGCCGATTGCCTCACTTGCGACCAATACTCGCTCAGGATTGAGGCCGTCGAGAATCGTGTAGAAGCCCTTTCCCAGCTCGCCGACCAAGTTCTCGCGCGGGATCGGCAGATCGTCGAAGACGACCTCACAGCTCGACACCGCATTGCGGCCCATCTTGTTGATGGGATTTACCGTCACGTACTTCGGATCGAGATCGACGACGAACAGAGAGAGCCCGTCGATCGGACGCTTGACTTCCCCGATCGGCGAGGTGCGCGCAAGGACGAGTGCGGCGGACGACTGCTGCGCCTTGGTCATCCAGACCTTCCGACCACGCAGGAGCCACCCGTCGTCGGTCTCGACAGCGCGGGTCGATATCCGTCCGGTATCACTGCCGGCGTCGGGTTCGGTCACACTGAACGACACGTGAATCTCGCCGGAGGAAACCTTCGGCAGATACTTCTTCTGCAGCTCGGGCGACGCATGGACTACGACCGGGTGGAAGCCGAACATCGACAGGTGGACGGTGGAACAACCGTTGATGCCGGCGCCGCTCGCGGCGATGGCCTGCAGCGCGAGCGCGGCATCCTCGATCGAGGCACCGGCCCCGCCGTACTCCGGCTGAGCGAGCATCCCGACGACGCCGACATCGACCATCGCCTCGAAGAACGCATCGGGGAACTTGTGATTCTGGTCATGGTCGGTCCAGTAGCTGTCGTCGAACTTGCGGCACGCATTGCCGATCGACTCCACGAATGCGCGCTGGTCCTCTGTCATCTCGAGTTCGAACACGTTCACCGCCTAAAGTGTTGGGGGGATATACCATAAACGTAGACGTTGATCGTGCGATTGTAAACAGTACTGTTGATCGCTTAGGGCGACGGACTTATCCCCGCGAGGATGAGCTGAGAAATACCCTCTCCAATTTCGTCGGCATCCAGGAGGCCGCCGGGGCGAAACCACTGGTGGGAGGAGTTGAGCATCCCGATGACGCAGTTCGCCACCACGCCTGGGGGAAGCGGTGTGCGGAAGGTGCCGTCTGCGATGCCATCGCTGATTGTTGTTCGGACCAATTTGAAGTAGCGGTAGTTCCAGTCCTTGACAGTCTTGATCCAGTCCTGGTCGGCGAACTTGCCCGATTCGAGCTTGTCGACGTCTTCCTGCATGAAAACGTACAGGTAGGGATAGAACTCCTCGTAGGATGCCATGAGTGTTTGGATCATCCGGGCCAGCTTGTCGGCGGCCCCGAGGTCTTGGCGCGCAATTGCTTCCGCTGCGGCGATATTGGCGGAGACGGCCTCTGACACCGCCTCGCGGAACAACTCCTCCTTCGAGCCGATGTAGTAGTACAGTGTGGCGCGATCGACGCCGGTCGCGGCTGCAATGTCCTGTACTTTGGTGCCTCGAAATCCCCGCTCGTGGAAGACCTTCCCAGCTGCGCGCCGGATCTCCTTCACGCGTTCCTGGTAGGCCGGGTTGTTCTCGGCCGTAGCGGCCGCTGCCGCACGCCTTTTTGCGAAGTCGCTCATGAGTTCCTCCCGTTCGGGAACCGCTCACGGGTTCCCTCTTTTGTTAGGGGCATCGTATCAACATCTTGCTAGTAAACAGTTATGTTGATAGCCTCCGTTGAGGTGAATCGGACCATAGTTTCCGTACCGACAGGGAAGGGGCACTTCCAAGTGAGTGATGTTCTGTATGAGATACACGGAGGCGCCGCCGCCGTGACGATCAATCGTCCAGAGGCGCGCAATGCTCTGTCGAACGAAGTGATCGCGCTCCTGATCGACGGTCTGCGACGGGCAAAGGCCGATCCGCGCGTGCGAGTCGTGGTGCTGGCGGGCGCCGGGGATCATGCCTTCTGCGCCGGCGGCGATCTGTCGCAGATGGCCGAGGCCGGCGGGGAGTTCGAAGCCCACCTGGGGCGCTCACAGCTGGCGACAATCTTTACCGAGCTCTGGAACCTCGGCAAGCCGTCCATCGCCCGTGTGCAGGGTTATGCCCTCGCGGGTGGTTGCGGACTGGCGGCAGCCTGCGACTTCCTGGTAGCGAGCGAGGACGCGGTCTTCGGCATCCCGGAGGTGAACGTGGGTCTATGGCCCTACATGATCACGATGCCACTTCTTCACGCGATGCCCCCGAAGCAGGTGCTGCAGTTGATGCTCACCGGCAGGCGATTCGGCGCCGCCGAGGCTGCCACGATGGGGCTGGTGACGACCGTAGTGACGCCAGCGAAACTCGACGAGGCTGTCGACTCTCTGGTCCACGATCTGAGCAAGGCGGCACCGCAGGCGGTGGCGCTGGGACGCACGGCTTTCTATGCCGCGGTCAACACCGGAATGGAAAGCAAGATGCAGATGCTGCAAGCCATGCTTTCGGTGGGGTTGGGGATGCCTGATGCCCGCGAGGGCCTTGCGGCTTTCGCCCAAAAGCGTCCGCCGAGTTGGGTGACGACAGTGGAGAGCCAGCCGTGACCAGTGCAGCCTGGGGCCGTTGGGGCGTAGATGACGAGCGTGGTGCCCTCAACCGGATCACCCCAGACTCGGTTCTGCGGGCGGTCGCCAGCGTCAGCACGGGCGAGCCCGTCTCACTCGCCATCGCTATGAACGCAGGCGGCGGACCGCACTTCAAGGGGCGGGCACCACTTCAACATTTCATGACCAGACACGGGGGTGACTACGCGGCAGGTCTTCGCGAACGCGGTTTCGGCTATGCCGACGATTATGTTCTGATGGCGACGCATGGCACCACCCATATGGACGCGCTGTCCCATGTGTGGCGTGACGGCCTGATGTGGAACGGGATTTCAGCAAACACCGTGACCAGCCGAGGCGCCTCCAAGTGCGGTATCGAAAACGTCGGCCCTATAGTCACCCGTGCCGTTTTCGTCGACTTCGCCCACAACTGCGGCACCGGTGAACGACCGATCCACGTCGACGAACTCCGCGAGGCCGTCACAGCTGCAGGGGTGGTGCCCCAGCCGGGGGATTCTCTCCTCATCCGAACTGGCTGGTTACAACGGTGGCGAGACGGCACCGCAACCGAGGACCATTGGTCAGGCCTGGCGCCCGACTGTGCCGACTGGATCGACGAGCAGGGTTTCGTCTTCGTCGGAGCGGACAACATCGCCGTGGAATACGGGCCAACGGATGACCCGATGGACGCTGCGCCTTTGCATGTCGAACTGATCCGCAACCGCGGCGTCTATTTCGTCGAGTTGTTGAACCTCGAAGGCCTCGCCGGTCGAGAACGGGCGCAATTCATGGTCACCTTGGCGCCGCTGCCGCTGGTCGGTGGTGTCGGGAGCCCGGTCCATCCCATCGCCATCCTCTGACCTGCTCAGGAAGGCTGTGGGAAATGTGCAAGTCGATCATCAAATTATGTGCCGGCCGATCGCGGTCTGGACACCGCACCCGAGGTGGTGACGGTTGCCGGTGGGGGTGTGCGACCGTGCCATCCACGCTGGAAAGCAGGCCCACCCTTGACATCAACTAATCCCGTGAACGTCGTCGTCTGCGAAGCCTTGTTGCGCGACGGCATCCAGGGTTGGAACGAACCGATTCCGACGAGTGACAAAATCGGCCTTCTCGAAGCCATCGTTGCAAGCGGGATCCAAGAAATCGATGTGACCTCGTTCGTACCACCGAGTGTGGTGCCGCAGTTCTCTGATTCGCTGGACGTCCTTGGTGCAGTACCGGACGGAGTGCGCACCCGCGTTCTGACGGTGAATCTCAAGGGCACCCACCGTGTCGTCGAAGCCCACGAACGGACACGGCATATCGACCTCTGCGGAATCCCCTACTCGGTGAGTGAAAAGCACAACCTCGCTAACTTGCGTCGCGACCACCAAACCCATCGACGCGAAGTCGCGGCGATGGTCGAACAGCTACGCCAGCACGGCATCGAAACCCTACTCGGTGTCGCGACGGCGTATGGCTGTCCAATTCAGGGCGAAGTGCCACGTGAGGAAGTGCTAGCCACTGTCGAATGGGCTCATGCGCTCGGCATTCGATCGATGATGTTCGGCGATACCACGGGCATGGCGGATCCCCGGACGGTGCGCGAACTCTTCTCGACAGCGGTCGAGCAGTGGCCCGACGTCGAGTTCATCGCCCATTTCCACGACAATCGAGGATGCGGGGTCGCGAACGCGATAGCCGCCATCGAGTCAGGGGCTCGCACCGTCGACGCGAGCCTCGGAGGCGTCGGCGGCGAACCTGCCGCGGTCGACCAAGGCTTCGTCGGAGAGAGCGGAAACGTGGCCACCGAAGACCTGGTTGCCGTACTCGAGCAAATGGGTGTCTCGACCGGCATCGACCCCCAGGCACTTCTGAGGGCCGGCGCCCTCGCCGAACGGACCCTGGGCCGTCCACTCCACAGCCGCGTGCAACGCGCCGGCGTCATTCCATTCACCCCCACGCGGAAGGCCTGAAATGGGTTCCATCGACCTGGCCATCGACCAGAACGTCGCCATCATCACTCTCGTCAACCCGGCGCGCCGCAACGCGGTGGATGCCCCGATGCGCGCAGGTCTGACCGCGGCATACGACCGGATCGAGCAGGACGATGACATTCACGTCGCCGTCATCCGTGGAGAGGGCGAGACCTTCTGCGCGGGAGGCGACATCAACGGCTATCAGGAGGCGAACTCGTTCGGTCCGGAGGGTGCCGGCCCGCCGGCGATTCCGCGGCCCTGGCCGGCACAAAAGCCGTACATTGCCGCGATCCAGGGCTATGCGGTCGGCGGCGGATTCGCGCTTGCGGTCACCTGTGATCTGCGGATCATCGGCCGGGGGGCGCAGATCGGCCCATCCGGTCTCAAGCGCGGCGCCGTACAAGGCGCAGGCCAGAGTCAGCGTCTTCCCAGACTGATCGGCGCGAGCAAAGCTCTCGAACTGTTACTGCTCTCGAAGTATGTGACAGGTGAGGAAGCCGCGGCCATGGGGCTGGCCAACACCGTGGTCGACGACGATCAGGTCATCGACACCGCACTGGAATGGGCGCACACCATCGCCGCCCACAGCCCGTGGGCTGTGGCGCAGACGAAAAAGCTCACGTGGGCGGCCTTCGACCGTGGTTTGGATGACGGACTTGCGGTGGAAGCAGAGATTGCCCTTGCGGGGTACCGCACCCCCGAGGCGCAGGCGGGCTTCGCCGCGTTCCTCGACGCCGGGAAACGGTCATGAACACTTGTGCGCCGAACCGACCCCTCGACGGGGTCCGAGTTGTCCACCTGGCCTCCCTGGGACCGGGCCCATACGGCGCAATGCTGCTTGCCGACATGGGCGCGGACGTCGTCGTGGTCGACCGCGTGCCCGCCCTCACCGGGTCGATGCCGCCTGAGGCAGATCCGCGGCGCCGTGGTCAGCGAAGTATCGCGGTCGATCTTCGTAACGAGCGCGGACGCGCGATCGTTACCGACCTCGTGGCCTCAGCCGATGTACTGATCGAAGGGATGCGGCCCGGAGTTGCCGAGCGCCTCGGGGTGGGACCGCAGGACTGCCGGGCACTGAATAACCGGCTCATCTACGCGCGGATGACGGGGTGGGGTCAGGAAGGGCGCTTGGCGAAGACCGCGGGCCACGACATCAACTACGTTGCGGCAACCGGCGCGCTGTACGCGATGGGGGACCCAGCGGAGCCACCGCCGGTTCCCTTGAACCTGCTCGGTGACTATGCCGGTGGGGGCGTATTCCTGGTTCTGGGCGTCCTTGCGGCCCTATGGGAGCGTGAACGTACCGGCGTCGGCACGGTCGTTGACACCGCGATCGTCGATGGCGTCGCCTCCCTGACCGCGGCGACCCTGGGCATGGCGGCGGCCGGCCTGTGGCACGGGCGCGGGCAGAACACATTCGATGGAAGCCGCCCGTGGTATCGCACTTACCAGACCCGCGATGGCGGCTACATGGCCGTCGGTGCCATCGAACCGCAGTTCTACGCAGCCATGCTGCGCACCCTCGGCCTCGACCCGAGCCAGTGGCAACGCAACGACGACCTCGACACCGCAGCGCTGACGGCGGAACTGACGGCGATCTTCAAAACCCGAGACAGAGACGACTGGACGGCGGTCTTCGCCGAGATCGACGCATGCGTGAGCCCGGTCCTCAGCTTCGACGAGGCCACCACGTCGCCGACTGCACGCGAACGCCACGCGTACGTCGACATCGCGGGCGTGGTGCAGCCTGCTCCGCTGCCCAGGCTGGACAATCACCCCATGACGGTGCCGACCCCGCCACCGACAACAGGCCGTGACAGCGCCGCCATCCTGACAGAACTCGGCCGGAACGACGACGAGATCCGGCTCCTCGAGAAAGAGGACTGCATCATGATCGGGGCGAGCCGATGACCACCCCCGAGACAGCTGAACTCACACGCGGTGAGGTGCTCTACCAGCCGACGCCCGACGCTGCCCGCAACTTCCGGATGGGCACGTTCCTCACCGACGTCGAACAGCGTCACGGCCTGAAACTCGCCGGGTACCAGGGCCTGTGGGAATGGTCCATCGAACACCCCGAGTGCTTCTGGAACGAGATCATCGACTTCTTCGACCTCGAAATCACCAACCGGGGCCGCATTCTCGGCGATCCCCGACCACCGCGAGCCGAGTGGATGCCCGGGGCGCTGCTCTCATATGCCGAACATGCGCTGCGGCACGACTCCGGCAATCCTGCCCTCATCGGGGTCTCGCAGACCCGGCCGCGCGTTGCCTTGTCCATGACCGAGTTGCGCGACGCCGTAGCGCGTTGTCGTGCCGGACTGGCCGCCCTCGGCGTACAGCGAGGGGACCGGGTCGCCGCCTACCTGCCCAACATCACCGAGACCGTGATCGCCTTCTTGGCCACCGCGTCACTCGGCGCGGTGTGGGCGAGTTGTCCCCCCGAGTTCGGCGCGAAGGCGGTAATCGACCGGTTCTCCCAGATCGAACCTACAGTCCTCATCGCCGTTGACGGCTACCGCTACGGAACCAAGACGATAGACCGGCTTGACACCGTGGAGGCCATTCGTGCGGGCCTGCCGACGGTGAAGCACACGGTGATCGTCGACTACATCCGAGCAGGAGCCACTGCAGCTCCCGGTTCCTGGTCATATTTGGTCCGTGAACCAGCCGAACTGGCCTTCGAGCAGGTGGAGTTCGACCATCCGTTGTACATCCTCTTCAGCTCCGGCACGACCGGGCTGCCCAAGGCCATCGTGCACGGGCACGGCGGTATCTTGCTCGAGCACGCCAAAGCGCTGGGCCTGCACAACGACGTCCGTACCGGAGATCGCTTCTTCTGGCATTCCACTACTGGGTGGATGGTGTGGAACTACGCCGTGTCCGCGTTGTTGCACGGAGCGACACTGGTGTGCTTCGACGGCAATCCTGCCTTTCCCGGCCCTGACGCACTCTGGCAACTCGCAGCAGCCGAGCGCATCACCTACTTCGGTACCTCGGCCGGTCATATCGGCAACTCGGCGGACGCTGGACTGACTCCGGGCCGCGACCTGGACCTGAGCGCTCTTCGCGGAGTCGGCTCGACCGGATCGCCTCTATCGGCTGACGGATACCGCTGGATCTACACCGCAGTCGGCAACCACGTCGTGTTGAGCTCAGTGTCCGGAGGTACCGATATCTGTTCGGCCTTCGTAGGTGGTTCGCCCCTGTCCCCGGTGCGGGCCGGCGAGATCGCGGCGCCCACGCTCGGGGCCGCCGTCGCCGCGCTCGACGAGAACGGCCGTCAGCTGATCAACGAGTTCGGTGAGCTGTCCGTTCTTGCTCCCATGCCGTCCATGCCGGTGGCGCTGTGGGGGGACAAGGATGGGAGCCGGCTCATGGAAACGTACTTTTCGCAGCACCCGGGGGTGTGGTCACACGGCGACTGGGCGCTGTTCCGCGAGGATCTGTCCTGCGTCATCACCGGACGCTCCGACGCCACCCTCAATCGAGGTGGCGTACGACTCGGTACCTCGGACTTCTACTCGGTTGTCGACAAGTTTCCGGATGTCGATGACTCCCTGGTTGTGCACCTCGAGGACGCGGGGACAGGTCCCGGAGAGCTCCTGCTGCTGGTCGCCGCCGCGTCGACGGTGGACGAGGCGGAACTGTCTGCTCGTATTCGAGTCACGTTGCGGGAGGAAATGTCTCCGCGGCATGTGCCTGACCGCCTCATCCGACTATCCCACCTTCCGCGCACCCTCACGGGAAAGCGACTCGAAAAGCCGGTCAAGAAGATTTTGCTCGGCGCCGACCCGGACTCGGTGGTCAGTCGGGAGAGCATCACCTGGCCCGAAACGCTCGACGAGATCCGCGCACTCGGACACCATTACCAAACCCACCAAGCCGCCACGGCGAACTGAGCAGGAGAATCGAGATGAACGGCCGCTACCTCAGCGAACTCGATACCGAGGACGTCACCATCGTCAGGATTCTGGAAGAGCGGGCGGCCCGCAGTGGCAGCGACCTCTTCTTCACCTGGGACGACACCCGGGTGACCGTCGATGACTTCAACCAGCAGGTCAACGCGATGGCCCGCAATCTTGCCGACCTCGGAGTCACCCGCGGCACTCACGTGCTGGTGCTGATGAATAACTCACCGCAGTACCTCGCGACGTGGTTCGCCATTGCCAAGCTCGGAGCCGTCGAAGTTCCTGTGAACACCGCGTACCACGGCGCGATGCTCGAACACCAGATCACTACTGCCGAAGTCACCTTCGCGATCGTCGACGAGCACTATGCGCCTCGTTTGGCCCAGCTGGGAGTGGCCACCACATCCATCACAGATGTCGTCGTGCGTGGCAACAGACCGTCCGGGGACAGCTTCCGCTGGCACGACTTCACCGTCCTCGAACGACCGAACGACACCTCGAACCTCGGCATCGATATCCCCTTCGACAGCGTCGCCGGAATCATCTTCACGTCGGGGACGACGGGCCCGTCCAAGGGCGTGATCCTCACGCACCACTACCTGGCCGCCTACGGACTGATGTATGCCGAAGTCAACCAACTCGGGCGCGACGACGTCCTGTTGAACTTCCTGCCCTTCTTCCACGTCAGCGGCAAATTCCTGACCATCGCAACCCTCGGGATGAACGCCCGCATGCGGCTGCAGCCGCGGCTGAGCGTCTCTACCTTCTGGGACGAGATCCGCCGTTACGGTGTCACCAACTTCATCGGCGTCGGAGGTGTGTGCAACATGCTCCTGGCCCAGGCACCGAAGCCCGACGACGCCCAGACCAGCGTGCGTACCGTCTACGCGGTGCCGGATCCCACCGAAATCCATCAGGAGTTCGAAGACCGGTTCGGTTGCCATATGACAACCGTCTTCGGATCGACTGAAGCCGGGCTGCCGATCTTCCGCCGCCCCACCGACGACTACATGCCCGGATCCTGCGGCCGTCAGAGTCCGTACTACGAGGTGAAGATCGTCGACGAGCGTGACCGGGAGGTCCCCACCGGCCAGATCGGCGAGATCGTCGTGCGGTCCAAACTGCCCTACCTCCTGGGTGCCGGGTACATCGGCATGCCCGAGCACACGGTCGAGGCCTGGCGGAACTTGTGGTTCCATACCGGCGATCGCGGACGCGTCGACGCCGACGGCTGGTTCTGGTTCGAGGACCGTGCCTCCGACTCACTGCGCCGACGTGGAGAAAACATCTCCTCCTACGAGGTGGAAACCCTCGTGTGCCGTCATCCGGCCGTCGCCGAAGCCGTGGCCGTCGCAGCGCCGTCGAGCGTGGGGGAGGACGAAGTGTGGGTTCTGGCGAAGCTACGCGAGGGTGCCCATGTGGAACCCGCCGAGCTGCTGGCCCACTGCGCCACGGTCATGCCGTACTTCATGATCCCGCGTTTTTTCGAGATCGTGGACGACTTCCCGCGCACTCCGACGGCGAAGATCGAAAAGTACAAACTCCGACAGGCCGGCCCCGGTGCCAGCGCCTGGGATCGCGAGGCGCACGGTTGGCACCTGCGACGCCGCGAGCTCGTGTTCGAGCCCGAGCAGGCGGTCGGCGGAGTAACCCATGCTTGACATCACCGGCGCAAAAGGGCTGCTGCCATGAGCAATCCACCAGATACTCGTCGGCGCAGCCGCCGCACCAAGACACTCGACCTGGTCCCCGAGGACGACGGCTCGTTCTCGTTCACCGCGTCCCTCGTCGACGAATCCTTCGCCGGAAACTACGAGACCTCGGCTGGTTCAACCACCATTCACCATTTCGTCCTCGAGGGACGCGTGGTCGACGACGCACTGCGGTTGGTCGAACTCGTCGCGCGCGCCAAAGAGCACCCATTTCCCGAGTGCCCCTTCATGGCCCCGGCCATCGAGGAGCTCCTCGGACTCAGCTTGGTCTCGAATTGGCGCCGTCAGGTTCTGGACAGGTTCGGAGGCGCGGCCGGCTGCACGCACCTCACGACCTTGCTGCTGGGTCTCTCGGAGGTGACGACGCTCATTTTCTTCCAGCGAATGAACCGCAACTCCGCGTATGGTCCTGACGCTCGGGCCAGCGGCGAGTGGATCGGCGGCAGCCTCGACTTCGCCCCTGCACTCGCCGACGCCTGTCATGTACTGCGGCGGGAAGGGTCGGTAATTCGCCAAGCCGAACTCTTCCGGAGGAACCGCGATCGGGAGGCTTGACGCTGGCCGGCGAGTCGGCCAGTGAGCCCAGATGCTGTCTACTTCGGATCCGTCTGGTGGGCTGGGCGGGCCCATTCGGAAATACCCCCTACCGAGCTGGTGCCGTAGGGCAGGCGCCGCCGCCGCTTTCGGCGGCACCTCACACAACCCTGAGCGGCTTCCCGGCCAGTAAACACAAGTGTTAATTGCCTCCGGTCCGCCGCGTCGAAGTCGATCGACCTGTGCGCTCAGTTGGATCGAATGGCAACGAACGATCGAGGGCGGCGCTTTCTCAAATTGACGCTTCGGCACTGAAAAGTGCTGATGGACTCATGTTTCCGTCAGAGTACTCGCGATGACTACCGGGGACGGTCAACCCTTCGGTTGTTTCAATGCTGCCATCCCATGCGGCACGGGATGGCTGGGAGGCGGCGCACAGAAAAGTCTTGTACATCAACTTATATGTTGATACCTTCATGGTGATCCAGCACACACCACTGTGTGGCACGCGGCGTTCGACGAACCGGGGACGGTGCAGCGCATCCGCAGCCCTCACCGCTCCGAGGCGCACTCCCCGCAAGTGCTCCGGTAACCCGCGGCAACGAGATCGGGTAAATTCTAGAAAGAAGGCAAGATGACCGGTGTGACCCCGTCTGCCCCACCGCGGATGCCCTTACGCAAGATCGTCGTATCCAGCACCCTCAGTTCCGCGATCGAGTGGTACGACTTCTTCATTTACGGAACCGCGGCGGCCCTCGTTTTCAACAGCCTGTTCTTCCCCAGTGTCGATCCGATCGTCGGAACGCTGTTGTCGTTCGCGACCTTCGGCGTGGGCTTCATGGCGCGCCCCGTGGGTGCTGTCATCTTCGGTCACTTCGGTGACCGGGTCGGCCGCAAGAAAATGCTCGTCATCGCCATCTTCCTCATGGCGATTTCGACAACCCTCATCGGATTACTGCCCACGTACTCGAAGATCGGTGTCCTCGCACCGATTCTCCTCGTGGTTCTCCGCCTGATTCAAGGCGTCGCAGTCGGAGGTCAGTTCGGTGGCGCCGTCCTGATCGCGACCGAAAACGCTGCCGAGCATCGGCGAGGTTTCTATGGCAGCCTCGCGCAATTGGGGCCGCCGGTGGGGCTCGTGGCCTCTACGGCGTCCTTCTTGTTGATCACCGAACTGACCAGCCCCGAGCAACTCGAATCATGGGGATGGCGCATCCCCTTCCTGCTGAGCATCTCACTCACGGTGATTGGTCTATACGCGCATTTCCAGCTCGAGGAGACCGAGGACGGAAAGGCTGCCGCCCGAGCCGGCGAGGTGTCCCGGTTCCCCATCTTGGACGTCCTGCGCAATCACCCTCTGAATGTATTTGTCGGTGCCGGCACTGTGCTCACCACCGGTGTTGGCTTCTATCTCTTCTCGGTGTATGTCATCTCCTACGGCAAACAGCAGAACATCGCATACAACACGCTGTTGGTAGCGGTAATTGTCAGTGCTTGCCTGCAGGTCCCGGCGATCCTCGCCTTCGGACGGCTCTCGGACCGGCTGGGGCGCCCCACGGTCTTCCTCGGTGGGGTCGTCGGACTCGCCGCATGGGCCTTCCCGGTATTTCTCCTGGTCAACACGGGTCGCTTCGCTGCGATCGTGTTCGCGCTGGTTGTCGCGCAAGTGTGTGTCGCCGCCATTCAAGGGCCGTTGCCCTCTCTGATGCATGAATTGTTCCCGGCTCACCTCCGGTATTCCGGTGTGTCGCTCGGGTACCAGATTGGAGCCACTGTGGGTGGCGGACTCTCACCACTTGCCGCGGCGGCGTTGTTCGGACGTTTTGGATCCTTCGTCCCTATATCCGTGATGCTCGTCTTCTCGGCGCTGACCACTGCAGTGTGCATCATCATCGGAAAGCAGAACATCAAACGAGGATCTGCAGCAACGCCCGCAGCCGAAAAGGAGCTGACCTCGAACTGAGTTGCACTCGAGGATGGAAGCACTCGAAACACGGACCACTTCCGCCGAAGCGGCGTCACCGTCTTGGACAGCGGCATGATGATGTAATCACCGCGGTGTGGCACGACACGCAGAGAGATCTTTCGACGGAACGACATCGTTCACCGGCCGGAAGATCTCTCTGCGTGTATCCAGCCACGCAGTCGGTGGTCCGATGACACGGTACCCGCGACGGGCAGAACCAACTGACAAGGGCAAGGTCGCCGACGTGGTGCCATCCGCGGGCCATGGTGATGTGTTCGGCACCAATCCTGTTCGTGTACCAACCGATCGCACGATGGGGGATCCCGATCGGTTGAATCGGCTCAGAGCCCTGAAAGAGGCATCTGAAACAACAACAGCGAGGACGCCCTGTGCGGGCGATCGACCCAGGGATGGGTAGCCCACCTATCCGTGTTCACCGCCTCTTCCTGTCGAGGAAATCGGTGTGCACACTGCCCCAGAATGATTCGACGGGACCAGCCCGGAATGCGTCGCCCGATCGGTTATGACGCAGGAGGTGAAATGCACTCTGCGGTGCCACCCGACGCATCGCGGGTCGAGATCGCCATCGCCAGGGCGTTCGCCCGCCGACATGGCGGTCTGGCTGCTGTCGATGGCTCACCCGACCACCCGGCGGGAGAAGGTCGTCCGGGACGACCGCGCAGTGGACCTTCCCGCGTAAGTGCGGTGCTCGGTGGGGTCACCGCCCTGCATGTAGCGCATAGACCGAATGTCTCTGACCCGCAACCGTGTCGGATGATCAGCGTGTGAACAGTCGGTCTTCAGATCCTCCGCAGCAGTGCTCTGCGATCGAGGTCGCGGCCGACTGGCTCAATCATCGCTGGCTTCGCGACGGAATCGGATGGTTCATCCCGTCGAAGTCGAACCAGTCCTATCGCCATTTACACGACGCCGCCGACGAAGCTGAACGGTCATCGAGAGCCGCGACGAATGCCGCCTGCTGACCGCTCGGGTACTACTGCCGGGGTGCGACAGATCGCTGAATGTCCCCGCTTCATGACCTTTCGCTGTCCGTGGTCCGTCGTCGGGTGCCCGGTGCGACGACAATTCCGGCAATGAGGATTGCAGTGCCGACTCCCATCCATCCCCCGGCCAGTCCGAATGAATCGACCGTCGCGGCCATCAGCAGCGGGCCTGACGCCGAGCCGAGCATCCCGCCGGCCTGCAGCAGAGCACCCGTGGAGCCGGGATTGTCAGGATTGGAGACCAGCACCAATGCGTACGTGAGCCCGGACCACCCCCACCCCAGGCCGAATGCCAACAGCGCGCCGACGATCATCAGCCACAGCACACCAGTTGCCAGGAAGAACGCCCCCACTGACCCGACGATCATCATCATGGTAACCGGCAGCCAACTTCTGAGGTTGTAGCGCTGGGCCACGACCCCGCTCAACAGCCGCACCGTGATGCCGCTTGCGTTCGCGACAGTCAGGACGAGGGCAGTCAGAGCCGGTTCTGATCCGGCTTCGGTCAATGACAGCGCGGCGAATCCGGTCAACGCGCCGGGAAGCAGGGACGCCAGCATCGAACCTATCCCGAAGCGCGCCACGGTTCGCTGTGCGGCACGGCCGGAGATCGCCACCGCACCATCATCAGCCGGTGAGGACTGGGGTATTGGGTGACGGGTGACCCGAGCGAAGTAGCCGACCACCAGTACGGCCATCACCCCTGCCAGGGCGTAACTCGTACGCCACCCGCCGGCGTGCTCGAAGACCGGCACCGAGATCGTGGCGAGTAAGAGCGAGACCGGCACAGCCGACTGCTTGATGCATACTGCCAGGATCCGCCGATTTGCCGGCATCACCGAGCCCAAGATCGCGTTGGTAGCAGGCATTGCCATCGAGAAGGCGGCGCCGGCGAGCATGCTCCCTCCCACTACGGCTACGTGGAAGAGTCCGAGTCCGGCGATCAACCATGCGGCCAGCGCGGTCAGTGCCACGGCGCCACAGGCCGTCTTGCGCGAGCCGAAAGCGTCGATACGTGCACCAGCCGTGACAGCGGTAAGGCTCCCGGTGAGAAAGAATGCCGTGACAGTGATGCCGATGAATCCCGAACCCACACCCAGGTCTTCCTGAAGTGTGATGGCAAATGCGCCCGTGAGACCGACCGGGACAAGGGCAGTTGCATCCATCGCGATGGAGGCAACAAGAACTACCCATGGTGACGTCCGGTGTGCGAGGGACCGTGGCCGGGCCGGGGTTCTTTTCACCATGGAGCGCATTTTGTCGTACCATCCAATCGGATGTCAACGTGTGAGTTGAGCATGCAGGATAACGCGCTCTACATTTATGGACATTTGGTGCTAGTACTGGGGAAATACGCCGAATGAGCTTGTCAACTTATATGTTGACATGTAAGGTGATCGGTGGCGGTGCGCGCTCTCATTGCTGGCAGTGCAGGTCGGCGTACTGAACTTGTTGAAAGGGAATCTGATGACGATGGTCGAGTCGCTCGACGTTCAAGCCACGGAAATCTTCGACCGCTGGCTCTCACGGTGCCGGGATGCGTTCGAGAGTCGAGACGCGGCGGCCATGGCAGGGCTTTTCGCCGAGGACGGGTATTGGAAGGACATCCTCTCGTTCACCGGGGGCTATCGCACCTTCACGGGTGCCTCGGCGATTCGCGAGGCATTCGGCGCGAAGGCGCCGGACGTGCAGCCGCACTCGATCAGGCCGGCCGCGGAGCGGACCCCTCCGCGGTTTGTGCGGCGCTCTGCCCGCGACATCATCGAGGCCTATTTCGATTTCGACACCGCGATCGGTCGGGGAACGGGATTCGTGCGGCTGCTTCATGATCCGCGGAACCCGTTCGAGCCTGCGGTGTGGATATTGTTGACCACCCTGCAGGAGTTGGACGGTCACGAGGAGCGGGTCGGTTCGCACCGTCCGACCGGTATCAACTACTCCCAGAACTTTGCAGGTGACAACTGGCTTGACGAGCGGCGAGCGGAGGTGACCTTCGACAACAGGGAGCCCGAGGTCATTGTCGTCGGCGGAGGGCAGTCGGGTCTGATCCTCGGCGCCCGCCTGCGTCAGATGGGCGTTGATGCGCTGATCGTGGAGAAGAACGCGCGCGTCGGTGACAACTGGCGGCAGCGTTACCATTCGCTGACGCTGCACAACGAGGCATGGGCGAACAGTATGCCGTACATGCCGTTTCCGCCCACCTGGCCGACGTTCATCCCCAAGGACAAACTCGCCGGCTGGTTGGAGGCGTATGCCGAGGCCATGGAGTTGAATGTCTGGACGTCGACGGAGCTCGTCAACGCCGATTATGACGAGGCGAGCGCCCGATGGACCGTGCAGTTGCGTTGCGCCGACGGCGTAGTTCGCTCGAAGAGTGCACCGCACCTCGTTGTCGCGGTGGGCGGATCCAGCAGTGTCCCCAACAAGCCCACCTTGCCCGGATTGGACGGTTTCGAGGGGGAGGTCATTCATTCGAGTGAGTTCACCAGCGGCCTGTCCTACGCGGGCAAGCGTGTCATCGTTGTCGGTACCGGAAACAGTGGTCACGATGTCGCCCAGGACCTGTACTCCAATGGCGCTGCAGCGGTCACCATGATGCAGCGAAACCCCACTTGCGTCGTCAGCCTCGTCCCCAGCGGCACCCTCGTCTACTCGCTCTACTCCGAGGGACCGCCGGTCGACGACATCGACCTCATCACCGCGGCGATCCCGTACGAGGTGCTGCGCGAGACGTATCAGTGGTTGACGCGAAGGACCTGCGACCTCGACAAGGACCTGATCGCTCGGTTGAATGCGGTCGGGTTCGAAACCGAGTACGGCGAGGATGGCACAGGCTTCCACATGAAGTACCTGCGTTCGGGTGGTGGTTACTACATCAACGTCGGGTGCTCGGATTTGATCGCGGACCGCAAGATCGGCCTGGTCCAGGCGCGGGAGATGGACCAATTCGTTCCCGAAGGTCTGCGTATGGCCGACGGCACGCTCGTCGAAGCGGACCTCGTCGTGCTGGCCACCGGATACCGCAACCTCCAGCATGGATTGAGTTCGCTGCTCGGGCAGGAGATCGCAGACCGTGTCGGACCGATCTGGGGCTTCGACGAGAACCACGTCATGCGCAACATGTGGCAGCGAACCCGTCAGCCTGGCCTGTGGATCATGGGCGGTTCCCTGATCGACGCTCGGCTGTATTCGCGCTTCCTCGCCCTGCAGATCACGGCCGACTTGAACTCACTCGCGCTTCCAGGCAGAGACTAACCCTGCGCGACCAGCCCGAGTGATAAACAGGGTTGTTTACCTATTCCGATGTATTACTCCATATCGGAGTGAAACTGCAGTGTCTATGCGAAGTATGCTCAGTAGAGCGCAGTAAACAAATGTGTTGACAATGAGCGCGCCAGGTCGCAAGATGGCCAAGTGTGAACAAAAGCACAGGGGCGGCTGCTTGCGGGCCCTGATTATCGATCATTGCTGTCATCGCTATAGACGCAGTCATATCTAACGTCGCTATGAAAACTGGTGCAGTACAAACGAAATCGGCTCAGGAGGTAGTTGTGAGTAATAGTGCAGAGGGTCGGCTTTTCATCGGCGGAAAGTGGGTTGAGTCGCACGGATCGGATTGGATCACTGCGGTAAATCCGGCGACCGAGGAAATAGCCGGCCGTGTGCGAGCAGCTGATCGAGTCGATGTCGACCGTGCTGTCGCAGCGGCACGCGTGGCGTTTGATTACGGTCCGTGGCCGAGGATGAGCCACACCGAGCGCGCAGCGGTAATCCGCACGGCGGCAAAGTATCTGAGAGATGTCACCACTGAGGTGGCGGCGACGATCACTTCGGAGATGGGATCGCCGATCTCGCAGTCGTTGGCTGTCCAGGTGCCCCGTGCCTATCAGATCTGGGAGTACTTCGCCGACCTCGCAGAGACGTTCCCCTGGAGCGCTCGCCGCCCCTCCTACGATGCGGTCAACGCGCACCTCGACCTGATCATCGAGCACGAACCGATAGGTGTGGTCGCGGCGATCGTCCCGTGGAACGGTCCGCTCATCGTGGCCGCCATGAAATTGGCCCCGGCACTGATGGCTGGCTGCACGGCTGTGCTCAAGCCGTCCGAGGAAGCGGCGATGAGTTTCGACGCACTCGCCGAGGCCTTCACCCGGGCGGGGCTGCCCGAGGGTGTCCTCAACATAGTTCCAGCCGACCGGGAGGTAAGCGAATACCTTGTGGCCCATTCCGATGTGGACAAGGTTTCGCTCACCGGCAGCACCACGGCAGGTCGGCGGGTAGCTGCGATTTGCGCTGACTCTGTTCGGCGATGCACGCTGGAACTCGGCGGCAAGGGTGCCGCGATGCTGCTCGATGACGTCGATCTCGAGTCGGCGCTCAGCGGGCTCACAGCTCCGATGGCGTTCATCAATGGGCAGGCGTGCAATGCGCCGACGCGGTTGCTCGTACCCCGTTCCCGATACGACGAAGTGGTGGACGGATTCGTCGAGGCCCTTCGGCAACTGCCATTTGGCGACCCTATGGATCCACAAACCTTCATCGGTCCCGTCGCGTCACGACGCGCCCACGAGCGCGTCAGTGGATACCTCGAACTCGGAGTTCGGGAGGGTGCGAAGCCGGCGATCGGTGGCGGCCGACCTTCGGACAAGCAGTCTGGCTTCTACATCGAGCCGACACTGTTCGTGAACGTGGACAACTCCATGCGCATCGCTCAGGAGGAGATCTTCGGACCGGTCTACTGCGTCATCGCCTACGACGATGTTGAGGATGGTGTCCGGATCGCAAACGACTCCGTGTACGGACTCGAGGCGAGTGTGTGGACGAGTGACCCAGATCGGGGGGTTGATGTTGCCCGACTCATCCGCTCAGGCACGGTGGGAGTCAACTCCCACAATATGGACATGGCAGGACCGTTCGGTGGCTTCCGGCAGTCCGGGATTGGGCGGGAGTGCGGTCCCGAAGGCATCGCGGACTACACCGAGTTGAAGTGCATCATGCCGCCGATCGGTGCCGGATCGTAGAGATCTAAAGGCCCTGAAGCGGGATCCGCCAATGGTGGATCCCGCTTCAGTCGTCGTGGACCGGCACTGGAACATGGTCGACGCCAATGACGCGGCGGCGTCTTGTTGTAGCGCAGAGCCAAGCTTTCAGACAGGAACAATGTCTCGCGCTGCCCGCTTCGGTGATAGCCATCGATCCGGGATTTTGCAGTCGTCGGTGAGGTCAGAGCCGAGAAGGCAGGTTGGTTTTGCGGGACGGGCAAACACTAGCCGACAATTTGCAGGCGTGCGCCGCCGAGGGCATCCCTCCGGAGCGTGATCTCCGTTGGGCACACTCACTTCCCGCGACGCGCAAAAGCGGCGCACAGCCATTCCTGGGTGTGCGCCGCTTCGCTGTGGAGGTGCCCGGCCCGGGGGAGGGACGAACCCAGCGAATTGGTTGAGCCGTTCCGGTTGGTCTCAAAGACTCCCGAAGAGCTCAACGCGGGTTATCGGATCGTGCATCCTGCGTCGACGGTCATCTGAAGACCCGTCACATATCTTGCTTCGTCGGAGGCAAGGAACAGGACAGCATTGCTGATATCGCGCGGTTCGACGAGTTCGACTGGCAAGGTGTTGACGAAGATGCCCGCGGTACTCGGATCGAGGCCGATGAGTTCGTCCATACCGCCCAGTCCCGACAGTAGCGGGGTGTTCACACCGGTCGGATGGACAGTGTTGACCCGGATATTCTTCTGCGCCAGCTCGTTAGCCAAAGACTTCGCGATACCGACGACGCCGTGCTTGGCAGCGATATACGGCGTCAGGAATGGTTGACCCTTGATCCCGCCCGTGGAACTGGTGATGATGATCGAGCCTCCACCGCCGGAGATGAGATGAGGGATCGCCGCGACGGCGGTATTCCATACGCCAGTGAGGTTGACATCAATCGTGTCCTGCCACAACTCAGGCGACACTGCGTCCCATGGCTGGACGGTACAAATGCCGGCGTTGGCGCAGACTATGTCGAGTCGCCCGAGTTCGTTTACACCGTCTGTGATGGCATCGGCCAGGGCCTTGGTGTCCCGAACGTCGGCGACTCGGGACACGATCCGCTGACCAAGGGCTTCAACTTCTTTGACCGTTTGCGCCAAGTCTTGATCGGTCGCCATCTTCGTCTTCACGGTCTCGTAGTCGACACAAGCGTCGACCGCGATGATGTCGGCGCCTTCCTCGGCGAAGCGAATGGCGTGGCTGCGTCCTTGTCCGCGACCCGCTCCAGTGATAAAGGCGACTTTACCTGCGAGTTTTCCGGTCATACTTCTCTCCTCAAAACGGGTGTGATGCGTGCAAAACGTGCGGCCGCAGAGAACGAGGTACGGCCTTCCAGCAAACACTGGTGTCAACATATGTGTTAACTACATTTGAGAGTATCGTCACGCCGTAGATTCGGTCAAGCATGCGCACGGGGCAGGATTCTCGACGAACTGGGCTTGTCGTGCGGGCGTGTTGCCCGGTCGGCAAGGAGGTCGCGAGCTTGCCGAAGGGCGGCTCGAATCATGTTGTTGACGTGCGTCGATGAGCGCTCCTCCGATGACGAATCGCTTCATCCGCGCGACGTCCAATTTCGAGTTCCGGGGGTGGTCGATCTGATCCAGGGGTGCGCTCACGATGTAGGGTCGTATAGTCGCACGGAACGCTCAGAATGTTGTCAACATAGTCGTTTATTGTAGGTATAGGTGGTGGGTCGGTGATTCTCGAGTTTGCCCCGACCCCTAGAGACGCGGGCCCGACTGCACGGTAAGAACAGGTTGCCGCGAAGAGCTGGATATCTGGAAGGAAATGGATATGACGCAAGATGTGCGGCCGTTCACCGGGAAAGTGGCACTCGTCAGCGGAGCGGGTGCTGGTCTCGGGCGTGCGTACGCGATCGAGTTCGCCCGGCTCGGTGCCGCTATCGTGGTGAACGATATCGGGGGATCCGTGCGCGGCGAAGGAAACTCGGATGCTGCGCAATCGGTGGTCGAGGAGATCGTGTCAGACGGTGGTCGAGCAATCGCCAACACCGATTCGGTTGCCGAAATCGGTGCCGGTGCGCGCATCGTCGAACAAGCACTCGACGCCTTTGGGAGGATCGACATCGTTGTCAATAACGCAGGAATCCTCCGCGACAAAGAGTTCGCGAATCTTGATCTACAGAGCTGGAACGCGGTCCTCGACGTGCACCTTCGCGGAGCCTACGAGGTGACGAAGGCAGCGTGGGCGCACATGTGCAATCAGGACTTCGGACGCATCGTCCTCACGACCTCGGCCGCTGGTCTGTTCGGCAACGCCGGACACGCAAACTACGGAGCAGCAAAAGCTGGAATATACGGGCTCACGCGAATGCTTGCGGTCGAGGCATTCGACCGGAATATCAATGTAAACGCTGTAGCGCCACTTGCCTTCACCCGGATGAGTGAGAGCAAGGACGGTGACCGGAGTCGAGCCAGCGATATGATGGGATCATTCTTCGCTCAATTGGCGCCCGAACATGTTGCACCGGTCGTTGCATGGTTGTGCCACGAAGCGTGCCAGGCCAACGGTCAGGTGTTCTCGGTTGGCGGGGGACGGGTAGCGGAGATTTTTATGGGTGAAACTCGCGGGTGGGTAGGTGCCAACCCGTCCTGGAAGGACGTGCGCGACAATTGGGCCGCTGTGTGCGCGCACGATGCCGACAGCATTCCTAAAAGTATGAGGGACGAGATCGCGCTCTACCAGGCGGCGCTCACGCACCCGAGCAGTGGGGTTGGTGGCTGACTGTTTGCCGCGTCTGTCCGCGTTCGCGATCGGTTGCAGCCGAGCGTTTCATATATACCAACGAATTCCGAACCGGTCGACGTGGACCAGATTCATTCGGGACGAAAGCGATCCGGAAGTACTGCGATGGCAATATCCGCCGGACACGATCACATGGCTGACAACTGGTCGACCACCATCCTTGATCATCGTTTCTGTTTCATCGTTCTTCTGCCGACTCGATGCACAGAATGCGCACACTACATAGGAGTTACTCATGCCCGAGGCCGTCATCGTTTCCATCGCCCGTTCCCCGATCGGTCGCGCCATGAAGGGATCGCTCAAGGGCATGCGCCCCGACGACCTCGCCGCGCAGATGGTCCAGGCGGCACTCGACAAGGTGCCCGCGCTCGACCCCACCGACATCAACGACCTCATCCTGGGCTGCGGCCTGCCCGGCGGCGAGCAGGGTTTCAACATGGGCCGCAACGTCGCCGTCCAGCTCGGCTACGACTTCATCCCCGGCACCACCATCACCCGGTACTGTTCGTCGTCGCTGCAGACCACCCGCATGGCACTGCACGCGATCAAGGCCGGTGAGGGCGAGGTGTTCATCTCCGCCGGTGTCGAGACGGTGTCCCGGTTCATCGCGGGCAGCTCCGACTCGCTGCCCGACACCCAGAACCCGCTGTACGCCGACGCGCAGACCCGCACCGAGAAGCTCGCCCAGGGCGGCCAGCAGTGGGTCGACCCCCGCGAGGAGGGGCTGGTCCCCGACACCTACATCGCGATGGGCCAGACCGCCGAGAACGTCGCGCAGATCACCGGCATCACCCGCGAGGAGCAGGACCGGTGGGCGGTGCGTTCGCAGAACCGCGCCGAGGAGGCCATCGGCGCCGGCTTCTTCGCCCGCGAGATCACCCCGGTGACCCTGCCCGACGGCACCGTCGTGTCCACCGACGACGGCCCGCGTGCCGGCACCACGTACGAGGCCGTCAGCCAGCTCAAGCCTGTGTTCCGGCCGGACGGCACCGTCACCGCCGGCAACGCGTGCCCGCTCAACGACGGCGCCGCCGCCCTGGTGATCATGTCCGACACCAAGGCCAAGGAGCTGGGGCTGACCCCGCTCGCCCGGATCGTGTCCACCGGGGTGTCCGGTCTGTCGCCGGAGATCATGGGTCTCGGCCCGATCGAGGCGTCCAAGCGGGCCCTCGCGCTCGCGGGACTGGGTATCTCCGACATCGACCTCGTCGAGATCAACGAGGCCTTCGCCGTGCAGGTGATCGGGTCGGCGCGGGAGCTGAACATCGACGAGGACAAGCTCAACGTGTCCGGCGGCGCGATCGCCCTCGGCCACCCCTTCGGCATGACCGGTGCCCGCATCACCGCGACCCTGCTCAACAACCTGACCACCCACGACAAGCAGTTCGGCCTCGAAACCATGTGCGTCGGAGGCGGACAGGGCATGGCCATGGTCCTCGAACGGCTGAACTAACACACGATTCTCCCCGGCTCGACTCGCTCGCTGCAGACCTTGCACTCGACTCCTGAACCGGCATCGTCAGAAGCCGACTGCACGCGACGCATGGCTTCGCCGTATTTCCAGTGCAGCGGACTTCTGATAATTCTGCGGCAGAAGCGCTACGCACAACCTCCGTGGCGAGCGAGCGAGTGCGGCCATAGAGCAGATAGAGCAGACGGAAACGGTGCGCTTCGGCGCCGATGGGTGCTCAGTTGGCTTACCGTGAGCGTTGTCCGCGACTGCTCGCTCGAGTCGACTGAGTAGTCCCACCTGACTGTTGAGCCAACAGCCCTCTCAACGCAGTGAAAACTGTTTTCAAGTTGTGGTCGAGTCGGTTGAGGATGTCTTCAAGATCGTCGTCCGTGTTGAGCCAGTTTCGGAGTTCGGACAGGAACATGCCCCGGGCCGCGCCGGCGATTGCCCTGGGGAATGGCATCCTCGACGAGTCGCCCTTGTCGGGCAGTGAACTGCTACCACATCAGGCGCCAACGACCCGTGCAATTTCGTCATGAAGGAGCCCGATCCACAGCATTCCTGACAGTCCACGCCTCGTGGAGACCGACAATTGCGAAGCTCGCCAGAGTTGTTCGCTGGAATGTGCAGGCGATGTTCAGGCACGCTCATTCCGTGCGTGCTCGACGACCCAAGCCGCGATCTGGGCTCGTGAGGTGAACCCGAGTTTGGTGAGGATGTGTTCCACGTGGCCCTGCGCGGTGCGTGGGGATATCACGAGATGGGTGGCGATGGCCTTGTTGGTCATGCCCTGGGAGACCAGGTCGGCGACCTGCCGCTCACGCTTGGTCAGGCTCGTCGTGTCACCAGTCGGCGGTGCCGCACCCGGGGCGTGCTCGCCGAGGGCGTAGGCGACGGCCTCCTCGAACCCGAGTGCGGCACCCTCCCGGCGGGCCGCCTCGAACGCTTGCTTACCGAGTGCCCGGCGGGCCTGCCGCTCACACTCCTCGTGGCGGACGAAGAGGTTGTCGAACATAACCGGGGAGCTCCCGACGGACCGGCCCAGCGCCTCCGCGGCCCCCAGCAGGACGGCGGCGCGTCGTGCGTCTTGGTCGGCGACGATCCATGCCCATGCCTCCAGGGTCACTGCGGCAGTGAGTGGTTCGTCCAACAACCGGACCAGCCGCAGACACTCCTCCAGTAACCGAAGCGCTTGACCGCGATCGCCCTGCTGCAGGACCGCCACCCCCATGGCCCACAGCGAGTACGACCGAAACACCGATTCGCCGTGGGCTTCGGTGATGTCCAGCACCTGCCGATGGCAGGTGATGGCTTGAGCAGCATCTCCCTGTAATTCGTACGCCAGCCCGAGCATCATCAGAATCCACACCCGCTCCGACAAGTTGTCGCGCGCGCCGAACACCTCCAGGGCTTCCTCCAGTCGGGTGCAGGCGCGGGGAATATCACCGCTGTAGAGCGCCAGGAGTCCGTCGGCATGGGCCACACGCGCGTGGACCACAGGGTCGGCCATCCGCTCGGCCAGGTCCTGCGCCTCCTCGACCAGGACACCGCTCGCCGCGATCTCGCCCTGCACGTCCGCCAGGACGCTGCTGGCGTACAGTGCTTCGACGTGTGCTGCGGTCGCCCGCCCGGCCCCGTGGGCAAGGGCCCGGTCGAGCCAATGTCGCCCCTCACTGAGCAGGCCGCGGGAGAGCCAGAACTGGAACAGGGCAGCGGCGATCCGCAACCCTGCGGTCGCGTCATCGCCGGGCCCGGACAGACATAATCTCATCGCCTCGCGCAGGTTCGGTAGTTCCCGCTCGAGTCGCGCGACCCACTCCTGCTGCCGGGGACCGATCCACTCGGCATTCGCCTGTAACACCAACTGCTGGCACCAGTTCCGGTGCCGCCGCCGCAACGCGGGGTGCTCTCCGGACTGCTCGGACTTCTCCCTGGCGTAGTCACGCAGCGTCTCAAGCATCCGAAACCGCACTACCGGGCCCGCGTCCTCCCGGATCAGGATCGACTTGTCGACCAGCGCACCCACCGCATCGAGCAGATCCGCCGCGGCCATACCCTCGCCGCAGACGTCCTCGGCCGCGTCTAGTTCGAAACTGCCGGAGAACACCGACAGCCGGGCCCACAGTTGCTGTTCCCGCGGCATGCAGAGGTCGTGACTCCAGTCGATGGACAGCCTCAGCGTCTGCTGCCGCGTTGGCGCAGCGCGGCTGCCCAGGGTAAGCAGCGTGAACCGGTCGGTGAGTCGCTGCAGGATCTGCTCGGGCGACATCGCCCGCAACCGTGCCGCCGCCAACTCGATAGGAAGCGGAAGGCCGTCGAGTTGTCGGCAGATCCGGGCCACCGTGACCCGGTTGTCCTCGGTGACCTCGAATCCCGGCACCGCGGCGGCGGCCCGCTGCGCGAACAACGTCACCGCGTCGTATTGGGGGAGCCCGTGCAGGGTCGGCTCGCGGTCCGGGTCGGGGACCGTCAGCGGCGGCACGCGCAGCACTGCTTCCCCACCGAGGGCGAGGGGTTCGCGGCTGGTGGTCAGGATCTGCAGATCCGGGCAGTTGCGCAGCAGCATCTCGGCCAGTGCGGCGACCGCATCCACCACCTGCTCACAGTTGTCCAGCATGAGCAGCAGGTGCCGGGTGCCGAGGAACTGCGCCAGCACGTCGTCGAGGCGGCGCGAGGACCGATCCCGCACCCCCAGGGCGGCGGCCACCATGTCAACCACCAACGATCCATCATGCAACTCGCCCAGCTCGACCCACCGCATACCGTCGCCGAAGCCCCGCCTTGCGTCGGCGGCCACTCGCAGGGCGAGACGTGTCTTGCCGACGCCGCCGATGCCGGTCAACGTCACCAGACGCGAGGTGGACAGCAGATTCCTCGCCTCGGTGAGCTCGTGGCGGCGACCGACGAAATTGGTGAGCTCAAGGGGTAGCCCGCCGGCCGAGGCCCGGACGGCGGGCGCTGCCGATGGTTTGGGCAGCCCCCCCGTGTTGGTGTGCGCCTGGTCGGGCACCGGGTCCGGATCGCGCCGTGTGGTAGCCGGTTCGCCCGTCAGGGCCATGTCGTCGACCGGGAGGCCCTGGTCGTGTTGGATCCGGCGCAGTTCGTCACCGAACTTGGCGGCGGTGGCGGGACGCTCCCGCGGGTTTGCGGCCATGGCCCGTTCGATGACCCCGCTCAACTCGTCGGGGACGCCCTGGTCGCGCAGGTCCGGGACCGGTTGGCTGGTGATCCGCAGGAATTGCGCGACGACCTGTTCACCGCTGCGGCGTTCGAATGCGGCATGCCCGGTGAGCGCGCTGAACAGGGTCGCGCCGAGGCTGTAGATGTCTGAGGCGGGGGTGGGGGGCTCGCCGC
>RRBB01000430.1:0-4593 GCA_006543605.1 Rhodococcus sp. WS4
GCATCCGGAGTTCGGGCCGAGTGTGGTGTCGATGTGGCTTCAAGCCCATCCCGACCTGCCCAGACCTGAGATCGACGGCGATCACCGGGGGCCCTCGCACACACCGGTGTTCGCGGCCCGGCTGCGGGCCGGCGCGGTGTGCGGGCCGTGGGCCACCGCGGGCAGTAAGAAACGCGCAGAGCAGGACGCAGCGTGGGGCCTCACCAGGGCGATCGCGGCGGGGGAGAGCCACCCCGCCACCGAATCCCCGCTGGGAGACCCGGAACGGTCCGGCGCACCGGGCGACGCTGCGCCACCCTCGACCGAATCCGGCGAGGTCGCGGCCGGGCGCAGGAACCGCCCGGTACCGCCGCCGCACGGCCCGCTGGCATCGGAGGCGGCGGCGAAGAAGCGGGCGCGGGCCCGCAAGAACCCGATCGCCTGGGTGCTCAGCCACGCCCAACACCACGGGCACCCACCCCCTCAGTGGGCGGAGACCGTCGACGGCCCACCCCACGCCCCGGTGTTCACCTGCGAGGTCCGCTACCTCGACTGCGCCGCCACCGGCCGCGGGAACACGAAGACCGCAGCGAAATCCGCTGCGGCAGAAGACCTTCTCGATGCCCTGCTCGACGAGACCGTTTCGGCGCGACCCGGAATCTGACACACCGAACCGGCGTCGCCGATGCTCGGCGATGGTCGGTGGAGCAGAAAATTTCGGAGGCCGTCGGCGTGTCCGCGGTCCGTGTCCGCGGTGCGGTGCGGAAAACGAAGACATCGACTCGGGTGCTCCGGGACCGGGCACCTGCCGCCGACGGCGCGACCGGGAACGGCTCGCTCTCCGCGTCACCGTGCCCGGGCCTTCTCGATCGCCTCCATCACCCAAGCGGCCGAGGTGGTCCATGCGCCGACGGTGGTTCCCGGTCGAGCCCCGGCCCGGTCCGAGACCAGGGCCTCGGTAACTGGCTCGGTGTCGGGGCCGGGTTCTCGGTGCGGGGCGTCTGCTTCCGGGCGTGAGGCGGGCGCCCTACTCGGTCAGTGCCAGCTCGACGTGGCGTCGGCCGATCGCGGCCGCGGGTTCGTCGCAGGCATGGGCGAGGGCGCCGTGCGCGGTCTGGATGACCTTGCGCAGGTTGCGGTTCGATGCCTGATAGTGGGCGAAGAGGCGTTCGAGGGCGTCGGGGTCGACGAGGTCGCCTGTCCGCCGGTGGGTGTCATCGTCCGTGGCGCGGGCCCGGTGGCGCAGGATGGCGCCGATGGCGTCGGGGGACGGGATCTCGGGCAGGGTGATGCGCGACTCGAGGAACCCGGACGCCTCGCGATAGGCCGGGTCCGGCAGGTAGGTTTCGTGGACGGCGATCACCGCCGCGGTGGACAGCCGCTCGGCGATCATGCGCAGCGTGGACCCGAAGAAACCGGCGATCAACGGCTCCGGGTCCAGGCCGGCGCGCCGGATCCAGTGATCGGTGTCGGGCAGGACCAGGACCGGTGTGACCCCGCGAGCGGCGATGATCTGCAGGATCAGCTGGGCCTGCTCGACGATGTCCTCCCCGGACACCGCCCGAGAGTGGACGACGCCACCCAGCTCGACCGCGAGATCACCCTTGAGCCACGGCAGGCCGGCGCCGACGGTGACCTTCACCGGCCGTTTGTCGGCGATGCCGTGGGCGGTGTCGTCGGTTTTGGACGCCTTCCGGCGGTCCGGGCGGGCGTGGTGGTCGTCGATGTACTTGCGCACGGTGTGCACCACATGCTTGGCGAAGTCCGGCGGGTGGGTCGACACGGACGGGGTCATCATGTCCACGCGCACCCGGATCGGGGCGACGTCATGGACGAAGCCGCCGAGGACGTGCTCGGTGATCGAGGTCTTCCCGGATCCGGAGGCCCCGATCAACGCGATGCGTTCGCCGCGGCGAACGGCCCGGGCCAGGGTGTCCTCGTACGCCCGGCTGCCGGTCAGGAAGTCGAACGGGACATGCAGCGACGCCAACTGCGCCTCCGGGGGCGTCGAATCGAAGGCGTGGGCGTTCTGCAGGGCCCGCAGCAGGTGCGTGCTCATTGCTCGTGCTCCGTCGATGATCGTCGTGTCAGCAGTTCGTCGGCGGACAGCAACCGGTACACCTTCCGGGGCCGACCCGCTCCGGCCGCCACGTCCTCTCCCACAACCAGCCCCTCGTCCTCGAGTTTCGTCAATACCTGGACCGCGCGGGCGCGGGTCCACCCCAGCCGATCCAAGAGGGCGGGATCGGACGCGCTGGCACCGCCCAGGGCCTCCAATTCGGCGGCGAGCATGGATTCGGATCGGCCCAGCGCATGAATCGTTCGATCCCGTAGCGCGATGGCGTCCAGTCGCGCCCGGTGCTGCGCTGTCGGGAGGTCCACGAGGTCACGGGCTGCGGCGATCAGCCGCCGCGGGTTCCCGCCGACCAGCCCGGCGATCTCGGCGGGCAACACCCCCGGGTCCGGCGAGAGGCGGGTGGTCAACAGTGCCGTGGCGGCCTGCGGGGTGAGTGCGGGCAGGTCGATGACCGTGTCGAAGAACGCGTCCGCCGGCGGGGTGAGCAGCCCTGCGCGGTCGGCGGCGCGGGCGGCCACGATCCAGTGGTATCCGGTTTCCCACAACTCGTCGCGCAGCCGCCCGAATACCTCGTGGCCGGCGGTCGCGGTCACGTCGTCGACGATGAGGACGGGACGCGGGGCGGCGGCGGCCTCGCCGGCGGGTGTGTCGCCGGCGACGGCGGCGCGTTCGGCGGTCAGCTGGTCGAGCAACTGCGCGGTGGGCGCCGTGCGGGTGTGATCGCCGGTCACGATCTGCGCCAGCAACGCGGGCCCGCCGGTGATCGACTGGGCGTGGACGAACCGCATCGGGTGGCCGCCGATCGGGTCGCCCGCATCCGCCGTGCGCGCCCGGTACATCACCTGCCGCAGTAGTGAGGTCTTCCCGAGTCCCGGATCGCCGGTGACCAGCACGTTCAGGCCCCGCTGCAGCGCCGCGTGGATCCGGGACAGCGGTTCCTCGCGGTCGACGAACAGCGCGGCGTCGACCGGATTGTCCAGCAGCGGCCGCCCACTCAACAACATGAGTTAACACTACTTACTGTAAGAATTGTTAGCAACCCTCTTGGGTCATTCGATGAGGGTGATCGCCGCCCCGGGAGTGATGTAGAGGTGGTGCCACGCGCCGTCGTGGCTCAGCGACATCGCCATCCCGCGGGCCATCCCGTCAACCTTCACGACTCCCACCTACCGATGGGGGCCCGGATCGACCTCACGCACGCCTGGCGTGGCCGGCGCACTCGAGGATGAGGAAGGAACTCATGCGCACGCGAGAGCTGGGAGAAGTGAAAATCGTCGACGCGAACGTGCTGCTGTACGCCGTCGACCTGGACGCGCCACCATCCGGCCGCGACCCGATGGGCCCGACACCGCGCTGTCCCAGCCCGAACCGATCGGATTCGACGGGATCGTCGTCGCCGTGTTTGGTGCGGATCGCCGCCATCCCGAGCGCATACCGCACACCGCTGACCGTCGAGCAGGCTCTCGACGCCGCCTGAAGCCTGGTTGGGTCAACCGTCCGCGGTCGTGCCGGTATCCGAGTCGGACACCTCGCAGCGCTACGAACCCGGTGGACACCCACGGGCACGGGCGGAAAACCCGCTCCACGACGCCCACCGTGCCGCCGCCCTCGCCCTCGTCCTCGAGCAGAGGGCCACGGTCGTTACCTTTGGGCAACGACGTCGCCGGGTTCGGTGCGTGGGCGGCAGCCGGAATCCTAGAGCCCCAATGCCTCCCGCAGTCGCCGTACGCTCATCGCCCCCGGCCGCTCCTCCTGCGGGAAGGAGTCGAGCAGCCGGATTACGTCGTCGCGGCGGGTGGGGTCGGCGGCGCACTCGCGCGGGGTGTGATCACCGAGGGCGGGGATCGCCTCGTCGAGCCACTGCTGCTCGTATCTGCGGATGTGCTCGTCGAGTGCCGCCGCGATCGCGGGATCCTCGGGGTCGAGGTCGACGGGGTGTGTCGGCCGAACGTTTTCCTGCGCCTGAGCCATCAACTCCGCGGCCGGCGTCCGGGTCTGCTCACGCAGTCTTCCCGCGGGGTCGGCGGCCCCCACGGCGTCGACCAGCGACTCGAACCGCGGCTCGTTCATCGCCTCGACCTCGAGCACCCAGGGTTCGGTGACGCGGGCTAGGTTCAGCACGCCGAGCACACTGCCCTCCTCGGTCCAGGTCCACCGGTCTGCGTCGGCGGCGCCGAAGCGGCGACTGAGCCTGCGCCGGATCCCGGCGGTGTCGCCCACCTCGAACACCGCCCGGCACGCCACCATCGGATGCCCGTCGGTGGTGACCAGCCGCGGCGGCGCGAACCGGGCGCTGAGGAACTCGACCAGCTCCTCGGGGTCGGTGGATTCCGAATCGAGCAACTCGATCAGCCGACCACGCTGCCCGGGCTCGATCGGTTCGATGCCGCCAAAGATCTGCATCGTGGAACCGGCGGGAACCACTCGGGCGCAGAAGAAGTCGCCGGCCCGCAACTGCCTGCTGGCGGTCCGCTCGGTGACCTCCAGGCGGTCGCCGGTGCGGACGTCGCGCAGGGTCAGTCCCTCGCCCGGACGCA
>RRBB01000431.1:0-4586 GCA_006543605.1 Rhodococcus sp. WS4
ACCCACACCCAGCCCGTCGCGGCCGCCCTGATGGCGGGCGAATTCGCGGTCCACCTCGAACACGGCGACGTCTACAGCGTCGGAGAAGGCATCGCCTGGCTGCAGGACACTGGCTGGCGCTACCGCGACCATCGCTCGCTCACCGGCCCGATGAGCGTCATTGTCGCCGAAACCGCATGAAACAAGACAACACCCAAGGAGCACACGATGAGCGAGCATCAAGTCGCAATCGTCGGTGCCGGCACCTCCGGGGTCGCGGCGGCGGTGGCCCTCGCCGACCGTGGCATCAACCCGTTGCTGATCGACCGAGCCGACCAAGTCGGTTCGTCGTGGCACTCTCGTTATGACCGGCTGCGATTGAACACCGGCAGGCAGTTCTCCCACCTGCCGAACCGCCCCTACCCCAAGGGCACACCGACCTTTCCCACGCGGGAACAGGTGATCGAGCATCTCGAGCGGCACGCACGTGCGGACGGGATCGAGCTGCGCCTGGGCTGCCCGGTGGAACGGCTCGACCTAACGGACGGGCACTGGCGGTTGACCACCGCTGCCGGTTCGGTCGACGCTGCCGAGGTGGTGGTCGCGACCGGCTTCGATCATGAGCCCTTCGTCCCGGACTGGCCCGGACGCGGGGACTGGCGGGGTGCACTGGTTCATTCCTCGCAGTACCGGAATCCCTCGCAGTACAACGGGAAACGGGTCCTCGTGGTGGGAGCGGGCTGCTCGGGCATGGAAATTGCCTACGACCTCGCCACCGGAGGCGCGGCAAAGGTCTGGCTTTCGGCTCGCACGCCGCCGAACATCATGCTCCGCCAGGGACCTGGTGGCATACCGGGAGACTTCATCGCGACGCCGCTCTACCATGCCCCGATCCCTATCGCGGACGCAATCGCTCGGTTCGGCCGGGAGAGGAGCATCGGCGACCTGCGCGAGTTCGGATTACCGATCCCCGACGAGGGGATCTTCGCCCGCAGCGCCCGCCTCGGCGTGGCACCGGCGATCGTCGACAAGGAGCTCATCGCCGCGATCCGAGACAGGTCCATCGAGGTCGTTCGCGGAGTCGAGTCACTCGACGCGGACAGCGTGTGGCTGGTGGACGGTGTGCGAATCGACCCGGAGGCGATGGTCTGCGCGACGGGGTTCCGCCAGGAACTCGAAAAGCTGGTCGGGCACCTCGGCGTACTGGACGAGCGAGGTTGGCCGCACGCCACCGGTGAAAAGCCGGCCGCCGAGAGGTTGCGTTTCATCGGGTTCGTGCCCAGGCCGTCGCAGATCGGGTTCGCGGCGAAGCAGGCTCGCCGCGCGGCCCGAGCGATCGCGCGGGAACTGCGGTGAGCGTCGGCGGTAGGATTCTCCCGCCCTGCCCCGGCGCTCGAACAATGGCGGGTCTGCGCGGAGATGGCCGCCGGTTGACGTTTACCCAGGTCGGATGTGTAAAGAACACCGTGTACGGAACAACGTCACGTTGTCGGTGGTACGCGATACATTCCCCGATGTGAGGATCGGGTACGGCCGAGTGTCGACGCGGGATCAGCGTCCCGAGTCGCAGCATGATGCGTTGACCGCCGCAGGGTGCGATGAGATTTTCATCGACAAGGCCTCCGGGAAACTTGCGTCGCGCCCGCAGCTGGACAAGGCGCTGCTGTCGGCCAACCGCCGGGGTGATCAGCTTGTCGTCACCAAGCTCGACCGCCTCGGCCGGTCGCTGGAGCATCTGATCGAACTGTCCAAGCAACTGAACGCCCGCGGGGTGGATCTGGTGGTGCTCGATCAGGGCATCGACACCTCGACCGCGGTCGGGCGCATGTTCTTCCACATCCTCGGCTCGATCGCCGAGTTCGAACACGCCCTCATGTCGGAGCGCACCATGGATGGCCTCGCCGCGGCACGCGCCCGCGGCCGCAAGGGCGGACCGAAACCGAAACTCGGTCCCCGCCAGGTTGCCCTGGCCCGGATGATGTACAACGAGACCGGCCCGGATGGCAAACGCCGCTACACCGTTGCCGACATCGCCGCCGAGTTCGGGGTCACCCGCCCGACGATCTACCGGCACCTCGAACCCGCGAACCGCACGATGGAGCGCACGGGCACACCGTGACCGAGGGACTCCACCGGCTCAGCGACGCGCAGCGCGAACAGGCGCTGCGACGCTGGCAGGTTCTTGCCCCACATCTCGCGGACGGCGTGCCACTGACCCGTGCCGCCGAGCACGCGAGGGTGCCGTTGCGGACCGCCCGGCGCTGGCTGCACCGCTACCGGGAAGCCGGACTGGCGGGCCTGGCCAACACGCCGCGCCCAGTCACCGGACGCAAAACCGATCCCCGCCTGGTCCGTGTGATCGAGGAATTCGCGCTGCGCAGACCCCGCGCCTCGCTCGCGGCGATCACCCGACGCGCCGCCGAGCTGGCCACCGTGCAAGGACTCCCGCCGGTGTCGTACACCACGGTGCGGGACATCGTCGGCGGTCTCGGCCCGGCGATGCTCACCCTGGCCCACGATGGTCCCGTGGCGTTCAGCGACAACTTCGGGCTGGTGTACCGCCGCCGGGCCGAGCGCCCGAACGCGATGTGGCAGGCCGACCACACGGAACTCGACATCCACGTCGTCAACACCAACGGACGCACCATCCGGCCATGGCTGACCGTCGTCCTCGACGACCACTCCCGCGCCGTGCCGGGATACACCGTCGCGGTCGGGGCGCCCTCGGCGTTGAACACCTCGCTGGCGTTGCGGCAGGCGATCTGGACCAAGGCCGACCCGGCGTGGCCGATGTGCGGGCTGCCGGATGTGCTCTACGCCGACCACGGCAGCGACTTCATCAGCGACCACCTCACCCAGGTCGCGATCGGATGCAAGTTCCAGATCGTGCACTCGACGGCCGCAGGGCCGCGGCAAGATCGAGCGATTTTTCGGCACGATCAACACCGAACTCCTTGCCGAGCTGCCTGGACACCTCGTGCACGGCAAACCCGCCACACCGCCGGCGCTCACCCTGGCCCAGCTCGACACCGCGATCCACCGGTTCGTCACCGGCACCTACCATCAGCGCGTTCATTCCGAAATCGGCACATCGCCGCAGGATGCCTGGATCGGCGACGGGTGGCCGCCCCGCATGCCCGACAGCCTCGAAGACCTCGACCTGCTGCTGGCGACCGTCGCCAAACCCCGCACCGTGCAACGCGACGGCATCTCCTTCCAGGGCCTGCGCTACCTGCACCCCACCCTGGCCGCCTACGTCAAAGAACCGGTCACCATCCGCTACGACCCGCGCGACATCACCGAGATCAGGGTCTTCCACAAGGACCGATTCCTCTGCAAGGCGGTCAGCCCCGACCACGCAACGGAAACGTTCGGGCTCAAAGACATTCAGGCCGCCCGCCGCGCCTACCGGCAACGACTGCGCGACCAGATCAACGAACGCATCACCACCGTTACCGACTACCTGCCCCCAATCAGCGACCCCACGCCGCCGCCCGAACCATCACCGCCCGAACCATCGCCGAAGCCGACGCGCCGACTGCGTGCGTACTACGAGGACTGACGATGCCGACCTCCCGAACCTGCTGGGGACGGCGCGCGGGCGATACCGGATTTGGTCGGGCCGGCGACGCGCCCGGTCCCGTACCCACCGAGGAGCGGATCGCGGCCTTCGACACTCACGGAACGCTCTGCTGCGAGAAGCCACCGGCGTGAGTCAGGGCCAGGCACCCGATGACCGGCAGGGCGCCGCGGTGGGTGGTCTTGCCGGGCATCGACCCCGCCGCCCGGTCGCCCCACGGACGGGTTCCCCCGACCGTGGCGCGTGCGCGGGCTTGCCGGTAGACCGCCAGCACCAGCTCAACTTCGGCCAGGATCAGGATTGAGCCATGGCGAATATACGCATCGAGGTCCAGTACAACCGGCTGCGGACGCCGCGTTCCGCGGCGATCGCGGGCATCGTCTTCGGAGCGCTCTTCATCATCAGCATCGTCCTGCTGATCACGGCGATGCCGGCCGCCGCGGGGACGCCCTGGGTACACGGCGGATCGAAGATCACCACCGCCCTGTCCCTCACCCCGATCGCGGGCATCGCGTTCCTGTGGTTCATCGGGGTCCAGCGCGACCGGTTCGGCGACCTCGAGGACCGCTTCTTCACGACGGTCTTTATGGGCAGTGGATTGTTGTTCCTCGGCATGACCTTCGTCTCGATGACGCTCGCGGGCGCGCTCCTCGCCGTCTCCCGCGGCTCGGAGGCAGCCGAAAACGAGATCGTGTACTTCGGGCGGGAAGCGATGCTGCAGGGCAGCAACGTCTACGCGATCCGTATGGCCGCGGTGTTCATGATCTCGCTGGCCACGATCTGGCTGCGCACCGAATTGATGCCGCGCGGGGTGGTGATCACCACCTACCTGCTCGCACTGAGCCTGTTGCTGGTGGCCGGTTTCACTATCTGGGTGGTGCTGGTCTTCCTTCTTCCTTCGAGGTTGTCCCGGGTCTCGTAGAACTTCAGGTGGCGGTCCCCCGCTCGAGACCCGCCGTGTGGTAGGTGTCGGGCGTTCCTCCAAGAACTCCGACAGCAAGGGACCGCCGTGAAGAAGACTACCCAG
>RRBB01000432.1:0-4564 GCA_006543605.1 Rhodococcus sp. WS4
CGGCTCCGGCCCCGGCGAAGGCGGCTCCCCCGCAGGCCCCGCTCGCTGTGCCGGGCGGCGAAGCTGCGGTCCCCGCTGCTCCCGACCTGGCGCTGGACGGCAACGCCCCGGCGCCGACGACCGAGGGAGTCGTCGACGAGGTGCAGGCCGCCCAGCCGGCGACCGTGTGGATCGACCCCGACGACATGCCGAGGGCACACCAGGCACCCGCCGCCCCCGCCCTGCCCGTGCCGAAGCCGGTGGTCGAGGTGAACGCGGCCGTCGACACGCTGGTCGGCGCGGTTCCGGTTGCCGTCAACGGTCGCCAGTACGGCAACCCCGAGGGGTACGTCGGCACCATCGGCTGGCGGATCGGTGACGCCACCGGCACCGCGGGTATCGCCGTCGACCCGTCGACGCCGACGGCCGCCACCGTCTCCGCGTTCTCGGCCGACTCCGAGGCCGAGCACCCCACCAACTGGTCTGCGCCCGTCGACGTCACACCCATCGCCGCAGCGATCTCGGATGCAGCCGACCGGTACCCGGCCTTCGAGCAGCTCGTCGAGACGATCGCGGCTCTGCCCGCACCGCAGCTCCCGCAGCTGCAGTCGACCGACAGCGGTCCGGCTTCCACCACGATCGGCGGCGTCAACGTGCGCAGCCAGGCAACGCTGCACGTGTGATGCGATTCCCTCGCGTGGAGCCCACCAGGGGTCGGCGCCACGCGAGGGAATGAGTTGTGGAGGATTCAACTGTGACAGAACCGCCGAACAGGGCACCCCTCGACCGCTTCTCGCACTGGTTCCCACCCTTCGCGTCGGTCGCGGCACCGACGTCGACGGTTCCCGCCGCGGAACCCGAGCAACCACCTGCTCCGAAGTGGCTCACCCCGGGCGACGAGCCCGCTCCCGCACCGCCCGTTCGCGCAGGTCGCGGCAAGCAGAGACTCGCGGTCGCCGGTGCCACCGCAGCGGTGATCGCCGTCGTCGCCGGTGTGGTCGCCGCCCTCACCTCGACGTCCGGTGATGGAACCCCTGTCGCCGCCGCCGATTCGGGCTGGTGCGTCGCATCCGGCGACGGCTCGACCGTCGTCGGGAACGGTCCCGGCGGGACCTCCGACGGTGCTGCCGCGATCCTGGCCTTCGACCACGCCTACTACGTCGAACGCAGCGGCGCGAAGGCCCGCGCGGTGGTCACACCCGATGCGCTCCTCGAATCGGCCGAGACCATCCAGGGCGGCATCGATTCGGTGCCCGAAGGCACCGAGCACTGCCTCGCCGTCACCGAGACCGCACCGGGCCGCTACGCGGTGACGCTGTCGGAACTGCGGCCGGACGGGTCGACGAAAAAGTACGAACAGGTCGTGACCACCGCGGATCGCGACGGTCGCACCTACATCACATCCATTGGAGATGCCAAGTGACCGACGAACTCCTGCAACCACTTCCGGTGTCGACCCTCGTTCTCGGAGCGTGTGGAGGTGCGGGGGCCACCACGACGGCGCTCGGGCTCGCCAACACCGCCGCGGTGCGGGGCAGCGCGGTCGTCGCCGTCGACGCCACACCGGCCGGCGGCGACGTGGCCGAACGGGGCGCCGATGCGGTGCTCTCCGTGAGCGGGCTCGAGCAGGTGGTCGCGGCATCGGCGGCCGGCCCGGTCCCGGACGACGTGTTCGACGGGTACTGCTCCCGCACGAGCGCCGGCTCCCGCATCCTGAACCGCATCGGGAACAAGACCGCGGTGGAATCCGAATTCCAGACTCTCACAGCGGCTCTGCGCGCACGAGGCGTGAGCACTGTCCACGATCTCGGGCACCGGCTACGCGCCGAATACCTCGCGTCGCTCCTGACCACACCGTCACCCATCGTTCTCGTCGTCCCGTGCCGGGCGGATGCGTTCAATCGCCTGCGCGCGGCGTTGCAGTCGATCGGTGACACACTCGGCGAACCCGGACTCGCCCGCACCATAGTCACCGTGTCGAACCAGGACGCCACCGGCTGGCAGGTCGACGTCGATCTTCTCCGCGAATACCTGGGCGGGCAGGTGTGGGGGATCGAAACCATTCCCTACGACGAACATCTGGGCATGGGCATCGTGATCGATCACGGCCTGCTGGCACCGGCGACCCGGGCGGCGTACGAGCGGGTCTCCGCGGCGGCGTCGGCGGTGGCCGAAGGTCGTCCCGAACGGGTCTGAATGGGGCGTCCAGTACCATCCTCGGCGGGGAGGACAATCGACATCCGGGGGGCTGTTGTGGGGGACACCGCCGGCGACTGCAGCGCGCTGCTCGCCGAAATGAACGCGTTCCGTCAGGGTTTCGGGCAGCCGAGGCTGCTGACCGACGCCCTCCGTTCGGCGCTGCTTCTCATTCCGCTGACCGACGACGACCGGCTGCTGACCAGTACGTTCGGCAGGCTCAACTGGGTGTGTGCCTTCACCGGCGAACAGGAGTACGCCCGATATGTACTCGCCCGCGTCGAACAGGGCGGGGCCTGCCGCTTCCACACGGTGTTCGGATGGCGGCTGCTCGACGTCCTCGTCCCGACCGTCCCCGGACCGACCGGGGTCGTGATCGACGTCGCCGGAGCCACACCGATGGCGTTTCCCCCGGCCGTCGACGAGGTGGCGTGATGGGAGACCACCTCGAGGTCGACCCGGCTGTGCTGATCCAGGCCGCGCAGGGAATCAACGCGATCACCGAATCGCTGTCCGGACTCGGTATCGGCGAGACGGCGTCCGTCGGGCGCGGCTTTTCCCTCCTCTCACTCTCGCCGATGGAAGCCGGGAAGCAGGAGGTCCAGACCAGTCTCGAGGAGTTCGCGGAACGGTGGTCGTGGGGTGTCCGCTATCTCGTGCAGTCGGCCAACGAGATTGCCCGCGTCCTCGACCTGGCCGCGGGAAGCTACTACACAACCGAGCAGGTCTACTCGGATGTACTGAAAACCGTCTGGACCAACACCGTCGGCAACCCCCACCTCAGCGGCGAGGAGATCAGCGAACGCACGTGGGGTGAAACGCCCGCCGACAACCCGATCAACCAGACGCTCAACGCCGATTACAGCCTCGAGTCGTTCGAGGCGGCAGACCAGACCATCGCAACCAACAACGAGGTCATCGCGGCCGTCGGTCCACAGGCCCTCGCCAACGTTTCGCCGCTGGCGGACATGCTGGATTCGGGCACGACCCGCGCCTGGGACACCGGCGCCACGGAGCGGGCCGCCGGGATCATGCCGGCCGGCGGCGGTGCGTCGTGAGCTGGCTCAGCGATACCTGGGACGACGCGAAGGGCGCGATCGACGACTTCGGCGACGCCGCCGAGGATGCGATCGAGAGCACCGTCGAGAACGTCGGGCAGGCCGTCGATTCGGGTTTCGACGCCGCGGCCGGGCTCGCGCACCGCGTCGGCGCGGACGGCATCGCAGACACCCTGACCGATCTCGGAGACGAGATCGCCAGCGCCACCGGTGGGCCCGTCGACGAATTGGATCTGGGGCAGACCGAAGAGCCCAAGGAACTGATCCGCGGCGAGCCGTCAGCCATCACCGACGCGACCACCACGTTGACCGAACTGGCCACCAGCATCGGCTCCACCGGTGACGCACTCCGCACCGTCGATGCGGCCGACTGGACGGGCAGCGCCGCCGACGGATTCAACGAGGTCTTCGACAAGCAACCCGGACTGTGGCACGACGCTGCCGACGCGATGAACACCGCCGCCCAGACACTCGTCTCCTGGGGTCACACCGTCGAAGCGGCGCAGGCGCGCGCCGCAGACGCGGTGGCGACCTGGAAGCAGGCCGAAGCGGAAGAGCGGGCCACGAAGACCGCCTACAACGCACTCAGCGGTGAACAGCAGGCAGACAGCCCCCTGGTCGATACCTGGACGGCGCTGCGGGAGGAGGCCCGGGCGATCCTGCGTGGTGCGCGAGCGGAACGCGACGGCGCCGCAGGGCAGGTCGCGGGTGCGCTGCTGAACGGCGCCACCGCCACCGCGCCCACCGAACCGCCCTTCACGGAACGGTGGATGAACAACCTCAGCGACGCCACCGACGGCGTCCACCTCGGCGTCGCCAACTTCTACTCGGGCCTGCTCACCGGACTCAGCGGAATCGTCCAATTCGTCCGGCAGATCAACCCGACCGACACCTACAACATGACACATCCGGCCGAATACCAAGCCGGCATGTCCAACCTCGCGACCGGAATCGTCGCCGCCGCCGCCGACCCCGGCGCCACCGTCTCCGCGATGGTCGGCGACATCCGCAAGAACCCACTCGAGTTCGCCGGAAGCCTCACCGGCGACGCCCTCCTCACCGCCGCCACCGGCGGCGCAGGAGCCGGAGTCGCCGGCGCGCGGACCGCCGTCCGCATCCTCGACACCGCCGGCGACCTCGGCAGCGGCGCCCGACTCCTCGACGACGTCGCAGACGTCAGCCACCTCCCGAAACCCGACACCCCGCACGCGGACACGCACCCAGCGCACATCGACCCCGCACCGGCTCCGGAGCCCGCCCACCCCGGCTTGACCGAGCGTGCCGATGCAGATTCGGGCGCGAACGACGCCGCCCACGACGCAGGCCCCGAA
>RRBB01000433.1:0-4555 GCA_006543605.1 Rhodococcus sp. WS4
CGTCGACACCCGCACCCAGCAACGCCAGGCATTCGGTGTTCGACACCAGGTTGGGTGGCGACTGGATGCGCATCCCCGGGCCGAGCAACAACCGGGACACGGCGATGGTCGCGGCGAACTCCTCGAGACCCGCGTCCGGGGCATCGCGCATCGCGGTGTCGGGCTTGGCCAGGAAGTTCTGGACGATCACTTCCTGAACGTGCCCGAACGCCTTGTGCGACTTGCGGATCGCCATGATCGACTCCGCCCGTTCCCGCACGGTCTCGCCGATACCCACCAGAATGCCCGTCGTGAACGGCACACTCAACCTGCCGGCGTCGGTGAGCGTGCGCAACCGCACCGCCGGATCCTTGTCGGGGCTGCCGTAGTGGCACTCGCCCTTGTCGGTGAACAACCGGGTGGACGTCGTCTCGAGCATCATGCCCATCGACGGGGCCACCGGCTTGAGGCGGGAGATCTCCTCCCAGCTCATCACGCCCGGGTTCAGGTGCGGCAGCAGCCCGGTCTCCTCGAGTACCCGGATCGACATCGCCCGCAGGTAGTCCAGCGTCGAATCGTAGCCGCGCTCGTCCAGCCACTGCTTGGCCTCCGGCCACCGATCCTCGGGGCGGTCACCGAGGGTGAAGAGGGCTTCCTTGCAGCCCAATTCGGCGCCCTGCCGGGCGATCTCCAGCACCTCGTCCGGTTCCAGATACGCGCCGCGCCCCTCGGCCCGCAACTTGCCGGGCACGGTGACGAACGTGCAGTAGTGGCACTTGTCCCGGCACAACCGCGTCAACGGGATGAACACCTTACGCGAGTACGTGACAGCCCTGGGTCTGCCCGCCGCCAGCAACCCGGCATCCCGAACCTTCGCCGCCGACAAACACAGATCGGCCAGATCGTCACCGCGGGCCTGCAGCAACACCGTCGCCTCGTCCACGTTCAAAGTGGCGCCGTCGCGGGCACGTCGCAGCACCCGCCGCATCGCCGACGGAGTAGGGGCGGGTGCGGGCATTGAGCTTTCAGTCATGAGGTGTCCTGTCTACGGCTGGTCCGAACGAAGCATCACACGGGTCGGACGCGGCTGTGTCGCACACACCCAGATGGACTGAGCGGCCGATACCCGCAACAGAAGAAAGTTGCGCCCTCATGTCTCACCGCGTGCGCCGCGGATCGTTACCGGATTCTGCTGTGCGAAAAACAGAGTCCCATGATGTGCCAGATTCGGTGTCGTTTCCTCGCCGGTTGGGTGCTGGTGAGCTCCCACATCGCGAAGGCGTCGAAGCTTCCGTCGCTCGTCCCCGGTGTAGCCACCCCAGATACCATGGGTCTCGTGCGCGTCGAGTGCGTAGTTCAGGCACCGCGCCCGCACGGGACACCGGCGGCAGATCCTTTTGGCCGCGCGTACTCGATTTTCCCGGGGTTCGCCTCGTTCATTGTCGAGATAGAAGAACACCGTGGGGTCGGCGTCCCGGCATGCGGCAGCCAATTGCCAGTCCCAGGACTCGGCGACCGGTGTCGGAAGTTTCAACATCAACGCAGGCATGAGCGTCCGTCCCGTGCTCGCCGGTACTCGCGAATCAATCCGTCGGTGGAACTGTCCCCGACTGTGGTGGGAACGTCACGGTCCCAGAGGGCGGGACCCAGCTCGACAGCTGATGTCTTGCCGAGCTCGACACCCCACTGGTCGAACGAATCGATACCCCACACGACGCCCTGGACGAACACCTGGTGCTCGTACAAGGCGATCAGCTGTCCCAATGTCGACGGGGTGAGCTTCGACCCGAGAATCGTCGTCGATGGCCGGTTTCCGGGCATCACCTTGTGGGCGACCAACTCGGTCGGCGTTGCTTCGACGGCGATCTCGGCGGCAGTGCGACCGAAGGCGAGGACCTTCGACTGGGCGAGCATGTTCGCCATCAACACCCCATGCATCGACCCGACACCGTCGAGGGTGGGCAGGTCTTCGGTGGGCTGCGCAAACCCCAGGAAATCGACCGGAATCAACCGGGTGCCCTGATGCAGAAGTTGGTGGAATGCGTGCTGACCGTTGGTACCCGGCTCACCCCAAAAGATCTCACCAGTTGCTGATCCAACAGCATTCCCGTCCGCCCGAACCGACTTACCGTTCGATTCCATCGTCAGTTGCTGCAGGTAGGCCGGGAACCGCACGAGATCGTTCGAATAGGGCAGAACAGCGCGTGAGTCGGCGCCGAAGAAACTCGCGTACCAGACACCGAGCAAACCCAGCAGGACTGGTGCATTCGACTCGAGCGGGGCGGTGCGGAAGTGTGCATCGATCTGTCGAGACCCATCGAGGAAGTCCGCGAAGCGGTCTCGTCCGATGGCCGCCATCACCGCAAGTCCGACGGCCGAGCCTACCGAGTAGCGTCCCCCGACCCATTCCCAGAATCCGAAGGTGTTCGCCGGGTCGATGCCGAACGCGGCCACCCGCTCCACGTCGGTGGAAACGGCGACGAAGTGCTGCCGGACCGCGTCCTCGCCGAGCGCTTGGGTTAGCCATTGGCGGGCTGCCGCCGCGTTGGTCATGGTCTCCAAGGTGGAGAAGGTTTTGGAGACCACAACGAATAGTGTGCTGGCTGGGTCGAGGTCCGAGAGGGCGGAGAACAGGTCGGTGGGGTCGACATTCGACACGAACCGCACCTCGGGCCCGTCTACGTAGTGGCGCAGGGCGCGGTAGACCATGGCAGGGCCGAGGTCGGAACCGCCAATGCCGATGTTCACCACAGTCCGGATGGGTTTCCCGGTGGCGCCGTGCCAGTCACCGGACCGAATTCGGTCGGTGAACGCACCCATGCGGCCCAATACGTCGTGGACGTCGGCGATGACGTCTTGGCCATCCACGACCAGTGTCCGGTCGTGGCGTTCTCGCAGCGCTGTATGCAAGACGGCTCGGTCTTCGGACACGTTGATGTGCTCACCGGAGAACATGGCGTCCCGTTGGTCCTCGACGCCGGCGGCTCGGGCGAGATCGAGAAGAAGCCCGAGGGTCTCGCGGGTAACGCGGTGCTTGCTGTAGTCCACGTACAGATCGCCGGCGGTGACCGTCAGATCAGTGCCACGGGTCGGGTCCGTATCGAACAGATCCCGCAGATGAAGCGCCGCGACCGCCTGCTGGTGATCGGCGATTTTGTGCCACACAGGGGTTCGGGTGACGTCGGCGGTCATGGCAGTGCCCGCAGTCGGGGGGCAAGGTCCTTTTCGAACAACTCCAGGAACCGTTTCTGATCGTGCCCGGGAGCGTGGAACACGAGATGATTGAGCCCGGCATCGAGGTACGGACGGATCTGCGCCACCGCCTCGTCCGGATCCGACGCCACGATCCACCGCTTCGCGACCTGCTCGATCGGCAACGCATCCGCCGCCTTCTCCATCTCGATCGGATCATCGATACTGTGCTTCTGCTCCGGCGTCAACGACAACGGCGCCCAGAACCGGGTGTTCTCCAACGCCAACTCCGGATCCGTGTCGTACGAAATCTTGATCTCGATCATCTTGTCGATCTCCGCCACATCACGGCCGGCCTTCTCCGCCCCCTCCGCGACCGCCGGCATCAACTTCTCCGTGTACAACTCCATGCCCTTACCGGACGTGCAGATGAACCCGTCACCGCTCCGACCGGCATACCGGGCCACCACCGGACCACCGGCCGCGATGTACACCGGAATCCCACCCTCGGGCACGTCGTAGATCGACGCCCCGGCCGTCTTGTAGTAGTTGCCTTCGAAGTCGACCCGGTAGCCCTGCCAGAGCTCGCGCATCAAGGCCACGGCCTCCCGCAGCCGCGCGAACCGTTCCTTGAACTCCGGCCACGGACCCCCGAAACCCGTCGCGATCTCGTTGAGCGCCTCACCGGTACCCACCCCGAGCATGATCCGCCCCGGATACAGACACCCCATCGTCGCGAACGCCTGCGCCACCACCGCCGGGTTGTACCGGAACGTCGGCGTCATCACCGACGTTCCCAGTTGCAGCCGTGACGTGCGCTCCCCGACAGCCGTCATCCACGCGATCGCGAAAGGCGCATGACCGCCGTGGTGCCGCCACGGCTGGAAATGATCCGACACCGTCGCCGAATCCATACCGTGCTCCTCCGCGAGAACACCCAGCTCCACCAACTCCCGCGGACCGAATTGCTCCGCGGACGCCTTGTAACCAAACTTGATCACTTCTGCACTGCCTCCATGGTCCGGACCTGATGTCCACCGAACTGCTGTCGTAGCGCCGATACCGCCTTCATCGTCGGCGAATCCGGCTGTCGTGATGAGAATCGGGCGAACAGGTCGGCTGAGATGACCGGAATTTGCACCGCGCGTGCGATGGCCTCTTCGACGGTCCAGCGGCCCTCACCGGAGTCGTCGGTGTAATTGGGCAGATCGTTCAGTTTCTTGTTTGAGGGTCCGGAGGGTTCGCGACGGGAGGTGGTCGATCACGCGACGCCAGCACCAGGCGCCGTGGTACCCGCCGTGGAGGAGGAGAAATGTCGTCATGTGTCGCCTTCCGTTCGCGCAGTGGCGGTTCCCGAGGAGCCTTCGGGGTGTGACTGAATCGT
>RRBB01000434.1:0-4551 GCA_006543605.1 Rhodococcus sp. WS4
CAAGTTCGTCGCCAGCACTGCCCGCGGCCGCACCCGAGGGCCAAGTCTCAAGGCCACCATCGCCATCAACATCCTCACCGACATCGACCCTTGACAACACAACCCACGACTTAACTACACGGCTTTGGGGCTAGTCCGGCGCCGACGACACGGTGACGGGAACGTCGGTGCGGGCCGCCCGGATCCGCATCATGGAGGGATGCCGGGTGATCGGCATGATCCCGGGCAGCAGGAACCCCCACATCTCATCGACCCGCTGCGCGAGGTCCACGCGATGAGCAAGGACCTGAGACACGGTCTGGACCCCGGTGAACGCGCCGATGACGAACCGCGCGAACGTCGGCGGGTCGATGCTCTCGACAAGATCGCCTTCGGCGACCGCACGGGCCGCCAACCCTTGACAGGCGGTGATCCAATCCAGATAGGGGCCCGCGGGGCCACGGTCGTCGGCGCTGAGCTCGAGGGTGATGCGGATCCCGGCCCGTACGATCGGGTCCTGCACGATCTGCCGGGCCATCTCGTGGCAGAGCATCACGATCTGCTCGATCGCCGACGCCTCCTGCGCGGCGATGGCCTGCACCGCGGAGATGGAGATCCGGTGCTGCTCGGCGATAATGTGCCGGGCCAAATCCTCCTTGGACCGGAAATGAAAGTACAACGCCCCCTTCGTCATGCCCGCCGCCTCGAGGATCTCGACGAGACTGGCGCCCTCGAACCCGGACTTGTCGAACATTTCCGCTGCCCCGCGGACGATCTGCGCCCGGGTCACCGCCGCCCGTTGCTGTTGCACCATCTACCGCACCTTCCGTGCCCTTCCGCTGCAGCACGGTGACTTTCGATCGCACCCCTGCAGCCTGCGCGAGGCTACCACCGGCACCGGTGCGCCTCACCTCCGGAAAAACCCGCGTCCACCTGCACAGCCGCCGACACCCGCTCACACGAAAACAGACCACCGTGCCGCTTCGTCGGTGAGCTCCGCCCGGTCCGCACCAAGCGACATCGCGGCTCCGGTGTGTCGCTATCGGTGGTCGCGGCGGTACTGCTCGGCGATCTCGTCGGCGTCCCGTGCCAGCCAGGTCAGCTCCCCCACCTCATCCCCAGCCGAGAGCAGATCCGCCCATCGGCACTGCGGCCCGCGGACGCACACCAACGCCAACCCGGAATCCGACAACGTCTGCCACAGCTGCTCACCCACCGGCGACCCCATGTCCCTATTCAACCGCAGCACACCGCACTGACACGAGGAACAGACCGGCCAGTCCGACCTCGAACACCCGCACCCACCACCGGGCGCTGTGCATCACACGCCGACGATCTCTCTGCGCCCGGGCGGGCGGAGTTCGGGAGGATCGTTACCAGGCGAGTCGATCGGTCAGGCACCGAATCCGCCCAGCCAGAACCAACGCCCGCACTCGAATGCGTCCTTTTGGGAGGGAGAGCTCGCACCGACGGCCACCAGCCATATCTCAGACACCCGAGAAAGGCCTGTGATGTGGGACACATTTCAGCGAGTCGGGCGGGCGGTGGATCTACCATTTCCTCGCACCGGAACACGAACGAGCAGGTGGACAAACCAATACTGCGCAAGCCAAATCTCCACTGGCTAGCAGCAATTGGTGCACTGTTCCGCCGAAATCCGTAGACCGGTCGAAAACTTTGCGCGCAGCGAACGTCCGAGGAGCCATCAGCGACGCCAACCACCCAGGCACACCAACGCGGAACTGCACCGCCCGACCGGAGTGCGCCTCCTCCCGGACGCGCACCGCGTGACGAGCGCGGTCAGGATTCCCGCGGCGGGTACCTGTTGTATGTCCCGGCGAGGCCCGGCCGGAGGGGACTACACTCCGACCGGGCCGCTTCGGCTCACCTGGGGCGTCACCGCATCTCGGACGGCCTCTGGCGCGTATGTCACAGCGGCCGAGATGGTTTCAGATTCCGGTGATACTCCAGTCTCGGGCTCGACGTCGAAGGCTCAGCCCGCCCCGCACCGACAGCTGCGAACCAACCACCGCGCCCCGGCGCACCTCGTCGCACTCATCCGACGCAGATCAGTACACCCACGACCGCTACTGCGACCAGCGAGGCGCCGACGCAGATCAGCCACGCCCGCGTCGCTAGCTGCCCCCACCGATCACACCGCTCGTCCACCTCCGCGACGGCGACCGAGCCCGTCAGATTCGGATGGGACGCCCGGGACTCAGCAACGCGGCGGACCTTCGCGTCCGCTCGCGCCGCCACACCAAACGAGACGGACACCACCAGAAGCGTCACCACCAGCAGACCAACCATGAGACCTACGCCCGTCCCAAACATCATCGTCCCTTCCACCGCACCAGGACCCGTCACGGGTGCCGCGTGTTGATCACCGGCCACACGGAGCCACGGGCACATCCACGCCCCTGTCAGCTCTATCGCCGAACTGCCACCGAGTGTTTCACCCGCCGGCATCGGCGCAGCTCCATGCGTCGCAGGCCTACACGCCGGGCATCGGGAACTTCCACACCGCCACCACAACCACACCCATGATCAAACCGGCATACAGAACAGTGCCAACCACACCGACCCGCAACGAATTCAGCAGACTTGCGCCCAGGTTCCCGGTAATCCGTGCCATGACAACTCTTCTCTCACGTGCAGATACTCTCGACTGCCACGTCGACGGCGGCGTACCAACCACCTTGGACCGACTTCGACACCTGCACATTGGCCGAATACCTACACCCATACCCGAATTTAGGTCTGGAGCTTTGGGTCTCAGCTTAGGGTTGCAACCGAACGCCCCCGAGCACCAGGCTTCTCCCACAAATTCAGCTGTGTTCTACGTCACACGCCGGTGCCCGAACCATGTCTAGCCAAGCATTTCGCGATACCAGCACAAATCGTGCGAGGTTTGCCGACGAGCCCGTCGGCAGTGATCCGACTGGACCCTTGGTCGTCAGCGTCAACGGCAAGTGAGCGGCTCGCCACACATACTCGATTACACAGAACGGCTACGAATACACCCGGACACGCTGCAGCACAGAACAACCGGTGGACGATACAAGCGTGTCGCTCAATCACTCGATGCCGAAATCCGCCGGCGCTGTGGTGGCGAAGTAGAACTCATCGGGTCCGGCAGTACCACCCCCTGCCGCCGGATCGCGGCAACCCTTGACCGAGAGACTGCCACCGGATCGCACACAGCGAAAGGAGGCCTGAAATCGCACTTACTGGTCGGTAATTCAGAGGTGCGAAAGAAAGTGCAATGGCATGGATCACACTCTATGGACTTCCATGCTCCGGCTCACGAAGATCATTGATGCGCTGCTCGTTACTACGTGCAGGTTGTCCGTGTAGCGCCCCTGCCAGCTGATATACATCGTTGGCGGGGGCTGCGCTTGGCTGCACCACAACACATCGACCGGCGTCGCCGCCCCATTGGGAACCTTCGACACGGCGACCCTCGGCTGACGTGTCGACCCTCGGAGCGAGTCGCCCCTCGTCCCGTCTCGTTCGTCTCCTTCTGTGCACGCATCGTCGGCGCCGGCTATCCGAAATCGGCCGACGGCTCCCGTCTCGTACTCGAACACCATTGCCCACCAGTCATAGTCGACCACTTCAGGCCGTGACGGCGCACAGCCGACACTGACAACCGGCCCCGCGGCTGGCATCTCCACAGGGTCACGTAGCGAATCAGATCCTCGTCGTCGGGCGGCGCGAACCACGATGCCGCAGCATGTGTGCAGTCCCATGGAGACGGGCGAGGTACGTGCGCGCGTATCGCTGCCATACTGTGTTCCCGATGGGAATCGAACGAATGTCGCTGGAGTTTGCCGGTCGGCGCGGCCCGTGACGACGCGGAGGACAAGGCGGTCGCACAGTTGGGGCCAGGGCATCCGAGCCTGGTCCGACCTTTCCCTGCAGACGATCCTGACCACCGATTCCCCCGGGATCAGCGGATACATCTTCACCCACTGGGCGACGACAAGCGCCCCTGACCACCCCAGCGATCATGCACCCCACGATCAAGACGGCCGCCGCAGCTCCGCAATCTGGTTCCGGCACGGGCTCGATCAGGTCCGAGCGCCACGTTGTGCGCGGCGAGAATCGCACCCAACAGGGCGTGCGAGTAGGCGGAATCGAGCGCGATCACCCCTCCGACGGCAGAGACGGCCGGTTGCGTGTGCGGCCGGGTCATCGACCAACATCCAGGCCAACGTGTTCTCGTCGCGGCGCGGCCGATATTGCACACGACCGACATCGGGTTCGCTGCGAGGATCGCGGCGAACCCCGGCGAGTGCGCAAACACCCGAAGGGTCACACTAGGACCACCAGGCACCGGCGTTGATCCGGAACACCTTGGCCCCCGGTCACATTCTCGACCTTCACCGTGCGGATCTCGACCCTGCCCACAGCCCCGGGCACGAAAACAGGTATGCCTACCGGCCGTTCTACCGTCGCCGGATGAACCTCACGCGAGGAACGTGAGAGTCGCACAACCCCCGAACCCCGCAAGCCGAGGCCCCCGATGCACGATCAGCTCAAGCGCTCCTCCCTCGTCGCACGCGATTT
>RRBB01000435.1:0-4467 GCA_006543605.1 Rhodococcus sp. WS4
GTGTGGTGGTCGACGACTACGCCGCCGAGGCGGGTGTTAGTGCCGGTCACGAGTGGGCGCCGGTGCGGCGGTGGGCCGTCGCGACCGATGACGGCACTCTGGTCTTCGCCGACGATGATGGCATCGAACCCGCCCCACCAGACGAGAGCTGAGAATGACCTCCCGTCGTGTCCGGTACTGCACTCGGCTCTCGCCCTGACACGATGACCACCGGCCTACGCGCCTCATGACCTTCTCCGGGTAGCACGAGGCGCTCGCCCCCCTGATCGCCGGCATGTACCCGGACCTCGACCGGTGGAACGTGCTGGGGGTGCGCGTTGGCTGGGGTGTGCCGGGGATCGATCGTGCGCGAGTGGTGGTGTCGCTGGGGGTGGTCAGGGACGGTGGTCGTCATCAATCCAGTAGGTGAAGGTGTACTTGCTGACGTCGGGCTCAGCGGTGGTCAGGATCGTCTGTAGGGACAGATCGGACCAGGTTCCGATGCCCTCGGACCGCAACTTCGCGACGGCCTGCGCCTCCACATCTTCTGGAGCCGAGTCGGCCGGCAGTTCCAGTGACACTCGTTCGATTCCCACCATGAACACAGTAAGCCAGCGATATGAGCCCATACTCCGCCGCCCTTCCAGAGTGATGTGACGGCCGTGGAGAGATCTACTGTGCGACCGGATCTCGGTGTGGGTGCCACACCTCGGCGCCGGGACGTGGACGACGTTGTTGGCGGACAGATAAGTTCGCCAATGATCGTGCGCGTATCGGGCTCGCGGTGACGGGTGCGCTTCCTGACCCGAGCAGCGATGGTGCGTGTCGACGCACGGCGGTATACGCGCACAGGAATGAGAAGGACACGACCAGGGGCGACGGTGACTCGCTTCGTGGCCGGGGACGGCGGCCGGGAGCCGCGGCACCGAGGCGTATCTGGGAGGGGTGGCGACGTCGGATTTGCCTGTGACCCAGCCAAGCGCAGCCCCCGCCAACGATGGATATCAGCTGGCAGGGGCGCAACACGGACAACCTGCACGTAGTGACGAGCAGCGCATCACTGATTTTCGTGAGTCGGAACCTGGAAGTCCAGGGAGTGTGATCCATGCCATTCCGCAAATGTCGACACACCCCCGAATACCGACCGGTAAGTGCAATGTCGACGCCTTCTATGGCCATGCAGGATCCGGCAGACAACTGCCGAGCCCGCGGTAGGCGCGATCCTGCGCCACGTGTGTGCGGTGCCGGAGTCGCGCATTCCTGCTTCGCCCAGGCGGTGTCGGCGGAATTCGACACTCGATCGAGACCAGGCGACAACTGTTGTCTTTCTCCGATGCTGCTGTGCCACAGCGTGTCCGACGGAATATTCGGAGCTGTCTGCGCAATAGAAATGCTTGGGTGACAAGTCCGAAACCGAAGAGTGTGACGTAGAACACAGTAGTTTCTGTGGATAGGCCTGGCGGTCGGGATGTTTGGTTGCAACCCTGAAGTCGAGACCCGAACCTCCAGACCCAAGTCGGGATACGGGTGTAATTGTTTCGGCCGGTGTGCAGGTGGCAATAGTCGGTCGAATGTCTGTGGTGCACCGTCATCGACGTGGCAGTGGGACCCCCTTGCGCGTAAGAGAAGAGTTGTCATGGCACGGATCAGCAAGAAACTGGGGGTCGACCTACTGGATGCGTTGCGTGTCAGTGTCGTTGGCACCGTGGTGTGCGCCGGATTGGTCATGGGTGTGATCGTCGTGGCGATGTGGATGTTCCCGGTACCGGGCGTGTAGGCCCGCGGTGGCATGCGGCTCCTTGACCGGTGCCGGTGGTTGATCCCGGGCGTCGTCAGCTGTGTAACACCAGGCAGCCGTGCGGCGACAGAGCTGACAGGGGATTGATTGTGTGCCTCGGGATTCGGGTCACCGGTGATCGACGGGCGACACCTGCGGGCGTGCGTCCTGGTGGTGTGGAAGGAGCGGGATGCTCGGAACGGGTATGGGCGCGATGATGGGCCTACTGGTGATTGCGCTGCGCGTGGTCCCCGTCTCGTTCGGTGTGGCCGCGCGGGCGGACGCGAAAGCCCGCCGCCTTGCCGCATTGCGAGCATCCGATGCGAACCTGGGAGGATCCGTCACGGACGCGAAAGCGGCTGGCCGGTGCGATCAGTGGCGGCGGCTCGCAACGCAGGTGTGGCTGATCTGCGGCGGCGCCTCGCTGGTCGCAGCAGATTTCGTCAATGGCGCGTCGGATCCCGCCTGAGCGGAGGGGGGCGACCGCGAGTAAAGGAGCGCCGCTGTACCCCTTGTCGTCTCGCTCGACTCTGGATCGCGAACGACACCAGTTCATAACGTGTTCCGACTCGACACGAAACAGCTCACTGCCTCAGAAGGAGCCGCCTCCAAAAAGCGAACAGACACAACACCGATTCTATCGACAGCCCAAGCGATTTCGGAGACTGCTCGCGCGCACAGTGCACATTCATCTGCGTCCGTATGCATCTCATTGGTCGGTGACCGGCCGGCCCTCGAACGCAGAAATCTGATCTGTGACGCGGTGCCCTGTCGTCGCACCATTTCCGGTGCAGTCCCATCCGCTTCCTCGATCCAGCCCGGCCCCTGACAAGAACGACCATCTCCCACCATGAAGATCCGTACACTTACCGCAATCGCCGCCCTCACCATCGGCGCCGTCGGGGTCGCAGCCGGTACTGCCCAGGCCGCTCCCCTCGCAACAGACGTCCCAGCGAATGTCCAGTCCACCGGGCAGGGAGTCGACTGGACCGTCACTCGGGACGGGAATCGCGTCATCGTCCGTACCGCGTCGGGATCACTTGCCCTGGAGAACAACCGCCTCTTGGTTCGCAACGACCAAGGCCTGGTGGTCGAGTCGATACCGCTGTCCCTCGCGGTAGACGGCCTCGCCCACCCGGTCGACGCACACCTCGCCGGCAATACGGCCACCCTGGCCACGAACACCACCCCGGCGGCCGCCACGGCCGTCGATCCCTCCCTTCCCGTCCACGATGTCGACCTGCCGGCGGCGGTCGGTGCCGTCCAACCTCCCATCTCGCTGACCTCCGCGATCGGAGGCTTCCTGGGTGCCGCTACCGGATTGGTCGGAGGTTGTGTGCTCGGTGCGATAGCAGGTGGCGTGGTCTCCGCGCCCGCCGCCATGCTCTTCGGCGCCGGCCCCCTCGCGGGATGTGTTGGGGGCGCGCTGCTACTGGGGTCCGGCGCCGGACTGGCGGGAACCGCGCTCGGCGGCCTCGGAGCCGCCGTCACCAACGTCCCCCAATTCATGCAAGTCCTCAACCAGCCGCCCGCACCGAAGAAGTAGAACAGCGCGAACCGACTGTTCGTCGTCCACTCGGTGTCGGGTTTGAGATAATGCCGTAGGCGGATTGCGCCGCTGGGGGGCGCGTCCGACGGTGACCTCCTTGCACGGACGCTGGGCCGAGCGGGTATGCGAGGCCAGCGGGCCGAACCGCGTCCGGCCGGCCTCACATCTTCGATAATGGCGATCTTGGCATCGGACGCCGAGGAAACTCTGTGTCACGCGTTGGGGCTCACGCCTTTGTGTGTGGGTATCGGGGGATCAGCGTCGCGGTGGTGGTCAAAGCCCGGCGCGAGTGCGGTGTCCCGCCCCTGGCGCGCGCAGAGGCGTTCGAGTACCCCGCCGATCCGGAACCGGTGGCGAAGGCGACCGACGGGTCATGGAGACCGGTGATGATGCGGGAGAAGGCGATCGAGGTCGGCGGATCGTCAGCGGTGAGGCAACAGGGAGCTACGCTCCGTGCGCGGCATGGTGGTCACACGCCGCACCTCGGGGTGAGTGCCTCGGGATGTGTTCTCGGCGACTCGGCCAATCGACGCCTATCCGCGGACGGCGGGGAGACGGTGGTCCTCACAGCGATGGGCGCGGGCGGGAGATCGCGGCGTCGATCACGGCCGACATGTCGTGCTCCAACCTGCCGTCGCCGGTGCCGGTCGCCTGGGCAGCCTCGATCAGATCGTCGGTGAGGCTGTCGAACAGCAGGGCCGCCTGGGGGCAGGACCGATGGTCGCCGGGGGCCTCGAAGGCACCGAACACCTCGGCCGCGTCGCGGAAGCGGTCGAATCCCTCGAGCATCGTTCGCGCATCCCCGGCGTGCGTAATCGCCGCGACTGCGATGACACCGCCGCTGAGGGTGTGTGTGACAGGGAGGGGTGGCGGCGGCCCGCCGATGCCCATCGGGCTTGTGTACAACTGCTGTCGGTGCATCGCGATCAGCTCCGAATCAGACTGTTCGACAGGCGAGTTTCGTTCGAGGCGCGGCTGGATGGGTCGCATCGGTACTGTCCGGTCGTGGTGTGCCGGTATGCGGCGCCGTCCTTGTGGACGGTGTGGCCGCAGTAGCGGCATTCGCCGCCGTGGGGGCCGAATCGGATGGTCTCGACGGTGGGATAGGTGTTGGCGGTCATGGTCTCGTTCTTCGGTGTGCTCTGTTGGGTGTGAGGGGAGG
>RRBB01000436.1:0-4442 GCA_006543605.1 Rhodococcus sp. WS4
GCCCGCACGAGCCCGCCTACGCCCCCACCCCCGAGGCGTACGTCACCTGGGACTACTGCTGCGGTTACGCGGACGCCTCGATAAACGACGCGGTACAGGGCGACCACTTCGACGCCTGAGCGCCCAGCCCAGCGGCTGGATCCTGCAGCGCAACCAGACCCCACTCCCGGTGGGTGCGATGACCCGATGGACGTATCGGCGACACGGGCCGGTCGGCCTGAGCCGCCACGGGTCCAGATGGCCAAACCCAGCGTTGGAATCGGCATGTCTCGGTGCGCGGAGGCGGAGCTCACCGGCGGGAATCGGGCCCCCGCGGGTACGCTGGCCCGCGCTTACCAGGCGCGGGCGTCGTGAGCGAACGGCCCAGCGGGAAGGGCTGCCCGGCACGCCTCGCGCACACTCGCCTACCACCAGACAGGGACTGCAGATACCGGCCGGAGGGCCGACCGCAAACGTAACCGACTCCCAGAAGTCGTCGAAACCGGCGTAGACCGCATGTGGCCGTGAGCGCGACGCCGACCACCTCTGTCAGGCCTGCCCGGTGACATCGCTCCGCGGTGTCTCCTTCGGCGGTCCCCACAATCTCGGACTCACCCTCCACGCCGGCGTCGAACTGCCGCACCGCGGTCCAGAACAACCGGAGCATCGTCATTCCGCCCGTAGTGGTCACCTGCAGGCGGCAAAACGGTGCCGCCCGGCCGCGTGACGCGTGCCATCTCACGCACGCCGGCATCCGCCGCGAGAGGTTCGCAGAGCTGCCCGGCCGGGGGTTTGCCTCGACGTACTCCGCCATCTCCCCCAGAACCTGCTCGGCGGTCTCTGCGCACGCGTCACACCCACACGCCAGCGGCGCGACCCTCGTCCACGCACCCGCGCGCAGGTACAGGCCCGGGAACGAGGGGAACTTCAGCGCCACGCGATTACGATCAAGGCAGGAGAATCGCTCACCTCTACGGTCGTCAAGCCCACCACCGGGCAACCCTCGACGATCGCGATCACCCCACAATCCGCCCCTCCGGCCGCCTCTCCAGCCAGCTGATCCAACCCCGGCGACAACGCCGACCGATCAACCGTCTTCCACGTCATCACCCGCCCCCGCAACAATTCCCAGCCGACCAGGACCTTTCGTACGGGGCCGACGGGAGTGCGTACCCGATACCCCACTCAGCTGGACTCAATCAACGTGCGTCCAGACACAAGACCTGCACGCCACCGAGCGAATCCGGTCGCGGCCCGCGCACCCCTCGCCGCCCGTCTACGCTCGGCTCGTGGAGGACTCAGCTGAAATGGACCAGTTGGATCACGGAATCGACGGCTCCACGTTCATCGTCGCCGGTGTCGATGGTTCGGACTCGTCGTGGCGCGCCGCTGCCTACGCCGCAGGTCTCGCCCGCCGGCAGCGATCGCTGCTGGTCATTGTCTATGTCCAACCCCTCCCCTCCACCTTCGCCAACCTCAGTGGAGCGGTGTGGGATACGGGCGAGGAGATCGCCTACGAACTCCTCTCGCATATCCGACGATCCACCACACGCCTGGGGGAAAAGGAGCAGGTCCGGTGGGAATTCCGCGCCCTGCGCGGTGACCCGGCCAACGGATTGATCCGTGTGGCCCAAGAGCTACGGGCCGACGCCATCGTGGTAGGCGCCTCCACCAGCGCCGGACACCGTATCTACGGCTCGGTCGCCGTACGCCTGGTCAAGGTCGGTCGGTGGCCCATCATTGTTGTCCCGTGAACCGGGAATACCCCGTCCCATCGACGTTGTTGCACATCGCCCAGAACGCCCGGCCAATCATGGTGTGGATCACTAACTCTGGACTTACGGGCCGCGGTTCATGATGATCCCTATTGCACCGCTCGTCATCACGTTGCAGGTTGTCCGTGTTGCGCCCCCGCCCGCTGAACCCCATCGCTGGCGGGGCTGCGCTTGACCGCACCGGGAACCGACTGCGGTGCCGGTACACAGGCAGGGCCGTCCGCCCACCCTGACGGGGGCTCCACACCACGGCGTCTAACGTTTTACTACTTCCATCTGCTGGTAGGACCGTCCGACAGTGCGTTCCGCACCAGCGGCTGACGCGAGCCTCGACACCCCCGGTACACGGACCCGCCGGCGAGCCATCCGCAGCTGCCGGCACGGGCACCCCGGACGGTCCACCCCATCAGGCCGCGTCCCCCTGCACGTCTTGGCGGTTGTTCTGCGGAACGGTGACACCGACGAGAACAAGCACCACAACCGCGGCGGCAACGGCGAGGACGACACCGCCCGGAAGCGAACCCCATTCCCCCGAACAGGGCGGCCCCGAAGGTCGGCGCAGCAAGCACACAGGCCCCGCGCGACCGCGGTCCGGCCTTTCATCAGGGTGCCCGCACTGCCGACGACCGGTAGGGGCACCGATCCACAGAATCCAGGTCATCGCGTTCGTACCTTCCCGACGTCGGCCGGGTCGGCGCGGGTGCGCACAGCAGTGCGTCATCGCGGGCCGACACGCACAGTCCACACGCTCGGCCACCCCGGTGCTCCGTCATCGGCAATCAGCCCGGGTCGGGGTGGCCACGGCGATCGCCGCAGTCCACGAACTGTGCACCAGTGCGGATTTCGGTGGTCCTCCCCGGATGATGAACTCCTTCGTCTCCGGTGGGCGATCACCGCGTTGCGCGGCCGCGCCGCCGGCGGTCGACGCGGTCGACCTTCTGCCCGGACGGTACTCACGGTGGCAGGATCGGCAGTGGAGATCGAGACGTCGATCGGAGGTCTCGGCTCGCGTGGCAGGGAGTCATCGCTATGGCGCAGGGTGTAGTGAAGTGGTTCAACGGCGAGAAGGCTTCGGGTTCATCAAGCCCGATGAAGGGGGTGCCGATCTCTTCGTGCACTACTCGGAGATCGCCGGCAGCGGCTTCAAGTCGCTGCAGGAGAACCAGCGTGTCGAGTTCGAGATCGGTCAGGGACAGAAGGGTCCGCAAGCCCAGAACGTGCGGGCTGTCTGACCGATCCAGGACGGGAGTGCGTGGGGCAGGGGCCGGGGTGAGTGGTCGGTACCGGAAGCCTCATCTGGGCGGTCCGGCAGAACTCCCGAGCCCGGTGGTTCGAGTCCGGGGTTGCGGCGTGGCTCGTCCGGCAGGAGTCCGCGAACACGATGTTTCTCGGGGCGGGCACGGCGGGGCGGTAAGTTGGGACCCTACGAACCCGGACCCTCATCCGAGCCGGTGCCCGACGGGTCCGGGCCGCCACATTGCAGGGTCAGCGCCCAGCCCCGGCGATCGGTGAGCGCGGTGTGCAGCAAGCGCGCCCACCGGCGGCGTTCTCCGCTGCGCTCATGCGTGATCGTGATACGCCTCGTCCACACGCCGTCGGGCACCGAGCGGTCGGGATCGTCGACGGCCAACCCGATGACCACCCGAAGACCCGAATCTTGGGCCCCGGTGACGACGATGCGGCCGGGCTCGCCGCCCATCTCGATCCGGGCACCGAGCACCGCGGCGACCACATCGGCCACCTCGATCACGGACTGCGCCCCGACCACCTCGATGTAGTCCTCGGCGATCATCTCGGTCCTCCCTCCGCGCCGCCGGCAGCGGCACCGTGCTCCCGCGTCATCTCCCGCCCACCGGCCTGGAGGTGACCGGCACCGCCGCGACTCGGCAGGACCACCCCGATCGGCGGATCGGGAACCGTCAGGTGACGACGCGCGGTGCGCCGCTGGTCGTGGCCCGGCCCGACACCGACCCGATACCCACAGGTTAATCGAGTGCCGGTCGAGGACGTCACGAGAATGCCCGCGCTCGACCCCGAGGGCCGAGAACCGCCGACCCCCGGCACCGAGGAACAATCGCCACACCCGCCGGGCGCCGGACAGCATGCGGCGGGCGGTGTCGGGTCGACCGATTCCGTCGGTGAATGGGCCGTATCCGGTTCGGGTCCAACGGATTCCGCTCCCGGCAGTTGGACACCCGACCAGTGGCGCCGATACCGATCATGGAGTACAACGGTGCAAACGAGATGTCTTTGTGACCTGACTCACACCTGATTGTGACAATGGGGCACAGATATCCCGTTCGGTTCTTGACAGTGGGAAAGGGGAAGCGTGCTGGTTCCGATGTCGCCGGTGGATTCGCTGTTTCTGCTCGGGGAGTGCCGCGAGCATCCGAGGCACGTGGGGACGCTGGCGGCGTCCACCGCACCGGACCGATGCCGACACCACCTGGGCGGCTTCGACCCACGCCACCTACCCGGGACCGCGGCCCGTGCGGCTCGTGGGGTCGCCGGACTCGTCCCGGCCCTCGCCGGGACCGTGGACCGGACCCTGCACTCGCGCGGCGGGACACGGTCGCTGCGCGCCCCGCACACCGTCCTGAACACCCCGATCGGCGGCGCCCGCACCATTGCAGCGCGGTCCTGGCCGCTCGAGCGGCTGCGGCTGGTCGCCAAACACGCCGACGCCAC
>RRBB01000437.1:0-4406 GCA_006543605.1 Rhodococcus sp. WS4
GCCCAGGTACCGCTCGGAGATCATCTTCGGTTTGCCGTCCACCCGTGCCATCGTGCGCAGGTACCAGTACGTCTTGCCGTTGACCTTCTTCGGATACAGGCTGGACATACTTTAGGTCATACACGAACCCGGGTCGGCGATCAATCACCGAAACGGCGTGTCACCAGGACAAACTCACAACCGGCCCAAACCGGGAACCCCCACGCAGCCTCACATCTCGGAAACTCCCGCTAGGTCTGCGCTGTTCAGAGGATGGTTTGGCACGTGTAGGGGGTGTTCACCTATGGCGAGCAATGATGCAGGCCTTGGTACCTCCACGAACTGACGGGCGGGTACTCACGCGTAAGCGGGTCTTCCAATCACGCTTGCTGCGGGCACGCTCGCGCACTCCAGGCAACGGGTCGTCGCTGCAGATCGTTCTGGGTGGGCGCAGTGCGGGCCGGGGGAGTGAAGTGAGCGTCTCACCGTCAGTGTCCGCACCGGAGGATCTGCCCCCTCCACCGGCGAGGAGCCCGTAGGCCGCTGCCCGTCTGCGGGGTGACTGCTGTAAAAATATTCCGCAGCATCTCGCTCAAAACCCCAGATGAGAACACTTTTTGTAACGCCCTACAGCGCCTCGATCATGGATTTTCGTTCAGGTGTGGACGGGATAGCGTGATGAATGTGGTAGCGCACGACCAAAAGGCGCGCATGTCAACCAGCAGCGGCAAGCACGGTGTCGAGGAAGGTGTCGGGCAGGTCGGTATACCCGCCGAGGGTGCCGCTCCGCTCGGCCAGACTGGCCCGCAGAGAAGCAGCGGCGGCGACGACGTCTGGGCCACCGTCCACCAGGAATCGGATCAAATCGTGCCTGGCACATTCCACCGCGACGGAAAGCAGCGCCGCCTCGGCGTCGGCAGGGCGGCCGGCGGCCCACAGGCACGACACCTGCAGTCGCATGGCGTGCAGCCGTGCCAGCTCCCGGCCGGTTCCGGCGAGCGTACGCACCCACTCCTCCGCCCAGTCGCAGGCGAGCTGGATCGCGGTGGGATCGCCGGTCCGTAACTGCAGCAGAATTGCCGTCTCGTCCTCGAGTTGTGCGGTGATCTGCTCGATTCCGTCGACCGGTTCCGGGTGCGCTGTGCGCGTGACGGCGACGAATCCGGGACGCGGCGGCAGGCCGAGCCGGACGCGTTCGTTGTCGACGGCCGCGCGCAAGCGTGGGAGCGAGAACCTCTCTGCTGTACCAATTCCCTCGTCGAGTTCGTTCGCTGAGCCGTTGCGGTCGCCGCGGGCAGAGAGAATCCGCGCGCGCAGACAGTAATGGCGAATCATGAAATCCGCTGCACCACCGAGCGCTGCGGGGTCGAACGTTTCGCTGAGCAACTCGTCGGCCTCGGTGATCCGATTCTGCTGGTACAGCATCTCGGCGAGCAGGGCACGGGTGAGCCGGGCGTGCTGAGACTGGGTGTTTCCGGCTTCGCGGACGAGCTGAAATGCCCTGCGATACAACTCCATTGCTCCCGAGAAATCGAGTTGTTCGGCCTTCGCTAGTCCGGCGAAGCAGTACCCGTAGGCAACGGTATATGGCCCCGTGGTCTTGCTGTGATAGGGAGCCGCCCATGTCTGTCGACGGTAGGCATTCCGAAAGCGGAACTCGTAGGTGTCGGCGACGGTGGCCAGGAGTGCTGCCATCGAGACCACGAACGGATGTTGCTCGGCGGGGTTGGTCAGGCATTCGTCCACCAACCCAGTGATCGCCGCGACCCGGTCGGTGGTGGCGTCGATGTCGGCTTGCAGGACATCGGCTTCTACACGCATCCGCGCGCGCACGTCGGCGGGAAGATCGAGAAGATCGAGCAGCTCGAGCGCGTGCCGCCGAGCCTCGATAGCTACATCGATACGCTGCAGTTCGGTGTTGGCCCATCCGATCGTGAGCTGCAGTCGCGGACTCGACGGAACCAGGTCTGCCGGCAGTTTCGCGATCAGACCGAGCAGTGTCGACATCTGTGACCGATCCAGCAGATACAGGTCGTCGTGCTCGAGCAATTCCAGCGCTCCTTGCCGATCCCCGGCGGCGAGAAGGTGGTCGATGGCTTCACCCAGCATGCGGCGTTCCCGGAACCACGCAGCCGCTGCGTGATGCAACTGCGCGATCCGGCCGGGTTGATCGCGTTCGAGCCGATGCCTGAGCACTTGCGCGAACAGGTTGTGGTAGCGGTACCAGCGTCGGTCGTCACCGGTTCGGTCCAGGAACAGATCGCGGGCGACAACTCGCTCGAGCCGTGCGGCACCGTCGGGGACGTCGGCTAGCGCCGACGCCAGATCACCGCACACCCTGTCTGGGACTGCGGTGGCGAGTACGAAATCGAGTACGTCCGGCTCGAGGGAGTCGAGGACATTCTCGGTGAGGTACTCACCCAAGGTGGCGTCGCCTTCCCGGAACTGTTCAACCAGGGTTGCCGCGTCGCCGGCATCGCGCAGCGACAGCGACGCCAACTGCAGCGCCGCGATCCAGCCGTCCGTGGATGCCCGCAAATCCTCGATCTCGGAGTCGGACAGCGTGATCAGCCCGGGATCACCGAAGAAGCGACGGGACTCGGTGAAGTCGAAACTCAAAGCCTCGGGGCCTATCTCGCACAACTCGTCGCGCACACGTAGCCGGCTCAACGGAAGGTTCGATCGGCTGCGGGTGGAGACCATCATCCGCAAGTGATGACAGCCGTGGTCGAGGAGGAACTCCATCGCCGCAATCGACTGGGCGGCGGTCACCTGATGCCAGTCGTCGATCACGACGACGAGGGGGTTACCGCTGTCATGAAGCCGGTTGATCAGTGAGGACAGCACGAACCGTTCGACCGCATGCCCTTGTTCCTCCAGGGCCTGTCCGAGGTCGCCGACCACTTCCGGTCGGACTCGCTGGATCGCCTCCACGAGGTGCGAGAGGAACCACACCGCGTTGTCGTCGTCCCGATCGACGGTCAACCAGGCCACAGCGACGCCGCCGGTGATCAACTCGTCGCGCCACTGTGCGAGGAGACTGCTCTTCCCGAATCCTGCGGGCGCGTGGAGCAGGGTCAGCCGGCGCTCGCCGCCGGCTCTGAGCATGTCGAGAAGGCGGTCACGGTGCACCAGAAGCCGGGTCGTCGTGGGTGGACGGAATTTGGTGATCGGGGCCGGTGGGGTGGGTGGTGATTGCCTGACATATCCGCGCGGCTCGGCGGACAAAGATCGCGATGGTGCGGCCTCCGTCGTCGCCGCTCCCGAGGCGAGGTCATCGCCGATTCGCACCGCAGGAATGTGTAGGTCGTCGACGTTGAGCCCGTGGCGTCGCTCCACCTCACGAAGCTCGTTCCCGAAGTCGGCGGCGTCAACCGGGCGTTTCTCCATGGCGCGGGACATGGCGCGTTCCACGGCGGTGCACACGTCATCGGGGATGCTGCTCTCACGCAGGTCGGGAACCTGTTGTGTCGAGATCCGCAGGAACTGGGCGACCACCTGCTCACCCCTGCGCCGCTCGAATGCAGCGTGGCCGGTGAGCGCGCAGAACAGTGTCGACCCGAGGCTGTAGATATCCGAGGCCACGGTCGGAGGCCGTCCCTCGAGTACCTCGGGAGCGGTGAACGCCGGTGAACCGGTGATCGCTCCCCGCGTCGTCTCGAACCCACCCGCTATCCGCGCGATACCGAAGTCGGTGAGCTGCGGCTCGTCATAGTCGGTCAGGAGGATGTTCGCGGGTTTGACGTCGCGGTGCAGGGTGCCGGCACGGTGGGCGGTCTCGAGCGCTCCGGCGATTTTGATGCCGAGTCGCAGGGCCTGCGCCCATTCAAGAGGGCCAGTCCGGCGGATCTGGGCATCGAGGGAGCCGTGCGAGTGATATGGCATCACCAGGTACGGGCGCCCCCGGCCCGTGACGCCGACCTGGTACAGGTCGACGATGTTCGGGTGGCCGGACATCCGGCCCATCGCCCGTTGCTCTCGCACGAAGCGGGCAAGATTCTCGGGATCGAGATCAGAGGTGAGGACCTTGACGGCGACGGTGCGGTCGAGGTCGTCCTGCAGGCAGCGGTAGACGACCCCGAAACCCCCGCGTCCGATTTCCACGGCCTCGTCGAAGCCGGCCGCGGCCAACTCGACCACGATGTCCGGCTCGCGCTGCGTGGCCCACGGGTCGTCCGCCATCGGCCTGCACCACCTCTGACACGCTGCACTCAGGATAGTCCGCACAATCGTGATCCGAGGCTCCTGTGGAGCCCGCCACGCGTGCGCTCGCATCCCCGTGCAGGACTGCGTCGATCAAACGATACGGCCTTTCCGCTGGTCGTGGACGGGCAAGCGGAGCCGAGGAACACGGTTGCTCACGCCGTCGGAACGAGCGCGGACTCGACCTCGGACGCTGCGCGCGGCGGGAGGACGGGGGAGGGCAG
>RRBB01000438.1:0-4328 GCA_006543605.1 Rhodococcus sp. WS4
CCGCAGAGCGAGAACAGGACTGAACGATCCGATCCTCGATGAGGCAACCTGCCACACCTGGAGGAGAATGTGCCTTCAGGATATCGCCGCCTGGCAAGCAAATGAGACCACGATAGAGCATCGGGGGCAACAAACAGGTCGTCGTCGAGGTCACAGCAGCCCACAGCATGTCCCCACGGTGAACCCGCCGACGCCGGGGGCGAAGGTTCTCCCGGAACTGCCCTGATGCGACCTCCCGCGCGCGGTGGCCGCGCCGGACACGTTCTCATTGCTGTCAGTTGCCGATTTTCGGCAGCAGCAACGCGATGCGCAGTTTCTGGTCGATTGTCTGCGACAGAGTGAGCGTCTCATCCAGTTTCTGGCCGAGGGCCTCCGCGTTGACGTTCGCATCCTCCAGGGTTGCCGCAATCCCGCCGAGCGGCACAACGGCCGCACCGGCCTCTCCGCCTGCCCCCCGACCGGCAGAAATGGTGCCCGCCAAAGGGGCGTCAGCCTCGGTCAGCGTGGTACCGAGGGTGCCGAGTTGGTCACCGAGAGTGCCCAGCACCTGATTCGCTCGGGTGAGGGAATCGATGACGCCGATCACCTCCGGCAGCCCTTGCCGCGCCGCCTCGGCTGCGGGTGGCAATTGATGCGCCCCGTCGAGCGCGGCATCGGTCGTCGCGTCGAGCTCTTGCGCCTGCACGACACCGTTTTTGAACGTGTCATTGGTGATGCCCAGGTCTCTCGTGAGGATCAACAAGCCGCTCAACACCGCAATGGTGAATGCCAGGGTGATCGCCCAGGACAACCGAAATCTTTTCTGCATGTGCATCTGCATGTTCACTCCGTCGAACGACAAAATCGACAATCCGGATGCTCAGGGATGAGGCAGCGGCGGTAACGGTGGTGCCTCGAAACCCAAGGACGGGATACCGAGACGGTTGAACGGAGGGCCTACCACTGCGAGGAGCGGACCGAACTCCCGAACATGGGCAGCCTCTTCCTGGATTGTCGCCAGCGTCGAGGCGATCCCCGACATCTTCGGGCCGAGTGCGAGAAGAGTGATCTGGATTGTGGTCAAACCGTCGTGGATTCCCTGCAGCTCGGTCGCGACGGAACCGACCGCCGTCGACAGTCCGTCGACGGTGGCGCCGGCCTCGTCGGAACGCGCGGTAACGCTCGTCACCACGTTCGGCAATGGCGCCGAGATGTCCGCGACCTTCGATGCATTGCCTTTCAAAGTCGCTGACAACGGTGGCAGTTCGACACTTCGACCGACCAAGACGGCCAGGTCGTTCGACATGGGTCCGAGAACCTGGATGTCCGCCGCCAGCCGCGCGTGCTTCGGTTCCAGTTCGACGGTGAGTTCGTCGAGTCGTTGGGCCGAATCGATAAGCTGCACGCTCAAGGCCGACGGCCGACCGAGAGGGTCGCTGATATCACGGGACGTGGGAAAGAAACCGTTGATTGCGCACAAGCCGATGGCGGGCGCCACACCGAGTGCCACCACAACCGCGGCGAAAGTTCGACTGCCCACCATTACTTCCCTCCCGTCGGTGCGGGGATCAGATTGCCCTGCGCCGGAAGCGGTGCGAGTTTGGCCGTCGTACGCCCAAGTTCGGCGTTGAGCTGATCGGCCAGTTGCAGGGCAGCCAGAAGCCGATCGTTCACCTTGACCACCGCCACGTCTGCGTCGGCGGAGATGGCGTGTAGCGATCCGGCCGCGCCTTGTAGCGACGAGGAAACGCCATGGAGCTGGTGGGCGATAGTGACGTCGTTGTGACCGGCAGCAACCAACGTTCGCATGTCGGGTAGCATTGCGGCCAGCAGATCAACGTCCGCGGCCGTCGCCGAATTCAGTTCGGCAAGAACTGTTCTGAGGTCTGCAAGCTCGCTCCGCACACGGGCAGGTGCGGCCAGATCGGCCCGCTCGTCGAAGTACTGGTTGGCTCGCCCGAAGTTGTCCACGATGGCGCGGGTGCTTTGCCGAACCGCCAGCCCCTCGGAAATTGCGATCAGCACGAGCACGAGCAGCACGGCAGACATGACCGCCGCTAGTCGGCCCAGCCATTCGGTGGCAACCGAGTACCTGGTGACAGGGTGAGTGACCGCGAACCTCTCTGATTGCGGGCCAGCCGAGGGCAACACGGCACTTCGAGGTGCGGCCAGGTCGGAAGGACCTTTCGGGCTTCGGTCTTTACGTCGCATGTCAGGTCCAGTCGGTCGAGAGGCAGGGGTGGCGGGCCGGTCGGTATTCAGCCCGGCAGTGGAAGCATCTGATTGATCGTCGCCGCGGATTCGACAGCAGTCTGTAAGTCGGCGATCAATCCCTCGATCGTCGCCAACAGGTCTTCGCCCTGCTGACCGAACGCCTGAGCGGAGTCCACCAGGGGAAGGATGACGTTGTGTACCTCACTGAGAATGTGCGCGATCACGGCAAGTTGCTCATTGGTGATCTGGGCGCCTCGAGCGGTGCTCGACAGAGAGCCGGCAACCGGCGTGATGGCGTGATGCAGTTCCGCCAGGAGTGGCCCTAGCGCCCTGATGGACTCGAGCGCCGACTCCGCAGTGTCGGTCAGCTGAGTCAGATCTCCGAGCTCCGTGGTGAGTTGATCATTGACATCGAGGAAGTTCTCGGAAATACCGACACTGGTGGCGTTGACTCGTTGCTGGCTGTCCAGGCTCCTGTTCAGGTTGAAGATCACGATTGAGAACAGGCCGAGTACGGTGACGGCTACCAGTGCGAGAACCGTTCTGGCCGGTCCACCGGGTCGTCCGAAAAACACCATGAGTTAGTTACCTTCCGGACAGATCGGCGGCTGCGGATTCCACGGAAAGGCGGGTGTCGTGCACCTGGCCGGCCGTCACACGCACGTCGTCCAGGATGGCCGCCATCGTCGCGCGATTATCCGACAATGCCGTGGCTGCACCGTTCGCCGGTGCCTGCAAGGCGCCGACGCGAGTGCTGAGGGAATCGAGTGAACCGACCAGATCGGCGACGTCGACGCCGGTATGGTCGAGAATTTCCTGTAGATCTACTGAGATTGTTCCGACGAGGGTGCTGAGCTCAACCGACACCGCTTCTCCCATGCCGAGAACATTGGTCAGGCACTCACGCACCTTGTCCAGTGTCGCGAAGGCACTCACTGTCACGCGCTCGTGCTCGACGAGCCGAGTCAGGGACGGGTTGTAGCGGTCTGCCGCCTCGACAGACTGCTGCAGGCGCCCAGGCGTTGCGGTGAGATCATAGATTCTCGGGCCGAGATAGAAAGTGCCGAGTGGGATCAATGCCAATACCACTACAGCACGACCGATCCGGGTACTGCGGGAAACTTCACGTCCGGACGACACCGATCGAAGCACGGTGGTGTCGGCCCCGACGTCGGGCTCCGTGCCATGGTGCACGAGGGCGCCGAGCCTGTGCGAGAGGGCCGCCATCATGACACCACCGGCACAGACGCAGCCAGGTCGTCGCTGTCGTTGAGCGTGACGGAACGGTTTGGGGTGATGGCGGCTGACATTGGTCCTCCTGGGTCGTGTGGATCCCGAAGAAGGGCGCTCTGACCCGGGTCGGGGCGTGGTGTTTTGTGTTATTGCGCGCCGTCGCGGGCCGCGATCGCGTTGATGGCGGAGAATTGCAGGGTCCAGAGGTTGGCGTGGTTGGGGTATTTCGCGGACATGGTGGCGACGAGGTCGTCGGCGTCCTTCGCGGTGGGGAAGGCGGTGATGAAGTCTTGGATGTAGGAACGGGTTTGGGCGATCATGGTGTCGACGGCGTAGTCGTCGCCGTCGGGTCTGCGGTGTCCGCAGACGATCATTTTCGGTTGGAGTTGTTCGACGACATCGATGGTGTCGAGCCAGTCCTGCCATTCGGCGGGGGTTGACAGGCCGAGCATGGGGTAGATCTCGTTGTAGATGGAATCGCCGGCGATGACGGTGTCGATGTCGGGGATGTGCACGATGGTGGTGGGGTGGACGTCGGCTTGTTTGACTTCGATGATGTTGAGTGGGGAGCCGTCGACGTAGAGGGTGTGGCCGTCGAGGGGTTCGGGGAGTGGGCCGGCGGGGATGACGGCGTCGCCGAAGAGCAGGTTCCACTGCATGGTTTGCAGGTCCATGGTTTCTTTCATGGACTCGATCACGTGTGGCAGGGCCACGCATTTGACGTCGGGGAACCGTTCCTTGAGGGGTCCGATGCCTAGGTAGTGGTCCTGGTGGTCGTGGGTGATGTAGATGGTGGTGAGTTTTTTGCCGGTGCGTTCGATCAGGTCGCCGAGGTCTTGGACGTCGTCTTTGAGGTAGAGCGCGTCGATGAGGATCACTTCGGTGGCGCCGCTGATCAGGAT
>RRBB01000439.1:0-4314 GCA_006543605.1 Rhodococcus sp. WS4
CGGCGAGCAGGGCGTCGAGGGCCACGCTGCGACCGTCCGCCAGGTAGCCGAGCCGGGGATGGCCGATGTACTCGGCGAGTTCCTCCATGTCGGCGAGATAGCCGTGCCCCTCGGCGACCAGCCGCCGCGCCCATTCGTCGGTATGCATGGGCCCGTGCTCGCGGAGCAGGACCATGGCGGCTTCGGCAGTGGGATCTGTCGGATCGGTCACCGGGCCAGGGTATGCGATGTGTCCGGTTCGTCTCGTCGAAAGGAGAGGAGCGGGCTCGGCGTTGGCGAGGGGATCGTGCAGGAGGTCACGTCGACGCGTCGGGCTCCGATGTCACACGACGCGCATGTCAACGAGCTGGGGGAGTCCCTCAAGCCTCGCCGGGCCGAGCTGAGCACGAATTCCGAGAGCAGCGCCTGGGCCCGGAGGATGGGCGGCACGCCCCCGACCTGGTCGAGCGCGGGGAGTGAACCGACCGGCGGCTGCGCGGCCAGGAGACCCCGGCGGAGCAGACCCGGCGGAGGAGAATACCCTACGGGCGGTTGGTTTTTCATACGCAGATCTCCCACGCCCGCCACACCGGTGGCAGACAGTAAGAGATCCACGTACACGCTTAGATGACTGTTGCGTTGTACTTTGCGAGATGGGATCTGACCAGCTCCAACCCGGACCGGTCATCGAGCACGATCGGACCCCGGGACACGGCCATCAGATCATGAAGCCCCACACCGGCATTGGGTGTGATGGTCATGACGACGGAGAACCGGTCCTCGTCGTTGCGTGCCCGGTACTTGATACCGAGAACCCCGTCGGTCCCGTGCAGGATGGATGCCGCCCAGTCCCGGGTGGTCCGATAGTCGACGGGATCGCATTTCGTCAGCCAGGTGTCCTGACCGATCGCCGCCAGATGTGAGCCGTGCACCAGTGCGACCTGGACATCGTCGGTGACGGTGACCTGAGACAGGACTCGACCGGCCAGCTTGGCTTTCCGCAGGATCCTGGGAACGTGATCATCCAACGGCAGCGACCGGCAGTAGGTCTCCGCTATGCAGGTGGAGATGTCCTCCCCGAAATAGCTGTAGTGGTACGACCCGTCGGAGGAGTCGAACCGTCCGCTTCCCGCTCCCGCCGGGGTCGGATTCAGGGTCAGGACACCCCGGCTCGGGTCGCCGGAGTGGATGCGCCAGAGCTTGGTTCCCGCGGTGAGCGACCCGACGTGCGCGGTCACCGAGGCCGGTGGTGGGCGGTTAGGCAAGGTCGTCGGCGGTCTCGGCGCGCAGCAACGCGCGCACGGCGTCGACGGACCCCTCGTCGAGCAGTTGGACCGGGGACTTGCGGTCTTCGGCCGACGGGTTCGGCGAGAGCCACCACGACGCGACACCCCACGGATCGTCTCGGGCGCCGAGGGCCACGTTGCCTTCCCGTACTACCTGATTCGCCTCCTCGGACAGGGAGAACTGAAACTCCGGATACCGGAACTTGCCGGCCCGCTTGAGCCCGATGACCTCGCCTTTGGCGCTGAGTTTGCGCAGCGCATCGCTGGGATTGGCCCAGTTCCTGTCGTAGTGGTCGGCGACCTCTCTGGCGGAGAGGTGCGGGAACGAGAGGATGCGGTCGACGGCGTCGCTGAGCACCGTCTTCTCGTCGAGGATGTCGTCCGAGTCGATGAGCTCGAGGATCGGGTCGTCTCGATCGATCCGTCCGGCCAGCATGATGTGGGTGACCCTGTCGGCGACCAGTCGCATGCTCGGCCTTTTGTACAGCTCGGCTCGCATGCGGGCGATGAACTCGTGGTCGCTCACGCCGCTGTGCTGTTGTGGATCGGACTCGTAGCCCGAGCCTGCGGTCCTGTGCGCCATGTCCCTCCTCGGTGCCCGGCGGGTACCCTCGACCCGCTTCTATATAGAAGTCTACCGTAGATCTGCGCTGGAGGGAGGGTCCGGAAAGTGGCCCGGAATGCAGAGCCCGCCGAACCGGCCCGCACCGGGGCCGCTCCCGGCACACGCCGCTCGTACGCGGCTGCGGGCGCGTTGCCGGGGTCCGTGCGACAGATATGTGACCAGGGGGAACGATGCACCCTGGTGAGAGACGAATCATCGGGCAGAGAGCGTCGACGAGGGCACCAAGCATTGGGGTGGGTCCCGCAAACTGGGGCCGATGCCTCGCAGACCGATGTCTCGGCGATCTCCCTCACACCGCTCGCGACGCCCACGCCCACAGGCTCGTCGTCGCGAGAAGTGGCGGCGGGCAACGCCCCGCATGAACCGCCGAGCGCCGGCTGGGTGCCCTGCCGCTGACAATCCGCGGGTCCGGATCCGCCGCAGGACCCGGGCGCGCCAGCCAGGGTCCCGGCAACACGTCCGAGCTCCCCGGCATACTCACACCACAACAACCCAACCACACACCGAGAGACGGCACCGCCATGATCAGCTGGACCCTCACCATCGCCGCCGAAGGCGGCACGACCGCCCAGACCGGTGCGGCCCTCGACCTCCGCACCGCAGCCACCGAACTCATCGACGCCACCAGAGCCTCCGTCATCGAGTCCGCCGCCGCACACCGGCCCGTCTACACACTCACCCTCGACGGCGACTGGCTCACCTCGATCGCCACCGGCGACACCCCCACCGGCGCACCCGACCGCGACCTCGCCCTCGACCGACTCGCCGACATCGAAAACGAACTCGTCGGCCGCGACCGCGTCACCGACCCGAACTGACCGGCACCACGAGCCGTACAGGCGCGGGCGCGGCCGCACGGCGGTGACGGACTCGGGCGCGCGTCGGCGATCCGGTCGACGCGGACATGGTGGTGGTCACCGTGAACGCGCTGGGCCGACATCCCGCGGCCGACGCGGGTCCCTGCTCGCGGACGAGAATGATCGTAGGGAAGCCACCGAAGGGCGGGCGGTCGGGGAACAGCCCGTGAGACGGGCTGGGCACGGCGCCGATTCACCGCCGGACGCGGCACCGCACCGGGGGTACGAGATGCTGCGAATCAGCCGGGGTGTCGGGCTCAGGCAGGATTCCCAGGCTGGAGAGCAGGATTCGGCAGTCTTCGGCGTCATGAGCGCGTGCGGCAACAGCGAGCCACGCCCGGCGGATGGAGTCGGGGTCGAGTTCGTGCTCCACCTCGAACTTCGCCATGACCTCACCGAATATCGCGGCGTTGCGCCCCGATCCGACACCAACACACCGAGTGCCCGATAGTCGGCCGAACAACCTAGTGGGTGCTCCGACCGGCAGATCCGGACGTATCACCGGCGCCCCCGCGCCACGACACACCGCGGTTGCCGGTTCGCCCCACACGGATGTGCAGGGCGGCGATGGTGCCGAATCCTCCCGCGAGAACCAGCAGCAACAGGGCAATGTCGGCCACCTCGATCTCCGTTCGATGGACTGCGGGGACGGTGTCAGCGCGCCTCCCGCTGTTGATCGGGGCGGTCGTCGGCGAACATGGCCTCGATCCGGGCCTTGATTTCCTCGGTACTGATCGCGGCGGCGTGCGCGGGACCGCGCACGCCGGTGTCTGTCGCGGTGGCCGGTGTGGTCTGGGTGTTCATCGTGGAAGTTCCTGCCTTCGTCTCGATGTGGAGGATCGTGCGCGGGGGAGGCGTCGGGGTCAGAGTCCGACGGCGGTCTCGAGGAGATCCAGTTCGGCGTCGAGCTGGTCGAGCATCGGGTGCAGGTCCTGGACGGTGCGACGGCAGCCGGTGAGGCCGAAGACGATCTGGTCGTCGCTGCTGGTGCAGGTGATGTTGAGGGCCTGACCGGTCGTGGGGATCGAGAGCGGGTAGAGCGATTCGAGTCGGGCCCCGTTCCAGTACAGGGGGGTTCGGGGACCGGCGACGTTGGAGATGACCACGTTGAACGGCGGCCGCAGCGGGCCACGGCGGCCGAGGAACATCTCGACGCCGAGCGGAGCGGCGCCGAGCGCGCTCATCGCGAGGACCTGGGCGGGGCTCATCGCCTGGAGGGCGGCCTTGCCCTCGTTCATGCAGTTGCGCACGGTTTCGAGACGGTGTGCGGGGTCGGGAAGGTGGGTGGCGAGGTTGCACATGAGAACGCCCACCCGATTGCCGCCGTGGGTACGGTCGGCGGCCCCGGTATCGGGTGCGCGCAACGAGACGGGGACCATCGCGATCAGCGGGTTGTCCGGCAACGCGTTCCGGGTGTGCAGGTAGGCCCGCAGGGTGCCCGCGCACATCGTCAGCACGATGTCGTTGATGGTGGCGTCGGCGTGCTTGGCCAGCAAGCGGATTCGTTCCAGGGGGAAGGAGCGGGCGGCGACGTGGCGGGCGCCGCTGATCGGGACGTTGAACACGG